>JBAZSM010000043.1:0-15345 GCA_041662425.1 Pseudolabrys sp.
GGCGTTGCAGACACCGACGGCGCCGACCAGCAGCGCGGTCAGGCCGACAATGGTGAGGAATTGCGTGAAGCGTTCGACATTGCGCTCGAGCTGCGGCGAGGCATTGCTGCGGTTGCGGATTTCCCATCCGGCTTCGGGCAATTGCGCGCGGGCCTGCGTCGTGACCGCCTTGACGCTCTGATCGTTGCCGTCGCCCGGCAGCTTCAATTGATAGCGCCAGCGCACGAGGCTGCCCGGCTGCAGCAGCCCGGTGGCGCGCAGCGCTTCATCGCTGACCAGCAGCCGCGGGCCGAAGCCGATGCCGACCGCGAGCTTGTCCGGCTCGTTGGCGAGCGCGGCGCGAATGATGAACTCGGTATTGCCGACGGTGATGCGAGCGCCGGGCGCGATGGCCAGCCGCGCCAGCAGCGTCGGGTCGGCAACCGCGCCATAAGCGCCATCGCGTTTGGCCAGCGCTTCATCGAGCGGGCCGGCGGGATCGAGCGTCACCGCGCCGAACAGCGGATAGGCTTTGTCGACGGCTTTGAGTTCGACCAAAGTCGCGTCGCCGCTTTCGGTGCGCGACATGGCGCGCAGGCTGGCCGTGGTCGAGACCTCGCCGCGGGCTTTGAGGAAAGCCATTTCCTCGGGCTTGGCTTCGCGCTGGATCAGGTTGAACGACAGATCGCCGCCGAGAATGACGCGGCCTTCGCGCGCCAGTCCGTCGGACAGGCTGGCCGCCAGCGAGCCGACGCCGGCGATCGACATGGCGCCGAGCGCGATGCAGGCAATGAAGATGTAAAAGCCGCCGAGGCCGCCGCGCATTTCGCGCAGCGCGTAGCGTAAGGGAAGCCAGCGCGAGATGGTCATGCCGGGGTCTCGATATGCCCCGAGCGCAGGCGCACGACGCGGCCGCATTTCTGCGCCAGCGCCGGATCGTGCGTGACCAGCACAAGCGTCGCGCCGTGTTTCTCGTAGCCCTTGAACAGCAGTTCGACGATCTGCTTGCCGGTGTCCTCGTCGAGATTGCCGGTCGGTTCATCGGCGACCAGGATCGACGGGTTCGGCGCCAGTGCGCGGGCGACCGCGACGCGCTGCTGTTCGCCGCCCGACAGTTGCGCCGGATAGTGGTTCAGGCGGCCGCTTAAGCCGACCATGTCGAGCTCGGCGCGCGCGCGGTCCAGCGCGTCGTCGATGCCGGCCAGTTCGAGCGGCACCGCGACGTTCTCCAGCGCCGTCATGGTCGGGATCAGATGAAAGGACTGGAAGACGATGCCGACATTGAGGCCGCGGAAACGGGCGAGTTCGTCCTCGCTCAGTTCACTCAGGTTTTCGCCGGCCACCATTACCGTGCCGCTGTCGGCGCGTTCGAGGCCGGCCATCACCATCAGCAGCGTCGATTTGCCCGAGCCGGAGGGGCCGACGAGGCCAATTGCCTCGCCTCTGCCTATATTCAGGTCGATGTCCTTGAGGATATGAACGCGGGCGGCTTCATGCCCAAGCGAGAGATTGACGCCAGCCAGTGCAATCGCTGGCATCGTCTCGGAAGGTGCTTTCATGGTGCTCCACCAAATGCGATTGCCGTCATATGGGGAAATTTTCGGCCGGGTCCAACAGGGTGCGGCGATTCTGCTGACAATTGCCGGTCTTTTGGGCCCAATTCCGGCGTCGGCCGCTGACAATTCCGTGAAAATCGTCGTCCTGGGCGACTCCCTGAGCGCCGGCTACGGCCTGGCGGTCGAGGACGCCTTTCCCACCAAGCTGCAGGCGGCGCTGAAGGCCAAAGGCTATGACACCGAGATGATCAATGCCGGCGTGTCGGGCGATACGGCGACCGGCGGGCTCGACCGATTTTCCTGGTCGGTGCCGGACGACACCGACGCGGTGGTTCTCGAACTCGGCGCCAATGACGCCTTGCGTGGCGTGAGCCCCGACGTGACGAAATCGGCGCTCGACCAGATTCTGTCGAAGCTCGATGCCCGGAAAATTCCGGTGCTGCTCGCCGGGATGAAATCGCCGCCGAATATGGGCCCGGACTATGTTGCGAAATTCGATGCGATGTTTTCGGACCTTGCCAAGGCGCATGGCAATATTTTCTATCCGTTCTTTCTTGAAGGCGTCGCCGCGAACGACAAACTCAACCAGCGCGACGGCATGCATCCGAATCCGGCGGGCGTCGATATCATCGTGACGAATATCCTGCCGAAGGTCGAAGAGCTGATCGCGCGAGCGAAGACGCGAACCAATTGATCCGCCACCATTGCGTCATGGCCGGGCTTGTGCCGGCCGTCCACGTCTTGAACTCCCATCAGGGAAGACGTGGATGCCCGGCGCGAGGCCGGGCATGACGGAGAAACTGGATAGGCTGCCACCCCATGCCGCGCTTGTTCACCGGTATCGAGATTCCGTCCGGCGTCGCGCAGGCGCTGGGCATGTTGCGCGGCGGATTGCCGGGCGCGCGCTGGATCGATCCGGACAATTATCACATCACGCTGCGCTTTCTCGGCGATATCGGCGATCGCGAGGCCAGCGACGCGGCATCGATACTCGCCGATGTCAGAAAACCCGCATTCGACCTGCATTTCGAGGGGCTTTCATCTTTCGGCGGCCGCCGCCCGCGCGCGGTGATTGCCGCGGTCGCGGCGCAGCCGGAATTGGCGGACCTGCAGGCCGAGCACGAGCGGCTGATGCGCCGCATCGGGCTTGAACCGGAAACGCGCAAGTTCACGCCGCATGTGACGCTGGCGCGGCTGCGGCAGGCATCGAGCCTCGATGTCGCGGACTATCTGTCGGCGCGCGGCTACTTCCGCACCGCGCCGTTTCCGGTCACGCGGTTCGTGCTGTTCTCCTCCCGCGCTTCGACGGGAGGAGGGCCTTATGTGGTGGAAGAGAGCTATCCGCTCGGCGCCTAGGCGGGCGAATCTTACGCCGCGCCGAACAGACGCAGCTGCGCGTCGAGCATGGCATTTGTCACGCCATGGGCGTCCGCCATCATTTCGCGGGCGATCGACAGCGGCGTGTAGCGCGCCGCTTTGACTTCGCCGACCACGCTGCCGAAATCGAAGGTGAAGTCGGCTTCGAACTTGCGCGCCAGCTGCTGCATGCGGCGGTTGCCGGCGAGGCAATCCATGCGCAGCAGGCGGATGCCGCGGTTGCGCGCCGACAGCAAAGTGCGCTCGAGCAGGGCGGTGCCGACGCCATGGCTCTGCCAGTCCTTCTCGATGCTGAAGGCGGCTTCGGCTTCATGGCCGAACAGCGGCCCGACCGGGCGCAATTCGGCGGCGCCGCGCAGGACGCCGTCGAGGAAGAAGCCGTGCACGATGACGCCCAGCTCGCGAATGCTGGCGGCATGCTCGGCGATGAACTCGTCGGACACGGCGCCGGAGAAGCGGGTGTTGCGGCTCTCGCGGTCAAGCCGCAGCAGGTGATCGCGGTAGGCATCGGCTTCGGCCGGCCACAATTTGCGGACGGCGCCGCCGCCGGGCAGGGGTTCGTTCATGACCGTTGGTCCTTAATCCAGCATCCGACGAGTCGTTGGCCCCCCCCCCACCGCCGACTCACTGTTTGTGCGCATGTATATGGTGCGATGCAGCAAGAAAGCGACCCTTCGTTCGTCGACGGGGGGCGCCATTGCAAAAAATGCATGACTAACAATGGATTACGGGAACTCGCAATGCAGCATATTGCGTCAGTAAGTTGCGCCGTGACAGCGGTTTTGCTGCGGCATGTTGCGCAACATGGCGGCCTTGCGGGCGACAGCGTCGCTTTTGCCCGGCGGAGCGATTTACAGGGCAACCCATAGGCCTTAGCAGTGCGCGCGACCGCTCCCGGCCCGCATCTTGCTCCCACCAGATTTCATGCCTGAGACCTTTTCCAGCCGCTACGCGGCGCTGGTTGCCTCTGGAAAAATCGAGGCCGACCCGGCGCAGGCGGAGCTTGCCCGGCATTTCGCCGCACTCGAGCAGCGGCTCCAGGAGCGGCTGCTGTCGCGGAAATCGTCGTCGCTCGGCTGGTTGTTTGCCAAGAGGGCGACCAACACCCCGGTGAAGGGGCTCTACGTCTATGGCGAGGTCGGCCGCGGCAAGACCATGCTCATGGACCTGTTCTACGAATCGAGCGCGGTCGAGAAAAAGCGCCGGGCGCATTTCCACGAGTTCATGGCCGACGTCCATGAGCGCGTTCACCACTACCGCCAGGAAATCAAAGCCGGCGCCGTGCCCGACCAGGATCCGATCCTGCATGCGGCCAATGCGATCGCGGACGAGACGCAATTGCTCTGCTTCGACGAATTTCACGTCACGGATATCGCCGACGCGATGATCCTCGGCCGGCTGTTCACGCGCCTGTTCGAGCGCGGCGTGGTGATGGTGGCGACATCCAACCTGGCGCCGCGCGACCTCTACAAAGACGGCCTCAACCGCGCGCTGTTCGTGCCGTTTCTGCGGCTGCTCGAGCAGCAATGCGAAGTGGCGCGACTCAATGCCCGCACCGATTTCCGGCTGGAGAAACTCACCGGCGTGAATGCCTGGTACGTGCCGCCGGATGCAAGGGCGCAAGCCGCACTTGACGCAGCCTGGCACAATCTGGTCGGCCACGCCGAAGGCACGCGGCACGAACTGATCGTCAAAGGCCACATCGTGAAGGTGCCGAAGGCGGCCATGGGCGTCGCCCGCTTTGACTTCAGCGACCTGTGCTCGCAACCTTTGGCCGCATCCGATTTTTTCAAAATCGCGCTGGAATTCCACACTCTGATCATCGACCGCATTCCGGTCATGGATCAGTCGCGTCGCAACGAGGCCAAGCGCTTCATCATTCTGGTCGATACGCTGTACGACCACGCCGTGAAGCTGCTGGCGTCGGCGGAAGCCTCGCCGGAAAATCTCTACACCGGCACCGACGGCTACGAGGCCAATGAATTCAAACGCACGGCATCGCGCCTGTTCGAAATGCGGTCGCAATCCTATCTGGGTTTGCCGCACGGCCCGCGCACGGCGGAAGCCGCGGCCTGGTCCGACAAGATTGTCGAGACATAAGCCGACCAAGCCTGCGAATTCCGGAATTCCCGCGCTCCGCGGCTAGACCAGGCTGGTCCAGATCAGCAGGCCGACAACGACGGCCATCAGCGCCGCCGCGAGCCAGCCGAGTACGATGAGCCAGCGCGGCAACGCCAGTTTGGAATCGCGCTTGCTGGACGCGACGATCATCATCGCCACCATGATCGGCACCGCGACGACGCCGTTGACGACGGCGGTCCAGAACAGCATTGCGATCGGATCGATATTGGTGACGGCGAGCGCCGCCCCGCCCAAAGTCGCAGCGGCGACGATGGCGTAAAAGCCGATGGCGCGATTGAACGGCAATTCGAGGCTGCCGGGCAACTTGAAGACATCGGCAACGGCATAAGCCGCGGAGCCGGCCAGCACCGGTACCGCCAGAAGGCCGGTGCCGATAATACCGAGCGCGAACAATGCAAAGGCAAACGGACCGCCGACCGGACGCAACGCCTCCGCCGCCTGCGCCGCCGTATCGATATGTGTGATGCCGTGCGTGTGCAGCGTGGCCGCCGTGGTCACGATGATGAAGAAGGCCACCATGTTCGAAAAGAACATGCCGACCCAGGTATCGACCGAGATGGTCCGGAAGGTGCTCGTCGCCGCGGTGCCGGGCCGGCGCTTGCGGTGGCTCAGCCGGGATTCCTCGGCTTCCTGCGAGGCCTGCCAGAAAAACAGATACGGGCTGATCGTTGTGCCGAAGACCGCGACCACCATCAGCATCGTAGCGTGGTCGAACGAAACGGCCGGGACGAATGTCGCGAGCGCGACTTCGCCCCACGGCACGTTCACGCTGAATGCCGCCGCGACATAAAACAGAAGCACCATCGTCATGAGCTTCAGGATGCCGGCATAGCGGTGATAGGGGATGAAAACTTCCGCCAGCAGGCAGACGACGCCGAACAGCACGGCGAAGATCAGCGCGGAGCCGCCGGCGACAAGTCGCAGCGCTTCTCCCATCGCGGCAAGGTCGGCGGCGATATTGAGCGTGTTGGCGACAAGCAACGAGCCAATCAGCGGATACAGCACGGCGCGCGGCAGGACGCGCGCGATGTTTGTCGACAGGCCGCGGCGGGTTTGCCAGCCGATCATCGCGCTGATGACCTGAATCGCGGTCATGAACGGCAGCGTGAGAAACAGGGTCCACAAAAGCGCATAGCCGAACTGGGCGCCGGCCTGTGAATAGGTGGCGATGCCGCTCGGGTCGTCGTCGGCGGCGCCGGTGACCAGCCCGGGTCCCAACGCACGCCATAGTGCCTTCATCGGAATACGGAATATCGCCACGGCCGCGGTCCTTGCTCGTCGTCCGACGACTATCGCATGTCCGGCGGCGCACCGCGGCGGCGGATCAAATCCGCACTGGACTTTGGTCGCATCCTCTGCTGGTATAATGTATACACGATAAGAAAACAGGGCGGGAATGTTGCTGCATCACAGCAAAATCGCTAAGTCAGCGGCGGCCGCGCTCCGCGGCAGCAGCAAAGAGTTTTCCCATCATGGCGCGTAATAAAATCGCATTGATTGGCGCTGGCCAGATCGGTGGCACGCTGGCCCACCTTATTGGCCTCAAGCAGTTGGGCGACGTCGTCATGTTCGACGTCATGGAAGGCATTCCGCAGGGCAAGGCCCTCGACATCGCCGAATCGTCCCCGGTCAACGACTTCGACGCCAAATTCACCGGCGCCAATTCGTATGAAGCGATTGAAGGCGCCGACGTCTGCATCGTCACCGCGGGCGTGCCGCGCAAGCCGGGCATGAGCCGTGACGATCTGCTCGACATCAATCTCAAGGTCATGGGCCAGGTCGGCGCCGGCATCGCGAAATACGCGCCGAACGCCTTCGTGATCTGCATCACCAATCCGCTCGACGCGATGGTGTGGGCCCTGCAGAAGTCGTCCGGCCTGCCGCCGCAGAAGGTCGTCGGCATGGCCGGCGTGCTTGATTCGGCCCGTTTCCGCTACTTCCTCGCCGACGAGTTCAACGTGTCGGTTGAAGACGTCACCGCCTTCGTGCTCGGCGGTCACGGCGACACCATGGTGCCGCTGACGCGCTATTCGACCGTTGCCGGCATTCCGGTGCCCGATCTCGTCAAGATGGGCTGGACCACGCAGGCCCGCATCGATGAGATCGTCAAGCGCACAGCCAACGGCGGCGCCGAAATCGTCAACCTGCTCAAGACCGGTTCGGCCTTCTACGCGCCGGCGGCCTCCGGCATCGCCATGGCGGAAAGCTATCTGCTCGACAAGAAACGCGTGCTGCCCTGCGCGGCCTGGCTCAACGGCGAATACGGCGTGAAGGACCTTTACGTCGGCGTGCCGGTGGTGCTTGGCGCCAAGGGCGTCGAACGCGTGGTGGAAGTCGAATTCAGCGGCGCGGAGCGCAGCGCGTTCGAGAAGTCGGTCGCGTCGGTGCAGGGTCTGGTCGACGCCTGCAAGAAGATCGCGCCGACTTTGGCTAACTAATAACAGCCGGTCGGGCTCCGCCTGTTGCGGAGCCCGGCGGCAAAAAAGGGGTAGGGACAGCCGGATGAATATTCACGAGTATCAGGCGAAAGCCGTCTTGAAGGAGTTCGGCGTCCCGGTGCCGCGCGGCATCCCCGCCTTCACCGTCGACGAAGCCATCAAGGCCGCCAACGAGCTCGGCGGTCCGGTCTGGGTGGTGAAAGCCCAGATCCACGCCGGCGGCCGCGGCAAGGCCGGCGGCGTCAAGGTGGTCAAATCCGTCGATGACGTGAAGACCGAATCGACCCGCATTCTCGGTTCGACTTTGGTCACGCATCAGACCGGGCCCAAGGGCAAGGTCGTCAATCGCCTCTACATCGAAGAAGGCTCGGCGATCGACAAGGAGTTTTATCTCTCAGCGCTGGTCGACCGCGAAACCTCGCGCGTCGCCTTCGTCGTCTCGACGGAAGGCGGCATGGATATCGAGAAGGTCGCGCATGACACGCCCGAAAAGATCATCAGTTTCTCGGTCGATCCGGCGACCGGCTTCATGCCGCATCACGCGCGCCGCGCCGCCCAGGCACTGAGCCTTTCGGGCGATCTCGCCAAGCAACTCGGCGATATTCTGCCGAAGCTCTACGCCGCCTTTACCGCCAAGGACATGAGCCTCCTGGAGATCAACCCGCTGGTGATCACCAAGGATGCCAAGATCATCTGCCTCGACGCCAAGGTCGGCTTCGACGACAACGCGCTTTATCGTCATCCGGATGTGATGGCGCTGCGCGACATCACCGAAGAGGACGCCAAGGAAGTGGAGGCGTCGAAATACGACCTCAACTACATCGCGCTCGACGGCCAGATCGGTTGCATGGTCAACGGCGCCGGCCTGGCGATGGCCTCGATGGACATCATCAAGCTCTACGGCATGGAGCCGGCGAACTTCCTCGACGTCGGCGGTTCGGCCACCAAGGAAAAGGTGACAGCGGCGTTCAAGATCATCACCTCCGATCCGAACGTGAAGGGCATCCTGGTCAACATCTTCGGCGGCATCATGAAGTGCGATGTTATCGCCGAAGGCGTCGTCGCCGCGGTGAAGGAAGTGGGGCTGAAAGTGCCGCTGGTGGTTCGCCTCGAAGGCACCAATGTCGAGCTCGGCAAGAAGATCATCAAGGAGTCGGGGCTCAACGTCACCTCGGGTGACGATCTCGACGATGCCGCGCAAAAGATTGTCAAAGCGGTGAAGGAGGCTGCGTAATGTCCATCCTCATCGACAAGAACACCAAGGTCATCTGCCAGGGCTTCACCGGCAAGAACGGCACCTTCCATTCGCAGCAGGCGATCGCCTACGGCACCAAGATGGTCGGCGGCACCTCGCCGGGCAAAGGCGGCTCGACGCATCTCGATCTGCCGGTGTTCGATACGGTTGCCGAAGCGCGCGACAAGACCGGCTGCGACGCCAGCGTGATCTATGTGCCGCCGCCGGGCGCCGGCGACGCGATCTGCGAGGCGATCCAGGCTGAAATCCCGCTGATCGTCTGTATCACCGAAGGCATTCCGGTGATGGACATGGTCAAGGTCAAGCGCGCGCTGTCGGGTTCGAAGTCGCGCCTTATCGGGCCGAATTGCCCGGGCGTCATGACCGCCGGCGAGTGCAAGATCGGCATCATGCCGGGGAACATCTTCAAACCCGGCTCGGTCGGCATCGTGTCGCGTTCCGGCACGCTGACTTATGAAGCCGTGTTCCAGACGTCGCGCGAAGGCCTCGGCCAGACCACGGCAGTCGGCATCGGCGGCGATCCGGTCAAGGGCACCGAATTCATCGACATGCTCGAGAAGTTCCTCGCCGACCCGAAGACCACCTCGATCGTCATGATCGGCGAAATCGGTGGCTCGGCCGAGGAGGACGCAGCGCAGTTCCTGATCGACGAGGCCAAGAAGGGCCGCAAGAAGCCGATGGTCGGCTTCATCGCCGGCGTCACCGCGCCTCCCGGACGCCGCATGGGTCATGCCGGCGCGATCATCTCCGGCGGCAAGGGCGACGCCAAGTCGAAGAGCGCGGCGATGGAAGCGGCCGGGATCCGTGTTTCGCCGTCGCCGGCGCGCATCGGCAAAACCCTGGTCGACGTCCTCAAGGGTAACAAGTAGCCAACAAATTCGCCGCCGTTTTTACGGTGCGAAATAATACGAAGCGATCGCCGCCAGACTGATGCTGGCGGCGATCGTCATTCGGATGGGCGTATGCCATGCGATGCGCATGGCCGGCGCCACCGCGATGACGATCAGCGGCAACACGATAAACACATAACGCGATGAGAACTGGTGCGTGATCTTGGCATTCGACGCGAGGCCGAGAACAACCGCCGTGCCGGCAAAGCGGATCAGCCACGCGTCGCGATAGCGCCACAGATGCAGCGCGAAACACGACAGAAACGACAGCGCCGCCAGCGATACAAGATAGCTGGCGACCGTGGCCACGATCACCATGCCGCCATGGCCGAACAGAGCACGTATGGTCGATCGCATCGGCACGAAGGCGTCGACGAATAACATCGCGACCGGGATGCTGATGAAGGCAATCAGGGCGATGAAGGCACGCCTGCGCAGCAGCGGCGCACAGATTTCCGGCGCCAGCAGCAGCACGATCAAGCCGGCATATCCGGCGCCGCGCACGACGTTGCCGGGCGCCAGCCCCGTCGTGCTCCAGGCTGTACGCGACGGTACCAGCCCGCCCCACAGTACAAAGACCGGCGTCACGATCAGCAGCGTGACGGCCGCGAGCATCGCGACACGCACGAGGTCAGGCTGGTTTGGGCGTCCGTCGCTCCAGCGAACCGCCAGCGCCAGGCAAGGCAGCAGCAAGAGATAGTTTTGACGGCCGAGGATGGCGGCGGCGAGCGCGACGCCGCCGATCGCCGCGAATGCGATCGCGGGCGTATGGCGCGTTGCGAATGCTTGCACCAGCAGCGCGATCGCGGCGACGGCGAAGAATGCCGCCGGCATTTCAGTCAGCGCCATTCCGGCGGCGACGCCGGTGGTCGGCAAAACCGTCAGCATGGCCGCGGAAAGTTTGGCGTTCGGGGTCCCGGCCAGGCAACGCCCGATCAGCACGGCGGTGGCGGCGAGCAATGCGACGTTCACGAATCGCAACCACGGAAACGCGAGGCCGAACACGGCATCCGCTACGTGGAAGACGAAGGTGAAAGTCGGCCCGGCGGCGCCGGGGAAGTCCCGCAGGAAAGCAACCGAGAGGCCGTCGCGGCTCAAGAGCTGTAGCGTGTCGAGGTACCACGCTTCGTCGTAGATCGGGTGATGCGGCGAAACGGCAACGAGGCTGAAAAGCGCGAGGGCCGCCGCGACGACGACCGCCCAGGACAACAGACGGCTTGTCTCGGGACGCACTGCGACCGTCATCATGCGTCTCCTTAGATTGGCGTCAGGCAGGTCGCACAACCTCAAGGTCACCACCATCACGGGTTCGCGGCAAGATAGAACGGGGTCTGACGATGGGCCAGGGCGAGGTCGCACAGAGGCGGCTAAAGAAGTAAACTAGCATTCATTTCTATGCTTTTTTCGACTTAACTACGTCATAAATAGGTTTAAGAGTGAGGCTCGCCGGCGCGGGTTGCAAAACCCGGGTTGGCGCGTCCAATCAAGCCGATTCCGGTCTGCCGGAGGCGGGAATCGCGGTTTGGACTGCCTCGCGCAAACGCAAAAAAAAGCGCGGCAATTGCGCCGCGCCAGGATTTAAACGCCATGTCCCGCCAAGACGCCAACGCCGCTTTCGCCCAGACGTCATTCCTCTACGGCGGCAACGCCGCCTACATCGAAGACCTCCAGGCCCGCTTCGAAAAAGACCCGAACTCGGTCGAAGCCGAGTGGCGGACCTTCTTCGAGGCGTTGAAGGACAACAGCGCCGATGTCGTGAAATCGGCGGCTGGCGCTTCCTGGACGAAGCCGAACTGGCCGGCGCGCCCGAACGGCGATCTGGTCGCCGCGCTCGACGGCCAGTGGGCCGAAACCGAGAAGAAAATCGGCGAGAAGATCTCAACCAAATTGCAGCCTTTGGCCCAGGCCAAGGGCGTCGAGCTCACCAATGCCGACGTCATGCAGGCGACGCGCGATTCGATCCACGCGCTGATGCTGATCCGCGCCTATCGCATGCGCGGTCACTTCCACGCCAATCTCGATCCGCTCGGCATCCAGGCGGAGCCCAACGAGGCGGAGCTGCAGCCCGAGTCGTACGGCTTCACCGAAGCCGATCTCGATCGCAAGATCTTCCTCGACAACGTGCTCGGCCTCGAATTCGCGTCGATGCGCGAAATCGTCGCCATCCTGCGCCGCACCTATTGCCAGACGCTCGGCGTCGAATTCATGCACATCTCGAACGCCGCGCAGAAGGCGTGGATCCAGGAGCGGATCGAGGGCAAGGACAAGGAAATCCAGTTCACGCGTGAAGGCAAGCGCGCCATCCTCAACAAGATGGTCGAAGCCGAAGGTTTCGAAAAATTTCTCGACGTCAAGTTCACCGGCACCAAGCGCTTCGGCCTCGATGGCGGCGAATCGCTGATCCCTGCGCTCGAGCAGATCATCAAGCGCGGCGGTAATCTCGGCGTGAAGGAAATTTGCGTCGGCATGCCGCATCGCGGCCGCCTCAACGTGCTGACGCAGGTGATGGCCAAGCCGCACCGCGTGCTGTTCCACGAATTCAAGGGCGGCTCGGCGACCCCGGACGACATCGAAGGCTCCGGTGACGTGAAGTATCACCTCGGCGCCTCGTCGGACCGCGAGTTCGATGGCAACAAAGTGCATCTGTCGCTGACGCCGAACCCGTCGCATCTCGAAATCGTCGATCCGGTGACGCTCGGCAAGGTGCGCGCCAAGCAGGAGCAGCACGGCGCGACGCCGGAAGACCGTACCATGGTGATGCCGCTGCTGATCCATGGCGACGCGGCTTTCGCCGGGCAGGGCGTGGTGGCCGAATGCTTCGGCCTGTCGGGCCTCAAGGGCTACCGCACCGGCGGTTCGCTGCACTTCATCGTCAACAACCAGATCGGTTTCACGACCTATCCGCGTTACTCGCGTTCGTCACCCTATCCGTCGGATGTCGCCAAGATGATCGAGGCGCTCATTCTGCACGTCAATGGCGACGATCCGGAAGCGGTGGTTTTCGCCGCCAAGGTCGCGACCGAATACCGGATGAAGTTCCAGCAGCCGGTCGTCATCGACATGTTCTGCTACCGCCGCTTCGGTCACAACGAAGGCGACGAGCCGGCCTTCACCCAGCCGATGATGTACAAGAAGATCCGCTCGCATCCGACGACGCTGGAAATCTATTCCAAGAAGCTGATCGCCGAAGGCGTCGTTACCGAAGGCGAAATCGACAAGATGAAGGCCGACTGGCGCACCCGGCTCGATGCCGAGTTCGAGGCCGGTCAGGCCTACAAGCCCAACAAGGCGGACTGGCTCGACGGCCGCTGGTCGGGCCTGAAGGCCGCGCAGGAAGCCGACGATCCGCGCAAAGGCAACACCGGCGTGGCGCTCGACGAATTGCGTTCGATCGGCAAGGCCATCACCACGGTGCCGAAGGACTTCAGCGTCCACAAGACGGTGCAGCGGTTCCTCGACAACCGCGCCAAGGCGATCGAAACCGGCCAAGGCATCGACTGGGCGACCGCCGAAGGCCTGGCCTTCTGCACGCTGATCAAGGACGGCAACCCGGTCCGCCTGTCGGGCCAGGATTCCGAGCGCGGCACCTTCTCGCAGCGCCATTCGGTGCTGTTCGATCAGGAGACCGAAAAGCGATACGTGCCGTTCAATCAGCTGGCCAAAGGCCCGGTGAAGTACGATGTGCTCAACTCGATGCTGTCGGAAGAGGCTGTGCTCGGCTTTGAGTATGGCTACTCGACCGCCGAGCCGAATTCGCTGACTTTGTGGGAAGCGCAGTTCGGCGACTTCGCCAACGGCGCGCAGGTCGTGTTCGACCAGTTCATCTCATCGGGCGAACGCAAGTGGCTGCGCATGTCGGGCCTCGTCTGCCTGTTGCCGCACGGCTATGAAGGCCAGGGTCCGGAGCACTCCTCGGCGCGTCTCGAGCGCTTCCTGCAGATGTGCGCCGAAGACAACATGCAGGTCGCCAACTGCACGACGCCGGCGAACTATTTCCATGTCCTGCGCCGCCAGCTCAAGCGCGAGATCCGCAAGCCGCTGATCCTGATGACGCCGAAGTCGCTGCTGCGCCACAAGCGGGCGGTGTCGAGCCTCGCCGAGTTCGACGCCGGCACCTCGTTCCACCGTCTGCTGTGGGACGACGCGCAGTCGCTGCCGAACGAGAAGATCAAGCTCGCCGCCGACGACAAGATCCGTCGCGTCGTGTTGTGCTCGGGCAAGGTCTACTATGATCTTTACGAGGAGCGCGAGAAGCGCGGCGTCGACGACATCTACCTGCTGCGCGTCGAGCAGCTCTATCCGTTCCCGACCAAGGCGCTGATTACCGAACTGACCCGCTTCAAGCAGGCGGAAATCGTCTGGTGCCAGGAAGAGCCGCGCAATCAGGGCGCCTGGGTTTTTGTCGACATCTATCTCGAATGGGTTCTGAACCAGATCAGCGCCAAGCATCGCCGCGCCCGTTATGCGGGCCGTCCGGCTTCGGCGTCGACCGCGGTTGGCCAGATGTCGAAGCACGTCGCGCAGCTCAAGCAGTTCCTTGACGAGGCGCTGGGTTAACAGCCGGCCCGCCGCCGCGAATTTGATGGCCGGGAAATCCCGGCCATGACGCAGAACATTCTGAGGCAAGAGACATCATCATGACTGACATCCGCGTGCCCACTCTCGGCGAATCCGTCACCGAGGCCACCGTCGGCAAATGGTTCAAGCAGCCGGGCGACGCTGTCGCTGTCGACGAGCCGCTTGTCGAACTCGAAACCGACAAGGTGACACTGGAAGTGCCGGCGCCGGCTGCCGGCGTGCTCGGCGAAATCGCGGCGAAGGATGGCGACACCGTCGGCGTCGGCGCCATTCTCGGCTCGATCAAGGACGGCGCCGCCGGCGCCAAAATCGCAGCACCCGCCGCGGCTCCTGCTGCCGCCGCGGCCAAGCCCGCGACGCCACCGCCGGCTCCCGCACTCACTGCCGCCGCGGTCAACACCGCGCAGCCGCCATCGGTGAAGAAGCTCGCGGCCGAAAGTGGGGTCGATCCAGCGACTGTGTCGGGAACCGGCCTGCACAGCCAGGTGACCAAAGGCGACATGCTCGCCGCCATCGAGCGCGCCGCGTCGGCCCCGACGCCCGTATCGGCGCCCGTGCAGATGCGCGCGCCGTCGGCGCCGGACGATGCCTCGCGCGAAGAGCGCGTGCGCATGACCAAGCTGCGCCAGACCATCGCGCGCCGCCTGAAGGATGCCCAGAACACCGCCGCCATGCTCACCACTTTCAACGAGGTCGACATGACCGCGGTGATGGCGCTGCGCAATCAGTACAAGGACTTGTTCGAGAAGAAGCACGGCGTCAAGCTCGGCTTCATGGGCTTCTTCGTGCGCGCCTGTATCGCGGCGCTCAAGGACGTTCCGGCGGTCAATGCCGAGATCGACGGCACCGATCTGGTCTACAAAAATTATTATCACATCGGCGTCGCCGTCGGCACTGAGAAGGGCCTCGTCGTGCCGGTGGTGCGCGACGCCGATTTTCTGTCGCTCGCCGGCGTCGAGAAGAAGATCAACGAGTACGGCAAGCGCGCGCGCGACGGCCAGCTCAAGATTGACGAAATGCAGGGCGGCACGTTCACGATCTCGAACGGCGGCGTCTACGGTTCGCTGATGTCGACGCCGATCCTCAACGCGCCGCAGTCCGGAATTCTCGGTATGCACAAGATCAAGGAG
>JBAZSM010000043.1:15355-34556 GCA_041662425.1 Pseudolabrys sp.
AGCGGCCGATGGCGATCGGCGGCAAGATCGAAATCCGCCCGATGATGTATCTGGCGCTGTCCTACGATCACCGCATCGTCGATGGCCGCGAGGCCGTGACGTTCCTGGTGCGCGTGAAGGAAAACCTCGAAGATCCAGCAAGATTGGTTCTCGACCTTTAATCGTCATTCATTACTGTCATGGCCGGGCTTGACCCGGCCATCCCGATAAGGCGGGCACTGTGCCTTCCTAAGCGGGATGCCCGGCACGAGGCCGGGCATGACGACGCAAAGTGCGGAGTTTTTCCATGGCTTACGATCTCATCGTCATCGGCTCGGGCCCCGGCGGCTATGTCTGCGCCATTCGCGCGGCGCAGCTCGGCCTCAAGACCGCGGTGGTCGAGAAGGAAAAGACGCTCGGCGGCACCTGCCTCAACATTGGCTGCATTCCGTCGAAGGCGCTGCTGCACGCTTCCGAACTGTTCGAGGAAGCCGGGCATTCATTTGCCAAGATGGGCATTGGCGTTCCGGCGCCGAAGCTCGATCTCAAAACCATGCTCCAGTTCAAGCAGGACGCCGTTGATGGCAACGTCAAGGGCGTCGAGTTCCTGTTCAAGAAGAACAAGGTCGAAACCGTTTTCGGCACCGGCCGCATCGCAGCGGCAGGCAAGGTCGAAGTGACGGCCGCCGACGGCAAGACGACGACACTTGAGACCAAATCCATCGTCATCGCCACTGGCTCGGATGTCGCCAGGCTGCGCGGCATCGACATCGACGAGAAGCGTATCGTGTCGTCGACCGGCGCGTTGTCGCTGTCGGAGGTACCGAAGAATCTGCTGGTGATCGGCGCTGGCGTCATCGGCCTCGAGCTCGGCTCGGTGTGGCGCCGTCTCGGCGCGAAGGTGACGGTCGTTGAATTCCTCGACGGCATTCTGCCCGGCATGGACGGTGAAGTGCGCAAGCAGTCGCAGCGTTTGCTGGAAAAGCAGGGCGTGACCTTCAAATTGTCGTCGAAGGTCACCGCGGTCGATTCATCGGGCAAGACTCTTAAAGCGACCGTCGAGCCGGCGAAGGGCGAAGGCAAGGCTGAGATCATCGAAGCCGATGTCGTGCTGGTCTCGACCGGCCGCGTGCCTTACACCGAGGGTCTCGGCCTCAAGGAAATCGGCGTGAAGATGGACGAGCGCGGCCGCGTCGTCACCGATCACTACTTCGCCACCAGCGTGCCGGGCATCTGGGCGATCGGCGATGTCATCACCGGGCCGATGCTGGCGCACAAGGCCGAGGACGAAGGCGTCGCTGTGGCGGAAATTCTCGTCGGCCAGGCGGGACATGTGAATTACGATGTCATTCCGGCTGTCGTGTACACGATGCCGGAGATCGCCTCGGTCGGCAAAAGTGAAGAAGACCTCAAGGCTGCGGGCGTCGCCTATAACGTCGGCAAGTTTCCGTTCACCGCGAATGGACGCGCCAAGGCGAACCAGCAGACCGACGGTTTCGTCAAGGTTCTCGCCGACGCCAAGACCGACCGCGTCCTCGGCGTGCACATCATCGGCTCCGACGCCGGCAACATGATCGCGGAAGCGGCGGTGCTGATGGAGTTCGGCGGTTCGGCGGAAGATCTCGCGCGCACTTGCCACGCCCATCCGACGCTGCCCGAGGCGGTGAAGGAAGCCGCCATGGCGGTGGCGAAACGCGCGATTCATATGTAGGCGCCTGCGGCGGTCTCCTAGAGTTCATTTGTCATGGCCGGGCTTGTCCCGTATCGATGCCGCGCCTTACTTCTGGCCGCAGGCCTTCCTAGATAAAGATAATGCGCCGTGTTCTTCGCCCGCTCTGGGTCTTCCTTGCTTTGCTGTTCCTCGCGGAAGCATGGCTGTGGGACCACCTGTCACCGGTCGTCGCCCGGGTCGTCGGCTTCATTCCGTGGCAAGCGCTGAAGCACTGGCTGGCGCAGGCGATCGAGCGCCTGCCGCCATGGGCGGCGCTTGTCGTGTTCGTCATTCCATTGCTTGCGTTGCTGCCGCTGAAATTTCTCGAAGTCTATTTCCTGGCAACGCATAACTGGCTCGGCGCCATCGCCGTCATTGTTTTCGCCAAGCTGTTCGGCCTTGGCGTGACCGCCTTCATCTTCGATGCGACGCGCGACAAGCTGCTGCAGATGGCATGGTTTCGCGCGCTCTATGAATGGATGTTGCGCGTTCGCGCCTGGGCGCATGCCATCACCGAGCCGGTGCGCGCCCGCATGAAGGAATTCGCCGCCTTGTTCAGGCGCGAGCGCAACGGCCGCTTTATCCGCTGGCTTTCGCGATTGCGACGCAACGCCTTCCGCCGGGCCGCCTGAACGCCGTCAGTGCGGCGCGGCGTGAAGCAGGAAGTCGAGCGCGTGCGGCGCCCACAAGCCGAAGCCGGTGAATGCCAGACCGAACAGACCGACGAGACCGGATAGCCAGCCGAGGATCACCATACTGGTGATGACTTCGGCCGAGGCCAGTACGATGCCGATCTGGAAAGCGGCCGAGGCGATCTCGAACTGATGATAACGCGCAAGCTGGACGTCGCGCTCGTGCTCGTAGTGCTCGGCCTGTTCGCGCAATTCCTTGCGGCCGTCCTTTTCCTTTGGATCGGAGTCGTAGCGGGTCACCGTCGCGCGCCAGGTCTCGACCTGCTTGTCCATCGCCGCCTTGACGTCGGCATTGGCGATTGACAGGGCGACGGTCGCGAGGTTTTCCGCCGCGGTGCGGATGGCAGTCTGGCGAATGGTCTTGGCCTGAAAGAAATTCCAGGTGTCGGACGCTTTGATATTGAGCCCGATGCTTTCGGTCTGCGCGCTTTTGCCGAGCGTCTCCGACAGCGCAAGAAACAGCGCTAGCACCGAGATCAGCAGCGCGATTTTTTTATTGCCACCATGCGAGGCGTGCTCCGCGTGTTCAGCGTGTTCGAGGTTTTCGTGCGGTCCGGCCATCGGTTGCCCCCTGTTGGCTGGCGGCACGATGATCGCAGTCCGGGGCCGGCACAAGGGCGCGGCGCGGTTGTCGACGATGATATTACGATGACGCGCGCGGGTGCGCGCTGGCGTAAACTTCCAATAAACGGGCGCTGTCGACGGCGGTATAGATCTGCGTCGTCGACAGTGATGCATGGCCGAGCAATTCCTGGATCGAGCGGAGATCGCCGCCGCGTGCCAGCAGATGCGTGGCGAAGGAATGGCGCAGCGCGTGCGGCGTCGCCGTATCGGGCAGGCCGAGCGCGCCGCGCAGCCGCGCCATCGCCAGTTGCACGATGCGCGGTGAAAGCGGCCCGCCGCGCGTACCGACGAACAAGGGTCCGTCCGGCGGCAGCTTGTAGGGGCAGAGCGCCATGTAATCGGCGATTGCCTTCGTCACTTGCGGCAGCACCGGCACCATGCGCGCTTTGTTGCCTTTACCCAGGACAGTCAGCGCGTCCTTGCCATTGGCATCGCTGCGCTTGAGGCCGAGGGCTTCGGAAATACGCAGGCCGCAGCCGTAGAGCAGCGCCAGCACGGCGGCGTCGCGGGCCAGTACCCAGGTTTCGCGGTTTTCGCCGGCACGGTGGTCAATATCGATCAATTTCGTCGCCGCCGACGCCGCCAGCGGCTTCGGCAGCGTGCGGGCGAGCTTCGGCGCGCGGATCGCGGCCAGCGCGCCGACTTTGCCCTTGCCGTTGCGCTCGAGAAAGCGGGCGAACGAACGCGCGCCGGCCAGCGTCCGCATTAGAGTGCGATTGCCGGCGCCATCGCCGCGCCGCGCCGCCATGAAGGCGCGCACGTCCGCCGGCGTCAGTTTGGCCAGCGTCTTCAGCGACGGCGCGCCGCCCAGATGCTGGCTGAGAAACCTCAGGAACTGGCCGACATCGCGCTCATAGGCTTCCAGCGTCTTCGGCGCCATGCGCCGTTCGGCGCCGAGATAGGCGCGCCAGCGGCCGATTTCGGCGGCGACGTCGGCGGAAATGGCGAGCGGCATACCCATATGACCGGAGGGTAGGCGAGCTTCCTTACCCTTCCTTAAAGACCCGGAATCGGCCAGACCTGACCCATGTCTACGCGCATCGTTGACGTCCTGGTGCCGGTGGCGCTCGACCAGACCTATTCCTACCGGGTGCCGGCGGGGATGGAGCTTGGCGTCGGCGACGTCGTGAGCGTGCCGCTCGGCGCGCGCGGCGAGACCACCGGCGTCGTCTGGGCGGAAAACCCCAACCCGCCGCCCGGCCTGCACAATCGCATGAAGGATGTGGTGGCCAAGATCGATGTGCCGCCGCTCAGGCAAGAACTGCGCACCTTCATCGACTGGGTATCGTCTTACACCCTGTCGTCGCGCGGCATGGTGCTGCGCATGGCGACGCGGCTCGGCGACAATCTCGGGCCCGCGCGCGAACGCGTCGGCGTGCGTCTTGCCGGGCCGCGGCCGCAACGCATGACGCCGGCGCGCGCGCGGGTGCTGGGCGTGCTCGACGACGGCATGGTGCGCGCCAAAGGCGACGCGGCGCGCGAAGCCGGTGTTTCAACGGGCGTCATCGATGGCCTTGTCGATGAAGGCACGCTGGAGGCGGTGCTGCTGCCGCCCGAAAAAGTGGCGCGCCAGCCCGATCCCGATTTCCGCAAACCGGAGTTTTCACTGGGGCAGCTCGCCGCCGCCGACGCGCTGCGCACCACGGTCGATCAGGGCGGCTACACCGTATCGCTGATCGACGGCGTCACCGGATCGGGCAAGACCGAAGTCTATTTCGAAGCGGTCGCCGAGAATATTCGCAAAGGCCGGCAGACGCTGATCCTGATGCCTGAAATCGCGCTGACCGGCCAATCGCTCGATCGCTTCACCGAGCGCTTTGGCGTACGTCCGGCGGAATGGCATTCGCAATTGTCGCCGCGCCTGCGCGCGCGCACCTGGGCGGCGGTGGCGGCCAATGAAGTGTCGGTCGTGGTCGGCGCGCGCTCGGCGCTGTTTCTGCCCTATGCCGATCTTGGGCTGATCATCGTCGATGAGGAGCACGAGCAGGCCTACAAGCAGGAAGACGGCGCGCGCTACAATGCGCGCGACATGGCGGTGGTGCGCGGCTCGATCGCAAAGATTCCGATCGTGCTCGCCTCGGCGACGCCGTCGGTCGAATCCGAAGTCAATGCGCGCAAGGGCCGCTATCGCCGCATTCATCTGCCGGAGCGTTTCGGCGGCGCCAGCCTGCCGGGGGTCGAGGCCATCGACATGACGCGCGAGGGCCCGCCGCGCGGCCGCTTCATCGCGCCGCGTCTGGCCGAGGCGGTGCGGGATACGCTGGAGCGCGGCGAGCAGGCGCTGCTGTTTCTCAATCGTCGCGGCTTTGCGCCGCTGACATTGTGCCGCGCCTGCGGCTTCCGGCTGCAATGTCCGAATTGCGACGCCTGGCTGGTCGATCACCGCTTTCGCAAAAGGCTGATCTGCCACCACTGCGGCTACAACATGCCGCCGCCCGATTCGTGCCCGAA
The DNA here is from genome assembly GCA_041662425.1 of Pseudolabrys sp. Classification (GTDB taxonomy): domain Bacteria; phylum Pseudomonadota; class Alphaproteobacteria; order Rhizobiales; family Xanthobacteraceae; genus Pseudolabrys. Next base: position 20,813 of record JBAZSM010000043.1, read on the forward strand.
CTGCCACGCCACCGAGAGCTTCGCCGCGGTCGGCCCCGGCGTCGAGCGGCTCGAGCAGGAAGCGGCCGAGTTGTTTCCCGACAAGCGCATTCTCGTTTTGTCGAGCGACCTGGTCGAATCGATGGAGCGCCTGCGGCAGGAGCTCGACGATGTCGCCGAGGGCCGCTTCGATATCGTCGTCGGCACGCAACTCGTCGCCAAGGGCCATCATTTTCCCAAACTCACCCTCGTCGGCATCGTCGATGCCGATCTCGGCCTCGGCAATGGCGATCCGCGCGCGGCGGAGCGCACATTCCAGCTGCTGCATCAGGTGGTCGGGCGCGCCGGACGCGAGGCAGGCCGTGGCTATGGCTATCTGCAAACGCATCAGCCCGAACATCCGGTGATGAAGGCGCTGATCCTCGGCGACCGCGAAGCTTTCTACGAGAATGAAATCGCGCTGCGCGAGGCGAGCGGCTATCCGCCGTTCGGACGCCTTGCCGGCATCGTCGTGTCCGCCGACAACAAGCACGACGCGGAAGGCTATGCCCGCGCGCTGGCGCAAAGCGCGCCGCGCAACGATGCGGTGCGCGTGCTCGGCCCGGCCGATGCGCCGATCGCCGTGGTGCGCGGCCGCCACCGTTTCCGTCTGCTGGTGAAAGCGCCGCGCGAGTTCAACCTGTCGCATTATTTGCGCGACTGGCTCAGCGTCGCGCCGAAGACGCGCGGTAGCGTCAGGATGGACGTCGATGTCGATCCGATGAGTTTTTATTGATGTTCGCAGCACTTATATTGGAGTATACTAATAAACAAAAGGGGATGAAGGCTCATGACGCAACACCAAGCTGGTGCCTCAGACGAATTCGATGCCGCTAAGATTATTGTAGAGACGCTTCGCAAACTAGAAAGGCCGCAGCAAGAGCGAGCTATGCGCTTTGCAAGCGAGTCTCTTGGCCTTAAGAATACACCTGCTGCGTCTGCTGTTGAATCGAAGTCAAAGGACGCGGCGCCTGCCCGCCCGATAGGGGCTTCCGATCAGCGCCCCTCCGATATTAAACAGTTTGCCGCGCAAAAAGCTCCAAAAAGCGACCAGCAATTTGCGGCGGTTGTTGCCTACTATTATCAATTCGAAGCTCCGCAGGCCGAGAAGAGAGAAACAATCAATTTGGATGTTCTAGCAAATGCCGCACGTCTCGTGAATCGGAAGCGTCCGACTCGCTTCGTTCTCAATAATGCAAAAAATTCTGGATACTTGGATGCGGTAAGCGCCGGCGAGTTTCGAATCAATACAGTCGGCGAGAATCTTGTGGCAATTACGTTGCCGGGCGCGGGGAATGAAGGGGGACGTAAGACAAGCAAACAGAAGAAGAAAAAGCCAAAGAAGACGGGCGCTAAGAAGAAGAAATGAAAATTGTCTGTTCCGGATTGTCTTGAGTGAGCTATGACGACGCCAATTGACGCGCTGGATGCCGCAATTCGAGAAGTGACCAATGCACGGGCGCTGATCTCGAGGGTTCGTTCGAGTCAGGTGCGAGGCACGGACCAGTTGGCGGCGCTGAAATCTATGTCGTATGCGTGGTTTAATGCCCACCGACAGGCAGTGTCTGCATTTGCAGCCGACCATCTACCGGCAATTGATGATGAGTACAGGAGAATTCTTGTTGCTACCGACAAGAGCGCGGCAAGAAGTACTTATTTGGGGGCTCTGACACGAGCAAAGACTGCGCTTGTGGACCTGAGGGCTTTCTTGTTGACAGAGCCAGGTATTCGGTCCGTTGGCGGCAGTAGTGATGACGCTACGCCGGATTTCTCCCCGCTGGCTGGTAGCAAGGAGATGTGCGACGTGCTCAACCGGCGTTGGTTGGAATGTATCAAGTGCGTATCGGCTGAGGCACATCTAGCAGCCATCGTCATGATGGGAGGCTTGCTCGAAGCTCTTTTTGTGGCGCGTGCAAATTTGATGATAAACAAAGATCCCTTAGTTAAAGCGGCGGCAGCTCCCAAAGATAAGAAATCAGGGAAGACGCTCAATATCGAAGAGTGGATGCTCGATTCTTATATTAAAGTTGGCCGCGAGCTAAATTGGATCACGGATTCTGCAAAGCAGGTCGCCGACATTCTCAAAGAATTTCGTAACTACGTTCACCCCGCAAAAGAGCTACGTCATGGTGTAAATTTGGCGGAAAATGACTCTGCGATGTTTTGGAATGTCACCAAAGCCTTGGTAAGGCAGCTTTTGTTAAGTGCTTCGCGACCGTAGCAAGACCTGTTGAATTGAAGCGGCGGGTTTCGTGCCATATGAAGCTTATCAGCACGACTGGCTCGGCGCCGTGCCCAAGGCGCGCGGCAGCATCGGGATGGATATCGATGTCGATGTCGATCCGATGAGTTCTTATCAAGTCTCGTAAAGCTTCCGCGCGGTCGCGACGCTGGCGGCATAGCGGATCAGCGGCGGCTTGAGGCCGGCGGTGGCGAGTTCATGCCGCACGTTCTGCCTGACGGTGGCGAAGCACACTTCGGTGCCGCCCTTGGCGAGCTTCTTGACGAAAGCATGCAGCGAGCGCGCCGCGGTGGTGTCGATCAGCGGCACGTCGGTGAAATCGAGAATAAGCAGCCGCGGCGGCTGGCCGATGCGCTCCAGCGCGGTGAGAACGCGAGCGGTCGCGCGCGAAGCAGGCTTCACGACGCGACGCGGGGCTTTCGTTTGCCGGCCTGCTGGTTGATGAAAAGGCTGCCGAGCACGATCGCCGCGCCCAGCGCCTGCGACGCGGTCGGCACAAACCCGCGGATCGCGGCATCGAGCCCGAAGGCGACCATCGGAATCAGGAGGAAGAATGGCGCCACCGCCGGCGCGCCTTCTTTTTCGACGGCGTAGAACCACAGCGCATAGGCGATCGTGGTTCCGACCAGGGCGACGTAGGTAAAGGCGATAGCGTGGCCGGTGGTGATCGACGCCGGAATGTCGCCGGTCACAAAAGCAACAAGCGCAAGCTCGACGCCGCCGATGACGAGTTGCCACGCGGTGAACTCGAGCAGCGGAATAGGCCGGCCCCAGCGATTGAGCAGCACGCCGCCGAGCGCCAGCGATACCGCGGCAATCAGTCCGGCGACGGCGCCGACGAAGTCGAGCACGATTTTGCCGCCCGTGAGCAGGATCATGACGCCGATGGCGCCGAGTACGACCGCGACAAGGCGCAGCCAGGTCGGACGCTCGCCGAGCAGCGGCCAGGCGATGAGCACGGTGATGATCGGGCCGAGCGATTGCAGCGTGCCGGCGACGCCGCCGGGCAGCCGTTCGGCGGCGATGAACAGAAACGCGAAGACGATGCCGCAATTCAGCGTGCCGAGCGCGACCACCTTCAGCCACCAGGAACGGGGCGACACCTGATGGTAAAACAGCAGCAGCGGCAGACCGCCGCCGAGCGCGCGGACGGCCGCGATGAAAATCGGATTGGCCGGCAACATCACGCTGACGAAAATATAGGTGGTGCCCCAGAGGGCGGCGGCCACCGCGGCGGCTAATTTGGCATTCATGAAATGCAGGTCCAGTCCTGAAAAAAGTCGTCCGTGCCGCGACGGCTGTCGCGGCGATTGTCTTGCTGAACGTTTCCCGAAAATGGTTTCGGCCGCGAACGCGGCCATCGATGTGGTATTCCTGAAATAGGTGGCCGGATGCCGGCGGAAAGGCCGCACGCGTCCCGCGGCGCGCAGATCAGCCCGCCAAATATGCCTATTCAACTATCGGCTTAAGGTTTCGCCGCGGTCAGCCGCTTTTGCGCGCGGCGGCGACGTTGGCCGCGTAGCGCATCAAAGGCGGCTTGAGGCCGGCGGCCGTCAGTTCGTGCCGCACGTTCTGTTTGACGGCGGCAAAGTAGACCTCGGTGCCGCCTTTCGTGATCTTGTGGACGAAAGCGTGAAGCGACCGCGCCGCCGTGGTGTCGATCAGCGGCACGTCGGAGAAATCGAGAATGAGAAGCCGGGGCGGCACCCCGATACGCTCCAGCGCGGTGAGAACGCGAGCTGTCGCGCCGAAAAAGAATGCGCCCGTGATGCGATAGACGATCACATCGCGGTCGCTTGCGGCGCCAGCGTCGTATTTGCCGTGCTCGACGCTGTCGGCCACGTCTTCGAGGCCGCCGGCCTGGACGTCGACCGACTCCGCCATGCGATGCAGGAACAGCAGCGCGCCCATCACCACGCCGACGCCGATGCCGGTCATCAGGTCGACGAAGATGGTGAGCAGGAAGGTCGCCAGCAGCACCGCGGCGTCGCCGCGCGAGGTGCGGATCAGCGACCAGAACTCTTCTTTCTCCGCCATATTCCAGGCGACGACCATGAGCACGGCGCCGAGCGCGGCGAGCGGGATGTAGCCGACCAGCGGCGCCGCCACGGCGAGGAAGAGCAGCAGATAGCCGCAATGAAAGATGCCGGAGAGCGGCCCGCGCGCGCCGGAGCGTACATTAGTGGCCGTGCGTGCCACCGTGCCGGTGACGCAGATACCGCCGAACAAAACCGACATGATTTGGGCGATGCCCTGCGCGCCGAGCTCTGCATTCGAGCGATGACGCCGGCCGCTCATGCCATCGGCCACGACGGCGGACAACAGCGACTCGATGGCGCCCAGCAGCGCGATGGTGAAGGCATCCGGCAGAATGGCTTGCAGCTTCTCGATGCTGAACGGCGGCAGCGACGGCGCCGGCAGTGAACGCGGCACCGCGCCGAAGCGCGACGTCACGGTGGCGACATCGAGGTTGAGCGCAAAACACAGCAGCGCCGCGACGGCGATGGCGATCAGAAATGCCGGCCAGCCGGGACGGAAGCGGCGGACCAGCAGAATAATGCCGAGCGACAGAGCGGCGATGCCGACCGTCGCCCAACTGATCGTCGATATCGCCGCGGCGATCGCTTCGAGTTTCGGCAACAGCGCCGAGGGCTCGTGCTCCATGGTGAGGCCGAGCACGTCGCGGATCTGGCTCGCCGCGATGATGACGGCGATGCCGGCGGTGAACCCGACCGTGACCGGCAGCGGAATATATTTGATGTAAGTGCCGAGGCGTAACAGCGCGACCGCGAGAAGGATGAGCCCGGCGACGATGGTCGCCAGCGCCAGTCCGTCATAACCGTGGCGTTCGACGACCATGGCAATCAGGCCGATGAAGGCGCCGGCCGGGCCGCCGATCTGGAAACGGCTGCCGCCAATGAGCGACACGATAAAGCCGCCGGCGATGGCGGTGTAGAGGCCGCGCTCGGGCGAGACGCCCGAGGCGATCGCAATCGCCATCGACAAGGGCAGCGCGACAACCGCGACGGTGAGGCCGGCGATGGCATCGGCGCGCAGATCGCGCCAGCCATAGCCTTCACGAAACACCGTGATCAGCTTGGGCGTGAACAGTTCGACAAAGGTGGGCGCGGAAACCGGGGAAGAACGGCCGGACATGATGGACTCTGGGATGGAACGCCAGCATCGCGCTGCGGGACAGCGCGCGCAACTCCGCAATATCCCTTACATCCCGCCTAGGACATCATTCCGGGACGATGGTGGGCCGGATGGCCGGCGTCGGGAGAACGCAGGCGGCGGCCGAGATGACCGGATGAGGTGCGGGCGGCCGATGACAATGGTTCCTACGCCTATGTCGCAGGTGTGCTGCGTCGATCGCGGTTTGCACCGTGTTGCACCGCCCCCGCCGCTGTGTTAGCTACCCACTCGATTTTTACGGGCGGCCTACGGGGGCTTGTCAGGCCGCTGGAAGATCGGAATTCCATCTTGAATTCCAATGGCTTGCGCTACCACTTCGGCGGCGGCGTTCAGGCTGTAAAAAGTCACAAGAAAGAGCGTGCAAGTGGCGGGCGAACAACACTTAGTTTCAGGAATGGCGGGCCGCTACGCCGGGGCCCTGTTCGAGCTGGCGCTCGAGGAAAAGGCGACCGATGCGGTCAAGCAAGACCTCGATCAATTCGATGCGCTGATCGCCGAAAGCGCCGATCTCAACCGTCTGGTGCGCAGCCCCGTTTTCGGCGCCGACGAGCAGCTCAAGGCGCTCAGCGCCATTCTCGCCAAGGCCGGGTTCTCCGGCATCACCACGAATTTCCTGCGCGTCATCACCACCAACCGCCGGCTGTTCGCGGTGCGCGACATGATCCGCGCCTACCGCGCGCTGGTCGCCCAGAACAAGGGTGAAGTGGTGGCGCAGGTTACCGTCGCCGAACCGCTCAACGACCAGAACAAGGAAGCGCTCAAGAGCGCGATCAAGTCGGTCACCGGCGGCAAGGACATCGATATGGACGTCACGGTCGACCCGGCCATCATCGGCGGGCTGATCGTGAAGGTCGGCAGCCGTATGGTCGACTCGTCCCTCCGCACCAAACTCAATTCGATCAAAATTGCGATGAAAGAGGCACGCTGATGGATATCCGCGCCGCAGAAATTTCGAACATTCTCAAAGAGCAGATCAAGAACTTTGGCCAGGAAGCCGAAGTTTCCGAAGTCGGCCAGGTGCTGTCCGTCGGTGACGGCATCGCCCGCGTCTATGGCCTCGACAACGTCCAGGCGGGCGAAATGGTCGAGTTCGAGAACGCGACGCGCGGCATGGCGCTGAACCTCGAAAGCGACAATGTCGGTATCGTTATTTTCGGCGGCGACCGCGAGATCAAGGAAGGCCAGACCGTCAAGCGCACCGGCTCCATCGTGGACGTGCCGATCGGCAAGGGTCTGCTCGGCCGCGTCGTCGACGCGCTCGGCAATCCGATCGACGGCAAGGGCCCGATCCAGGCCGACACCCGCGCCCGCGTCGACGTCAAGGCGCCCGGCATCATCCCGCGCAAGTCGGTGCATGAGCCGATGGCGACCGGCCTCAAGGCCATTGACGCGCTGATCCCGATCGGCCGCGGCCAGCGCGAATTGATCATCGGCGACCGTCAGACCGGCAAGACCGCGATCGCGCTCGACACCATCCTCAACCAGAAGCCGCTCAACGTCGCCGGTTCGCCGGAGAGCCAGAAGCTGTACTGCGTCTACGTCGCGGTCGGCCAGAAGCGCTCGACCGTCGCGCAGTTCGTGAAGGTGCTCGAAGAGCAGGGCGCGCTGGAATATTCGATCGTCGTCGCCGCCACCGCGTCCGACCCGGCGCCGATGCAGTTCCTGGCGCCGTTCTCGGGCTGCGCCATGGGCGAATATTTCCGCGACAACGGCATGCACGCCGTGATCATCTATGACGATTTGTCGAAGCAGGCCGTCGCCTACCGTCAGATGTCGCTGCTGCTGCGCCGCCCGCCGGGCCGCGAAGCCTATCCGGGCGACGTGTTCTATCTCCACTCGCGCCTGCTCGAGCGCGCAGCGAAGATGAACGATTCCAAGGGCGCCGGTTCGCTGACCGCGCTGCCGGTCATCGAAACGCAGGCCAACGACGTGTCGGCCTACATCCCGACCAACGTGATTTCGATCACCGACGGCCAGATCTTCCTTGAAACCGACCTGTTCTATCAGGGCATCCGCCCGGCGGTGAACGTCGGTCTGTCGGTGTCGCGCGTCGGCTCCGCCGCGCAGACCAAGGCGATGAAAAAGGTCGCCGGCAAGATCAAGGGCGAGCTCGCGCAGTACCCCGAAATGGCGGCCTTCGCGCAGTTCGGTTCGGATCTCGACGCCACCACCCAGCGCCTGCTGGCGCGCGGTTCGCGCCTCACCGAGCTCCTCAAGCAGCCGCAGTTCTCGCCGCTGAAGATGGAAGAGCAGGTCGCGGTGATCTACGCCGGCGTCAACGGCTATCTCGACAAGTTCGACGTGTCGAAGATTCGCGCCTTCGAGAGCGGCCTGCTGTCGCTGATCCGCACCAAGCACGCCGACCTGCTCGACTCGATCCGCAAGAGCGGCGACCTGTCGAAGGACGACGAGGCCAAGCTCAAGGATGTGGTCGACGGCTACGCGAAGTCGTTCAGCTAAGTCCGTCCACGCCTCGCGGCGTGAAACGAAAAACAAGACGTGGATGCCCGGCACAAGGCCGGGCATGACGACGAGAGAAACAAGCGGCTCGATTTAACGGCGACTGAGAAACTATGGCCTCTCTCAAAGACATGCGCGTCCGCATCGCCGCGACCAAGGCGACGCAGAAGATCACCAAGGCCATGCAGATGGTGGCGGCGTCCAAGCTGCGCCGCGCGCAGGCGGCGGCGGAAGCCGCGCGTCCCTATGCGGAGCGCATGGATCTGGCGCTCGGCAACATCGCCTCCGGCATGGCGGGCTCCGACGGCGCGCCGAAGCTGCTCGCCGGCACCGGCAGCGACAAAGTTCACCTGCTGATCGTCGCGACCGGCGAACGCGGCCTGGCCGGCGCGTTCAACTCGTCGATCGTGCGTCTGGCGCGCGAGCACATCAACCGGCTCCTCTCCGAAGGCAAGGACGTCAAGATCCTGACCGTCGGCAAGAAGGGCAATGAGCAGCTGCGCCGTAATTACGAAAAGCTCATCGTCGATCGTGTCGAGCTGCGCGGCGTGCGCGTGCTCGGTTACGTCAACGCCTCCGGAATCGCCGACAAGGTGCTGGCGATGTTCGAGAAGGGCGAGTTCGACGTCGCGACACTTTTCTATGCGAAGTTCAAGTCGGTGATCTCGCAGGTGCCGACCGCGCAGCAGATCATTCCGCCGAAGTTCGACGCCGGCATGCCCGCAGGCGCCTCGGCGTCTTATGAATACGAGCCGGAGGAGGATGAGATCCTCGCCGACTTGCTGCCGCGTTATGTCGCGACCCAGATTTTCCGCGCGCTGCTGGAGAACAACGCCTCGTTCTACGGCTCGCAGATGTCGGCGATGGACAACGCGACCCGTAACGCTGGCGACATGATCCGCAAGCAGACCATTACCTATAACCGTACGCGTCAGGCGATGATCACGAAGGAACTGATCGAGATCATCTCCGGCGCCGAAGCGCTCTGACGCGCATTTAGATCGAGAGTAAGAGGACACCATGGCAGCACAGGCAGGCTCCAACAAGTCCGGCAAGATCACGCAGGTGATTGGCGCCGTCGTCGACGTTCAGTTCGAAGGCAATCTGCCGGCGATTCTGAACGCGCTCGAAACCAGCAATGGCGGCAACCGCCTGGTGCTCGAAGTCGCGCAGCATCTCGGTGAATCGACCGTGCGCACCATCGCCATGGACGTGACCGAGGGTCTGGTGCGCGGCCAGCAAGTGACCGACACCGGTCTTCCGATCGCGGTGCCGGTCGGTCCCGGCCTGCTCGGCCGCATCATCAACGTCATCGGCGAGCCGATCGACGAAGCCGGTCCGGTGAAATCCGACGAGACGCGTCCGATTCACGCCGAGGCGCCGAAATACACCGAGCAGTCGACCGAAGCGCAGATTCTCGTCACCGGCATCAAGGTCGTCGATCTGCTCGCGCCTTATGCCAAGGGCGGCAAGATCGGTCTGTTCGGCGGCGCCGGCGTCGGCAAGACCGTGCTCATTCAGGAACTGATCAACAACGTCGCCAGGGCGCACGGCGGTTATTCGGTGTTCGCCGGCGTCGGCGAGCGTACCCGCGAAGGCAACGATCTTTATCACGAGTTCATCGAATCCGGCGTCAACAAGAAGGGCGGCGGCGAAGGCTCGAAGTGCGCCCTCGTGTTCGGCCAGATGAACGAGCCGCCGGGCGCGCGCGCCCGCGTCGGCCTCACCGGCCTGACGCTGTCGGAATACTTCCGCGACCAGGGCCAGGACGTGCTGTTCTTCGTCGACAACATCTTCCGCTTCACGCAAGCCGGTTCGGAAGTGTCGGCGCTGCTCGGCCGTATTCCTTCGGCCGTGGGTTATCAGCCGACGCTCGCGACCGACATGGGCGCGCTGCAGGAGCGCATCACCACCACGACCAAGGGTTCGATCACCTCGGTGCAGGCGATTTACGTGCCGGCCGACGACTTGACCGACCCGGCGCCGGCGACCTCGTTCGCGCATTTGGATGCGACCACCGTGCTGTCGCGCGACATCGCCGCCAAGGGCATCTATCCGGCGGTGGATCCGCTCGACTCGACCTCGCGCATGCTGTCGCCGCTGGTCGTCGGTGAAGAGCACTACGCGGTTGCCCGTAATGTCCAGCAGGTGCTGCAGCGTTACAAGGCGCTGCAGGACATCATCGCCATTCTCGGCATGGACGAACTGTCGGAAGAGGACAAGCTGACGGTGTCGCGCGCCCGCAAGATCGAGCGCTTCCTGTCGCAGCCGTTCTTCGTCGCCGAAGTGTTCACCGGCTCGCCGGGCAAGCTCGTCGATCTCGCCGACACCATCAAGGGCTTCAAGGGCCTGGTCGAAGGCAAGTACGACCATCTGCCGGAAGCGGCGTTCTACATGGTCGGCAACATCGAAGAAGCCGTCGAGAAGAGCAAGAAGCTCGCGGCGGAAGCGGCTTAAGGCGATGGCGGATCCGGCGCCGCTCGGGTCCTGCTGCCAACGGCTGTTCGATGTGCTTGAGCAGAAGTTGGACGTGAAGACGATCTTTGAGCGTGAAGGTATGCTCGCGCTCACGTCGGGATGGAATCGGGGTGATGAGACCTCATCCGGCTTCACGGAAAGGCAATTCGCGCGTTTCTGCCCGTTCTGCGGTGAAAAGCTTCACATGCCTGACGAAGTGAAGGCACCGTGGGCGAAGGGAGTTAACTGAATGGCTCTTCATTTCGAACTCGTATCGCCTGAAAAACTCGTCTTCTCCGGCGAGGTTACGCAGGTCGACGTTCCGGGCGCCGAAGGCGACTTCGGCGTGCTCGAAGGGCATGCGCCGCTGGTCACGACGCTGCGGCCGGGCATCCTCACGGTTCACGCCGGCGGCGCCGAACAGAAGATCGTCGTGCTCGGCGGCTTCGCCGAAGTCTCGGACAAGGGCCTCACCATTCTTGCCGACACCGCCGACGCGGTGACGGATTTCGATCGCGGCGTGATTGCAACGCGCATCGCCGAGATGGAGCAGGAAGCCGCCAAGATGGAACAGGGCGGCGCGCTCGACAAACTCATCACGCGCCTCGACCACTTCAAGCAGGTCGACCGGCACCTGACCGGCACGGCGATGCACTAGGCTTCGCCGCCACGCACTGAATTGAAAACGCCGCCGGTGAAATCCGGCGGCGTTTTTCGTTTGGTTCGACGCGCCACATACTCGTCATGGCCGGGCTTATCCCGGCCATCCACGACTTGCTTTCGCATCTTGAAATAAGACGTGGATGCCTGCGACGGGCGCGGGCATGACGGCGGAGTATGGCCCTCGCGGTGTAAGCCGCCGGCCCTGGTGCGCCTCAAAGGATCGCGCCCGCCGATGAAAATCGATCACGCGAACCGCGCAAAAGCCTTCACCACCTGCTCGTAAATCTGCCGCTTGAAGGGCACGACGAGCTCGGGGAGCGTTTTCATGTCAACCCAGCGCCAGTCGATGAATTCCGGCTTGTGCTTGCCGCCGCCGGGCTCCGAGATATTGATCTCGCCGTCGCTGCCGGTGAATCGAAGCGCGAACCATTTCTGCTTCTGGCCGCGATATTTGCCGCGCCAGGCTTCGCCGGCAATCTCGGGGGGAAGATCGTAGGCGAGCCAGTCCGCGACTTCGCCGAGCTTCTCGACCGAGCTGATGCTGGTTTCCTCGTACAATTCGCGCAGTGCGGCTTTGAAGGGATCCTCATCCTCGTCGATGCCGCCTTGCGGCATTTGCCAGACATGCGTGGCATCGACGTGCTCGGGCCCCCCGGCGCGGCGGCCGACGAAAACCAGTCCCGCACGGTTGATCACCATGATGCCGGCGCAGGGGCGATAGGGCAGGGATGTGTAGTCGAAACCGGTCATATCAATCACCACGGTCATGCCCGCGAAGGCGGGCATCCAGCACTTACTGTCAATGTCATGATGGAAGGATCATCAGCCTTCGCGGATGATGACACAAGAATTCCTGGCCGGCACCAGTCACGACGATTTGGTCTTCGTCACCGCCATCGTGATCGGTACCAGCACAAAGCCGCGGCTCTCGACCTTCTTCATCCAGTCGGCGATGCGCGCAATGGTGCCGGGTTGTGCGGTGGCAAGGCCGACCGCGGTGCCGCCCTCGCGCGCGATGATTTCAAGGCGTGCCAGCGCGCGCTCGATTTCGACCGGCGTCGGTATCGCATCGATCACGACATCGGTCTTGGCGAACGGCATGTTCCTGACGCCGGCGAGCTGGCCGGCGACGCTGCGCGCCGACGCGCCGCCATCGACGAAGATCAGCCCGCGCTTGGCGGTTTCGTTGAGCACCGGCCCGAGGGCAGGCTCGGCCGCGAGAAAGCGCGCGCCCATATAGCTGACGATGCCGACATAGCCCTGGATGCGGCTCATCAGCCAGTGCAGCCGATCGATGTTTTGCTCCGGCGTCAGCGAGGTCAGCAGCGTCTGCGGGCCGGGGTCGTTGTCGGGATATTCGAACGGCTCCATCGGCGTCTGCAGCAGCACTTCGTGGCCTTCGTCACGTGCGCGATCGGCAAGCTTGCCGACATCGACGGCATAGGGCGCCACCGCGAATGTCGTTGTCGGCGGCAGGCTGAAGGCGTCGGCGGTGCCGGAGGCGCTGATGCCCATGCCGGTGAGCACGATGGCGATGCGCGGCCGGTCTTTCAGGCTCGGCGGCAGCGCCTTGGCCTGGGCATAGGCCGCGAACGACTTGCCGCCGTCGGGGCCGATTTTCGGAATGGCCCCGTAGCGCGTCTTCTCGAGGAGCTTGGAGAAATCGGTCTCGACCTTGATGTCGGCTGCCTTGGCGTCGGAACGTTTGGCCTTCATGAGGTCGGTATCGGGCGCTTTCGCCATCGCCTTCTCGGCGGCGCCTTCCGGCGCGCCGGTGGAGCCGGGAATGACGACTTCTTTGCTCTTGCCGCTCGAGCCATCGATGATGGTGACGGTCTTGGCCCCGTCCGGGATCCTGGCCCCCGGGATACTGGCGGCGACCGCGCCGGACTCCATCCGCTGCACCGTCGGCCCGTCGCGGCGGGTGTGTTCCTTGCCATCGCCCTTGGTGTTGTCGGCCGCGGCCATGTCGCCAGGCGCCTTGGCCGAGACCACGGCCATTGGCTCGCCGCCCAGTGGATCGTTGGCGATCAGGGCCCAGCCAACCACCACGAGGCCGCCCAGCGCCAATAGGCCCGCCACCAGCTGCGGCAGGGCAATAGGCAGCTTCGGCAGGCGCTTCGCCAGCCGGCTCCTGGACCTGCTCTGGCCGAGGGGGGCGTTCAGATCATCCGATTCCACGGCCCAATTCCTTGCCGAGCAAGTTCCCGCCCTTGCGAATCATGCGGCCAGTTTATCACGGGGGGTCGAGCCCAATTGTTAAACGAAAAGGGGCGGCCCGAAGGCCGCCCCACAATCCGATCAAGTCGGGTCCGAAACTGTCAGTTCGGAACCGGGGTCTTGTTGCCGCTCGGCGGGAAGGCCGAGTTCACCTGCGTGCCACGCAGCAGGTCTTCCGCCATATGCAGCGCCTTGTCGTTCTTCTGGTCCGGCGGCACGTAGGACTGCGAGCCGGTCTGTTCGGTGCCCGGATCGCCGGTCAGGTGGCCGCGCAGCGAGGCTTCGCCCTTGGTGTCGGTCTTGTTCTTCAGATCGTCCGGCACGTCCTGGAGCACTTCGATGTCCGGGGTGATGCCCTTGGCCTGGATCGAACGGCCCGACGGCGTGTAGTAGCGCGCCGTGGTCAGCCGCAGCGCGCCGTTGCCGGAGCCGAGCGGGATGATGGTCTGCACCGAGCCCTTGCCGAACGACCGCGTGCCGAGAACGGTG
>JBAZSM010000044.1:0-34217 GCA_041662425.1 Pseudolabrys sp.
CTGCTCGGCGTGATCGTCACCGGCTTGTTCCTCGCCATCTCGATGACCTCGGGCGGCGGCGCGTGGGACAACGCCAAGAAGTACATCGAAGACGGCCACTTCGGCGGCAAGGGTTCGGACGCTCACAAGGCGGCCGTGACCGGCGATACCGTCGGCGATCCCTATAAGGACACCGCCGGCCCGGCCGTGAACCCGATGATCAAGATCACCAACATCGTGGCGCTGCTGCTGCTGGCGATCCTGGCGCACTAAACCAAACGCAAGACTGAAAATGAAAAGGGCCCGCGCGTTGCGGGCCCTTTTTTTGTATTCGGCCTCTACGTTTCGATTGAAGGTCGAACGTCGGCTCAGAATACCTTGAAGGCGTTGAAGATGCCGCGCAGATAGTTGAGCTGATTGCCGCCGGTTTCGGTGGTCTGCGACACGAAGTCGAAAATCTTGCCGTCCTTCATGCCGTAATTGGCCAGGCGCACGACCTTGCGGTCCTTGTTGAAATAGACGGCGACCACGCGCTGGTCGGTCACTTCGCTTTTCATGAAGGCGGCGCCGCGTTCGGACTTCTGCGAGATGTAATAGAATACGTCGCCATTGATGGTCGCGACGGTGGACGGTGTGCCGAGCACGATCAGCACCTGTTCCTGCGTGGCGCCGATCGGGATCTGCTCCAGCGCGCCTTCCGGCAGCACGTAGCCGCGCTGCAACGTCTCGCCGAAGCTGCTGCAGCCGGCCAGCATGGCGGGCGCGGCCAGCGCGACCGCGAGCGCCAGAACCGGCGCAAACCGGCGGGCCGGCAGGGGTGTCAATCGGGCTTCTTTCGTCAAAGCGTCGTCCATCGAAACTTGGTCCATCGAAACTTGGTCCATCAAAATTCAGTCCTTGTCGGCAATCAGCTTGGCAATCGGCAGCCTGCGCTCAATTGAGGCCTTGCATCTCGGCCGGTGTCATCTAAACCGGCGCCCGTGTTCAAGGCTCGCGTCGGCCGCCGGCGGGTGCCCGAACCTTTCGGCGCCGAAGCCCCATCGAAAACCAAAGATCCGGCCCATGATCTTTTCTCTATTTCGCCGCAGCCCTGAGCGCGACACCATTTCGATCCTGTATGGCATGATCGTGGCGCAGGCGCGATTGCCGGTTTTCTACCGGGATTATGCCGTCGCCGATACGATTAACGGCCGTTTCGACCTCGTCGTCCTGCATCTGGCGCTGGTGCTGGACCGGATGACCGAAAACGGCGTCCTCAATGCGGCAGGACAGGCTCTTTTCGATCATTTTTGCCGGGATATGGACGATAACCTGCGGGAAATGGGCATCAGCGACCTGAAAGTGCCCAAGGAAATGAAGGTCATGGGGCAGGCCTTCTATGGCCGCTCGCGCGCCTATCTGGAGGCGCTGGGCAACCGGCGGGCCTTGGTCGCGGCGCTGGCCCGGAATATCTATGGAGGAGCGCCTTCGGCCGTGCAGGCGGCTCCCCGGCTCGCAGACTATATCGTGGCGGCGGTCGGGGACCTGAAGGCGCAGGACCTCGAGGCCATCGTCGAGGGACGGCTGCATTTTCCGGGGCCGGCGAAGGTGCCGGTCCCGATCGCCTGAAACCTGACCACGGGTCATGAATCGCATGAGCAAGAAAACCGGCCCCGCGCGCGGGCCCCAGCAGACCGCCGCCGGCATCACCGAGATCGTGCCGTGGAGCGTCCCGGTGACGCTGGAGGAGATCCCGGAGGCCGGGCTGCACCGCGCCCTCGAGGCGCCGGAGGGCGCCCGCGCGGCGATCGCTGCGCTTGCCGAGGTGCACGAGGTCAGGGACCTGACAGCGGCCTTCGACGTCAGCAAGAGCGGTAGCAGGGTCCACATCACCGGCCGGGTCCATGCCAGGGTCGGGCAGACCTGCGTGGTGTCGCTCGAGCCGATGGAAACCGTGATCGACGAGCCGATCGACCTGACATTTGCGCCGCCGCCGGCCGGCGCGGTGCTGGCCGATGCCGACGAGCCCCGCCGCAGGACCGCCGAAGGCGGCCCCGAGCCGCTGACCGGCAATTCCATCGATCTGGCGGCCCTGGCCAGCGAATTCCTGGTTCTTGCCATCGATCCCTATCCGCGCAAGGAAGGGGCGGAATTTGCCCCTCCGGCGGTCGAGGACGGCGGGAACAACCCTTTCGCCGCACTGGCGGGGCTCAAGAAGGAACCGGGAAACCGCAAGAACTGAAACGCCTTGTCACGGATGGCCTAGCGGCTATGTTCCTCGCCGAGTGCCGAATCCCGACTGACTTGGACCTCGAAACCCTCGGGCCAGCGCTCACCGCACTCTCGCGGGCGCATGATCCCGGTTGCTGGGAAGCCGTCTTGAACGACATGATCATGCCCCCGACCGCCACCCGTCTTGCCTGGCCACTGGCGCCATCCATTGTGCCGTTCCACCGTTGAGCCGTTTCATCCTTGAGCCGTTCCATGTCCGATAAGATCCGCATCGCGATTGATGCCATGGGCGGCGACCATGGGCCGTCGGTCGTGCTGCCGGGCGCCGACATTGCGCTCGAGCGCCATCCGGACATCGAGTTCCTGCTGTTCGGCGATCGCACTGTCGTCGAGCCGCTGCTCGAGACCTTGCCGCGGCTCAAGGACAAATCGACCTTCACCCATACCGACGTCTCGATCCGCATGGACGACAAGCCGAGCCAGGCGCTGCGCTATGGCCGCGGCAAGTCGTCGATGTGGATGGCCATCGATGCCGTGAAGAAGGGCGAGGCCGACGTCGCCGTGTCGGCCGGCAATACCGGCGCGCTGATGGCGATGTCCTGGTTCAACCTGAAAATGATGGAGGGCATCGAGCGCCCGGCCATCGCCGGCCTGTGGCCGACGCTCAAGGGCGACTCCGTGGTGCTGGATGTTGGCGCCTCGATTGGCGCCGATGAGGCGCATCTCATCAATCTCGCGGTCATGGGCAGCGCCATGGCGCGCGTCCTGTTCGATATCGAGCGGCCGACCGTGGGCCTGCTCAACATCGGCGTCGAGGAAGTGAAGGGCCTTGAGCAGGTCCGCGAGGCCGGCCGCATCCTGCGCGAGGGCGACTTCCCGAATTTCGATTATCAGGGCTTCGTCGAAGGCGACGACATCGGCAAGGGCACGGTGGACGTGGTCGTCACCGAAGGCTTTGCCGGCAATATCGCGCTGAAGACCGCCGAAGGGACCGCCAAGCAGTTCGCGCAATATCTGCGTTCGGCCATGAACCGGACCTGGCGCTCGCGCATTGGCTATCTTCTGGCCAAACCGGCCTTCCAGACGCTGCGTGAAAAAATGGACCCGCGGAAGGCCAATGGCGGCGTCTTTTTGGGCCTCAACGGCGTTGTCATCAAAAGCCACGGTGGCGCCGACGCCGAAGGCTACGCCTCCGCCATCGACATGGGATACGACATGATCCGTTACGAGCTTCTCGCCAAGATCGGCCAGTCTTTGGCGCGCGACCAGCAGGCCCGCGCCGCGGCGCAGGCGGTGAAGGAACCGGTGGCAAACGGGGCGGCTTCGTGACAGTGATCCGTTCGGTTGTCCTTGGCTGCGGCAGCTATCTGCCGGCCCGCATCCTCTCCAACGACGAACTCGCCAGGTCGGTCGACACGACCGACGAGTGGATCGTACAGCGCACCGGCATCCACGAGCGCCATATCGCCGCCGAGGGCGAACTGACCTCGGATCTGGCGACCCATGCTGCCCGCGCGGCCTTGGCGCACGCCCATGTCGAGGCCGATACGATCGACCTCATCATTCTCGCCACCGCGACGCCGGACCAGACTTTCCCGGCGACGGCGGTGACGGTGCAGGACGCGCTTGGTATCCGCAAAGGCGCGGCCTTCGATCTGCAGGCCGTCTGCTCAGGATTTGTCTATGGCCTGTCGGTTGCCGACAGCATGTTGCGGACCGGCGCCCACAAGCGCGCGCTGGTGATCGGCGCCGAGACCTTCTCGCGTATTCTCGACTGGACCGACCGCACCACCTGCGTCCTGTTTGGCGATGGCGCAGGCGCGGTGGTTCTGGAGGCGCAGGAACAGCCCGGCACCACGGCGGACCGCGGCATCCTGACCACCCATCTGCGCTCGGACGGCAAGCACCGGTCCAAGCTTTATGTCGATGGCGGTCCGTCATCGACCCAGACCGTCGGCCATCTGCGCATGGAAGGCCGCGAAGTTTTCAAACACGCGGTGGTCATGATCACCGACGTCATCGAAGACGCATTTGCCGCGACCGGCACCAGCGCCGCCGATATCGACTGGTTCGTGCCGCATCAGGCCAACAAGCGGATCATCGACGGATCGGCGCATAAACTCGGTATTTCGCCGGAAAAAGTCGTCATGACGGTCGATCGTCACGGCAATACATCGGCGGCCTCGATCCCCCTGGCGCTGGCCGACGCCGTGGCCGACCGGCGTATCAAGCGGGGCAATCTGATCCTGCTCGAAGCCATGGGCGGCGGCTTTACCTGGGGCTCGTCCTTGCTGCGCTGGTAGGCGGAGGTGGCCCGTCCGCGACGGTCATCGGCTTGAAATCGCCCGTTGACCGCTTCTCCCGAAGCTAATATCGTCGATAATTCAGCGAGATATCTTCGCCATGGGTTGGGCTGGGGCGATGACCAGTAAAACAGTAACGAGAGCGGACCTGTGTGAGGCCGTCTACCAAAAGGTGGGCCTCTCGCGGACCGAATCTGCCTCCCTCGTCGAGCTGGTCTTGAAAGAGATCACCGACTGCCTGGAGCGTGGCGAAACCGTGAAACTGTCGTCTTTTGGCAGCTTTGTGGTGCGAAAAAAGGGGCAGCGCATCGGTCGCAACCCCAAGACCGGCAAGGAAGTGCCGATTTCGCCGCGTCGCGTGATGGTGTTCAAGCCATCGGCGATCCTCAAGCAGCGGATTAACGGGCATAACGTCGCCGACGAAGCCGAGCACGCATAACAATCGCCATCCGTTTCGTGTAGAATTCGAAACATCGCAGCCAGGCAGGTGAGCCGCTTTGGATAACAAGGCGCCGGACGCATTCCGCACGATCAGTGAAGTGGCCGACGAGCTCGATCTGCCGCAACACGTGCTGCGCTTCTGGGAAAGCCGCTTCTCCGAAATCAAGCCGATGAAGCGCGGCGGCGGCCGCCGCTATTACCGGCCTGACGATATCGATCTCCTGCGCGGCATCCGTCATCTGCTTTACGGCGAGGGCTACACCATTCGCGGCGTGCAGCGCATCTTGCGCGAGCAGGGCGTGAGCCTCGTGCAGTCGATCTGGCAGGACGGCGCGCAAGGCGCGCTCCGCGCCGACGACGCCGACGACGCCGAACTCGTCGATGAGACGCTCGAGGCCGACGACGAGGAAGACGAGGAAGAGGGCGACGCCGACGAGCGGCGCGGTTTGCGCGCGCGCATTACCTCGCTGATCGGCCGCGATCTCAACGACCGCGCCGATACACCGGTCGGCCGCGAGGAGCCGCCGCTGCAAAGCGCGCCCATGCCGCGCATCGATCCGGGCGACCGCGTCGGCTCGTCATACAAGCCTTTGACGCGGACGCCTGCTGTGCAGCCTGCGCCGGCCGACTTTGCACCCGAACCCGGCATCGGCGCGCCGAAGGCCGCCGGTCTGTCGGGCGAAAGACTCGACCGTTTGCGCACTGTGCTTGATGACCTCCAAGAGTGCCGCAAGCTGATCGACGTCGCGCTGACGCCCACAGAGCGCTAGAGGCTCGGCTGCTTCCGAAATATCGTGCATCGACGGCGCCTGGCGTCTGCAACGTGCGGCGCCGATTGGCGAGGGCGAAGGCCCATGTTAGGCAGTCCGCCTCGCGCAACGCCAGCAAGGGCAGACGCCATGACCGAGCCGGATCCGCTCATTGTCGAACACCCAGCCGACGACATCGTCGTCCTGCGTCTCAATCGTCCGCAGGTGCGTAACGCGCTGAGCCTGACATTGCGGCAACGGATTGCGGAAGAGACGCTGCGCTACGGCGCCGACGCCACGGCGCGCTGCATCATCATCACCGGCGACGACAAGGCCTTCGCCGCCGGCGCCGACATCGCCGAGATGGCGAAAGCCGGGCCGGTCGAAGTCATGGCGCGCAACGTGCAGCAATATTATCGGCCGGTGGTCGAATGTCCGAAGCCGGTGATCGCCGCGGTCGAGGGCTTTGCGCTCGGCGGTGGCTTCGAGTTGGCGCTGTGCGCAGACTTCATCGTCGCGGGTGAGGGCGCGAAACTCGGCCTGCCTGAAGTGAAGCTCGGCATTCTTGCCGGCGGCGGTGGCACGCAGCGGCTGGTGCGGCTGGTCGGCAAGCAGCGGGCGCTGTTGCTGTTGCTGACCGGACGTTTCTTTTCGGCCGCGGAGGCGCTGGCGATGGGCGCGATCGCCGAAGTAGCGCCGAGCGGGCAGGCTCTGCCGCGGGCGATCGAGATTGCGCGTGAGATCGCGGCGATGCCGCCAATCTCGGTTGCGCAGATCAAGGAAATCGTCAATGCCGGCGTCAATGCGCCGCTGGAGACGGCGCTGATGCTGGAGCGCAAGGCCTTCCAGTTGCAGTTCGCGACGCAGGACCAGAAGGAGGGCATGGCGGCCTTCCTCGAAAAGCGCAAGCCAAGCTACGAAGGCAAATAATGGCCGTGGACCTGGATAAAACCGATCTCGTCGTCGCCGTGTTCGGCGCCGGCACCATGGGCCGCGGCATCGCCCAGGTCTGCGCGCAGGCCGGCATCACGACGCTGCTGTACGATGCGAGGGCGGGCGCCGTCGATGAAGCGCTCGCCGCGGTCGCCAAGGGGCTCGACGGTCAGGTCGCCAAGGGCCGCATGACGGACGAAGCCAAGCGCGCCCTGATGGCGAAGCTGAAACCGATCGCCGCGCTCGAAGACGCGAAACCGGCCGGGCTTGTGATCGAGGCCATCGTCGAAGACCTCGCCGTCAAGCGCGACCTGTTCACCAAGCTCGAGACCATTCTTGCACCCGATGCCGTGCTGGCGACGAATACGTCGTCGCTTTCGGTGACCGAAATCGCCGCCGGTTGCGCGAAGCCGGAACGCGTTGCGGGGCTGCATTTCTTCAATCCGCCGCCGGTGATGAAGCTTGTCGAAGTGATCGCCGGGTTGCGCAGCGACGCTTCGCTGGCCGATGCGCTGGTGGCCTTCACCAAACGCATCGGCAAGGTGCCGATCGTTGCGACCGACACGCCGGGCTTTGTCGTCAATCATGCGGGCCGCGCCTATGGGCCGGAAGCGCTGCGCATCGTCGCGCAGGGTATTGCCAGCGCTCGCGAAGTCGACGAGCTGATGAAGGAAGCCGCAGGCTTTCGCATGGGCCCGTTCGAACTGCTCGACCTGATCGGCGGCGACGTCACCCATGCGGTGATGGAGAGCATGTACGGCCGCTATTACGAGGAGCCGATGTATCAGCCGTCGGCGCAGATGGCGACGCGCGTGGCGGCGGGCCTGTATGGGCGCAAGAGCGGCATCGGCTTTTACGATTACAAGAATGCGAGCGCGGCAAGCGCGCCGACGATCGCCGTGTCGCCGCAGCCGGTGCCGGTGGCGGTCTGGATCGCGGATGAGGATGGCGGCAGCGATCTGGCCGCGATGTTCGAGGCCAACGGCATCAAGGCATCCATCGGCGGCACGCCGCCGATGGACAGCCTCTGCTTCGTCACACCACTGGGCGAGGATTGCACCAGCGCGGCGCTGCGCCTGAAGCTCGATCCGGCGCGCACGGTGGCGGTGGATATGCTCGGCCGCTTCACCAAGCGCTTCACGGTGATGAAAAGCCCGCTGACGACGCCGGAGACTCTGGGCAGCGCGGCAGCCGCCCTGAGGGCGGGCGGCGCGGCGGTCACCGCGATCAACGATTCGACCGGCTTCGTCACGCAGCGGCTTCTGGCGATGATCGTGAATATCGGCACCCGCATCGCCGAATTGCGGGTGGCCGCGCCGGCCGATATCGATACCGCCGTCGAACTCGGCCTCAATTACCCGATGGGGCCGTTGGCATTGGGCGACAGCCTCGGCGCGGCGCGCGTTCTTGCCGTGCTCGATGGCATGTTCGCGCTCACCCACGATCCGAAATATCGCGCGACGATGTGGCTGCGCCGCCGCGCGGCGCTGGGCGTTTCGCTGCGCACGCCGGATTGATCGCCGCTCTCTCGTTTAGCCGCGTTTGGCGCGGCAGAACTGCATCATGTAAAGCGCGCGTTCGGTCGCCGGACCGGCGCCGAGGCCGGTCAGGCCGGCGGCCAAGACGGCGTCGCAGCCGGCATCGGCGGCCTCCGCGCTGACCGCCTCGATCAGGATCAGCCATTTCGGAATCTCGACCTTGCGGCCCTTGCGCTCAGCGGTCTCGACGTCGCTTGCCGCCCGGTCGGCGATGCACAGATGCACGCCGACGACGCCCGGAATATCGATCACGGGAGGCAGCACATTATGGCGCAACGCGCGCTCGAGTTTGTCGTCCTGGTCCTCCTGCGGACCGAATTGTAGCGTGATGAGATAGCCGCCGTCGCCGCAGGACTGGCTGAACTTCAATCGGCAGACGCCGCGCGAGGTGTCGCGGAAATACGACGTCACCGTGCTCTTGGTCCAGGGCGTCGGGTTGTTGAGGCGGTTGAAGTAATCCTGCCCGCTCAGCACCTCTGGGCTTTCCGCCTCGTACAGCGTGAAATATTCCGGACGGCCGTATGTCGCGATGTAGCGGCGGCCGCGGATGAAGCCGGGAATGCCGGCGCGCTCCGGCATGTGTTCGCGGTCGTGCCACTCATAGAATTGCTCGCGTCCTTCCGGTGCGATCCCGTTCCAGATCGCGACCACGCCGTGTCCGAAGATCGACATGCCTGCCTCGTTGCTGAACGCTTAGTGTCCGAGCGAGGCCGAAAGCCCCGAGCTCTGATGAAACACGCCGCGCGATAGAAAGATGTTAGTGATTTCCTCGGTGATCTTGAGGAAGGTGGGATTGCGTCGCCCCTCCAGACCTCGCGGGCGCGGAATATCGACCTCGATCACCTGCTCGATCCGTCCCGGCCGCGGCGACATCACAACGACGCGATCCGCCAGCAGAACGGCCTCGTCGATACCGTGCGTGACGAACAGCACCGTCTTGCGCGACTTGAGCCACAAGGCTTCGAGGTCGACGCGCATCTGTTCACGCGTCAGCGCATCGAGCGCGCCGAACGGCTCGTCCATGAGGAGAAGTGAGGGATTATGCACCAGTGCGCGAGCGATCGCCGCGCGCTGCCGCATGCCGCCCGACAATTCGCGCGGATAACGCTTCAGGAAGTCGCCAAGGCCGACGGCGCCGAGCAGATTGCGGGCACGTTCGGCAAACTCCCTGGCGTTCATGCCGCGCAGCTCGAACTGGATCAGGACGTTGTCGAGAATATTGCGCCAGTCGAGCAATACCGGGCTCTGGAATACGACCCCGACATCGGTGAGCGGTTTGGTGACGACGCCGTGGGGCGTCGTCACCGTGCCGGTCGTCGGTTTGGAAATGCCGGCGACGATACGTAGGAACGTGCTTTTGCCGCAACCGGACGGCCCGACGATCGCGATGAACTCGCCTTCCTTGATCGTGAGATCGACGGAGGAGAGGGCGACAATCGGGCTGTCGGCCGTCCCAAAGCTCTTGGAGATGCCTTGGGCGCTGATGGCGGCAGGTGGGGTCGGGCGATCGTTCACGTTGAGGAGCCGATCGCTCGCGTTCACCGTCGCACTGAGGGTTCGGTTGCTCATTCTTTCGGCAGGTAGTCGTTCGAGTAGAACGCCGACGCCGGCTTGTCGGTCTTGAGATCGCGATATTCGGTCAGGATCTTCATCGTGCGCTCCCAATCCTGCGGCGCGTTGTAGCCGAACGGCTTGCCCTTGGAGGCGGGCGAGGCAATGAAGGAGATATCGGCTTCGAGCTGGCCCTTCTGCGAGGTGCGGTCGAGGTCCGGCCGTGCCTTGAGCAGAGCGTCAACCGCCGCATCCGGATTCTTGATCGCTTCCTGCCAGGCCCGCGTGGTCGCGCGCAGGAAGCGCTTGACGAGATCGGGGTTCTTCTTGGCGAAGGCGTCGCTGGTGACGATGGTGAGGCCGACCGTGTTGGCGCCATGATCGGCGAACTTCATGCCGACCGGATTGGCGCCCTTCTGCTTGACCAGGAAGTACTGGTCGTCGAGACCGCCGATGATGGCGTCGACGCGCTTTTCCAGCAGCGCCACGACCTTGCCGGCCGGGTCGATCTGCACAAGCGAGATCTTGCTGCGGTCGATGCCGGCGCTCTTGGCGAAGGCCGGGAACAATTGCGTCAAGGCGTCGCCGGCACTGATCGCCATGCGCTTGCCTTCGAGGTCCTTCGGCTGCTTGATGCCGGTCTCGGCCAGCGAAATAACGCCGAACGCGCTGTTGGCGTGGATCGTCATGACGGTCTTGACGTCGGCGCCCTTGGCGGCGAGCAACATGACGCTCGACGAGTCGGCGACGCCGAAATCGTCGGAGCCGGCGGCGACGGTCTGCACCGTATTCGCGGAGCCGCGGCCTTCGTTCAGCGTCAGGTCGATGCCTTCGTCCTTGTAGTAGCCGCGCTGCAGGCCGAGATGGAACGGCGAGTGGAAGCCGCCGTAGTACCAGTTCATGCGGAAGGTAACCTTGTCCATCGCCGAGGCGGGGTTGGACATCAGGACGGCCGCGACCGCGAGGGCCGGGCCCAGAGCTTTCAGCAGTTTCATCGTTTCCTCCGTGGTTTTATTTTTTATGGGCAGGCTTCAGAAAACACTGGTCAGGTCATGTCGGTGCGTTCGCCGGACGTCACTCTCCAGGGAACGAAGATGCGCTCGAGCAGTTCGGCGATGAAATAGATGGCGACGCCGATGGCGCTGAGCAGGATGATGGCGGCGAACACCATGCGGGTATTGAGGTCGCCGTTATATTGCAGGAGCAGGTAGCCGAGGCCACGATCGGAGGCGACGAATTCGGCGACCACCGCCGCCGTCGCCGACAGCGCGGCGCCGACTTTGAGCCCGGTGAAGATTTCCGGCAGCGCGTGCGGCAACCTGATCTTGAAGAACGTGCGAATGCCGTTCGCGCCCGTCGTGCTGACGAAGTCGACAATCTCCGGATTGATGGACTTGAAGCCCGCGATCGAGGAAACGACGATCGGAAAGAACGACAGCAGAAACACCAGAAGCAGCTTCGGCGTGAAGCCGAAGCCGAACCAGATGATGAATAGCGGCGCCACCGCGATCTTCGGCACGATCTGCAGGAATACGACGACCGGATAGATCGTCTCCTCGAAAATGCGCGAGAAGGCGATAAGCAGCGCCAGCGGGATGCTGACCGCGATGGCGAGCCCGTAGCCGGCGAGAATTTCCAGCGTGGTGGTCCAGGCATTGATCAGCAGATGCGGCCAGTTCTCGACGAAGCCGTGGAAGACGCTGATCGGCGAGGGCAGGACGTATTCCTTGACGCCGCTCTGCACCGCCAGTTCCCAGATCGCGAACAGCAGCACGAAGCCGACCAGGAAGCGCGAACGTCGCACGATGCCGGCGTTCATGAAGAGCCGGGCCGAAAATGGCCGGCGTTGTGCGTTGTTTGTTTCCCCGGCCATCAAGTTCTCACACTGTTGAGGCGAAACCGCCGCCGTCCATCAAAATATTCTGCCCGACGATGAAACTCGCATGGACACTGCACAGATAGGCGCAGGTGTTGCCGAACTCCTCCGCCGTGCCGAACCGTTTGGTCGGAACCTGATCGGTCTGCTGCTTGACGAAAGCGTCGTAGTCCATTCCGGCCTGCTGAGCGCGGCCGCGCATCGGGCCCATCTGCCGCTCGGTGGCAAAGGGACCTGGCAGCAGGTTGTTGATGATGACATTGTCCTTGGCGACCTGGCGGGCCAGCCCAGCGACCATGCCGGTCAGGCCGGCGCGCGCCGCATTCGACAAAGGCAGGTGATAGAGCGGCGTCTTCACCGAGCGCGAGGTGATGTTGATGACGCGGCCGAACTTGCGCTTCGCCATGCCGTCCACGGCCGCCTTCATCAGCATGATCGGTGAAACGAGGTTCGGCACCAGACCTTTGAGCCATTGCTCTTCATCGAGATCGCGGAAATCGCTGGGCGGTGGGCCACCGGCATTGTTGATGAGGATATCGGGTTCGGGGCAGGCCTTCAGCAAGGCGTCGCGGCCTGCCGGCGTCGTCACGTCGGCGACGACCGGGGTGACGTTGACACGGGCGAGTTTGCGGATCGCTTCCGTGGTCGCCATCACTTCGGTCTCGTTGCGGCCGTTGATGACCACATCGACACCTTCGCGTGCCAACGCTTCAGCGCAGCCGCGGCCGAGGCCTTTGCTCGAGGCGCAGACGATTGCCCTGCGCCCCGCTATTCCGAGATCCATACCGTTACTCCAGAACCTGTGTGAGGCAGCGAAAGATCAGACCGGGATCCACGCCAGCGCGCGGGTCTCCGTCAGGCGTCGCGGTAACGCTTCCCAGCTATCGCCGCCGTCGTCGCTGCGGAAATACTGGCCGAGCGCGCTCGACGAGAACAGCAGGTCGGGATTGGCGCGGTTGGTGGCGACGAGCCAGGCCGAGCTTTGCAGGTCGCCGGGCAGGCCGGCATTTTCCCAGTGCTCGCCGAAGTCGCGCGTGCGCAGCAGGCGGCCCCAGGAGCCGGGAGGGCCGTCGCCATTGGCGACGAAGGCGACGCCGGTGTCGTCGGCGCGCGGGGTGATGGTGCGCGTATAGGGCTTCTTCGACGCAAACGGCATCCGCGCCCAGCTGTCGCCGCTGTCGCGGCTGATGTTGAGCCCCTCGTTCGTCGTTGCAAACAGCACGCGCTCGTTGTCGTGGTGCATGACGCCGACATCGTGGACGTCGTCGGAGATGAGGCCGGTCGAGGTCATCTTCCAGGTCTTGCCGGCGTCTTCGCTGCGATAGACGCCGCCGACTTCAAGGCTCGCCCAGACCATGTTGCTGTCTTTGGGATCGAACAGGATTTTCGTGACGCGCGGATAGGTCACGTAAAGGCAGGTCTCAGGGATGCCGGCGTTGCATTTTTCCCACGACTTGCCGCCATCGGTGGAGCGGAAGATGTTGCCGGGGCGTGTGCCCGCAAGCACCAGATCGGGTTCACTCGGGCTACGCGCGATCGACCACACCTGCATGGTGTCCATCGGCGACGGCATGTGCGTGAATTTGTGAGTGGCGACATCGAGGCGATGAACGCCGCTGTCCGTGCCGACGAGAATTTCGCCGGGGCGATCGGGGTGCCAGTTCAGCGCCCAGATGCGGGTTTCGCTGTAGAGCCCGGTTGAGCCCCAGAGCCTGTCGAATGTCTGGCCAAAATCATTGCTGAACCAGACCGAAAAGCCACCAGTTCCAACGTAGAGACGTGGCGTCACGGCATTTCCTCACTCTTTGGCAGTCCGTCTTTGTTTGTCGCGGACATTGCAGAAGCGATACTGTCTGGCGTAAACCAATCCATAATGATGGTCAATCGATCTAGGGCTTAAACTCATGCGAAATGCGCAATCAAGCAAACCAAGCGAGCCAATTGGTTTGCATCGCGGCAATTCCGCCGCGGCATTGCGGCGCATGCGAAGCCTTATCGAACGCGGCCGCTTTGAGGGCCGGTTGCCGCCGGAGCGTGAGCTCGCCGTCGAGTTGCAGGTTGGCCGTTCGACCTTACGCAAGGCGCTCGAAGTGCTCGAAGCCGAAGGCCAGATATGGCGTCACGTCGGACAGGGCACGTTCGTCGGTCGCCGCCCGGCGATTGCCGGCGTCGAGCAGATGCTGAAGCTCGGCAAGGTGTCGCCGAAGGAGTTGCTCGATGCGCGATTGATCCTCGAGCCGTCGATCGCGGCCTGCGCGGCGGCGACGGCGCGCCCCTCCGATATCGAACGCATCAAGATGTGCGCACTCAAGCGCGAGACCACGAAGGAGCCGGACGCCTACAATCTATGGGATCACCAGTTTCATCTGGCGATCGCGGAGGCGACGCAGAATCCGATCATGGCCGGGCTCATCGAGCAGCTCAATCAGCTGCGCCGCACGCCGACCTGGGCGACCTACAAGAAGGACCGGATGAAAGATCCGTTCTATTCGATCTCCAAGCGCGAGCACCGCGCCATCATCACCGCCATCGAGCAACAAAATTCGGGTGCCGCTTTCCAGGCGATGAAAACCCACATCATGGGCGTCCAGGATGGCTTCTTCGGCTGGGCTGAGCAGGCGCCGGCCGCATTGCGCGCCGGACAGGCCGGCTAGGGCGCGCCGCAAGCCGGCGCGGAGCGCCGGAATCGGCGCATGCCGCGCATTAAGATGCGGCCTTAAGCAGCTGTAAAATCTTGAAAATTGGTCGGGGCGGCGAGATTTGAACTCACGACCCCTAGTCTCCCAGACTAGTGCGCTAACCGGGCTGCGCCACGCCCCGACCGGAACGGCGCGGACTATAGGGATGCGGCTATGGGCGCGCAACCACCGGCGCGCCGATTGGCTGGGCTTTCCCCGCCGCCGCGCGGGTCGCCGCCGCCAGCCCCCAGATGACGCCCATCACCAGGAAGAAGTTGCGCCAGTGGTCGGTGTCGATGATGAAGCCTTCGAGCACCACACCGAGGAAGGTTCCGGCCGCGGCAATGGCGTAACCCTGCCACGGCGCGCGCTTGATGCTGTTGGCAAAGCCGATCCAGAGCGTCGTCAGCACCAGCAGGACGTAGGCGAAGCCGCCGCCCCAGCCATAGACCAGGAAGGCCTGCAGATAGACATTGTGCTGCTGCAGACCGAAGACGCGGGCGAATTCGAAAGGGCCCATGCCGTTCGGGAAGTCGAGCAGCGAGCCGATGGCGAGTTCCTGCAGCACGAAACGGCCGCCGCTACCGACGTCGTAGCTCTGGATGAGCTGGGCGCGGGTCTCGAACATGCTGTGCAGCGATGTCGCGGTCAGCAGGAATACCAGAATGACGGCGAGCGCGGCGATACCGGCCACGCTGATGACGACGATGCGGGTTCGCACCCGGGGGGCCGGCGCCGTGAGGAAGCTGAAAGCGATGACGATCAGCAGCCCGACCGCGAAGTTGAACCAGGCGCCGCGCGAGAAGCTCAACAGCAGGCCGAACATGATGATGCCGGTGGCCGCGAGGCTGACGACGTCGATACGCTGCGTGAGCATGCGCTGGAGCAGCATCAACGCCGGCAGGATCAGGAACGGACCGTAGACGTTGGGATCCTTGAACGGTCCCATGGCGCGATCATAGAGGGTGAACATCCCGGCGCCGGGGAACAGGTGAAAATAACCCGCCGTGCCGCAGATCGCCGCGACGACGGCGGCGATCACGTAGGCTTTCCGCATCGCCGCCATTCGCTGCATCGTGTTGTCGGCGAAGATCAGCGAGAACACGAAGGCGGCGATGGCCAGGTAGACCGAGGTCGCCGCGTATTGCTCGGTTTTCTCCTGCCCGGACACATTCAGCAGTGAGAAGAGGCCGAAGACGTTCCAGACAATCATCAGCGTGAACGGAATCAGCAGGATGCGGTGGAAACGCACGCCGGCGGCGAGGGCGGCAATTGCCAGAACCCCGATCAGACCGTCATGCGGCGATGGTTCGATGAAGGCGACGCAGCTCGCCAGCACCGTGACGAACAGCACATTCAGGAGCAGGCGCTCGCGGAAGGTCGCCTTTGCCGGCGCGCAGACCGATGGTGCCGCGGACACCGCGGCGTAGGCGGCCGGCGGCGCAAAGGCCGGCGCCATATCGCGGGCGGTGATCAATACGCGTTCTCGGTTTTCAGGAGCGAGACCGGGGTGCGCAGAAGGATCGACAGGTCGAGCAGCAGCGACCAGTTTTCGATGTAATAGAGATCGTGCTCGACGCGCGCCTGGATCTTCTCGTGGGTGTCGGTTTCGCCGCGCCAGCCATTGATCTGGGCCCAGCCGGTGATGCCCGGCTTGACGCGGTGGCGGGCGAAATAGCCGTCGACGGCGTCGGCGTAGAGCCGCGCCTCGGCCTTGGCGTTGACCGCATGCGGACGCGGGCCGACCAGCGACAGATTGCCCTTGAAAACCACGTTAAACAGCTGCGGCAACTCGTCGATGCTGGTCTTGCGGAT
Source organism: Pseudolabrys sp. (assembly GCA_041662425.1). Taxonomy (GTDB): domain Bacteria; phylum Pseudomonadota; class Alphaproteobacteria; order Rhizobiales; family Xanthobacteraceae; genus Pseudolabrys. The sequence goes on from JBAZSM010000044.1 coordinate 16,075, forward strand.
GAAGCGGCCGACGCGCGTGACGCGCGGATCATCTTTTGTCACCAGTCTGGCCGCGGTCGCGTCGCTCTTGTCGGTATACATCGAGCGGAATTTGTAGACCTCGATCAGGTCGTTGTTGAAGCCGTAGCGCTTCTGCCGGAAAATCACCGGCCCGCGGCTGTCGAGCTTGATCGCGATCGCAGTGGCGATGAGCACCGGCGACAAGGCGATCAGGGCCAGCGTGCCGATGAACTTGTCGAACAGCCACTTCATCACGACGTCCCAGTCGGCGATGGGCCGGTCGAACACGTCGATCACCGGGACCTTGCCGATATAGGAGTAGGAGCGCGGACGGAATTGCAGCTTGTTGGTGTGTGCGGCGAGACGAATGTCGAGTGGCAACACCCAGAGCTTGCGCAGCATCTGCAGGATACGGTTCTCGGCCGTGATCGGCAGCGAGAAGATCACGAGATCGACGCGGGTGCGGCGGCCGAATTCGACCAGATCGTCGACGGTGCCCAGCTTGAACAATCCGGCGCATTCGGCGCCGCCGCGATCGTCGCCGCGGTCGTCGAACAGGCCGACGATTTCGATGCCGGTGTCTTTTTGCAGGCGCAAGGCGTTGATGACGCGCTCGCCGGGTTCACCGCCGCCGACGATGACGGTGCGGCGGGTGAGGCGGCCTTCGCGGGTCCAGCGTCGCACGATGTAATAGAGAACCTTGCGCGATGCGATGAGCGCGACGAGGCCGACGACGTAATAGGTGCCGAGCCAGACGCGCGAATACATCTCGCCGGCCTTGAGGAAGAACGAGGCGCCGATGACGGTCAGGAACACCACCGACCAGGCCGAGGCGAGCCGCATATATTGCTTCTCGTGGCCGCGGAAGGCGTGCACCTGATAGATATCGGCGATCTGGAAGGCCAGCGTCGACAGCACGGCGACCGTCACCACCGCGCCGAAATAGCGCGTCAGCTGGGGGCCGATCGGATCCACGTACACGGCGAAGATCGCCAGGCCGACCACGACAATCAGGACGAATTCGACGACGCGAACGATGCCGGCCAACACGATCGGCGGGATCGGCGCCGACATCGGCGTGTCGATGATGGCGCGGGCCTGGGTTGACAGCGATCGGGGCTCGCTTTGCTCGCGCGGTCCTTCACGAAGCCGGTCAAGGACTGCGGCGGCGCCGGCCGCATTGAGGGCGGGGCGGGAATCGGTGTCGAGCATTTCGGTACGCCATACTGAGACGGCCGCGACAGGACCGCCGAACTTCGTAAAAGCGTATAAATATCTAGGGAAAGACTCTCAAAAAAGACTTAGCGATTGTCGTGAAAAAGCGTTAACGGCGGCCTTTGGCGCGCAACTCCGACAGCGCGGTCTGGTAGGCGTCGAGCACGCCATCGACCATGGCGTCGATCGAGAAAGAGGCGGCCACGCGCTCGTTGAGCGCCCTGGTCCGCTGCCGCAGCGCCTCCGGGTGATCGAGTGCCTCGGCGATGGCCCGGGCGATGGCGGCGGAACTCTCCGGCTCGATCAGGGCGTCGGACAGCGGGCCGTAGATTTCGGGAATGCCGCCGACCCGCGTCGTGATCAGCGGAACCTGGGCGGCGGCGGATTCCAGCACCACGTAGGGCAGGGATTCGGCCCGCGACGGCACAACCATCAGGCGCCCGAGCGGGAGGGCCTGATGCGCCGACATGGCGCCGGGGAATCGGATGGCCTCGGCAAGCCCGGCCTTGGCCGCGTGTGCGACCAGCGCCTCGCGATCCGGACCGGCGCCGACCAAGGTCGCGGTCAGCGGCCGGCCGTCACGTCTGAGGTCGGCAAGGGCGTCGATGAGCAGATCGATGCCTTTGACATGGCGTAATTCGCCGATGAACACGATATCGGTGGCGTTTTCGACCGGGACGATCGGCTCGAATTCGGCGCGCGATACGCCGTTATGAACGACGCGAACCTGACCGCGCGGCGCGCCCACTTTGCTGCGCGACATATCGGCGCTGTATTGGCTCTCGAACAGCAGCAGGTCGCTGCGCAGCATCAGCAGGCGTTCGGTCGCGAGGTAGATCTTGCCCGCCAGCGTCGCGTTGGTGAACAGCAGGCTGCCGCCATGCGGCGTATAGGCACGCACCGCGCCACGGTTGCCCGGCGCCATGCGGGCATAGGCGCCGCCTTTGGCGCCGTGGCCGTGCAGCACGTCGGCTTTGGCCGTCGCGCTTCGGCGCATGGTGTGGAGAATCGGCGCCCAATCGCCCGGATTGACCTGCCGGCTCATCGGCACACGGGTGATGCCGTGGACCAAATGCGACGCCAGACCGTCGAGTGCCGCCTCGGCGCGCTCGCCGCCCGTCGTGCTGTCAACGATGAGGCCGACGTAGTGTCCGCGCTCGGCCTGGGCGCGAGCCAGATCCATGACATGGCGAAAGAGCCCGCCAACAGGCGCGCGGAAGACATGAAGGATGTTCAGCGGGGTCATTCCGGCCCTTTGCCATAATCCGCATTGAATCGAAGGAGGCGCAGTCCGGATTAAGCGGAAGCGTGGTTAACAAAATCTTCCAGCATGAGGTTTTGGGCCTGGATTAACGGCGTGGCAACCATAATCGGGTCAGATCGGAAATGCCGCCACAGGCCGTGTGTTGGAGTCGCCATGTTTTTCCGTAGGAAGTCGAAAGCCGCAGCGTCGCAGCCGGCGCCGGTTGCGGCATCAAGGCCGATGTCTAACCCGCGCCCGATGCCAGCGGCGGCGCCTGCGATTGCGAGCGACCTGGCTGGCGAGCCCGATCTGCGCTCCATCGGACACGCGCTGTGGCTGAAGAAGACCACCATTCTCGGCGTCACGCTGATGGCCGCCGCCGTCGCTTTCCTCGTCGTCAACTCGGTGACGCCGCGCTACCGGTCGGAAGCGCGGCTGCTGCTTGAGCAGCGCGAGAACATTTTTATGCGCGCCGATGCCGACAAGGGCCTGACGGATCGCGGCACCATCGATGCGGAAGCCGTCACCAGCCAGATCCAGCTTGTGCTGTCACGCGACGTCGCGCGCGAAGTCATCAAGAAAGAACATCTTGACCAGAACCTGGAATTCGATTCCTCCGTCGGCGGGCAATCGCTCACCCAGGCGCTGCTCGGCCTGATCGGGCTCGGCCGCGATGTTTCTTCGATGTCGCCGGAGGAGCGCACGCTGGCCGCCTATTACGATCGCATCAACGCCTATGTGATCGAGAAGTCGCGCGTCATCGGTGTCGATTTCAGCGCCGCCAATCCCGATCTCGCGGCGCGGGTGGCGAATTCGATCGCCGAGGCCTATCTCGCCTCGCAGCGCTCGGCCAAGACCGACCAGACCAAGGCGGCGAGCACGTGGCTCGCCAGCGAAATCGAGAAGATGCGCACCAAGGTCGCGGACGCCGAGGCCAAAGTCGAGGAATATCGCTCGCGCTCCAACCTGTTCGTCGGTTCGAACAACACTTCGTTGCCGAACCAGCAGCTCACCGAAATCAATTCGCAGATCGCGGCGGCGCGCGGCCAGAAGGCCGACCTCGAGGCGAGGGCGCGCCAGCTTCATGAACTGGTGCGGTCCGGCAAGCCGGTCGATTCCTCCGACATCGCCAATTCCGAATCGATGCGGCGCCTGACCGATCAGGGCTCGGCCCTGCGTGCCCAGCTTGCCGAACAGTCGACGACCTTGATGGATCAGCATCCGCGCATCAAGGAGTTGCGCGCGCAGATCGCCGAGATCGAGCGCGCCAAGCGCGCCGAGGCCGAGCGTCTGGCGCGCCAGTTGGATAACGATGCCAAGGTGGCCGCCGATCGTCTGCAGACGCTGACCGCGAGCCTCGACCAGGTGAAGCGGGTGGCGTCCACCACCAACGAACAGGACGTGCAGTTGCGCGCGCTGGAACGCGACGCCAAGTCGCAGCGCGATCTGCTGGAATCCTATCTGGTGAAATACAGCGAGGCCTCGGCCCGCGACAACATCAATGCGTCGCCGCCGGAAGCGCGCATCATTTCGCGCGCAACGCCGGCGCTCAAACCGACCTATCCAAAGAAACTGCCGACCATCCTGATCGCGGCTTTCGCCGGACTGGCGCTGTCGACCGGCTTCGTCGTCACCGGTGCGTTGCTCGGGCCGCCGGCCGTTCCGGCCGCGCGTTATGGCTATGCGTCGGCATCCTATCCGGCCCCCGGTTTCGATCCGCACGCACCGCTGCCGGTTTCAACGATGCCGCCTGCAATGATGCCGCAGTCTTTGCCGCGTATGGCGTCGCCGCCACTGAGCCCGAATTTCGCGCCGCCTGGCTTTGGGCAACCCGGTTTTGCGCCGCCCCATCTCGCGCCGATGCAGCCCGCTGCGTTTGCCGCGGTGGTGCCGCCGCTGCCGGTGAGCACACTGGATCAGATCGCGCAGTCTTTGCTGCAATCGGGCGAGGCTGGCCGCCGCGTTACCGTTGCCGGCGCCGCGCGTAACGCCGGCACGACCTATGCCGCGATCACGCTGGCGCGAAGTCTGGCCGAGCGCGCCACCGTCGTCCTCGTCGATTTTGCGTTTGGCGCGCCGAACCTGTCGGTGATCTCGACCGATCCTCAGGCGGCCGGCGTGGCCGAGCTGGTGCGCGGGCAGGCGACATTCGGCGACATCATCACGCGCGACCAGTACTCGCAGGTTCATCTGGTCGCGACCGGCGACGTCGGCGCCGATGGCGCGGCGCTGTCGGCGTCGCCCTATCTTTCTACCATCGTTGAAGCCCTGGCGCAGAGCTACAATTACGTGGTCGTCGATGTCGGCTCGATGGCCGATGCGCCGGCGGAATATTTCGCCAGGCTGGCGCAGCGCACGGTGCTGGTGACCGCCGATCCGGCCGACGCGCAGACCCGCTCGGCGCGCGAGCGCATGGCGATGGCGGGCTATGCCGATGTGATGCTGCTGGCCGGTGCGGCGCAGGCCGACGCGGCTTAGGCCGCTTCGGTCGTGTTGGTCAGCCGCGCCTTGATGCGGCGCGCGGTGACGATGATCTTCCACAAAGCCGGATTCTGCTTCACGGCACGTTTGGCCGATGCAAGGCCACGGCGGGCAAGAGCAAATGCCCGGCCTTTGACGCTCAGCGGCCAGTAGCTGTCGAACATCGGGTCGGCATCGCAGAACAGACTCTTGTAGTTGGCCTCGCCGACGCCGAGGTCGAACGTGTGCAGGCCGCGTTCGCAACAGTCGCGGACCACGCGGACCAGAAGCTGTTCGCCTGGACTCTCGGTGCCGAAACGGCCGTGAATGATCGAGGAGAACATGGCGCTGAAGCGTCCGCCTTCGCAGACGCCGCCCATGGTGGCGACGATCAGGCCGTCGACCGACAGGGTATAAAGTTCGATCAGCTTGCTGCCCTGCGCGGTCGGCGTCAGGGCTCCGGCGCTGATGAAATCGCGGACATCCTGCGCGGCGAACACATCGGGCAGGCCGATGGCGCGCATGCGCGCGCTCTTCTGGGTGAAGAAGTCCTCGACCACGCGGACGATGTCGCTTTCCTGCGTGGCGCGCGCAAAGGCGAGTTCACCGGCGCCGGCCAGCGTCCGTTCCTTTTTTCGCATCTTGCGCCGCCCGACCGCGCTGGTGCGCTCGTCGAACAGCGCCTCGAAATCGCGTTGCAGCGGGCCCGAGAAGCCGAAGCTGGGGGATGCCTGATGCGGCAGCAGGGCAAGGGGGTTGTCGCGGCCGGCCCAGGTGACGGGCTGATTGCCGAGCACGACGAGATCGGCTTGTCCGCGCAGATGCGCAAAGACATCATGCAGGCCTTGGGTCGTGACGTTGGCCAGCAGATCGGCCTGCCACAGGCCCATGTTGAAATTGGCGTGCTTGCCGCCGAGGAATTCGATGACGCGCAAGCCAGCCGTCATGCGCCGTCGTCCGAAGGGGAAGACGACCATTGGCGCGCCGGCGGCGTCGAAGCCGACGACGATGAAAGGCTCGACGCCCTCGGCGGCGCCGATATGGCGTTGCCAGAGGCTGAGGAAATCGAAGGCCTGGTACGGCGTCATGAGGCAGCCCGCGCGCTCCAGCGCACGCCAGCAGGGCTCAGCCGCCGCCATGTCGCGGACGATCTCGACCCGCGCCAGGCGCGGTCCCGCGGCCGCCACACTCTGGGCGTCATGGGAAATCGGGGGGCGGACGGCAATATTCATGCGACAAATCCGCGTGTGGGGGGCGGTTCGGGCCACCGTTGCAAAGATTTGTCAATAAAGGGTTGGAATATTGGTCGGCGTTCGTGCGCTTTAACGGAATGCTGGGTTCCCGGCGCGCATCATGGTTAACATGAAGAAGACGATCATCAGGACTGCGCTGGAGTCGCTTTACTTCACGGGCATGCATCACTGGATGCGGCCGGTGGTTGGGGGCGTTGGCGTCATCCTGACGCTGCATCACGTGCGGCCGCCGCGCGGCGACGCCTTCCAGCCGAACCGGCTGCTCGAAGTGACGCCGCTTTTCCTCGAGGGCCTGCTGCGTCGCCTCAAGCGCCGCCGCGTCGATGTGATCTCGCTCGACGAGATGCACCGCCGTTTCGTCGAGGGCGACTTCAAGCGCCGCTTCGTGTGCATCACCTTCGACGATGGCTACAAGGACAACCTGCGCTGGGCGCACCCGCTGCTCAAGAAGTACGAGATGCCTTACGCGCTCTATGTCCCGACCAGCTTTCCGGATCGCCTCGGCGAATTGTGGTGGGTGGCGCTGGAGATGGTGGTGGCGCGCAACGAGCGCATCGGGCTGATGGTCAATGGCGAGCAGCGCTATTTCGACGCCCGCAGCGTGGCCGAGAAGCGCGAGCTTTATGAGGCGATCTACGGCTATCTGCGCAGCATGAAGACCGAGGACGAGGTGCGCCGCACGGTGCGCGACCTGTGCGCGACCTATCACGTCGATATTCCGGAAATCTGCCGCGACGAATGCATGGACTGGCAGGAGATCGCGCAGATGGCCGACGATCCGCTGGTGACGATCGGCGCGCACACGGTCAACCACTTCATGCTCAAGAAGGTGGCGTCGGACGATGCCGTGCGCGCCGAGATGGAGCAGAGCCGTTCCGTGATCGAGGCGGCGCTCGGCACGCGACCCCAGCACCTGTCCTATCCGGTGGGCGATCCGACCTCGGCCGGTCCGCGCGAATTCAACATCGCCGCCGAACTCGGATTCAAGACCGCGGTGACGACGCGGCCGGGCGTGTTGTTCAAGGCGCACGCCGATCATCTGATGGCGTTGCCGCGCGTTTCGGTGAACGGCGAATTCCAGCAGCAGCGCTACGTCAAGGTGCTGATGTCGGGCGCGGGCACGGCGCTGTGGAACGGCTTCCGCCGGGTCAATGCGGCGTAGTTTCATCTTCGTGCGGCCTGTGGTGCCGGCCAGCCACGCCGAATGCCGGCGGTTCAGCCGAGCAGATTGAGCAGGAATGTCAGTTTGGCGAGAAGTTGCTGGCCGGTGGTTTTGACCGCGGCAAGAATGATGATGCCGATCGCTGAACAGATCAGGCCGTATTCGATCGCCGTGGCCCCGGATTGATCTTTGAAGAAGGCCGGGCGGAAGAACTTGCAGTGACGTGCCTGTAGGATCGGCATTGGCGCCTCCTTGCTGGTTGCCAGCTCCTGATGATGACACGCGCAGGTTGCGCAAATCGAAACCCAATCCTTAAAATGCAGGGTTGTGGAAGGTTCGTTCAGAGCAGGTGGCTCACATGGCGCGGAAGAACAAGCCGATCAATCTGCCAGCGCTATGGAATCTTCATCTTCGACGAGCTCGAGTCGGCGCTGTCGCTGTCGCGTCAAATCGAGTTTCTGAAGCTGTTGCGCGCGATGGAGCGATCAGGCATTTGCCAGGTGATCATGGCGACGCATGCCCCGCTGCTGATGGCTTATCCGTGAGCGCAATTGCGCCCACCGCGACCGATGCGTGCGCTACTGCTACCTTTGTAAAAGGTCCCGGTATTCCGGATGCCGGCTGATATAGGCCGCGACGAACGAACACAGCGGCACCACCTTGCGGCCTTCCTGCCGGATCTGGTCCAGCATGCCTCGCACCAGTTGGGAGCCGATGCCGCGGCCTTCGACCGCGCGCGGCACTTCGGTATGTGTGATCGTGATGGTGCGGTCGTCACGCCGGTAGTTGGCGATGGCCGTGCCTGCATCGGTTGCGAGCTCGAAGCGGTTGCGGGCTGGATTGTCGCGGACGGTGTCGGTCATGCCGTTGAGGTAATGGGTGCGGCGCGCGGCGGCAAGCCGTATCCTCAAGGCCATGCAACGCGCGTGAGGGCGCTATGACAAACGCGCAATCCCGAAGAAGAACAAGCCTGACAATCACCTAGCCTTACCCAAGCCGCGCGACGGCGGTTGGGGGAGGATTGAGTCATGGCAAAGCGGGCAGCGCCGAAAACGCCGAAGATGATGGACGGTCACGCCAACATTCGTTTTCCGGGGCCCGGCATCGATCTCATTCATCACGAAGTGGCGGTGAACCTGTTTCAGGTGGTCGACAAGGAAGAGGTTCTGCTCGAGACGCTCAATTTCCAGGGCCGCATGCTGATCGAGCGCGGCAAGGCCTATACCAATGCCGACGGTTATCGGCAGGTCGATTTCGTCGCGCTCACCTGGACGGCGACGGCATGGTCCAAGTCGCTCAAGCAGGACATTCTCTACATCCTGTCCGAGGGCGTCGAGCAACCGATCAGCAACATTATCGCCGAGACCAAGGCGAGCGATTTCCCCGCTATGATCCAGTTCGACCTGATCTTCGACGTGCGGGTCAACAACAAGACCATCATTCAGCAGCACAAGGGCAAGCCGAAGGGTCACAAATTCCTCACCATTCCACCGGCCTCCGATACGCGCACGGCGCTGGCGCCGACCGTGTCGCTGTTCGGCCACGACGACATCATGGATGTCGGCGTCGGCGCCAACGAGCGCGGCGAATTGCTGTTCCGGCACAATCCGCCGGCGTCGTTCTTCCAGGATAACGGCATGATCCAGCTTCGCGTGCTGCCGATCGACTGCAACGACAAGGCCGGCACGACGCTCGTGCACTTTGCCGAGCTTAAGCTGCCGATGGCGTCGAAGGAATTTCCGCAGCACCTGTTCAATCAGGTGCCCTACATCCAGACCGCACGCCTCAAGCGGCGCTGACGGCGCGCTTCAGGCCTAGGCGTCGATCTTCGCCCGGTCCGGCTTCGACATCCACGCGATGATCGGCATCGCCGGCAACACCCAGCCCAGGCCCGCGACCAGGTAGTAGATCGCGGCGACGAGGCCGTTGATGTCGGTGAGCGCCGACTGCGCCAGCGCCATGGCGAGCAGGGCCCAGACCATCACGAGCGCCAGAAGCGCAACGGCGCCGATGAGTTTACGCAGGCGAACGGGCATGCTGTCTCCAAAATCGACCGGCCTGCATGACAAGGCCGGACAGATGGCCGCGGCGGCGGACGCAATACGGCAGGAAAAATGCGGCGGAAATGCCGCATTTGCCTATCCGGTGGCCCCTGACTATATGGTTCACGCACCTGCCCGCAAGGCCACTCTCGGCCGCCTTTTTTCATGGCCGCGCCCATCATGCCGGATCGTCTGCACGCCGCTTCCGCCGCCCCGCCGAAAACCACCGCCGTGCGAATCTGGCTCTACTGCGTTGCCGCCATGATTTTTCTGACGCTGGTTGTCGGCGGCGCCACGCGGCTCACCGAGTCGGGGCTTTCGATTACCGAATGGAAGCCGGTGACCGGCGTGCTGCCGCCTTTGTCGAACGCCGACTGGCAAGCCGAGTTCCAGAAGTATCAGCAGATCCCGCAATACAAGGAACTCAATCGCGGCATGAGCCTCGATTCGTTCAAGGTGATCTTTTTCTGGGAATGGTCGCACCGGCTGCTGGCGCGCACCACGGGCTTTGTCTTTCTCGTGCCGTTCCTGTTCTTCCTGTGGCGCGGCATGATCCCGCGCGGGCTCAAGGCGCGGCTATGGACCATCTTCGGCGGCGGCGCGGCGCTCGGCGCGGTCGGCTGGTGGATGGTGTCGTCGGGGCTCGCGGGCAGCCATCTCACCAGCGTGTCGCAATATCGCCTCGCGTTTCACTTGACGCTCGCTTGCGCCATTTATTTTGCGGTGCTGTGGACGGCGCAGGGACTTGCCGGGCGCGCCGAGGCTGCGCCAACGCGATTGCGTGTCGCGGCTTTGGCGATCGCACTGTTGGTGCTGCTGCAGATCTATCTCGGCGCGCTGGTCGCCGGCCTTGATGCCGGCTTGATCTACAACACCTGGCCGCTGATCGACGGTGCTTTCGTGCCCGAGGCGGCGCGGCTGCTGCACATCGATCCGGCCTGGCGCAATCTGTTCGAGAACACGCTGACAGTGCAGTTCGATCATCGCATGGTCGCGTACACGATCTGGCTGGTTGCCGCGTGGCACGCTTATGAGGCGCGAAAGGCCGGGCGCGCGGCGGGCGCGGCGCTTGGCGTGCTCGCGCTCGTGACCTTGCAGGCGGCGCTCGGCATTCTGACGCTTCTGCATCAGGCGCCGCTCGATCTGGCGCTGGCGCATCAGATGCTGGCGATTGTGGTCCTCACCGCGGCGGTCGTTCACGCCGAGCGGCTGTCGAGCCGCGCGGCCGTTCTGGTGCTGAAGCCGGCGGGACAAGGCGCATGATCGAGATGAAGCTCGATGGCGCTGTCGCCGTGATTACCATGGCGCACGGCAAGGCCAACGCGCTCGATCTCGAACTCTGTGAAGCGCTGGCGGTCCTCATGGACGAGTTGCGGGCGACCTCCGATGTCCGCGCCATCGTGCTGACCGGCCAAACCAATGGCGAAAGCCGGATGTTTTCCGCCGGAGTCGATCTCAAACGCCTCGTCGCCGGCGGGGCCGATTACGTCAGGCGTTTTCTCCCCGTGCTGCACAGGCTTTACGACTCCGTCTTCTTCCATCCCAAACCGGTAATCGCCGCAATCAACGGCCACGCCATTGCAGGCGGCGCGGTGCTCGCCGCCTGCGCCGATCGTCGCGTCATGGCGCGTGAGGCAGGCCGCATCGGCATTACCGAATTGCAGGTCGGCGTGCCGCTGCCGGCGCTGGCTTTCGAGATCGTGCGCTTCGCCGTGCCGCCGCGTCATCTGTCCGAATTCGCGCTCGGCGCCGGCACCTATGCGACCGATGAGGCGCTGACCAAAGGCTGGACCGACGAAGTCGTCGATGGCTGGGAGCTGATGGTCCGCGCCGTGCGTATCGCCAAGCTTTACGCCGCGTTGTCGCCGGAAGCCTTCGCGCAAACCAAGGCGCAGATCCGCCAGCCGGTTGTCGAGCGCATGGCGGCGAGCGGGGAGGCGACGGACGCCGCCGTTACCGCGATCTGGACCACCGACGCGACATTGGCGCGCATCGCCGATTACGTTGCCAGAACGCTGACCAAGGCCTAGCGCGCCCTGATCGGCACGTCGAAGGCGATGCCATCGTCGGCGCGGTCGAACGAGAAGTGCCACCATTCGCGCTTGTAGTTGGTGAAGCCGTGCCGCCGCATCGCGTCGAGCAGCCGACGTCGATTGGCGGCTTGCGCCGGCGAGATCGACGCATTGCGCGTGTGGCTCCGGACGCTGAAGCAATCGAAACCGGTGCCCATGTCGAGCGAGTCGTCGGGGGCGCGATCGGCCTGCGGCGCGGTGCAGGCGCCGTAGCGTTTCGCCGGATCAAAGGGGGCGACCGGCGCGACCTTGAGCGGCACGACGGTGAGGTCGATGGCGACGCCACGCGAATGCGCGGAGTGGCCGGAAATGTAACCGAGTGCGAACAGTTTCGACTTGTCGAGTTTCGGATAGAACCGCGACGTGTCCGGCACCGCGTGCGGATTGCGCGCCCAGGCCGCCATGGCGGCCACCGCACGGGTCGGACGATAGCAGTCATAGACCTTCAGCGAATAGCCAGCGGCGGTGAGATCGGCCTGGACTTGGCTGAGCGCCAATGCCACCGGCCGGCGCAGCATACATTCGGCGGCGCCGTAGCCGGGCAGCGGCCGGCCGGTGAAATTGTCGCGGCCGGCATAGTGCATCTCCTGGCGGATGCCGGGATCGATGTCGCGCAGGTAAACGAGCGGTGCCGGTTGCGCTGTTGCTCCCGCCGAAAAGACAAAAGCCGCCATAACGATGGCTATGGCGGCTTTCATTGCCTTGGCCCTTTAAGCCCGCAGTCCCTGATCGAGATCGGCGATGATATCGGCCTTGTCCTCGATGCCGATCGACAGGCGCACCACGTCCGGGCCGGCGCCCGCGGCGACCTTCTGCGCATCGGACAATTGCCGGTGCGTAGTCGAAGCCGGGTGGATGATCAGCGATTTGGTGTCGCCGATGTTGGCCAGATGCGAGAACAGCTTGACGTTCGATACGAGCTTCACGCCGGCATCGTAGCCGCCTTTCAGACCAACGGTCATAACCGCGCCGCAGCCTTTCGGCACGTATTTCTTGGCGAGGCCGTGATATTTGTCGCCGGCCAGACCGCCATAGCTGACCCAGGCGACACCCGGGTGCGTCGACAGGAAGTCGGCGACCGCGAGGGCATTATCGCAATGGCGCTGCATGCGCAGCGGCAGCGTCTCGATGCCGGTGGCGATCAGGAAGGCATTGAACGGCGACAGCGCCGGGCCGAGATCGCGCAGGCCGAGCACGCGGCAGGCGATAGCGAAGGCGAAATTGCCGAAGGTTTCGTGCAACACGATGCCGGCATATTCCGGCCGCGGCTCGCACAGCATCGGATACTTCTTGTCGCGCGACCAGTTGAAGGTGCCGGCGTCGACGATGATGCCGCCGATCGAATTGCCGTGGCCGCCCAGAAATTTTGTCAGCGAGTGCACGACGACATCGGCGCCGTAATCGATCGGCTTGCACAGATAGGGCGTCGCCAGGGTGTTGTCGACGATGAACGGCACGCCGGCCTTGCGCGCGATAGCGCCGATCGGCTCGAGATCGGTCACGGTGCCGCCGGGATTGGCGATCGACTCGACGAAGATCGCCTTGGTCTTCGGCGTGACCGCGCGCTCGAACGAGGAGATGTCGTCAGGGTCGGCCCACACCACGTTCCAGCCGAAGCTCTTGAAGGCGTGATTGAACTGGTTGATCGAGCCGCCATAGAGCTTGCGCGAGGCGATGAACTCGTCGCCCGGCATCAGCAGCGTTTGCATCACGATCACCTGCGCGGCGTGGCCGGAGGCGACGGCCAGCGCGGCCGTGCCGCCTTCCAGCGCGGCGACGCGCTCTTCGAGCACGGCGCAGGTCGGGTTGCCGATGCGGGTATAGATATTGCCGAAGGCCTGCAGGCCGAACAGCGAGGCGGCGTGATCGACGTCGTCGAACACATAGGACGCGGTCTGATAGATCGGCGTCGCGCGCGCGCCGGTGGTCGGATCGGGCTTGGCGCCGGCGTGGACGGCCAGCGTGTCAAATCCAGGGATGCGTTCGGCGTCGGCCATGGTCGTTTCCTCGTGTGGTGTGGCCGGCGGGCGCCGGCGTCGAATTGGGCCGGATTAAACGGGGGCATGGGGCAGGGCGTCAAGGCGGGGCGCATTGGATCACAAGATCGACCTTAATTACGCCGTTCAATGAAAGATCGTTGTCGCAGCAACGCCCTGTCAGGTGTCTTTCTTCTTGCCGCCTTCGCCCAGCCCCATGCGCTGAAAGCCCGTGCCGAGATTCTGCGCACGCTTGTTCGACAAGGTGCGCGAGTTGATGCCCATCCAGGAAATCTCGGTCGAGAGGCGGCCATATTCGATCTTGGGGCAGCGGTTCATCACCACCTTGAGGCCGGCTGCTTCGGCCAGCGCCGCCGCCTCGTCGTTGCGCACGGTGAGCTGCATCCAGATCACCTGCGGCACCGGCTTGAGGGACAGCGCTTCCTGCACCACCGCCATGACATGCTCGGAGGCGCGGAAGATATCGACCATGTCGATCGGCTCGGGGATGTCGCTGAGCGCGGCATGGATCTTCTGGCCGAGCACTTCCTTGCCGGCATGGCCGGGATTGACGGGGATGACGCGGAAGCCGCGCTCAAGCATGTATTTGAAGACGAAATAGCTTGGCCGCGCCGTGTTTGGCGAGAAACCGACCATGGCGATGGTCTTCACGGTGTTGAGAACGCCGCGGATGTAACTGTCGGGGTAGGCGTCGTGGTCCATGGCAGGATGATTACCTGCTTTCCAGCTTCTCCGCCAACAGGGTCTTCAGCCGCGCATTCTCGGCTTCAAGCTCGGCGAGCTTGCGCGACACGCCGCCCATCGCTTCGGCGATTTCGGCCTCGGTGAAGCGCGTGACGATGTGCTGCGAGCAGTTCACGTCCCACGCTTCGATCGTGAACAGGATGGCGCGTTCGGGCTTGGCCTTGTAGCCGGCATCGAACAGGCGTTCGACCAGCGCCGCATCATTTTCAACAACGCGGGCGCGGCCCCAGAGCTTGATGCGCTGGCGGCGCGCCGGATCGAGCAGAAACAGATAGGCGCGGTCGTTTTCGCTCAGGTTGGCCAGCGTGATGTATTGCCGGTTGCCGCGGTAGTCGGCAAAGCCGAGCGTGTGGCCGTCGATCACCTTGATGAAGCCCTTCGGCCCGCCGCGATGCTGGATATACGGCGCGCCGTCTTTGGTCGCGGTGGCAAGAAAGGCCGTGTCCTGCTCAGCGATAAAAGCAGCGAGCTCGGGCGTCACGGTATCGGGAAAGCCTTCCGCCAGCCGCGACGCATAAGCTCGCGCCGAGCCGCGCTCGGCCTGGGCTTGTTGCACGGCCGGGGTGAAGACAAGGGCTGCGTTGTTGGAAGCGGTCATGATGTGCCCCGTGTGGCATGACGGGTCCGGCGCCAGGCCGAACCCGTCGGAACTATGAGCGTCTCAGGCGGCCTGTGCCAGTTTGGCCGCCGGCGGAAAGTCGATGTCGGTGTCGGCGGTGAGGTTGAGGTAGTTGGTGAAGACGTTGAGCGCGACCGCCGCGATGACTTCGAGAATCTCGGCATCGCTGATCGAAGCGGCACGCGCCTGGGCGATGTCGGACGCGGTGGCGCGGCCGCGTGTCTGCACCAGACGGCGGGCCAGCGTCAGCACGGCGGCGGTGCGCGGATCGGACGGCGTTCCGACACGGGCGGTGGCGATCTGCTCGGCGTCCAGTCCGGCGCCTTTGCCGATCAGCGAATGCGCCGCCAGGCAGTAGTCGCAACCATTGGCCTGCGCGACGGCGAGAGCAATCTGCTCGTGCAGCTTGGCGCCTAGCGTCCCGCCGCCGAGTGCGCCGGCAAAGCCGAGATAGGCGCCGAGCACGCTCGGATTGGCGGCCATCACGCGCATCATGTTCGGCGTCACGCCGAGCTTTTTCTGGACGGCGTCGAGCAGCACTTTGGCGGCCGGTTTGGCGGAGGCCGGATCGATGGTGGTCAGAATTGTCATGGGCTTGATCCTCACTGCGAGCGGAAGTGCTCGCTTGTAGGGGACAATGCATTAAATCGATTTGGACGATAATTGCTGTTGTACTGAATATATTGAACCGATAAACGGAATAATATGGACCGGATTGAAGACGCAGCGGTTTTTGTCGAGGTCGCCGAGCGCGGCAGTTTTGCCGCGGCTGCGCGCCATCTCAATCGTTCGCCGGCCGCCGTCTCGCGCGCCATTGCCGATCTGGAGGAAAGACTTGGCGTCCGGTTGCTGACCCGCACCACCCGGGCCGTCAGCGTAACGGACGTCGGCCAGCGGTTTCTGGCGGGCGCCAAGCGGGTGATTGCCGATCTCGAGGAAATCGAGCTGGCCGCGGCCGGGCAGGGCAGCGCGCCGCGCGGCGAATTGCGCGTGACCGCGCCGATCGTGTTCGGCCGCAGGCACCTGTTGCCGCTGGTGCTGGAATTTCTCTCGCAATACCGTGAAGTCAATGTGCGGCTGATGCTGCTCGACCGTCCGGTCGACCTGGTCGACGAAGGTCTCGACGTCGCATTGCGGATCGGCAGTCTCGCCAATACCTCGGCCATTGCCACCCGCGTCGGTGAGGTTCATCGCGTGACGGTGGCGGCGCCTGACTATCTGGCGCATCGCCCGGCGCCGTTTTCGCCCCGCGATCTTGATGGCCACGACCTGATCGAGTTCGGCGGGCTCGATACGGCGGGGCGCTGGCATTTCGGCATTGATGATCATGCGATCGATGTGGCGGTCAGGCCGCGCCTGATCGTCACGACGGCGGAAGCGGCGCTCGATGCCGCGCTGGCCGGTTTCGGCGTGACGCGCTTGCTGAGCTATCAGGCGGTCGACGCCTTGGCCGCGGGCAAGCTCACCCGCCTGTTGCCCGATTTCGATACCGAGCCGGCGCCGATTCATCTGGTCTATCCCGACGGCAAACATCCGTCGCCGAAGCTGCGCATGTTTCTCGACTGGACCGCGCCGCGTTTGCGGCAGCGGTGCGAAGCCATCACGCATGCTCTGACAAAGTGAGCGGGCGCGGAGCCGGCGGCGACCTCGCTTACTTCCTGGCCTCAGCCACCACTTTCCTGCAAGCCGGCGACAGCTTGGCGTCCTGTTTGCCGAGGCAGGCGATCACGCGGCCGCCGCCCGGTATGGTGCCTTTGCAGAACTGTTCGTAATCGGCCTTGCAGGCTTCGCGCTGGGCCGCCGTGAAATCCTGTGCAAGCGCGGGCGCGAGCGGCAGCGCGATGACGGCGAAAGCGAGAATGAATGTCTTCACGATAGAGTCTCCGTCTCGTTGTTCTTGCCCAGTTACTTGTCTTGCCCAGTTACTTGTCTTGCCAAGTTACTTGACTTGCCATGTTACTTATCTTGCCAAGTCGGTTTGCGCTTTTCGATGAAGGCGCAGATGCCTTCTTCGGCGTCGCGGGCCATCATGTTTTCGGTCATCACTTCGGACGCGTAGGAATAGGCCCCCGATAGGCTCATCTCGGCCTGGGCATAGAACGCCTCCTTGCCGACCTTGAGCGTATAGGCTGACTTCGAGGCGACCCGCTGCGCCAGCGCGATGGCTTCCGCGCGCTCGGTGCCGGCCGGCACGACGCGATTGACGAGGCCGATATCGGCGGCGCGTTGCGCCGGCACCATGTCGCCGGTGAGCAGCATTTCCATCGCGTGCTTGCGCGACACGTTGCGCGTCAGCGCCACCATCGGTGTCGAGCAGAACAGGCCGATGTCCACGCCGGGCGTCGCAAACTTCGCGGCATCCGACGCGATTGCCAGATCACAACTGGCGACGAGCTGGCAGCCGGCTGCGGTGGCGACGCCCTGCACCGCGGCGATGACCGGCTTCGGCAGGTTGACGATCTGCTGCATCATGGCGCTGCACGTCATCATGATGGTGCGGAAGTAAGCGCGGCCGCCATCGGCGTCGGCGCGGCGCGCCGTCAATTCCTTCATGTCGTGGCCGGCAGAGAAGGCGGGCCCGTTCGCGGTCAACACCACCGCGCGCACCGATGTGTCATTGGCGATGTCGGCCCAGGCGTCGGACAGCGCGATCAGCAAGGCTTCCGACAGGCTGTTGCGCGCCTGCGGACGGTTGAGCGTGAGAATGGCAATCGAGCCCGCGCGCTCGGAGAGCAGCACGGGTGCGGGTTGGTCGATGTCGCGGGCGGTCTGGACATTCATGCGCGGCGACTCCGGTTCGGCGCGGAAGATAGTCGTTCGGGGGCGGGTGTGCAAAGAGACGAGTGCGCGCGATTCATCGCCCGTGTGCTTTGCGGCCCCGGGCGAGCCGTATTCCAAGAACATCATTCCCAGTGCGCACTCGATAAAACGAGGGCGCGCGGAACGCCGGGGTCACAACAGCCCCGCAGCTCTGTGCACGATGTTGTTGAGATAGTGCACAGACATAGTCACCACGGAATTGCCGGTTCCCCGGCGTCCCGCGCGCGGTGTTTCTTAGGTTTGCTCCGCAAGGCCCCCGGTGGACTGTCATTTCAGGCGGCCCATCTTGGCGACCGGCACGCCTAACCACCGCTTTGGACCCCCGATGCCTTGGACATCCTGTGACGGGATGTGTTTCTCGGCATCGCCACGAGGCCCCGGCGATGCACGAAGGAGGTGCATCGGGACCGTGCGGCTTGGACCGCCGATGGGTTTGTTGCGCCGAATCTCCGACACCCCCACCGGCCACCGCTCCCCGCCCCAGCATCTGACGACGCTGATCAAACGCCCCCTCGT
>JBAZSM010000045.1:0-33990 GCA_041662425.1 Pseudolabrys sp.
CAGGATGCGGCGCATGATCTTGCCGGAGCGCGTCTTCGGCAGGCCGGGCGAGAACTGGATGAGGTCGGGCGCCGCGAACGGGCCGATCTCCTTACGAACCCACAGCACCAGTTCCTTGCGCAGCTCTTCGGTCGGTTTCTCGCCGGCCATCAAGGTTACGTAAGCGTAGATGCCCTGGCCCTTGATGTCGTGCGGATAGCCGACGACCGCGGCTTCCGACACCTTGGTATGCGCGACCAGCGCGCTCTCGACTTCAGCCGTGCCCATGCGGTGACCGGACACGTTGATGACGTCGTCGACGCGGCCGGTGATCCAGTAATAGCCGTCGGCGTCGCGGCGGCAGCCATCGCCGGTGAAGTATTTGCCGGGATAGGTCTTGAAGTAGGTGTCGATGAAGCGCTGGTGGTCGCCATAGACCGTGCGCATCTGACCGGGCCATGAATCGGCAATGCAGAGATTGCCGGACGTCGCGCCTTCGAGCACCTTGCCTTCGGCATCGACGATCTCCGGCACCACGCCGAAGAACGGCCGCGTCGCCGAGCCCGGCTTGAGCTTGGTGGCGCCCGGCAGCGGCGAGATGAGAATGCCGCCGGTCTCGGTTTGCCACCAGGTATCGACGATCGGGCAGCGGTCGTCGCCGACGACGTGGTAATACCACTCCCACGCTTCCGGATTGATCGGCTCGCCGACCGAACCGAGCAGGCGCAGCGATTTGCGCGACGTTTTCTTCACCGGGCCTTCGCCGCCCTGCATCAGCGCGCGGATCGCGGTCGGCGCGGTGTAGATGATGTTGACCTGATGCTTGTCGCAGACTTCCCAGAAGCGCGACGTGGTCGGATAGTTCGGCACGCCTTCGAAAATCAGCGAAATGGCGCCGTTCGAAAGCGGGCCGTAGACAATGTAACTGTGGCCGGTGACCCAGCCGACATCGGCGGTGCACCAGTAGATATCGCCATCGTGATAGTCGAAGACGTATTGATGCGTCATCGAGGCGTAGAGCAGGTAGCCGCCGGTGGTGTGCAACACGCCCTTCGGCTTGCCGGTCGAGCCGGAGGTGTAGAGGATGAACAGCGGATCTTCGGCGCTCATCGTCTCGCATGGGCAATCGGCCGCGACGGTCCTGGCAATGTCGTCGTAATAGACATCGCGGCCCGCCTTCATGTTCACGGCGGCGCCGGTGCGCTTGACCACGATGATGGTGGTCACACCGCCGACCTTTTCGCAGGCGGCGTCGACATTGGCCTTGAGCGGCACCTTGCGGCCGCCGCGCAGCCCTTCGTCCGCGGTGACGACACAGGTCGACTGGCAGTCCTCGAGACGGCCGGCGATCGAGTCGGGCGAGAAGCCACCGAAGATCACCGAATGCACGGCGCCGATGCGCGCGCAGGCCAGAAGCGCGACCGCCGCCTCAACGATCATCGGCATGTAGATGGTGACGCGGTCGCCTTTTTTGACGCCGCGCGCCTTGAGCACGTTGGCGAAGACCTGCACCTGTGCGTGCAGCTCCTTGTAAGTGACCTTCTTGTCGTCCTTGGGATCGTCGCCTTCCCAGATCAGCGCGGTCTGGTCGCCGCGCTTGGCGACGTGACGATCGACGCAGTTGAAACACGCGTTCAGCGTGCCGTCCTCGAACCACTTGATCGAGACGTTGTGCGGATCGTAGGTCGTGTTCTTGACCTTGGCGGGCTTCTTGACCCAGTCGAGGCGCGACGCCTGCTCGCCCCAGAAGCCGTTCGGGTCCTTGATCGAGCGCGCGTACATCTCCTCGTACTTGGCGTCATCGACAAAGGCGCGGGCCTTCCACTCGGCCGGCACGTCGTAAATCTTGTCGTCGGACATCGCACTCCCTCCCGGTATCTCGGATTTCCCGGCACCCGGTTGCTTCCGGGGGCGCTTATGGTTTCAAGCCATTATGCGATGCCGGGCAGAGCCGTCACAAGCGGCGCTCCTGAGACTTTGGTCGTGTGCGACAATTGGGAAATATCAATGCCTTGCGGCGCTTGGCCCCGCAGCCGGGGCCGGGCAGGCGGGCGGTTGTACAGAACACGTTATACGGGTATAATGGATATCTACGCGTAAAAACCGTGGGGGCGGTCATGCAGGCAATGCGGTGCTCGACCTTGGTGTTGAGCGTAGCGCTGGCGGCGCTGAGCGTCACCCATCCGGCGCAGGCGCAAGGTCTGGCGCCGGAGCCCATGCCGATACCGCCACTGCCGGCCGCCGTGATCGACGGCTGGATTGCCGCGGACAATCAGGCCGCGATCCGCGACCATGCGTGGCAGCTCTGGGCCGCCATCAACACACCGTCGAAAAGCGGCGACTGGCCGATCTGGGAGACATGGTATTCCGACGCTGAACTGAACGCCGGCCCACCGTCGGCGTCTCCGGCGCGGGTCTTCATCTCGCGCTTCCAGGGGCGCCCGGTGCGCACTTTCGAATTGCCGCGGCAATTCACGCATACGCCCGACCAGCGTAGTCGCTTCGCCGCGCCGCTGGCGGCCGACGCGCGCCGCGGCGATCAGGTGCTGGCGAACGAGAAGTTCGATCCGAGCTACGCGAGCCATGTCTGGCAGAACAACTTGCAGAAGCCCGGTGCGCTCTGGACCGTCCAGAACGCTTGGCCGGCGGGAACGCCGGTGCCCGATCGCAAGATCGTCAACTTCCCGCCGGAGGCGGTCGGCTTGAAACCGATATTCGAGGTGGTGCGAGGCCCCAATAATCAGGGTGGCGTCACGCTCCTGAACTACTGGCTCGGCGATCTGGTCACCGGCCCCGGTAATTCGACCGATCCGCAGGTGCCGTGGAGGACCACGTGGAAACAATGCGTCGTCGTCAACACCGGCACAGCCGCTCCACCGGCGGGTTTGACCTGCCCCAATGGCGGGGCGCCGAGCGGGACCGTCTCGCAACGTGACTTTTACAGCTTCACGCTGGGCGACATCGAGGTCGCCAGCATCTGCGCGCTGCAGAACGCCAATCCGTGCACGGTCGCTGCCGGCGACTATGCCGTGCTGGTCAGCATGCACATCACGACACGCGAAAACGATAACTGGACGTGGCAGACCCTGTGGTGGAATTACGGCCAGCCGTTTCCCTATGGCCCGCCGCCTGCTTCGGTGCCGGCGCCGTACAATCATTATGCGATGTGCACGGCCTATTCGATGACGGTGAACCCGCCGAACAACGCCGGCGGAAAAAACACGCTTTGCTACAATCCCTATCTCGAGCCGGCCGTGCCTGACGGCATTCATTCGAACTGCCTGACGTGCCACGGCAATGCGTCGATCGGCAATAATCCGAACAATCCAGGCTATCCAACATCGTATTCGCCGACGGCCTACATCTCGCCAACGGTACCGGCCGACGTTGTGAAATATTTCGGCTGCCAGACCACGACCGATACCTCATGGTATGTCGCGGCACGGGCCGGCTCGGCAACGGGAACGCAACCGCCGTGCAATTTGCCGGCGGTAAAGTAATCTCTCGGCCGGATCCGATGGCTCCGTGCCGGCCTATGGCCTCGCCGCCGGCTTGTGAATCGCGACGCCCAGCATGACCAGCGCGATGCCGGCGAGATCGCTGAGCGACGGAACCTGCGCTAGCACAAGCGCCGCGATGATTGTCGCGGTCGCAGGCAGGATGGCCAGCAGCAAGGCGAAGCTCGCGCGCGGCAGGCGTGACATGGCGATCTGGTCGCAGACATAGGGAATGACGGACGAGCAAAGGCCGACGCCAATGCCGGCCAGCACAAGCTCGATATGGCCGAAGGCCTTGAAAGCCTGCACGATGCCGACAGGCAAAAGGATGATGAAGGCAATTGCCATCGCGGCACCGAGGCGCTCGACGCCATCGCTCGCGCCGCCCTGCGCCGCTTTGTGTCCGAGGACGATATAGCCGCCAAACATCGCGGCGTTCAGTGCCGACCATAGCAGTCCGGCCGGATCGGTCGACCATTTGACATCGATTAAGACAAAGACGCCGACGACGGTCAGCGTGAGCGCTGCGACGTTGCGCACGCTGCGAAGGCCGTAAAGCGCAACACCAATGGTGCCGACGAACTCCATCGCGGCGACCAGGCTCATCGGCAGCCGGTCCAGCGCCAGATAGAAACTCGTGTTCATCACCGCCAGGCACGCGCCGAGCGCCAGCAATAACAGCCGTGTTCGGCGATCGGCGCGCGCAAAAGTCCGCCACGGTCTTGCGAAGGCGGCAAAGACCAGCGCGGCCGAAGCGACGCGAAACCAGGCGACGCCCAGCACGCCGATCGCGGGAAACATCAACACGGCGAATGACGGGCCGAGATAGTGAAACACCGCGCTGATGCCGAACCAGGCATGCGGCGGCACATTGCCGGCGGCTTTGTTGAGTAGCGGCTTTTGCATTGTCATCGGCGGGCTCCCGCGTAATTATTGCGGGGTCCGCATCGCCGGATCGAGCCTGAGTGAAAGGCAATTTGGAAAAATCGCCATGGTAACGAAAGCTAAATCGGGAAATGGCCTTCGATCAAGAAAAGGCGCACTTGACGCGACCGACCGCAAGCTGCTGGTCGCTCTTGCGGCCGATGCGCGCTGCAGCATCGCCGAACTCGCACGCCTGGTTAAGCTTTCGCCGCCAAGCGTGGCCGAGCGTATCCTAAGGCTCGAAGAACGCGGCGTGATCAAGGGTTACGCCGTGACGGTCGACCCCGCCGCACTCGGCCTTCCTGTCGCGGCCTGGCTTCGCGTCCGGCCGTTGCCTGGGCAATTGAAGAAGGTCGCCGACATCCTGCGCGGTCTGCCGGAGATCGTCGAATGCGACCGCATCACCGGCGAGGACTGTTTTCTGGCCCGCGCTCATGTCGCGTCAGTCGCCGAACTGGAGCGGCTGATCGATGCGATCATTCCCTTTGCGATGACCAATACCTCGATCGTCCAATCGTCGCCGGTCGAGCGGCGTTTGCCGGTCTTTGCCGAGCGACATCAGTAAATAATCGGCGGCGCGGCTACAGCCCGCCCATCTTGCGGACGAATTTCCATTCGGCGTCCGTTATCGCCGGCAGCGACAGGCGCGACTGCTTCAGCAGTTGAATCTCGGCAAGCTTCGGCTCGGCCTTGATGGCGGCGAGCGTCACCGGCTTCGGCATCGGCTCGACGGCTTTGATGTCAACGCAGACCCACGGCTCGCCGGCTTCGGCCGTTGGGTCGTGATAGGCTTCCTTGATGACTTCAACGATGCCGACGATCTCCTTGCCGACATTGGAATGATAGAAGAAGCCGCGATCGCCCTTCTTCATCTTCATCATATTGAGCTTGGCGGTGTGGTTGCGAATGCCGGTCCAGGCGGTGCCTTTGGCGCCAGCCTTCACCATCTGGTCCCATGACCAGGCATCGGGTTCGGATTTCAGAAGCCAGTAGGCCATTGTTTGCTCCAGCGATTGCGAAACATTCTGTTGTCATCACCGGGCTTGACCCGGTGATCCCGCTTAGGAGGGCGATGCGTCCCTAATCGGGATGGCCGGGTCAAGCCCGGCCATGACAGGAGCGAGAGTTTACTCCTCCGACTTGATCGGCCGTGACAGCAGCGCCGCGATCGCTTCATCGACGCTCATCTTGCTCGCCAGCACCGCGGCGACCGCGGCCGAGATCGGCATGTCGATGTTTTTCTCGCGTGCCATTTCCAGAAGCACGGGCGCGGTGAAGGCGCCTTCGGCGAGCTTGCCGCTCGGCGGCTCGCCCTTGCCCAGCGCGACGCCGTACGAGAAATTGCGCGACTGCGGCGACGAGCATGTCAGGATCAGATCGCCAAGCCCGGACAGTCCGGTCAGCGTTTCCGGTCTTGCTCCGAGCGCGCGGCCGAAGCGCACCATTTCGGCGAAGCCGCGCGTGGTCAGCGCCGCGGATGCGCTGGCCCCCAGGCCGCGGCCGGTGACGATGCCGGAGGCAATCGCCAGCACGTTCTTCACCGCGCCGCCGATTTCGACGCCGCGAATATCGGTGGTGTGATAGGGCCGGAAGCTGCCCGAATTCAGGGCATGCGCGAGCTGCTCGGCGATGCCGGCGTCTGCGGCGGCGATCGTCACCGCGGTCGGCAGGCCGCGCGCCACATCGGCGGCGAAGCTCGGCCCGGACAGAATGGCCGGCACGGCGCTGGCGGTGCATTCGGTGACGATCTCGGTCATGAATTTGTGCGTGCCGTGTTCGATGCCCTTGGCGCAGGCAATGAGCGGCGTGCCGGCACGCATGGTTTGCGCCAGCGCAGTGACGACCGAGCGCAGCGCCTGCGCCGGCACGACCAGCAGAATAGCGTCGCTTTGCGCAATCTCGCTGAGCGCGCGCGTCACCTTGATCGAGCTCTCAAGCTTCACGCCGGGCAGAAAGCGGCTCTCGCGTTCCCTGGCGAGATGTTCGGCGTGAGCGGCGTCGAATTCCCACAACGTCACGTCGCGGCCGGCGCGCGCGCCGGTCTGCGCCAGCGCCGTGCCCCAGGCGCCGCCTCCCGCGACCGCGATGCGTTGAATGCTCATGACGTCAATTCCGCCCAAACCGCTTCGATGGATGTCACGCCTACTTATATGCCGCCGTGCGCTTGAGCGCACCTTGCGCCGCGGCATCCGGATCGAGCGGCCAGCGCGCGCGGGGCGACGCTTCCATGGCGTCGGTCTTGCCGAGCGAAAGGCGTTCGATGCCGGCCCAGGCGATCATGGCGCCGTTGTCGGTGCAAAGCCTGAGCGGCGGCGCCACCAAAGGAACGCCGGTTTCCATGGCGATGCGGGCGAGCGCGCCGCGAACCGCCTGATTGGCGGCGACGCCACCGGCCGCGACCAGCGCGCTCGGCTCGCCGAAGCGGGCGCGGAATAGCCGCACGCCCGAACGTAATCTGTCCTGCACGACGTCGACCACGGCCTGCTGAAACGAGGCGCACATGTCGGCGACGTCCTGTTCGCCGAGCGGGGCGATACGCTCGGCTTCCAGCCGGAGCGCGGTCTTCAGGCCGGAGAACGAGAAGTCGGCGTCCTTGCGGTGCTGCATCGGCCGCGGCAGCGCGAAGCGCTCTTTGTTGCCGCGCGTCGCCTGGCGTTCCACCTCGGGACCGCCCGGATAGCCGAGGCCTAGAAGCTTCGCCGTCTTGTCGAAGGCCTCGCCAATGGCGTCGTCCTGTGTCGTGCCGAGCCGCACATAGTCGCCGACGCCGAGCACGGCGACGATCTG
Source organism: Pseudolabrys sp. (assembly GCA_041662425.1). Lineage (GTDB taxonomy): Bacteria > Pseudomonadota > Alphaproteobacteria > Rhizobiales > Xanthobacteraceae > Pseudolabrys. The sequence continues at coordinate 7,188 of JBAZSM010000045.1, forward strand.
GGTATGGCCGCCGGAGGCGAGAAACAGCAGATAGGGAAACGGCGTGTTGTCGGTCAGGCGCGGAGTCAGCGCATGCGCCTCAAGATGATTGATGGCGAGGAGCGGCTTGTTCGCCACCAGCGCGATCGCCTTCGCCGTCGTCAGGCCCACAATGACGCCGCCGATCAGGCCGGGGCCGGCGGCCGCGGCGATGCCGTCGAGTTCGTCATAGCTTTTGCCGGCTTCGCGCATGGCCTGGTCGATAATGACATCGAGCGCCTCGACATGGGCGCGGGCGGCGATTTCCGGCACGACGCCGCCAAAGGCCTTGTGCTCGTCGATCTGGCTGAGGACGATGTCCGACAGAATCCGGCCGCCGCCGTCGGCATTACGCTCGACCACGGCCGCCGCGGTTTCGTCACAGGTCGTCTCGATGCCGAGCACGAGCATCTGTTTTGCCATCTTTCCTTTTGCAGCCGGGCTGCACTACAAGGTCGTCATACGCTAGCGAGGATATATGGCGCAATCGGCCCCCCTTCTCCGCATCGGCACGCGCGGCAGCCCGCTGGCGCTGGTGCAGGCGCGCACCGTGCGGACGCTGCTGGCGCAGGCGACCGGGGCCGACGAGGCGGCGTTCGAGATCGTCACCATCAAGACCACCGGCGATACGATCCAGGACCGGCCATTGTCCGAGGTCGGCGGCAAAGGCCTGTTCACCAAGGAGATCGAGGAAGCGCTGCTCTCCGGCGGCATCGATCTCGCCGTGCATTCGGCCAAGGACATGCCGACGATCTCGCAGCCGGGCCTGCTGCTCGCCGCCTGCCTCGAACGCGAAGACGCTCGCGACGCCTTCATCAGCCTTAAAGCGCGGTCGCTGGCCGATCTGCCGCAAGGCGCGCATCTCGGCACGGCGTCATTGCGCCGCCAGGCGATCGTGATGGCGGCGCGACCGGACCTCAAGGTCACGCCGCTCCGCGGCAATGTCGAAACGCGTCTGCGCAAACTGGCAAGCGGCGAGGTCGATGCGACTTTGCTCGCCATTGCGGGTTTGAAGCGTCTCGGGCTGGCCGAACACGCGACAACGATTATGCCAATCGAGGAGTTCCTGCCCGCGGTGGCGCAGGGCGCGATCGGCATCGAGACGCGCGGCGACGACAATCGCACCCGGCAGATGGTGGCGCGCATCAATCACACCGCGACTTTCATTGCGGTCGCCTGCGAGCGCGCCTTCCTCGCCGCCCTCGACGGTTCGTGCAAGACGCCGCTTGCCGGACATGCGACATTGTCGGGCGATACCCTGCATTTCCGCGGTCTCATCGCGCGCCCGGACGGCAAGGGCGCACATGATATTGTCGGCAATGGCCATGTCCGCGACGCCGTGAAGATCGGCGAGGAAGCCGGCCGTGAATTGAAGCGGATCGGCGGCCCCGGCTTTTTCGACTAGCGCGTCGTCCGAAGGAAACTTATGCGCATCGTTGTGACCAGACCGCAAGATGACAGCGAACGCACGGCGGCGGTGCTGCGCGAGCGCGGCCACGTCGTGCTGATCGCGCCGCTGTTGCATGTCGAAACCGTGCCGATCCATCTGCGCCAGGTCTACGGCGCCATCGTCCTCACCAGCGCCAATGCGGCGGCGGCGCTGGCCGGTCATCCGGCCCGTGACGCTTTGATCGCGCTGCCGCTGTACGCGGTCGGCCGCCGCAGCGCGGACGCCGCGCGCGAGGCCGGGTTTACCGACATTCATATCGCCGGCGGCGACATGAAGGATCTGACCCGCCTGCTCGCGGAGCATCGGCCCGACGCGAGAGCGCCTTTGTTGTATCTTGCCGGTGAAGACCGCTCCGGCGATCTGATCGGCGATCTCGCCGTGCGCGGCATCGCCGCCGAGCTTGGCGTCATTTACCGCGCCGCCGCCGTGCCGTTTACACCGGAACTGATCGGCGCCCTGCAAAGCGGCGCGGTCGATGCGGTGCTGCATTATTCCAGGCGCAGCGCCGAACAGTTTGTGGCTGGCGCCAAAAGTACCGGGGTTGCGACGCAAGCCCTGCGTCTGCGCCATCTCTGCCTGTCAGGGCCGATCGCCGAACCTCTCATTGGGGCCGGTGCGCGTAATGTCGCCGTCGCAAGACGGCCCGACGAATCGGCGATGCTGGCGCTGATCGAGCAGCCCTGAGGCTTACGCTTCCCTCACTATCGCGGTTTTAGTTGCTGCGGGCCGGGCCTCAAATCGCTAGGATTCGCCGCATGAACGACAAGCGTCCCACGCCTGACAATTCGGCCGGCCGCCGTAAACGCGCCGCGCCGACGATCGATCTTGAGGCCAAGGAGTTGCCGGCGGACAACACGCAGGCGGAACCCGTTACCGAAGCAGGAGCCGCGACGGAATCCGGCACGGCGACGCCGGAAACCAGCGAGGCGCCGATTGAAGGATTGGAAACGCCGCAATCCGCATCCACGGGCGATACCGTGACGGCGCCGGAGCGCGGCGGCGGCAAGTTCGCCGCGATCGTCGGCGCCGGTGTCGCCGGCGCGGCATTGATGACGGCGATTGTCGCGGCGGCTTGGTACGGCGGCGTGGTTCCTGGCAATGAGGCAACGGCGCCCGATCCGCGCATCGCCGCGCTTGAAGCGCAGGTGAAGCAGTTGGGCAGCCCGCCCGCGGCGACAACGGGTGACACAACCAAGGCCGATTCGCTGATCCCGCGAGTCGCCAAGCTTGAGGATCGGGTTGCGAAACTTCCGACATCGGAGATGGCCAACGACACCGCGCTGAACGAGCGCATCGCCGCCAGCGACAATGCGATGAAGTCGCTCGGCGTTGCGCTGACGGCGCTTAATCGCCGCTACGACGAACTCGCCGCCAATACGAAAGATGCGCAGGCGCGCGCCGACGCCGCCGCGAAAGCCGCAGCCGATCTGCGCAGCAATCTGCAGGATGTGTCGAAGACCGCGCAGGCCGGCGCGTCGTCGGCCGATCTTGCATCTTTGCAGCAACGCATCACGGCGCTTGAAGCGCAGGCCAAGAGCGCGCAGGCCGAGTTGGCGAAGGCAACCCGGTCCGACAATGCCGCGCGCCTTGCTCTGAGCGCGGCGGCGTTACGCGACGCCGTGCTACGCGGGGCGCCGTTCGCCGATGAGCTGGCGCAAGCCAAGTCGCTCGGCGCCGACGACAAGGCATTGGCGCCGCTTGCTCCGTTTGCGACGTCGGGCGTGCCGGGCAACCAGGCCCTGGCGAAGGAATTGCGCGACCTGTTGCCGCAACTTCAAAAGGCGGTGGGGACGCCGGCACCGTCGGGTAGTTTTATCGAGCGTCTGCAGGCCAACGCCGAGCATCTGGTTCGCGTACGTCCCGCCGGCGCGCCGGCGGGTGACGACGCGGCCGCGGTGCTGGCGCGTCTCGAAGTCGAAGCCGCCGCGGGTGATATTGCAGCGGCGCTCGCCGACGCCGGCAAGTTGCCGGAAGCGGCGCGCCAATTGACGTCCGATTGGGTCACGCGCGCGATCGCGCGGCAGAAAGCGCTCGCTGCCGCGCGCGATTTTGCCGCCGGCAGCGCGCGATCACTCGGCTCGCGGTGAGGGTGCCATGACCCAGGTTGTCCTGTTCCTCATCTCGGTCGGATTGATCGCGGCGGGCTTTGTCTGGCTCGCCGACCGGCCGGGCGACGTCGTCGTCACCTGGATGGGCTATCACATCGAGACCTCGGTGATGGTGATGCTGCTCGCGGTCGCGGCCCTCATCGTCATCGGCATTCTGTTCTGGTCGATTGCGCGCGCCATTATGCGCTCGCCGGAGCAGGTGTCGTTGTTCTTCCGTCATCGCCGCGCGATGAAGGGTTACCTCGCCATCTCACGCGGTCTGGTTGCCATCGGCTCGGGCGATATGCGTCTGGCGCGCCGCTCGGCCGATGAGGCGGCGCGTCTGTCGCCGGGCGATCCGTTGACGCTGCTGCTCACCGCGCAATCGGCGCAACTGGCCGGTGATCGCGCCGGCGCCGAACGCGCCTTTCACGCGATGACCCGCCACGAGCAGACGAAACTGCTCGGCCTGCGCGGTCTCTATATCGAGGCGCAGCGCCGCAACGACCCCGTTACCGCGCGCCGCGTCGCCGAGCAGGCGGCGGAAGCCGAGCCGGCATCGGCGTGGGCGGGTCACGCGGTGCTCGACGATCGCTGCGTGCAAGGCGACTGGAGCGGTGCGCTCAAGGCGCTCGATGCCACGCGCCCGTCGCTCGAGAAGGACGACTATCGCCGCAAGCGCGCCGTGCTTTTGACGGCGCAGGCTCTCGCACTGGAAGAAACCGATCGCGACGCGTCGCGCGTCGCCGCGCTCGACGCGGTCAAGCTGGCGCCGGGTCTGGTGCCAGCGGCCGCGCTTGCCGGGCGCCGTCTGGCCGAAGCAGGCGATCATCGCCGCGCCGGCAAGGTGTTGATCGGCGCCTGGCGCCTCAATCCGCATCCGGATATCGCCGAGGCCTACGCCAATCTGCGCTTCGGCGACACCGCGCGTGCACGCCTGACGCGCATGCAGACACTGGCCGACAAAACGCCCGGCGACTCGCCTCACTTGCGCGAGGGCGCTATCGCCGTTGCGCGCGCCGCGATCGACGCGCGCGAGTTCAAGATCGCGCGCGATGCGCTCGCGCCCTATCTCACCGCGCCGTCCAAGCGCGTCGCCACACTTATGGCCGAGGTCGAGGAAGCCGAGTTCGGCGATGAGGGCCGCGTGCGCGAATGGCTCGGCCGCGCCATGCGCGCAGCGCCGGATCCGGTCTGGACCGCCGATGGCGTGGTGTCGGATCGCTGGCTGCCGATTTCGCCGAGCGGCAGGCTTGATGGTTACGCGTGGCGTGTGCCGCTCGCCGAAATCGGCATGACGCATCCGGTGGTCGATGCGCCGCCGCCGCCACTGCCGGATCTCAAGTCGGTTGCTGCACCGGCCGCTCCAATCGAGGCCAAAGGCGACGCGGAACCGGCGCTCGAACTCAAGGTTTCCGACGGCGCGCCGCCGCCGGCGGAATTGCCGGTCCCCGAAAATGTGCCAGGTCCGGAGCCGGCGGAGCTTGTGCGGCGCGCCGCCGCCAAGCCCGCGGCGAAACCCAGGGTGGCTCAACCGATCATCCCGATGGTGCAGGCGCCTGACGATCCGGGTCCCGATCAAAGCCTCGATTCGGGCCTCGATCCCGATCCGGTTCCGGAAAAAACGTCCTCAGGCGACGGCTGGTCCCGCTTCAAGCAGTTGTTCCGCTAGGGGTTCTGCCGCGTGCTTGCCAAGGCCGGGCGGCGCCGATAGTAAGGCGCCGCGAGGTATCTCGCTTTTCGACCAAGACGGTTTTCGACCAAGCCAGCATCGGCGCCGATGTAGCTCAGCGGTAGAGCATCCGCTTCGTAAGCGGGTGGTCGGGGGTTCAAATCCCTCCATCGGCACCAATCTCTTGTCCGCATTTTCAACGCGACCGTTGGCCCCCGTTCGGCCGTAGAATCCCTATATTTCTTGCCAAAAGTTCGATTCCCGGGCAGCTTCGAGCCGAGGATTCCGGCTCTGTTTGCACGTCGATCGGCCATGTTCCGGCCGCGTTGCGCCTAAGGGGAAATGGCCTGTCTTCCCTTGGGTCCCCGGTGTACTAACGCGTTGGCGCGACACCAAAACTGTCGCATTTCGTTTCTAGAGTGGCGCAATGGCAAAACCAGCGGTCGTTATAGTGGGTGCCGACAAGGGCGGCGTTGGCAAAACCACTGTCGCGCGGACCCTGCTGGATTATCTGGGCGCACACCACATCCCCAACCGCGCCTTCGACACCGAAGTGCCGCGCGGCACGCTGTCACGCTTCCATGGCGACCAGACCGAGATCGTCGACGTCACCTCCATCGCCGATCAGATGAAGATTTTCGACACCCTTGGTTCGACCCCGGCGCAGGTCACGGTGATCGATATTCGCGCCGGCCTGTTGTCGTCGACCTTGCAGGCCCTGAGCGACATCGGCTTCCTCGAATCCGCCAAGAAGGGCCAGATCACCTTCGCGGTGTTTCATATTCTCGGGCCGTCGATCGCCTCGCTGCAGGAGATTGCCGAAACCGCGCCCTTCGTCGGCGACGCCAGCTATTTCCTGGTCAAGAACCACATCAACGAAACCTCGTTCTTCGACTGGGACCCGGCGACCTACAATTCCTATTTCAACCAGATCAAGAACGCGCAGGAAATCACCATCCCGAAACTCAACGAGATGGCGACCGAGCAGGTCGAAGTGGCGAGCGTGCCCTATGTGCAGTTTGTCGCCAACAAGAGCGGCAAGGGCGACGCCGCCAACTACTCGTTCGTGCTGCGCGGATACGTGCGCCACTGGCTCGGCCAGGTCTGGGGCGAATACGACAAGGTCAAGCTGGTCGATTTGCTGGCGCCCAAGGCTGACAACAATGTCCGTCAGGTTGCCGGATAGCGCGCCGGATTTCCGGGAATCTGCATCATTTGAAGCGGCGCCGGTTTGAATAACGGCGCCGTTTCGCCGATCGGCAATCCCGCTTTTGCTGCCAGTATGCTCTACTCAGAGCGGCCGCCCCGGACTGGTCCGGCGGCTGCGAATTTTCATTTTCGGTCAGGGCGATGTCGTTCCGTCATTCCGTCTACATCGTCGCATCGCCGCGGCCGCGTGTCGGAAAAACGCTGCTGTCCCGCCTGCTGATCGACTATCACAGGCATGAGGGCCGCACCGCCCAGGCTTTCGACCTCAATCGCGACGATCATGCGCTCGCGCAATTTGCGCCCGACGATGCCATCATCGCCGATATCGGCAGCGTTCAGGGACAGATGGCCCTGTTCGACCGGCTGGTGGGCGAGGAAGGCGGCGGCAAGGTCGTCGATGTCGGCAGCGAATCGTTTCAAAACTTCTTCGATGTGGCCTATCGAATCGGATTTGTCGAAGAGGCGCGCAAGCGGGCCATCGCGCCGGTCATCCTGTTCATCATTTCATCCGACAAGCTTGCAGCGGAAGCTTACCGGAGCCTGCGCGCCCGGTTTTCCGGCGCGGCGATGACGCCGGTTCATAACGAGATGCTCGGGCCCGTCCAGCATCGCGACCGCTTTCCGCCGACCGGCCGCGGCGGCGCGATCCTGCGTATCCCGGCGCTGGCGCCCGGATTGCGCAAATTCATCGAGACGCCGCCCTTCGGCTTTTCCGACGAGCATCTCGCCAATGCGCGGAATATTCCGCTGGATGCACATATCGAATTGCAGCGCTGGCTGCGCAAATCCTACCTCGAACTGCGCGAACTCGATTTGCGCGTTCTGCTCGGCGAACTTCAATCGTCGCTGCGGCTGTGACGATCGTGTAAAAAAAAGCCGGGGATTTTACCCGTGATTCCAGCGTGGTAGCCCGTGCCGGTTGCTGGAACCGAAGTGCTGCTCGCGCGTTCCTGTCTGCCGAATATCGTATGCAGGGCGACCTGCACCAACGGAGGAGGCCAGACCCATGTGGATCAATTTGTTCACCGTCGCGCTCGGCATCGCCCTTGGATGCGGCGCTACCGCATTGATCGTGCAGAATAACGACTGGCTCGCCCAGGAAACCAAACGTCGCCGTTACGCGAGCCGCCGCCTGTCGCGCGTTCGCGGCTGACATCCGAAGCTCGTAAAATCTGACGCCGGCCGTTTCGTGATGCGGCCGGCGTCTTGTTGTGCGTTCGATCGGGAGAAATTCACAGTCCGGAAATTGAAAGTTCCCGGCGCGCGGAACATGCTAAACGGGCGCCATGGCCGCACCGCTGATCCTGTCCCGCCGCTTCGCGCCGTTGTTCTGGTGCCAGTTCTTTGCGGCGTTCAACGACAACTTTCTTAAAACATCGCTGGTCTTTCTCATCCTGTTCGGCGCCGACGTGACGCCGGGCGAGGCCGAAGCGCTGATCACCTTGGCGGGCGCGACCTTCATCGCGCCGTTCTTTGTCCTGTCCGGCCTCGGTGGCGAACTGGCCGACCGCTTCGACAAGGCGCGCATCGCGCAGTGGCTGAAATTCGTCGAGATCTTCGTGGCGCTGCTCGCCGTCTACGGCTACACGCACCATTCGATCGGAATGATGTTTGTCACGCTGGGCCTGTTCGGCATCATCGCGTCGTTGTTCGGGCCGATCAAATACGGTATCCTGCCGGATCATCTTCCTGCCGAGCAGCTCCCCACCGCCAATGCGCTGATAGAAGGCGCGACCTTCATCGCCATCCTCGCCGGTACGATTGCCGGCGGAATTTCGGCGCATCAGGGCGGCATACGCGTTTTCGGCCTTCTCGTGATTGGCTTTGCGTTGTCATGCTGGCTGTCGGCACTGCGCATTCCGCCGAGCGGCGAAGGGGCGCCGCACCTCAAGGTCAACGCCAATATCGCGCGCTCGACCGTGGCGATGATCGGTCATCTGCGCGCCGACTCGAGATTGTGGTGGGGCGCGATGGTGACCAGCTGGTTCTGGCTGGTCGGCATCATCGTGCTGTCGCTGCTGCCGCCTTTGATCAAGACCCTGATGGGCGGCGATGAAGACACCGTGACGGTCTATCTGGCGTTGTTTTCGATCGCCGTGGGCCTGGGCTCCGGGCTTGCGGCGGCGATCGCGCGCGGCCGCATCGTGCTGCGCACGACGTTCGTCGGCGCGCTGATGCTGGGCGGTTTCGCGCTCGACCTCGGCATCTCGATCCTCGGCGCGACGCCTCCAAGCGCGGCGCAGACGCCGTCGCAGATATTCGATTCGATGCTCGGCATCCGCGTCGCGATCGATCTCGCCGGTCTCGCAATTGCCGGCGGCCTGTTCATCGTGCCGGCCTTTGCCGCCGTGCAGGCCTGGTCGGACCGCGACTATCGCGCGCGGACCGTGGCGGCGGTGAACGTGCTCAACGCCGCCTTCATGACCGGCGCGACGGTGCAGGTCGCGCTGCTGCAGAAGTTCGGCGCGACGCTGCCGATGCTGTTTGCCGGCATCGGCATCGCCACTCTGCTCGTCGCGTCCGCGATCTGGCGGACGATGCCGAAGGTCTAGCTACCTCCCCCGCATCGCCAGCACGCGGTCGACCATCTCGCCGGCGACGCCGAGATAATTCGCCGGATCGACCATCGCTTCGAGGTCTTTGCGGCTGGCGTGCTGCGAGATTTCCTTGTCCTCGGCGAGCAGGTCGATCAACGGCCGTCCGGTCCTCACCACCTCGCGGCAGATGTCATAGACGTGGTCATGCGCGTAATTGCGGCCCATCTTGTCGCCGAGCTTCATCATGACGGCTTCCGACATGATGAGACCCTTGGTGATCATCAGGTTCTCGGCCATCTTCTTCTCGTTGACCTGCAAGCCTTCGAGCACAAAACGCGTCTGCGCCAGCGCGCCGGCCGACAGCATGAAGATCTCGGGCAGCACGATCCATTCGATTTCCCACGGTCCGGTGGAGCGCTCGTGGTCCTCGACCATCGCCTCCATCAGTGCCGCGGCGTGCTGCTTCACGATCGCCGTTTGCGTGGTGATGTAGACCGACGAAATCGGGTTTCGCTTTTGCGGCATGGTCGAGGACGAGCCGCGGCCCTGGTGAAACGGCTCGAACACTTCTTCGACTTCGGTCTGCATCAGCAGTTTCACGTCGAAGGCGACCTTGCCGCACGAACCGGTGACGAGACCCAGAAAGGCGCCGACTTCGGCGATGCAATCGCGCACGGTGTGCCACGAGATCGCCGGTTGACCGAGATTCAGTTCCTTCATCAGTTCGACCTGACATTTCAGGCCTTCGCTGCCGAGCGACGACAAGGTGCCGGCGGCGCCGCCGAATTCGCCGACCAGCACCCGCTCCCTGATCTGCTTGAGGCGTTCACGGTGGCGCTCGAAGCCGGCGAGAATGGTCGCCATCTTGTAGCCGAAGGTGATCGGCACCGCCTGTTGCAGATTGGAGCGGCCCGCCATCGGCGTGTCGCGATATTTTTTGGCGAGTTGAGCGAGTGCGTCGCAGATCGCGTCGATCTCCTTGCCGACGATGTCGAGCGATTCGCGGATCTGCAGCACGGTCGCCGTATCGGTGATGTCCTGCGTGGTGGCGCCCCAGTGCGACCATTCGCCGAGCTTGCCCTTGCATAGCTTCACAAGCTGCTGGACGACCGGCAGCACTGGATAGCCGATGCGCTCGGTCGCCTCCTTGAGCTTGGCCATGTCGTAATCTTTGGCGTCGCAATGCTGGACGATTTCATCGCAGGCTTCCTGCGGGATGATGTTCAGCCGCGCCTGCGCCACCGCCAGCGCCTTCTCGAAATCGAGGTATTTCTGGACGCGGTTCTCGTCCGACCACACCTGGCGCATCGCGGGGGTGGTGAAGATGTCGCGAAAGACCGCTGAATCGAGATAGGTGGAAGGCATGGCCGGGACTCCTTGGGGCGTATTTTGCCCGCGCCATAGCATAATTCGGACGGTGGCGAGGTCGCTGCCGTAAGAAATCGTTAACCATGCCGGCCCTAGCTTGCGGAACCCATTTCGAGGCTATTTCCGCGGGTTTGGCCTATGCCTATCGCCCCTTCCAGAGCCCTCATTCTTGCCGGCGCGGGCCTCATGCTCGCTGCCTGCAACACGACCGGCGACCGTCTTGCCGACAACCGGCCGTCCGGTACGCAGGCGCTTGCCATGGTGCCCCCGCCCGACGTCACGGGTTCGATCGGGACGCACAGGAAGGGCTCCGACGCCGAGGAGGCGAGGCCGGCAAATCCGGCGGAGGCGGCGATCAGGCCGGCGCCGGTTCTGCCCGGCGACGAGCCGGAGCCCGGCAGCAGCGCCGGCAATGCCGGCGATGCAATAGCCGAGGGCCGCGCGCAATATCGCGCCAATCACTTCCGTGAGGCCGAGCGGCACTTCCGTCGTGCGACCCAGATCGATCCGCAAAGTTCGGAAGCCTGGGTGGGTCTCGCCGCCAGCCATGACCGCCTGCGCGACTTCCCCCAGGCCGACCGCGCCTATGCGAGGGCGTTGACCCTCGGCGGCCCGACTTCGGAGTTGCTCAACAATCAGGGCTATTCCTACATGCTGCGGGGCGACCTTAAGAACGCCCGCGAGAAGCTGCTCGCAGCCCAGCGCGTCGACCCGCGCAACAAATACGTCGCAAACAATCTGGTTCTGCTCGAATCGAACGAGCGCAAGAGCCGCCGCTAGCGCGGTCTCGCCGGGTATCCCGCCTCGCGCCTTTAGGCCGCGGCCGCGGAACCTTGCGATTTTGTCATGAGCATTTGGCTGGATCGGCCCTACATTAAAGCTATAGACGTGAAAGCTATACACGTGCGGGGACGCACGCTTTTGGTTCTTCAGACACGATCAAGGGACGCCGGCCGTATTATGTTCGACGCCATCATGAAATTCATCGGCGAGCGGTACGAGGATGAATCTCGCGCCGCCGATTTCGGCGACACCGACTATCGGCTCGCCGCCGCGGCGCTGCTGGTTCACACCGCCGCGATCGACGGCAGTATTTCCGACGTCGAACACGCGCGGTTGCATGACGTCATCAAGCAGCGCTTCAAGCTCGACGACGAGGCGGCCGACAAGCTGCTGGCGCGCGCCGAGGAGGCCGACGAAAAGGCCATCGATCTCTATCATTTCACCACGCGGCTCAACCGCGCGCTCGACGACAAGCAGCGCGCCCGCATTGTCGAGATGATGTGGCAGGTGGTGTTCGCCGACGGACAGGTCACCGAATTCGAGGACAACCTGATCTGGCGCGCCGCCGATCTGCTGCATGTCTCGCGCGAAGAGCGCATTGCCTTGCGGACAAGGGTGGCGGGCGAGAAGATCGCGGACAATTCATGACGAAGAGCAAACCCGTTACGCTCATTACCGGGGCTTCGTCCGGCATTGGCGTCGAGCTGGCGCGTATTTTTGCGCGCAACGGCTTTGCCCTGGCATTGGCGGCGCGCCGCTCCGACCGGCTGAGCGAGCTCGCCGATGAAATCGAACGCACCGGCCAGCCGAGGCCGATCGTCATCACCGCCGATCTCGCCAAGCGCGGTGCGACGCAGGCGATTGCCGATGCGCTCGATGCCGCCGGCGTCGAGCCGCAATATGTCGTCAACAATGCCGGGTTCGGACTTGTCGGCGGCGCAGCCGAGCTCGACCGCGCCGAGCAGATCGAAATCATCGACGTCAATGTCAGCGCGCTCACTGAATTGTCGCTGGCTTTCGTCGACAGCCTCGAACGCCATCACGGCGGCGTTCTCAATGTCGGTTCGGTTGCCGGATTTCTGCCCGGGCCCGGCAGCGCGGTCTATTACGCCAGCAAGGCCTACGTGCTGTCGTTTTCCGAGGCGCTGTATAGCGAACTGAAGCCGCGCGGCATTCGCGTCACGGTGCTGTGCCCCGGCCCGGTGCCGACCGGCTTTGCCGAGCGCGCCGGTATCAAAGGGAAAATGGCGCCTGGCCTGCTGGTGCAGTCGGCGCAGGAGGTCGCGGAGCAGGGCTATCGCGGCTTCATGGAAGGCCACCGCGTCGTCGTGCCGGGCTTCGCCAACAAGCTGGTGATGCTGCTGGCACGCCTGCTGCCGCGGCGGATCGTGCTCGGTCTGGTTGGCGCCGCCAGAGCCAGCGCAAATCGACGGCCGAGCGGCCGGGCGTCTGACGGACTGATTTACGGACGGCCGGGTTTCCGGCGGGAGGGGTTGGTGGAGCCAGGCGGGATCGAACCGCCGACCTCGTCATTGCGAACGACGCGCTCTCCCAGCTGAGCTATGGCCCCTTCCCAAAGGCGGTATCCGGCAAGAACCGAAACCCGCTTATTTGGCTTAAGTGGGGGCCATTTAGGACCGGTCGCCGGGCCTGTCAAGGATTGGCCTAATCGCGGGACGGGCAGACGATCGGTCAAGCGCCGCTGCGGCGGCGCGGATGCTTGTTCCGAAGGGGACGAACGGCTAGTTTCCCGCCAACTCCGGATCGGAAAACGTTCTCATGCGCGCCATTCTCGATATCGTCCTCCTCATACTGCAGATCTACACCTGGCTGCTGATCGCCTCGGCCGTGCTGTCGTGGCTGGTGGCGTTCAACGTGGTCAATACGCGGAACCAGGTCGTGGCGATGGTGGGTGACTTTCTCTATCGCATCACCGAGCCGGTGCTTCGGCCGATCCGCGGCGCCATGCCCAATCTTGGCGGCATCGACGTCTCTCCGGTGATCCTGATCCTGATCATCCTGCTGCTTGAGAACGTCATCGTCCGCTACGTCTACCCGAACGTATTTTAAGCCCCATGGACAGGCCGTGGTCGGCGACAGCCGACGGCCTGGCACTTCATGTGCGCCTCACGCCGAAAGGCGGGCGGGACGCCATTGATGGCATTGAGCAGCTCAGCGACGGCCGCAGCGTGCTCAAGGCGCGCGTCCGCGCCGCGCCGAGCGAAGGCGAAGCCAACGACGCCCTGTGCACGCTGATTGCGAAAGCGGTGGGCGTCCCACCGCGCGACGTCACGCTGTCGTCCGGCGCGACCTCGCGCATCAAGCGACTCGTCATTACGGGCCACGGCCCAACATTGATCTCGGCGCTGGAGAAACTTTGCGCTTCGCGATAATGCTGCAGGCAAAGAGGGGCTCATGACCGCAACCATCATCGACGGAAAAGCCATCGCCGCAGAACTGCGCGGCAAGATCGCCGTCGAAGTGGCGCGCATCAAGCGCGACCATAACGTCACGCCGGGACTTGCCGTGGTGCTGGTCGGACAGGATCCGGCGAGCGAAGTTTACGTCCGTTCGAAGTCGAAGGCGGTGGTCGAAGCCGGCATGACGCCGATCGATCACAAGCTGCCGGCGACGACGAGCGAAACAGAGTTGCTGGCGCTGATCGGCACATTGAATGCCGATCCGGCGGTCAGCGGCATTCTCGTGCAATTGCCCTTGCCGGCGCAGATCGATTCGCAAAAGGTGATCGCGTCGATCGATCCGGCCAAGGATGTCGACGGTTTTCACCCCGTCAATGTTGGCCGGCTGTCGATCGGCCTGCCGTCGCTGGTGCCGTGCACGCCCTCAGGCAGCGTGATGCTGGCGAAGACCGTGAAGCCGTCGCTCGCCGGTCTGGATGCCGTGGTGATCGGCCGCTCCAACATCGTCGGCAAGCCGGTGGCTCAATTGCTGCTCGCGGAAAATGCGACCGTGACCATTGCGCATTCAAGGACCAGGGATCTGCCGGCGCTATGCCGCCGGGCAGACCTTCTCGTGGCGGCCATCGGAAAGCCGGACTTCGTGCGCGGTGACTGGATCAAGCCGGGCGCCATCGTCATCGATGTCGGTATCAACCGCGTCGCCGGCGAGGGCGGCAAATCCAGGATCGTCGGCGATGTGGCGTTTGGCGAGGCAGTGAAGGTCGCCGGCGCGATCACGCCGGTGCCGGGCGGGGTCGGCCCGATGACGATCGCGTGCCTCATCCTCAATACGCTGCGCGCGGCCTGCGCGCAGAACGGGTTGGCGGCGCCGAGCCTCTAGATCCTGGAATGACGGAACGCCTCAGCCCTGCGGCCAGGCGTAGGCGACCTTGTCGAGCGTCTTGGCTCCGAACTTCTCGGAGGAACGCGCCACGGCGCGGCCGCCGAGCGCGCGATAGAATTCCATCGCCGGCTCGTTGTCGGACAAAGCCCAGACGACCATACTCTTCAGCCCGCTCTGCCCGAGATCCTTGCGCGCGGCGTTGAACAGGCGGCGGCCGAAGCCGAGCCCCTGGAACTCCGGACGCAGGTAAAGTTCGTAGACTTCGCCTTCATAAAAAAGGCTGCGGGCGCGGTTGCGCCCGTAATTTGCGTAACCGGCAATGCGGTCGCCGAACTGCAGAACGGTGATGCGGCTGCCTTTGCGAATCGCCGACTGCCACCAGTCCGGACCACGGCGATTGATCAGCTTGTCGAGTTCGCCGCCGGGGATGATGCCCTGATAGGCCGCCCGCCAGGCCTCGTCGTGGGTCGACGCAACGTCCTGGGCGTCGGCTGATTTGGCGCGGCGAATCTCGATGAGGGTCGTGCTCATTGCGGAATTGAAGCAACGAACCATGCGCCCTTCAAGCCCTATGATTAACGATCGGTTAATGGTGTGGATTACTGGCCACAGGTGGCCCATTGCGGTACAGGGACGCGGTTTTGCAATCGGAAACGGTAAAACGGCACGCCGGCGCGGCCGTCACGACCTTAAGCCGGCGTGCGTTTTGTCGTGCCGCGGCTACTCCGCGACCATCTCGCCGGAGCCACCCAATTCGGCCGGGAAGTCCTTGAGTTTCGGCAGTCCGTCTTTCATCGGCAAGACCGTCTCGGCATAATTCACGTGCACGCCCGGCTCGAAAGCCAGGGCCGGAATCGTCGCGGCGTAAATGTCGACGAGACCGAGCGGCGGGTGATCGGTCATGAGATGGCCGCCGCATTCAGTGCAGAATTTCCGGTCGCTGACCGGGGTCTTCATGAAACGGCCGACGAATTCGGCACCCTTGATGACCTTCAGGTTCTCGGGCTTCCACAGCGTGAAAGCGTTTACCGGCCCGGCCGACCAGGAGCGGCACGAGCCGCAATGGCAATAGCCCATCGCTTCGGGGTTGCCGCTCGCTTCAATCTCGACGGCACCGCAGAAACATGCGCCTTTGTATGTTGTCATTGTCGCCTCATCCCTGTTCAAGTTCGCGTGAAGGCCGGCAACATCGCTATGCGGCCCGGACGGGTTTGATTAAAGGGAGCGGTGCCGAACGGAATGCCGGCGCGTCCGGATTTGTTGGCCGGGCGTCCGGATTTCGGCTTGGCGCTTTATAAATAAGGCGCCGATCGACAATGGCGCCCAGGGTGGACGGCTCATGGGCGCGGATGCGCTTTCCGATCTCTTGAAGACCGTGCGGCTGACCGGCGCGGTGTTTTTTGAAGTCGACGCCGGCGACACCTGGGCGGTCGGGTCGCCGACGCCCGATATGATGCTGCCGAAAATCCTGCCGGACGCCGATCACCTCATCGCATTTCACGTCGTCACGGAAGGCCATTGCTACGGCGCGCTCACGGGCGGCGAAGCCGTCCGCGTGGACGCCGGCGAAGTGATCGTGTTCTCCAGAGCCGATGCGCACGTCATGTCGAGCGCGCCCGGCATGTCGTCCGATCCGTTCACGACCGATGCACTGGAAATCGCCACCGCGGGCCGCCTGCCTTACTGCATCAACTTTGGATGCTCCGGTGAGGTGCGGGCGAGGCTCGTGTGCGGCTTCCTGGCCTGCGACGCGAGCCCGTTCAATCCGCTGCTCGCCAATCTGCCACGCGTCATCAAAAGCGACCGCCCGCAGAACAACCGCGCCGGCTGGCTCGATCGCTTCGTGCAGTTTGCGCTGGCGGAAATGACGGAGAAACGCGCCGGCAGCGAAACCGTACTGACCAAGCTCAGCGAGTTGATGTTCATCGATTTGCTGCGGCGTTACATCGAGACGCTGCCGCCGGAGCGCACCGGCTGGCTCGCCGGCGTTCGCGACCCATCCGTCGGCAAGGCGTTGTCGCTCTTGCACGCTGCGCCGGCGCGCGATTGGACCATCGAAGGATTGGCGCGGGAATCAGGCGTGTCGCGTTCGGTGCTCGCCGAACGCTTTGCCCAACTGGTCGGCATTCCGCCGATAGCCTATCTCGCCAAATGGCGCATGCAGATCGCGGCGGAAATGCTGGCGCATGGCAACGGCAGCATGGCCGAGATTGCGGCCGAGATCGGCTACGATTCGGAAGCCTCGTTCAGCCGCGCCTTCAAGAAGCTCACCGGCGTGCCGCCGTCGCAATGGCGACGGCGCGAGACGATAAAGCCGAAGGCTTAAGCGACCTCGGCTTCCTTCTTGCGATCTTCGCGCTTGCGCTCGTTCTCGTCGAGAAGCTTCTTGCGCAGGCGGATCGAGGCCGGCGTCACTTCGACCAGCTCGTCGTCCTGGATGTAGGCGAGCGCCTTTTCCAGCGTCATCCTGATCGGCGGCGTCAGGCGAACCGCCTCATCCTTCTGCGTGGTACGGATATTGGTGAGCTGCTTGCCCTTGAGCACGTTGATGACGAGATCGTTCTCCCGGGTGTGCTCGCCGACGATCATGCCGG
Organism: Pseudolabrys sp.; assembly: GCA_041662425.1. Lineage (GTDB taxonomy): Bacteria > Pseudomonadota > Alphaproteobacteria > Rhizobiales > Xanthobacteraceae > Pseudolabrys. The sequence goes on from JBAZSM010000045.1 coordinate 24,209, forward strand.
CGTAAACCTTCCAGCCTGGCTCGATCATCATCGGACCGCGATCTTCCAGATTCCACAGCGCGTAGGCGACGGCCTCGCCCTTGTCGTTCGAGATCAGGACGCCGTTGCGGCGGCCCTGGATCGCACCCTTGTACGGGGCATAGCCATGGAACAGCCGATTCATGATGGCGGTGCCGCGGGTGTCGGTGAGCAGTTCGCCCTGATAGCCGATCAGGCCGCGCGTCGGCGCGTTGAATACAATGCGCGTGCGCCCGCCGCCCGAAGGACGCATCTCGACCAGCTCGGCCTTGCGTTCCGACATCTTCTGCACGACGACGCCCGAATGCTCCTCGTCGACGTCGATGACGACCTCTTCGATGGGCTCTTCGACTTCGTCGGCATCGTTCTTGCGCAGCAGCACTTTGGGTCGCGACACCGAAAGCTCGAAGCCTTCGCGGCGCATGGTTTCGATCAGAATGCCGAGCTGCAATTCGCCGCGGCCCGACACCTCCATGGCGTCCTTGTCATCCGATTCGCGAACCCGCAGCGCCACGTTGCCCTCGGCTTCGCGCAGCAGGCGGTCGCGGATCATGCGGCCGGTGACCTTGGAGCCTTCAGTGCCGGCAAGCGGCGAGTCGTTGACGCGGAAGGTCATCGACAAAGTCGGCGGGTCGATCGGTTGCGCCGGAATCGGTGTTTCCACCGAAGGGTCGCAAACGGTGTGGGCGACGGTGGCGTTCGGCAGCCCGGCGAGCGCGACGATGTCGCCGGCTTCAGCTTCCTCGAGCGGTACGCGATCGAGGCCACGGAACGCCAGAACCTTGGTGATGCGGCCGCTTTCGACCGTCTTCCCTTCGCGGTCGAGCACCTTCACCATCTGGTTCGGCTTGACTGAACCCGAGGTGATGCGGCCGGTAAGAATGCGGCCGAGATAGGGGTTGGCTTCGATGATCGTGCCGAGCAGACGGAACGGGCCGTTGTCGATCGCCGGCGCCTTGACGTGCTTGAGCACGAGATCGAACAGCGGCGTCATGCCCTGGTCCTGCGCACCGTCGAGCGAATTCGCCATCCAGCCGTTCTTGGCCGAGCCGAACAGGATCGGGAAGTCGAGCTGTTCGTCGGTGGCATCGAGCGCGGCGAACAGGTCGAACACTTCGTTGAGCACTTCGTTGGCGCGCGCGTCGGCGCGGTCGACCTTGTTGATCACAACGATGGGCTTGAGGCCCATCTTCAGCGCCTTCGAGACCACGAACTTGGTCTGCGGCAGCGGGCCTTCAGCGGCGTCGACCAGCACCAGCGCGCCATCGACCATGTTCAGGATGCGCTCGACTTCACCGCCGAAGTCGGCGTGGCCCGGCGTGTCGACGATGTTGATGCGGGTGCCCTTCCACTCGACCGAGGCGGCCTTGGCAAGAATGGTGATGCCACGCTCGCGCTCGAGGTCGTTGGAATCCATGGCGCGTTCGACCTGGCGCTCGTTGGCGCGATAAACGCCCGATTGCTGCAACAGGCGGTCCACGAGGGTGGTCTTGCCATGGTCGACGTGCGCGATAATCGCGATATTACGAAGGTCCATTTCGATCTGCCTTTGCGCACGACCTATGCCGAAAACCGGTGGTCAAATTTCGGGGTCGTGCGAATGTCCCAAAAACCAAAGCGCGGGCCGCTTGAGAGGGCCCGCGACGCATCACTTTTGCGGCGCAATATAGCGATCAAACGGGCTTAAGCAACCGCCGCGAGGGGCCATTTTCGCGTCGAATCGGCCGAAAAGCAGGGCATGATGAACGTCCGGCCCGTCATTTGCGCCGCCGGCCGTCGTCCGGCCCGTCAGGCGCCGGCCGGGCGGCCCCAGGGGCCACGCATGCCCTTCGGCAGGGCATCCTGCAACATCACCATTTCGGCGATGGTCTCGCTGGTGATGAGGCCGGCAAGGCGGCCGTCTGCGTCGGTAACGCCGACAGCTACGGCTTCCTTGTCCTGGAGCAGCTTGAAGGCCTCGTCGAGTGAACTGCGATGACCGATGGTGGGGATGCCCGGCGTCATCGCGTCGGCAACGCGGGCATCGGGTCCGAGCGTTTTGATCGCCTTGATGATGTCGCCGCGTGTCAAGAGACCGACCGGCTTGCCAGTGCCGTCGACCACCGGGAATTCGCCCTGGCTGGTGGCGAGCAAGGTTTGCACCGCTTCATCGACATGCGCTTCCGGCGCAAGCACGGCAAACTTCGTCATCATCGCGTGGCTTACCGGCACGCCGCGCGAAACGGCGCGCAGCGCCACCATGTGCGCTTCCGATGACGCGGCAAGATAGACGAAAATCGCGATGAAGATCAGGATCGGGTTGTACATGAGCCCGATGAAGCCGAGCGCGAAGGCGACGAACTGGCCGATCGTCGCCGCGATTCCGGTGGCGCGGACATAGCCAAGCCTTGCCGCGAGGGCAGCGCGCAGCACACGGCCGCCATCCATCGGGAAGGCCGGAATCAGGTTGAACAGCGCGAGAAAAAGGTTCACCGCGGCCAGCCGGTCGATCATCGAAATCTGGCCGTTGTCGATCGCCGCCGCGGCGCTCTGCGTCAGCTGGGCGCCGCCGAACACGATGAGCAGAAGCGCGATGGCGACATTCACCAGCGGGCCGGCAATCGCGATCAGAAACTCCTGGCCCGGCTCCTCCGGAATGCGTTCGAGCTGTGCGACACCGCCGATGGGCAACAGCGTCACGTAAGGCGTTGCAACGCCGAAAGCGCGTGCGGTGAAGATGTGGCCGAACTCGTGCAGCAGGACGCAGGCAAACAAAAGCACCATGAAAATGACGCTGTCCCAGGCCGTCACGCTGCCGCCACGGGCATAGCTGGCGGCGAAAATCCAGGCCAGAAACAGGAGGAAGGTCAGGTGGACGCGGACGACGGTGCCGGCGACCCTGCCGATACTCAATGACCAGGACATCAGAACCTCACTAAAATCGGGCCCACCTTACGAAATAGGAACGTTCCGAACCGATTACGAGGCCGGCACGTTGATGTGGCATCATGCCACGAACAAAAGGGAGGAGCGTGACATGGCGCAAAACGACAAGGCGCAGAAACTGAGCGCCGAGGCGCGCAAGGCCGCGCTGGGCAAACTTGCCGGCTGGACGGACGTGTCCGGCCGGGATGCGATCACCAGGACCTTCGTGTTCAAGGATTTCAACCAGGCTTTCGGCTTCATGACCCGGGTGGCGCTGGTGGCCGAAAAAATGGACCACCACCCGGAATGGTCCAACGTCTACAAGACGGTCGCGGTGACGCTCTCGACCCACGACGCCGGCGGCGTGACGGAACTCGACGTCAAGCTCGCCGGCGCGATGGAGCGGTTCGCGGGCGCTTGAAGCTGTCAGGGCCACGCACCAAATAATCGATATGACCACCGCCAATAACACCTTTGGAACTGCATCGACCGGCGAGGATGCCTCGCTGCCGCGCAAATTCTGGCGCAAGCTCGGCTTGGTCGCCGCGCGTGTTCCTTTCGCCGAGGATTTGCTGGCCGCGTACTACTGCGCCTTCGACCGCGCGACGCCGTTGCAGGTCAAGGGTACGCTTGTCGGCGCGATCGCCTATTTCGTGCTGCCGTTCGATGTGGTGCCGGACTTCCTGCCGGTGCTCGGCTTTACCGACGATGCGGCGGTGCTGATGACCGCGCTCAAGCTGGTTGCGTCGCACATGCAGCCCGAGCATCGTGAGGCGGCGCGAACCAAATTGAACGAATTGTCGCCCCGGGCTTAAGGCCGCAAAATCACTTTGCCCATCACCTTGCGTTCGGCAATCGCCTTGAGCGCCGCGGCTGCTTCGCTCAGCGGGTAGACCGCATGGACATGCGATGACAGCCTGCCTTCCGCTGCCCACGCCAGAAGTTGCGCGGTGTTGGCGCGGTGGCCTTCCGGATCGCGTTCGGTCCATGCACCCCAGAAAACCCCGAGAACATTGGCGCTTTTGAGCAGGTACAGATTAAACGGCACTTTTGGAATCTCGCCAGTGGCAAAGCCGACCACGAGAAAGCGGCCCTCCCACGCAATCGAGCGCAGTGACGCTTCGGCATAAGCGCCGCCGACGGGATCGTAAATCACATCGGCGCCGCCGCCGGCCGTGACGCGGCGCAAGGCGTCTTTCAAATCTTCCGCCGCGTAATCTATGCCTTCGTCGGCGCCATGCTCGATCGCGAAAGCGATCTTCTCCGGCGACGACGCGCAGGCCACGACATGCGCCCCCATGATCTTGCCGATCTCGACGGCGGCCAATCCAGTGCCGCCGGACGCGCCGAGCACGGCGAGCGTCTCGCCTGGCTGCAAGCGCGCGCGATTTTTCAGGGCGTAAAGCGTGGTGCCGTAGGTGACGCAAAGACCGGCGGCGCGGTCGAAGTCCAGGCCGTCGGGCATCGGCGTCAGCCGATTCGCCGGCAGTGCGATGAGCTCGCGGGCGGCGCCGTAGCCGGTGAAGCCAAGCACCCGGTCGCCGGCTTTGCAGGCGGTGACGTCCGGCGCGACCGCCTCGACCACGCCGGCGAATTCCGCCGACGGCGAGAACGGGAACGCCGGTTTGGTCTGGTACTTGCCCTGGATGATCAGCGTATCGAAGAAGTTCAGCGCCGCCGCCTTGACGCGGACGACAACCTCGCCGGGCCCCGGCACAGGATCGGGGAGATCCGCCAGTTCGAGCTCCTCAGCGGGGCCGTAATGGGTGCAGAGCAGGGCTTTCATGGCGGTCCGGTGTCGTCTGGTGCGCTGCACGCCTTCTATCATGCCGGGCGCGCCCGCGGCATGGCGCCATTAACTTTTCACGGCTAAGCTGGTCAAAGGCGACGATTTGTTGCCATTACTATGCCGATATTGGCCTCTAAGTGACCAATGTCTCCCGAAGTTCCGGCGGCGTGCGACGCGTCGTTCCATTCAACCGGTAGGTCCCGATGAGAATGAAACATTGCCTAAGCCCCGCGATTGCCTTTGCCACCGTTGCGGCGGCGCTGATCGCATTTCCCCAAAATTCTGCCCAGGCGCAGAAAAAGGACCCCACCGAGCAGGCCGTTCTGCTCGGCCAGTTCGGCGATTGGGGCGCCTATACGGCGACGCCGGGCGGCAAAAAAGTCTGCTTCGTCCTGTCCAAGCCGACCTCCGCGACCACCGAACCGGCAGGACGCAACCGTGACCAGTCCTACGCCTTTGTCTCCACCCGGCCGTCGGAGAAGGTGAAGAACGAAGTCTCACTGATCGTCGGCTATCCGCAGAAGCCGAATTTCGACGCCAGCGCCGCAGTCGATGCGAAAAATTATGTGCTCTACACGCAGAATGACGGGGCCTGGGTGAAGAATGCCGGCGAGGAAGCGCAGATGGTCGAGGCCATGCGCAAGGGCACCAGCCTGGTGATCAAGAGCGAGTCCGGCCGCGGCACCAAAACCACGGATAACTACTCGCTCAAGGGCATCGGCGACGCGCTCGACAAGGTCGCCGCGGAGTGTAAATAGGCGGCCATGCCGCGCTTTGGCGCGGATAGGCGGCCATGCCGCGCTTTAACGCAGGTTGTCATTGCCGGGCTTGATCCGGCAATCCATGGTGCATTTCGGCGCCAAAATGCCTAAGTAAGACCATCCCGCCGGGCAGCGCATCACGGATGCCCGGGTCAAGCCCGGGCATGACAATAGCGGTGCGACCGCCAATTTGGTGCCAGTTCAAAAACGATGACTTTCGCCGCCGACCAGGAAAAGACCATCGCCGGCTTCGTCGAAAAGGCGCCGCTCGAGCGCTACGTCGCGCCGGACAAGCCGTCGCTGGTTGGCATGAACCGCGCGCAGCTCGCCGACGTACTTGGCGAACTCGGTGTGCCGCCGGCGCAGCGCAAGATGCGCGTGCAACAGCTCTGGCACTGGATCTACTTCCGCGGCTTCACCTCGTTCGACGGCATGACGACGGTCGGCAAGGACCTGCGCGCGCAGCTCGCCGCACGCTACACGGTCGATCGTCCGGAAGTCATTGCGGAACAGGTATCGGTTGATGGCACCCGCAAATGGCTGATGCGGCTGCCGGGCGATAAGGACTCCAAGCTGCCGCACGACGTCGAGTGCGTCTACATCCCCGACACCGAGCGCGGCACTTTGTGCGTATCGAGTCAGGTCGGCTGCACGCTCACCTGCTCCTTCTGCCACACCGGCACACAGCGTCTGGTACGCAATCTCACGGCCGGCGAAATCGCCGGTCAGGTTCTGGCGGCGCGAGACCGTCTGGGCGACTGGCCGGGCGGTACGCGGCCGACCGATGGTGTCATCCCGACCGGTGATCGTTGCGTCACCAACATCGTCATGATGGGCATGGGCGAACCGCTTTATAATTTCGACGCCGTGCGCGACGCGCTGCTCATCATGTCGGACGGCGACGGCATCGGCATTTCCAAGCGCCGCATCACGTTGTCGACCTCGGGCGTGGTACCGAACATCGTGCGCGCTGGCGCCGAGATCGGCTGCATGCTGGCGATCTCGCTGCACGCGGTGCGCGACGAATTGCGCAACGAGCTGGTGCCGCTCAATCGCAAATACAAGATCGCCGAACTGATGGAAGCGTGCCGCAACTATCCCGGCGCGTCGAACGCCAAGCGCATCACGTTCGAATACGTCATGCTCAAGGGCGTCAACGATTCCATTGAAGACGCCAAGGCGCTGATCCGGCTGCTCAAGGGCATTCCGGCCAAGATCAATCTCATTCCGTTCAATCCCTGGCCGGGCACCAAATACGAATGCTCCGACTGGGAGCAGATCGAGAAATTCTCGCAAGTCGTGTTCGACGCCGGCTATGCGTCTCCGGTGCGTACGCCGCGCGGTCGCGACATTCTCGCCGCCTGCGGCCAGCTCAAGAGCGCCACCGAAAAGCTCTCCGCGCGCGAGCGCATGGCGCTGCGCGCCATGGCCATGACGGATGAGTGAGACGTGCCGGACTGCCGACCACAAACCGTCATCACCGGGCTTGTCCCGGTGATCCCGCTTAGGGACGCAAGACTTTTGCCTTACTAATCGGGATGGCCGGGTAAGCCCGGCCATGACAAGCATGCCCCTCCTCGGTCGTATCGTCGTCATCATCTTTGCCGTGATCCTCGCCAGCATGGCGGCGGGTATCGCCATCGCCATCGGCATTCTCGGGCCGCAATGGCACAGCCTGTCCGGCGATCCGGTCGAGCGATTTTTCTTTTGGGGCACGGCGTTCATCGGCGCGACCGGTTCCGGCGCCATTAGCATTCTGCCGATGGCGATCCTGATCGCGCTCGCCGAGGCGTTTCGAATCCGCTCGCTCTTGGCCAACATGGTTGCCGGCGCGGCGATGCTGCTGATCGGATATTTCGGCAGCGGGTTTTCGCCGGCGCCCTACGAGGAATCGATCGATCATCCGCCGCCGGCCATTTCGCGGGAGACGGAAATCGCGGCGGCGGCGGGCGCCGTGTTCGGCCTGGTTTACTGGCTGATCGCCGGACGCAATGCCGGGCGGTGGCGCGGCGGCGCCTAAGCGGCTCTGAGCGCCCAGTCCAGCGCATTTTCCAGCCGGTCATTGCCCCAGAACAATTCACCATCCGCGGTGATGAAAGTCGGCGCGCCGAAGATTCCGCGCGCGATGGCTTCGTCGCACCGCTGGCGCAGGCGCAGCTTGTTGTCATCGGATTGTGCGCGGCCGACGACATCGTCGGCATCCTTGCCGAGCGCACGGATGATCGCTTTCACCGTTTCCGGTTCGCCGATGTTTCGCTTTTCGCCGAACTCGGCGCCATACACTGCCGCGGTGAATGCCTCGCCCCAGCCATCATCGAACGCGACCAGAGCCACGCGCGCCGGCAGTATGGTGTTCTGCGGGAATTGCGGCAGCTCGGCGAAGGGCAGTCCCAACGCGCCGCAAATGCGTTCGAGGTCGCGCCACATATAGCGGCCCTTGGCGGGGTAGAGATTGAACGGCGACGTGGTCCAGCCATTCAGCTTGAACACGGGCCCCAACAGGAAGGGCCGCCAGTCCACCGCGACGCCGCGTTGCCTCCCGAGCGGGTCGATCCGCAATGCGGCCGGATAGGAATAGGTCGAGGCGAATTCGAACCAGAACTGAAGCGTCGGCTGCTGCGTCATGACAGCCCATTATATCGCGCCGGGAATGCGGCGGCTTTTCATTTTTCGCGGTCTCGGCTAGAGCCTTTCCGGCTTTGATGGGGGTCGAAGCCGGGCCGACAGGTCATGTTTTTCGCGGCTCCGGAAGGCGCCCGGTTTCCACTTCGCCCGGAAACGCTCTAGAGGACAGGAATGGGCCGCACCGGACTTTATATCGCGCTCGGCATCGGCGCCGTGACCGGCGTCGTGTTCGGTTTCTTTCCCGAACTCGATCTGCGTATCTCCCGCGTTTTCTACGACTTCGTGATTGGCGACAATCATTTCGGCTGGCGCATCTATCCGCCGCTGATGGTGGCGCGCGACGCCGGATTGTGGGTCGGCGTGCTGATCATCGTTCCGGTGCTTCTCGCTCTGCTGTTCAAGTTGATTGTGCCGCGCCGCCGCTCGATCGTGTCCGGCCGCGCCGTCCTGTTTCTGACCGCGACCCTGGCGCTTGGTCCGGGCATGCTCGTCAATGTCGTGCTCAAGGATCACTGGCACCGGCCACGGCCGATCGACATCGTCCAGTTCGGCGGCAGCGAGCATTTCGTGCCGTGGTGGGATCCGCGCGGCGATTGCCCGAACAATTGCGCCTTCGTGTCCGGCGACGTGTCCGGCGCGTTCTGGACCATTGCGCCGGCGGTGCTGGTGCCGACGCCGTTGCGGGCGGTCGCGATCGGCGCGGCGCTCGCACTCGGCACCGGTATGGCAGTCGTTCGCGTCATGGCCGGAGCGCATGCGGCGAGTGACGTCATTTTTGCGGGTGTGTTCACATTTCTCGTTATCTGGTTGGGATACGCGCTGATCTATCGCTGGCCGTCGACGCGGTTGAGCGAGGAACGCTCCGAGCGCCGCCTCGAGCGCTTCTCGGCGCGCTGGCGGCGGGCCATGGCCTGGTTCGGCTATCGTGTCGCCACCGAGATCGCCGGCCCCGACGGCGATGGCGACGACGACCCCAAGGTCAGGCGCCGTTCGGGCTGGTGGTGAGTTGAGCAGTGCGCTCTGGCGTTGTCGCGCGATTGGTCTAAATTGGTGTCTGCTGCGACTGGCGCGTGGTCAATAGTACCGGACCAGGGTGCAGGAGGTCTCGATGGCTGGTGAAAACGAAGTCCTGCACCGCGTGCTGCAAATGAGGGTCAAGGCCGTTGGCGAGCCGGCCCAGGTGCTGGCCTTGATGCAAAGCGCCGCGCCGTTTTATCGCGCTTATGGCGGCACCCGCGTACGTTTCCTGCAAAACGTCGACGATCCGTCGCTGTTCGTTGTCGAGATCGAATACGAGGCCAATGCCGCGGTCGAACTGAACCGGCAGAAGGTGTCGAGCGATCCGATGGTGCGCAACTTCCTTCAAGGCTGGAAGACCATGCTCTCGGGCGCTGCCGAGATGGACGTCTATCAGGACGTCACCGCGTAGGAAGATTAGCGATATTTATCAATATGTTAGAGGCGGGAGACTCGCCTCTTTGCGACGGCCAGGGTTGCTGAGCGCAAGCTTGCGCCAGTGGCAGAGCGCCGTATAGTCCGCGCCACTCCATCATTCTCGCCAGTCGCGGCTCGCGGTTCGGCGCTTCCTTGAGACAGGTATTGCGTATGGCGACGGACGGCACGAAGCGGGACATCAAGAAGGTCGTTCTGGCCTATTCCGGCGGTCTCGATACCTCCATCATTCT
>JBAZSM010000046.1:0-33190 GCA_041662425.1 Pseudolabrys sp.
GCAGGATCATTTCCATCACCTGCTGGCGGTAGCGCGGCTGCTGCACGTCGGTGATCTGGCCGCGGCCGCCGTAAGCGATGCGGGCCTGAGCGATCTTGGTTGAATCGATGGTGTTGTCGCTTTCGATATCCTCGGGGCGCACCACGCCGCCGACGATGAGCTCGCGGATCTCGAAGTTGACGCGGATTTCCTGGCGGCCCTCGATGACGAGGTTGCCGTTCGGCAGCACCTGCGTGACGACGCCGGCGACATTGGTGGTCAGCGCCTCGGAACGATCGACCGAGCCCTTGCCTTCGCTCGACGCGGTAGAGTCGGCGGTGAACAGCCGCGTCGGCAGCGCCGAGTTGGCGATCGGCAGCTTGCTCTTGCCGAAGAAATTGTCGACGCCGGAATCCTCGGCGTTGGTGCGGCTGCGCTTGGTGTCGTTGGCGATGTTGGCCTTGTCGGTGATGTTGACCTTCACCGTGAGAATGTCGCCGATCTGATGGGCGCGCTGGTCCTTGAAGAAGGCGCGCGAGCCGTTGCGCCATAGCGAATTCGGATTGTAGGACGCCGGCGCCGCCGCCGGCATCGGCATCTGCACCGGCTTGTAGCCCGGCTTGGCCGTCGGGTTGTCGATCGCCGACAACGCCGGCTGTTCGCCGAGGTTCTTCAGGCGGTCGAAGGCCGAGCAGCCGCTCAACAATGTCGTTGCGAGCGTCGCAAGGACCGCGTGCCGGATCACCGTGGGCATCTTCATATCAACTGACTTTCACTGGCGTTAGCGATCAGGTCTCACAGGCGAGGGCGGCAAGCATGCGCCATCGCCGCTTCATTCATGCGTACGGAGTTCGTGGCGGACGATGTTTCATCAGCGCGCGGGCTCCTCGGCCACCGGTATGTTGGCGGCGAGCCGCGGCGTCGTGCTCAGCACCACGACATGACCGGGCCCGGCGACGACGCCTTGCACGGTGCGCTTGGATTGTTCGTTGAGCACCGAGACGGTGTCGCCTTCGGCGCCGGCATCGAGCGACTTGCCGCGCATGGTCAGCGTCAGGCCGGGCGCCTGGAAAACCAGCGTGACCATTTCGTTGCGCTGCACGACTTCGGGCTTGGCGAGGTCGGCCGAGCGCAGCGGCTGGCCGGGGCGCAGCGCGTTGCGCGCGGCAAGTCCGGTCGCCTGGCCGATGCCGGAGAGAATATCGCGGCCGATTTCGCTGCGCGGGCGGCGCTCGATGGTGAGGTCGCCGGTTCGCAGCACGGTGCCGCGCTCGACGCCGTGCGACACCATCACGACCTCGACCGAAGCGAAAGCGCGGCCGGCCAGCCGCAAGATGCCGCGCTGCGCGGCGCCCGTCGGCACTTCAAGCAACGCGTCGAAGCGGCCGTTGCTCTTGTCGTAAGTGACGCGGCCGACGCTGACCTCGCCCTTGGCGGCAGGATCGACCTGGATCGAGCGCGGATCGCGATCGAAAGCGACGGTGATGTCGTCGATCGGGCCGAGATTGAAGCGGGTGGTGAGCGCCTGCGCCAGGCTGCGCTGGATTTCGCCGATCGGGATTTCACGGCTGGCGCGCGTTACCATGACTTCGGAGAGGCCCGCGGTGTCGAGGCCGACGAGCGCATGCGACCGCACCGCCTCGGCCACGGCATCGGCCGGCACCGAGCCGGTGGTGCCGAGATCGGGCGCGCGGAAGATCGGGACATTGGCGACGACGCCGGCGTTCTCGATGAGGTCGCCGATGCGCACGACATTCGAGGTCACGGTGACGTGCGATTTCAGATAAGGCCGCGCCGGCGTGCCCGCATCCTGCGCAGCGGCGGCGGTGGCGGCGACGCCCACGAGCGCCGCGCCGGCAAGGAGTATGCGTAGGGCCCTGGCGATCATGATCGTGCCTCAGCGCATCAGGTTGGAGGTGGCCGACAGCATCTGGTCGGCGGCGGAAATGACCTTGGCGTTCATCTCGTAGGCGCGCTGCGCGGCGATGAGGTCCGAGATTTCGCTCACCGCTTCGACATTGGCCTGTTCGAGATTGCCCTGCTGTAGATCGCCGAAGCCGTTGAGCTGCGGCGTGCCGGACTGCGGCGTGCCGGAGGCGGGCGTTTCGAGATACAAATTGTCGCCGATGCCCTTGAGGCCGGCTTTGTTGATGAACATCGCCAGTTCGAGTTGGCCGACCTGCGACTGCGTCGTCTGGCCCGGCAGCGTCACCGAGACCTGGCCCTGGGCGTTGATCGTCACCGAGGAGGCGTTCTGCGGAATGGTGATGCCGGGCTGAATGAGATTGCCCTGCGCGGTGACGAGGCGGCCCTGCGCGTCGAGCTCGAACGAACCGTCGCGGGTGTAGGAGGTGGTGCCGTCCGGCATCGTGACCTTGAAGAAGCCTTCGCCGCGAATGGCGACGTCGTAATCCTTGCCGGTCTGCACCAGCGAACCTTGGGTCATCAGGCGCGGCGTGCCGACGGTCTTGACGCCGGAGCCGAGTTCGATGCCGGCGGGCAGGATGTTGCCCTGCGAGGAAGTCTGCGAGCCGACGCGGCTGACGTGCTCGTAGAGCAGATCCTGGAATTCGGCGCGTTGCCGCTTGTAGGCGGTGGTGCGCATGTTGGCGATGTTGTTGGAGATGACCTGGACGTTGAGTTCCTGGGCCATCATGCCGGTCGCAGCGGTGTGCAAGGCTCGCATGGTCTATTCTCCGTCCACGTCAGTTCGGGACATCGGCAAGCTTGTCGACGGCGGTTCGCGACATATCGGCCTGCTGCATGATCATGTTGGCGACCTGGGTGTAGGTCCGGGTGATCTCGATCATGCGCGTCATTTCGACGACCGAGCGCACGTTCGACTTTTCGACCGAGCCCTGCACGAAGCGCGACTTGGTGTCGGGCACGATGTTGGCGCCGTCCTTCAGCGCGAAGGTGCCGGCGCCGTCTTTCTGCAGACTGCCCGGGTTGTCGACGGTGACCATGCGCAGCTTGCCGCGCAGCGATTCCGCATTCGTGGTGCCGGCGACCTCGACGCTGATGGTGCCGTCGCCGCTGATCTTGACGTCACGGTCGGTCGGCTGAAACTGGATCGGGCCGTTGTCGCCGAGCACGGGGAAGCCTTCGCCCGTCACCAGCAGGCCCTGGGCGTTGATCTGCAAGGCGCCGTTGCGGGTGTAGCGCTCGCCGCTCGGCGTCTGCACGGCGAGCATGCCCTTGCCGTCGATGGCGACGTCGGTCGGGTTGCCGGTCCGCTCCATGCTGCCCTGGCCGAGATCGATCCAGGTGGCGCGGTCGCGGACGAAGCTGACGTTGCGGTCGCGATTCGACATGTTGTCGGAGCGCGCGATCTTGCCGATGAATTCCTCGAACACGGTGCCGTCGGCCTTGAAGCCGGGCGTGTTCACGTTGGCGATGTTGTTCGCCACGACATCGAGTTCACGCGATAGCGCGACCTGACGCGATAGTCCGACCAGCAGCGTATTCTGCATCGGTCATCTCCCCTTGTCGGACGCTGCCAACCCTCCCGAGGCCGGTGGCGTCTTTTGGTGAAATGCCAGCTCTCCCAAGCCGCCATCTCACAGGAGTTAAGTGCAGACGCCGTGCCAACTGATAATATCTTTTAAAATCAATGGCTTGACCATTTTGGCGCGAAATCCGTCAAGGCAAAAAACACCGTGACCGGCAATTTAGGTCGGCAATTCTTGCCGCTTTGCGGCCTCCGGAAAGCTTTCGTTAACCATAGTGGAACTACGGTGGCAGCAAGGGGCGCCACCGCCGGCGAACGATCCGTTTGCGCCGGTCGAGGCTCGCATTGTCGAATTGACGTGGCGAAGGGGCTGTTGATGGCCAAGGCCAAGAAGGCAGAAGCGGACGCGGTGGCCGAAGGCGAAGCCGTGCCAAAGAAGAGCAAGCTGCCGTCGAAGAAGGTGATGATTATCGCCGTCGCTGCGCTGCTCGTTCTGGGCGGCGGGGGTGGCGGCGCTTACATGTTCCTGGGCGGCGGCCACGGCAAGCCGGAAGAGCCGAAGAAGGAGGTCGTCAAGCCTGCGACCTTCGTCGATCTGCCGGATGTGCTGGTCAACCTGTCGAACTCCGGCACCGACCGCACGCAATATCTTAAAGTGAAAATCGTCCTCGAACTGCCCGACGCCGAGCTGGTGCCGAAGATCCAGCCCTTGATGCCGCGGGTGATGGACGCCTTCCAGACCTATCTGCGCGAATTGCGCCCCACCGATCTCGACGGTTCGGCCGGGCTTTACCGCCTCAAGGAAGAACTGACGCGCCGCGTCAACGTCGCGGTCGCGCCCAACAAGATCACTGCGGTCCTGTTCAAGGAAATCGTCGTCCAGTAGCCCGCCGCATACCGCAGCGGATCACAACCAAAAACTCTCACTTTAAGACGGCAAAGCAAGACGAGCATGGCGGGCAAAGACCAGATCGACCAGGACGCATTGGCAGCGGAATGGGGCGTGGCCATGCAAGCCGAGCAGGGCGCCGAGCCGGCGTCCGGCCAATTGCCTGCCGAGACCCCCGACCAGGCGGCCGCGCAATGGGCGGCGATGGTCGATGACACCACCAGCTTCCAGGCCACCAGCAAAGGCGGCGCCGAGCGTATCCTCAATCAGGAGGAAATCGACAATCTGCTTGGCTTCAGCCTGGCGGATGTGACGCTCAACGACAATTCGGGCATTCGCGCCATCATCGACTCGGCGATGGTGTCTTACGAGCGTCTGCCGATGCTCGAAATCGTCTTCGACCGCCTGGTGCGGCTGATGACGACGAGCTTGCGTAACTTCACCTCGGACAACGTCGAAGTCTCGCTCGACCGCATCACCTCGGTGCGTTTCGGCGATTATCTCAATTCCATTCCGCTGCCCGCGATCCTCGCGGTGTTCAAGGCGGAGGAATGGGACAATTTCGGCCTCGCTACCGTCAATTCGAGCCTGATCTACTCCATTATTGATGTGCTGCTCGGCGGCCGCCGCGGCGCCAATACGGTGCGCGTCGAGGGCCGGCCCTATACGACGATCGAAACGAGCCTCGTCAAGCGCATGATCGAGGTCGTGCTGGCCGACGCCGAGCTTGCCTTCAAGCCTTTGTCGCCGGTCAAATTCAATATCGACCGCCTCGAGACCAATCCGCGCTTTGCCGCGATCTCGCGGCCGGCCAACGCCGCCATTCTGGTGCGCTTGCGCATCGACATGGAAGACCGCGGCGGCAACATCGAATTGCTGCTGCCTTACGCGACCATCGAGCCGATCCGCGCCACGCTCCTCCAGATGTTCATGGGTGAGAAGTTCGGCCGCGACCAGATCTGGGAAGGCCATCTGGCGACCGAAATCGGCCAGGCCGAAGTCGCCGTCGATGCCGTGCTCTACGAGGAGCAACTGCCGCTGCGCCGCATGATGAAGCTGAAAGTCGGCGATACGCTGATGCTTGAATTAAAACCCGACGCCACGGTGAAGTTGCGCTGCGGCGACGTCACGTTGACCGAAGGCCGAATGGGCCGGGTCGGCGACCGCATCGCGGTTCGTGTCGCCAAGAACCTGCGCAAACCGCGCACCACCTTCGCCATGTTTGAAAAAGCGGACGAATCGAAAATCCGGATGGAGACGCAGTGATGTTTCAATACGGTTTTCTGGTCGAGAGCATGGTCTCCGTTCTGCTGCTGCTGACCATTCTCTATTGCGTACGGCTGAACAAGCAGATCCGTCTGCTCAAGGCCGACGAACAATCGCTGCGCGCCACGATCGGCGAGCTCATCACCGCGACAGAAATCGCCGAGCGCGCCATTGGCGGTCTCAAGCAAACGATGCGCGAAGGCGAGCAGACATTGGGTGCGCGCATCCAGCGCACCGAGGCGATGTCGGCCGAACTGGAGCGTCAATTAAGCGCCGGCGAGCAATTGCTGACGCGGCTGGTGCGCATCACCGACGCCGGACGTCCTGACGCCATGCCTGCCGCGCCGGCAGCGGCCGTCGCGCCGAGCGCGCATGCGGTCGCCGCCGCGGTACAGGCTTTCGCCGAGCGGTCGCGGGCGCGCCTGCAATCCAATGCCGAGGCAATTCCGCACGGGAACGGACTCGCGGCATGATCAAGTTTGCGCGCGATTTTCGGCTCATTCCGATCGTGCTTCTGGCGACGATCTGTCTGCTTGTGCTGAAGGTTGCGGGTCTGTTTTTTGACGGCGGCTATACGCTGGCCGATCGCTTGCGCGACCGCGCCAAGCCACCGGGCATGACGGTCACGTCCGGCGACAGCGTTCCCGATTATCCGCGCATTGTCGTGGCAGGCGAACCGGCGCCGCCTGAGGCATCCGGCAGTGGCGACAAGAGCCCCTGGGCCAAGGAGATGTTCAACTTCGGCGGTTCGGAGGGGGGCAAGGGCGCCGCGAAGGAGCCCGACGTCACCGGTTCAGTCGCGACCGACAGGACCGCGGCATTGCCCAAAATTGGCGACAAGATAAAAGACAAGAACCCCGACAACGATATCGTCACCGGCTCGTCCGGCGGCGGTCATGGCGGTGGCGGCGGCGAGAGTGCTGGCGGTCATGGCGCGCCGGCGCCGGCGGCCGATCCGCTCAAGACCAGCGACAAGCCGCCCGCGCCGACCAAGCTCGATGTCGGCGGCGATGCCTATGCGCTGACACCCGGCAAGATCAATTCGCCCGGCGAGCGCGCCATTCTCAATCGTCTGCAGGATCGCCGCGAGACGCTCGACAACCGTAATCGCGAACTCGACATGCGCGAGAGCCTGATCAAGGCCGCCGAAAAGCGGCTCGATGCCAAGGTCGGCGAGCTCAAGGATGTCGAAACCCGCATCAAATCCGCGACTGACGTGCGCGACAAGGCCGAGCAGGACCGGCTCAAGGGTCTGGTCGCGATGTATGAGAACATGAAGCCGAAAGATGCCGCGCGCATTTTCGACCGGCTCGACCTCAGGATCCTGGTCGATCTCTCGACCGCCATGAAGCCGATCACCATGTCGGCGGTCCTCGCGCAAATGACGCCGGAAGCGGCCGAGAAGCTGACCGTGGAGCTTGCCACCCGCGCCAGTGCGCCGAAGGCCCAGGCCGATGGCGACCTGCCGAAAATCGACGGCCAGCCGAGCAAAATGTGACGTCGGGCCGCTCGCAGAGCGGCCGATTGGGCGGCGTTTTACCGCAACGGTTAAGCCGACGTTAAACGCGCCTCCTTAACCTCGGCAGGCGGCCTATCCGCCGCTTGAAGCCTGTTTGAAAGCGTTCCGGAAGACTCGCTGCAGGGCTCCTGAAGGTTCTTGAAAGACGCATGAACGCAACACCGGCCAGCACGACAACGGCGACGGCGCGCGCGCTGAGCGCGGCTGCGCGCGTCGCGTTGGCGTTGGCCGTTGTCGCGCTCGCCGGACTTTGCTTCGGCGCCGGTCCGGCGCGAGCGGACGAACCCGTGAAGGGCGAGGTCAAGGCCGTCGGCGAGGCCGGCTACGGCCGGCTGGTGTTTAAATTCGAAGAGCCGGTCGATGCCAAGGTGCGCGTTGCCGGCGCGATCCTGGTCATCGAACTCAAGCGGCCGGTCGCGGTGTCGGTCGAGCGGCTCAATTCCCGTCTGCCCGATTACATCAGCGCCGCGCGCGTCGATCCCGACGGCAAGGCTATACGCATCGCGCTGTCGGGACGCTTCCGCATCAACCCCATTCCCGCCGCCGACCGTCTGTTCATCGACCTGTTGCCTGAGCCGTGGGTCGGGATGGTGCCCGGCCTGCCGCAGGACGTGGTCGACGAACTGGCGATGCGCGCACGGGCGGCCGAACTGGCGGCGCGCAAGCAGCGCGCGGCGAACAAGGCCGAGGCGATGCCGCCGGTGCGGGTGAATGTGGTCAAGCTGCCGACCTTCATGCGCTACGTTTTCGACCTGCCGCCCGGCGTCGGCGCGACCCCCGAACTGGCCGACGGCAAGTACAAGCTGCATTTCAACAAGCCGGTGAAATGGGATCTCGCCGATGTCGCGGCGACGTTGCCGTCGACCGTGAAGTCGGCAATGGCCGAAGCCGAGTTCGATGGTGTCGCCGTCGTGTTCACGCTCAACGGCGCGCCGGAGACCCGCGCGTTCCGGGAGGACAAGAGCTTCGTCGTCGATATCGGGCTTGGGGCGGACGCCGCCGCGCCGCAGGCGCAGGCCATTCCGGCGATGCCGGTGGCCGCCGCGGCCGCGCCGGTCGCGGGCCAGATCGCGCCGCCGCAAACCGTGCCGGCCAAGGACGACGTGCCGGCGTTGAAAGACGCGCCGCAGCTCAAGGACGCGCCGCCGTTAAAGGATGCCGTCGCGCCGCACGCGTCCGCGCCCGCATCGATGCCGGCCAAGAATATTGATGTCGCGGCCGAGCACGCAGCGCCGATGGTTGAAGCGGCGGCAAAGCCGGCTGCGAAAGAACAGCCGAAGCAGGAGGCGGCGCCGCTCGCCAAACAGCCGCCGAAGCCCGAGGAAAATGCCGGAGCCCTGTCGGCGCTCGCCACGGCGTCGAGCGACTACCTGCGCGTCAGCCTGCCTTTTGCCGCGCCGACGCCGGCGGCGATGTTCCGGCGCGGCGATACGCTCTGGCTCGTTTTCGATTCAGGCAAGCCGATCGACGTCTCGAACCTGCCGCGTGAATTCGGTCACGTCGTGCGCCAGGCCGAATACGAGCGCGGCGGCAACGGCGAGGGCGTCGTGCGCCTGCGTCTGGTTCGTCCGCAACTGGCAAGCCTCGAAGCCGACAATAATGGCTGGGTGCTCAAGATCGGCGACAGCGTGGCGGTGCCGCCGCAGCCTTTGACGATGAGCCGCACCCTCAACGGCAACAAGCGCGGCATCGTCATTCCGCTCGAGCAGGCCGGCACGCTGCATCAGCTGACCGATCCCGATCTCGGCACCCGTCTGATGGTGGTTACCGCGCTGGCGCCGGCCCGCGGCGTGATGCGGCCGCAGGACTTCGTCGAATTGCGCGTGCTGCAATCGATGCACGGCGTCGCGGTGCAGCCGCTCGCCGACGATATCACCGCCGATGTCACGGCCGACCAGGTTGCGATCTCGCGGCCCGGCGGGCTGTCGCTGTCGGCCGAAACAATTGTCCAGCAGCAGCAGATGTCGCCGAGCTTCCGCGAGGGCACGCTCGATCCGGACGTCTGGGATGCCGACCGCAAGGCGCCGTTCGAAGCGCGCCAGTCGCAGCTGATCGCGACGGCGGCGGCGGCGACCGAGGGCACCAAGCGGCTGGCGCGCTACAATCTGGCCCGCTTCTATCTTGCCAATGACATGGGCGCCGAGGCCAAGGCCGTGTTGAGCGTCGCGCTCGCCGACAAGACCAATGGCGGCGACGACATCACCGGCTCCTCGCTCAAGGCGCTCGCCAATGTGATGCTGCACCGGCCCGACGATGCGCTCAAGGATGTTGCCGACCCGGAAATCGGCAATCAGCGCGATGCGCCGATCTGGCGCGCGATGGCGCAAGCGCGGCTCGGGCAGTGGCCGCAGGCCTACAAGGCCTTCAAGGAGCTCGACAAAGCCGTCGCCGCGCTGCCGATCGAACTGCAACGCGTCGTGCTGCTCGACCGCATGCGGACCGATATCGAGGTGCGCGATTTCGATGGCGCGGCGCGCCTGGCCAACGACATCGAGACCATCGGCACGCCCGACGAACTGGCGCCGCGACTGGCGGTGCTCAAGGGTCGGCTCGCGGAGGCTCTCGGCCAGAAAGACGATGCGCTGACGGAATATCGCAGTGCCGTGATGTCGCCGAACCGCCGCGCCGGTTCGCAGGCGCGGCTGCGCGAGATCGAATTGATGTCGAAGAGCGGCGCCATGCCGCGCAACGAGATGGTCCACGAACTCGAAACGCTGACCACCGTATGGCGCGGCGACGAGACCGAGACGCAAGGCCTGCAACTGCTGGCGCATCTCTATACCGAGGACGGTCGCTACCGCGACGCCTTCCACGTCATGCGCACCGCGCTGCTCGCGCACCCCAATTCCGATCTGACCCGCAAGATCCAGGACGAGGCGGCGACCACGTTCGATGCGCTGTTCCTCGGCGGCAAGGGCGATGCGCTGCCGCCGGTCGAGGCGCTCGGGCTGTTCTACGATTATCGCGAACTGACGCCGATCGGGCGGCGCGGCGACGAGATGATCCGGCGCCTGGCCGAACGGCTGGTCGCCGTCGATCTGCTCGATCAGGCGGCGGAGCTGTTGCAGCACCAGGTCGACAATCGCCTGCAGGGCGCGGCGCGCGCGCAGGTCGCGACGCGCCTGGCGACGATTTATCTGATGAACCACAAGCCCGATTTCGCGCTCGCCGCCTTGCAGCGGACGCGGTCGTCGGAATTGTCGAACGAATTGCGCGACCAGCGCCTGCTGCTCGAAGCGCGCGCGCTGTCCGACGTCGGCCGCAAGGATGTCGCGCTCGAGGTGGTTGCCAACCTCAAGGGCCGCGAGGCGGTACGCCTGCGCGCCGACATCGAATGGTCTGCCAAGCACTGGCGCAGTGCCGGCGAGCAGCTCGAACTGATGCTCGGCGATCGCTGGAAGGATTTCAGGCCGCTCAGCGACGCCGAGCGCATGGACGTTCTGCGCGCCGCGATCGGCTATACGCTGGCCGACGAGCAGATCGGATTGGCGCGGCTGCGCGAGAAATACGCGGCCAAGATGGCCGGCACGGCGGACGCCCATGCCTTCGAGGTGGTCAGTGCCCCCATCGGCGCCGGTGCGTCCGAATTCCAGACGGTGGCGCGCCGCATCACCAATACCGATACGCTCGACGCATTCCTGCGCGATCTCGACACGCGCTACGGCGCCGATCCGGCGAAATCGCCGCAGGCCAATATTGCGCCCAAGGCCGATGCCGCCAAGGCCGATGGCAAGCGCGCCGAGCCGGCAACGACCGGTTCGATCCGGCCGCGCCCGGCGCTGTTCAAGGATCAGGCCAAGCGTTGATGCGCGCGGCTCATGAGCCGTAGCTCTGGATCAGCGATCCGGCGACCAGCGACCAGCCATCCACCAGCACGAAAAATATCAGCTTGAACGGCAGCGACACCACGACCGGTGGCAGCATCATCATGCCCATCGACATCAGCACCGACGCGACCACGAGGTCGATGATCAGGAAGGGCAGGAACAGCAGGAAGCCGATCTCGAAGGCGCGCTTGAGTTCCGAGATCATGAAGGCCGGGATCAGAATGCGCAGCGACAATTGATCCGGCGTCGCCGGCACCGGCTCCTTGGCCATGTCGATGAACAGCTTGAGGTCCTTCTCGCGCACGTTCTTCTGCATGAAGGCGCGCAGCGGCACGATGCCGCGTTCAAAGGCCTGTTCGGCGGTGATCTCGTTACTGACCAGCGGCCGGATGGCGGTGTCATAGGCCGTCTGCAAGGTCGGACCCATGACGAAGGCGGTCAGGAACAGGGCGAGCGACATGATGACGGAGTTGGGCGGCGCGGTCGCGGTGCCGAGCGCGGTGCGCAGCAACGACAGCACGACGACGATGCGCGTGAACGACGTCATCATGACGAGGATCGACGGCGCCAGCGACAGCACCGTCAGCAGCGCGATCATCTGAATGACGCGCTCGGTCAGCCCGTTGTTCGGGCCGCCGCCGAGATTGATGCTGACGTCCTGCGCGGCCGTAGGCGTCGCGAGGATCAGGAGCAGTCCTACTACCCCAACCGCCACCGTCAGAAATTGACGAACTCGGCGGTCGGACCCAAGCCTCAAGTCTTACCCGGAGGACGGCCAAGCAAGCTGGCCATCTCCTGTTCGAGGCTGTCATAGACCGACTTGCCCGGAACAGACTTGCTCGAGGCAGAGTTGCCCGCGACAGAATTGTCGGCGGGCGCCGCCGGTCGCGCGGCTTGCGGGGCAGGGCGTTCCATGCGCGGTTCCTGACGCGGGCGTTCGGCTTTCGGCGCGGGCTCGAAGCTCGGCTCCGGCCATGCATCGTCTTCCGGCATGCCGCCGGGCGGCGCTTCGATGCGCGGATCGACGCGGAGCTTGTAGTCGCGCCGCGGAACCTCGACCGGCTTCTGCGCCGCGGTCGGTACGGCCAGCGGATCGGTCACCGGGCTGCGGCTTTCGGGTAGCGGCGCGCGCCGCAGCGCGGCTTCCAACTGCTGCGCCATCTCGGCGAGGTTGTGATCGGTCTGCGGTGCTTCGCCCGGCTCGTGCTCGATCGGGGCAGGCGGAGCCACCGGCGGCGCGACCGACACGGCAGCGACCGGTTGCGGGGCGACTGGCGGCGGCGAAACGTGCTGCGTAGAGATTTGCGGCGCGGCGGCGCGCGGCGCGGGTGGCGCAACCGGCGGCGGTGGCGGAGCGGCCGGAGCGAAGTCGGGCGGCGCCATGCGTCCGGAGAGTTCGGCGGCAAGACCGCTCAGGCTGCTTTCGGACGAGACCGGGCGCGGCCGGGCGCCGGGCTCCGGCGCGTGCCACGGCTCTTCGGTGGCCGGGGCGCGATAGGGACGGGGCGGCGGCAGCGGCGCCGATTCGCTGACCGGCTGCAGCGGGAACCCATGGTCGACCGCGGGTGGCTGTCGCAAGGCGGGCTCGGAGTTGCGAGTCGCCGCCTCGGGCGTGCGGGCGGTTGCGGGCGCTGCGCGCACAATGTTCTGCTCGACGACGACGTCGGTCGGGCCGCCGATCATCATCAGATGCTCGACATTGTCGCGGCGGATGAGGACGAGACGGCGGCGGGCATCGACCGTGGCGGCGTCGATAACGGCAAGGCGCGGCTGACGGCCGCGCGCATTGCTGCCGCCCAGGCGATCGGCCCCGAAGCGTCGCACCAGCCAGGCCGTGAGGCCGATCAGCGCCAGAACCGCGGCGAAGGCGATGAAGAACTTCACCGGGAGCGGCATTTCCGAGCCGAATAGGTCGAACATTCATGCGCTCCGTGACAGTTGAACCGGGACCTTACAGGAGAATCGCTCGACTAGTTAACGCAGCCCGGCACAAATTGCCGCTCCGTAGGGCAATGGAATCTTAACAAATTTGAGGCCGTTTGGCATCCGGCCTCGCAATCCCAAATATCCGACATGGTTAACTGCCGATTCATCTGGCGCCGGCGGGGCTCCTTTACCATCCGTTAACCATACGCCCGGCAAAGTCTGCCTAGTGGGCTTCGCATCGCGACGCAAGCGAGCGCGAATCCTTAACGGCGCAGGCGAGAGGGCCTCATGGCGATCACCGACGTTCCGATCCTGTCGATGCTGCGGACCAAGATGAATTGGGCGCAGGAGCGCCAGAAGGTGCTCTCGCAGAACGTCGCCAATTCCGACACACCGAATTACCGCGGCCGCGACCTGGTGCCGCCGAAATTCGAGGACGCGGTCGCCGTGTCGGCACGGCCCGTCCAGCAGGTGTCGCTGGAGGCCACCAATCCGGGCCATATCGGCGGCGGCATGTCGCTCGGCGGCGACGGCCGGTATTCGACCGAAAAGGGCGGCTACGAGGTCGCGCCGACCGGCAACTCGGTCAGTCTCGAAGACGAGATGATCAAGGTCGCCAACAACCAGATGGAATACCAGGCCGCGACCGCGCTCTACACGCGCAGCCTCAATCTTCTCAAAGTGGCGCTCGGCAAGCGGTGATGACGCCGCGCAGCGGCTGATAAACGGGCTCGGCCCGGGGAGACTTCTCGATGGACTTCATGAAGAGCATGGCGATCGCCGCGTCCGGCCTCAAGGCGCAGGCCGGCCGCATGCGCATCATTTCGGAAAACATCGCCAACGCCGATTCGGTTCCCGAGACGCCCGGCGCCGATCCGTATCGTCGCAAGATCGCGACCTTCAACACCGAGCTCGACCGTTCGCTCGGCGCGCGCGTCGTCTCGCTCGGCCGCGTCGCCAACGACAAATCGGACTTCCGCCTCAAATACGAGCCGGGACACCCGTCGGCCGACGCCAACGGCAACGTCAAATATCCGAATGTGAACTCGCTGGTCGAAATGACCGACATGCGCGAGGCGCAGCGTTCCTACGAAGCCAATATCAACGTCATCAGTGCGACGCGCCGGATGATCCAGCGCACCATCGACATCCTCAAGGCCTGACGGCCGCATGATCCCGAAAACCGGGCACCGGTATTCGGTTCGGATTACGCGGAAAATAAAAGGATAGACCTCCATGGCCAGCCCGCTAAGCGCCGCCGGCGCATACGCCAATATCGCCCGCATCACGTCGGATCAGGCCGCCGCTTTGTCGGGGGCCGGAGCCACGCAGCCCAAGGGCGAGACCAGCTTTGCGTCCGTGCTCAAGGAGGCGATCGGCGCGGTGCATGAGACCGGCCACAAATCAGACGTGCAGACGCAGAACATGGTGAAGGGCAAGTCGAACATGGTCGATGTCGTCACCGCAGTCGCAGAAACCGAAGTCGCGATCGATGCCGTGGTCGCGGTGCGCGACAAGGTGATCGCGGCCTACGAAGAAATCATGCGTATGCCGATCTGATCGGCGGAAAACAGGGAAATCATGACCGGTCCGGAAGTTCTCGATGTCGCGCGCGACGCGATCTACACGCTGATCATCGTCTCGGCGCCGGTGATGCTGGTGGGCCTCATCGTCGGCGTCGCCATCTCGCTGCTGCAGGCGCTGACGCAGATCCAGGAAATGACGCTGGCATTCGTGCCGAAGATCCTGGCCATCTTCGTCTCGTTATTGATCGCACTGCCCTTCATGGCCGAGAAGCTTCACGCCGAGATGCTGCGCATCGCCTCGCGAATCGTCACCGGATAAGGCACAAGCATCGGACACCGCTCGTCCCCGCGGAAGCGGGGACCCAGTGGCCACGGGGTAAGCGCTTGTTCGCCGGATACCCGCTTTCGCGGGGACGAGCGGGATGCGTTGCGACGATCGAGCCAGGGCCGATGCAGATCAACATCTCTTTCCTTCCGGTGCTGGCGGCGGCGTTTCTTCTGACATTCGCGCGCGTCGGCACCATGGTGATGCTGATGCCGGGTATCGGCGAATCCAACATGCCGTCGCGGGTGAGGCTGTCGATCGCGCTGGTGCTCACCATGGTCCTGACGCCGCTGCACCAGAGCGCCTACCATGTGAGCCTGAACACGCTCGGGCCCGTGCTGGTGCTGCTGTTTCAGGAAATGATCATCGGCGCCGTGCTCGGTCTGACCGCGCGGCTTGCGATCTCGTCCCTTCAGATTGCCGGCGCGGTCGTGGCCCAACAGCTCGGCCTCGGCTTCGTCACCGCGGTCGATCCGACGCAGAACCAGCAGGGCGTACTGGTCGGCAATTTCCTCACGATGCTCGGTGTGGCGATGATCTTCGCCACCGACCTGCATCACCTCGTCATCGCCGCGCTCGACCAAAGCTATGTGATCTTCGCGCCGGGCGAGATGCCGCTGACCGGCGACGTGGCGCAGCACATCACACGCGTCATCGCCGGCGCGTTCAAGATCGGCATTCAGTTGTCGGCGCCGTTTCTGGTGTTCGGATTGATCTTCAACCTCGGCCTCGGCGTGCTGTCACGCCTGATGCCGCAGATGCAGGTCTTCTTCATCGGCCTGCCGCTGTCGATCCTGCTCGGTTTCTTCCTGCTGATCCTGGTGATCGCCGCCATGATGGGGACGTTCACCGGTTACGTCGAGAACGTGCTTCTCGACCTTGCGCCGCGCCAGTGACGGGGTAGCGCATGGCAGAGGAACCCGATCTCGAAGATAAAACAGAAGACCCCTCCCAAAAACGATTGGACGACGCGCTCGAACGCGGCAACGTCGTCAAGAGCCAGGAGGTCAATACCTGGTTCATCATCGCCGGCGCGACCCTGGTTTTGCTGTCGTTCTCCAGCGGCATGGGCGAGGGGCTCACCACCACCATGCGCGGGCTGATCGCCAATTCCTACGCCATCAGCATGGATGGACCGGCGCTGCCGCGGCTGTTCGACAAGATCGGCGTCGAGATGCTGGCCGCCGTCGGCATCCCGTTTGTCCTTCTGATGCTCGCGGCGCTCGCCGGCAATCTGGTTCAGCATCCTCTGGTGTGGTCGGTGGACGCGCTGGCGCCGAAGTTCTCGAAGATTTCGCCGCTCGCCGGTCTCAAGCGTCTGTTCTCCAAGCAGGCGCTGGGCAATCTCGCCAAGGGTATCGTCAAGCTCATCGTCGTCGGCACGGTGATGACGATGCTGATGTGGCCGGATCGCGACCGCATGGAGGGCCTCGTCACCATGGACCCGATGGCGATATTGCCGTTCACGACGGTGATCGCGCTGAAGCTGATGGGGGCGGTGGTGGCGCTGCTCGCGGTGGTCGCGGCGGCCGACTATTTCTTCCAGTACCGGTCCTGGTACGGCAAACTGAAGATGTCGCTTCAGGAGTTGAAGGACGAAGTCAAACAGACCCAGGGCGACCCGCACATCAAGGGCCGGTTGCGGCAACTGCGCCAGATGCGCATGAAGAACCGCATGGCGGCGGCGGTGCCGAAGGCCTCGGTGATCATCACCAACCCGACCCATTACGCCGTGGCGCTGCAATATGAGCGCGGCATGGAGGCGCCGATCTGCGTCGCCAAGGGCGTCGACAAGATGGCGCTGCGCATCCGCGAAATCGCCGCCGAGCACAATGTGCCGATCGTCGAGAACCCGCCGCTCGCCCGCGCGCTCCACGCCACGGTCGAGGTCGAGCAGGCGGTCCCGCCCGAGCACTACAAGGCGGTGGCCGAGGTTATCGGCTATGTCATGAAACTGAGGCGGGCGTTTCGTAACTAGGCCGCCGGAACAGCGAAAAACCGCCGATAAGGCCTATTAAAGTCAGGGATTTCCGGCGTCCGGCCCTTGCGTCGACCGGTCCGCTTAAGGCACTCAAAGACATGGCATCCGAGCGACCGAGTGGTGAGCGGGCCGTGGCCGCGCCCGGCGAGGCCCGCGGCAGGCGGCAGGCCTTCGACAAGAGCCAGAGCGCGCCGCGTTCGGGCTCGGTCGGCCTGGTGCTGCTCGTCGCGCTGCTGCTGATCGCCGCCGCCGCCGGCCTGATTTATATCGGGCCGTCGCATGCCGAGACCTACATCCTCATCATGCTGTCGGCGCTCGGCACCGTGGGCGTGTTCGCGCTGTTCGCCATGGCCTCCGGCATCATGCGGCTGTCGAGCCGGGAACAGAGCAACCCGCTGCTCAAGGCCGTGGTCGACCAGGGCTTCGACGGCATCGTCGTCACCGACCAGGCGGGCCGCGTGTTCTATGCCAACGCCACCTATCTCGACCTGATCGGCGCCGCCGACGCCAATGACGTGCGGCCGATCGAGCGCGTCTTCATCGGCGACCCCGAGGTGTCGGAGTCGATTTACCGGCTTCTGAAGGCGGCCCGGGAGGGCCGGCGGCTTCAGGAGGAAGTAAGGATCGCCGGCGGCGGCGGCGAACCGGCGCGCTGGATGCGGATGCGGGTGCGTCCGCTCGGCGAGAACCGGCGCGACGCCAAGCTCACCGTCTGGGCGATCGCCGACGTGACGCGCGAGCGCGAGCGGCAGGAAAACGTCTTCCAGGAACTGCAGCACGCCATCGACTATCTCGACCACGCGCCGGCCGGCTTCTTCTCGGTCGATGCCAAGGGCGCGATCGTCTATCTCAACGCCACGCTGGCCGCCTGGCTCGATCAGGATCTGGCTCAGGTCGGCATCGGTTCGCTCAGGCTGAACGACATCGTCGCCGGCGAAGGCGCGGCGCTGCTCACCACGCTCAACGCCGCGCCCGGCGAAGTGAGAACCGAGGTGCTCGATCTCGACCTCAAGACGCGCACCGGCAAGCCGGTGCCGGTGCGGCTGTTCCACAAGGTCGCTTACGGCGCCGACGGCGCGCCGGGCGTGTCGCGCACGCTGGTGCTCAATCGCGGCAAGGACAGCGGCAACGATCCGCAGCGCGACGCCGAAGTGCGCTTCATGCGCTTCTTCCAGAATACGCCGATGGCGATCGCCACCGTCGACAGGACCGGCCGTATCGCGCGCAACAATGCGCGCTTCGCCTCGGCCTTCGACGGCATGCTGGGCGACAACCGCTCGATCCTGTCGGTGGTCAACGAGCGCGACCGCGCCACGCTCGAGGCCGCCATCAAGCTCGCCGCCGGCGGGCAAAGCGACATTCCGCCGGTCGACGCGCAACTGGCCGGCTCGAACGAGCGCTGGGCCAATTTCTTCGTGCTCGCGGTCGAAGACCGGGACTCCGACGGCGAAGCGGCCATCGTCTATGCGCTGGAGACCACCGCGCAGCGCACGCTGGAGAACAAGGTCTATCAGCAGCAGAAGATGGAATCGGTCGGGCAGTTGGCCGGCGGCATCGCCCACGACTTCAACAACGTGCTGTCGGCCATCATGATGGCGACCGACTTCCTGCTCAACGCGCACAAGCCGACCGATCCGTCGTTCCAGGACATCATCCAGATCAAGCAGAATGCCAACCGCGCCGCGGCGCTGGTGCGGCAGTTGCTCGCCTTCTCGCGCAAGCAGACTTTGCGGCCGCAGGTGCTCGATCTCGGCGAGGTGCTCGGCGACCTCGGTATGCTGTTGAAGCGGCTGATCGGCGAGAAGGTGACGTTCGGCGGCATCGTTCATGGCCGCGACCTGTGGCCGGTGAAGGCCGACCTGTCACAGTTCGAGCAGGTCATCGTCAATCTCGCCGTCAACGCCCGTGACGCCATGCCGGAAGGCGGCACGCTCGGCATCCGCACGTCCAACGTGACGGCGGCCGAGTGCGCCCGGTTCAACCAGAAGAGCCTGCCGGCGGCGGATTACGTGCTGGTCGAGGTCAGCGACACCGGCACCGGTATTCCGGCGGACATTATCGATAAAATCTTTGAGCCGTTCTTCTCGACCAAGGAAGTCGGCAAGGGCACGGGTCTCGGGCTCTCGACGGTCTACGGCATCGTCAAGCAGACCGGCGGCTTTGTTTACGTCGACTCCGAGCCGGGCCGCACCACGTTCCGCATCTTCCTGCCGCGCCATATCCCGGGCGTCGAAGAAAAACCGGTAACCGCGACGCCGTCGTTCGCCCCGGCGCTCGATGCGACGAAGTCGGCGGCCGAGAACATGGCCAAGCAGGCCGCGAGCGATCTCACGGGACAGGGCGTCATCCTGCTGGTCGAAGACGAAGAGGGCCTGCGGGCGCTCAATGCGCGCGGTCTCGCCTCGCGCGGTTATACCGTGCTGGTGGCCGGCAATGGCGTCGAGGCGATGGAAGTCCTCGAGCGCGAAGGCCACGTCGATCTCGTCGTCTCGGACGTGGTAATGCCGGAAATGGACGGGCCGACCTTGCTGCGCGAACTACGCGGCCGCGACCCGAACGTGAAGTTCATTTTCGTGTCCGGCTACGCCGAAGAGGCCTTCGCCAAGAACCTTCCGAGCGATCAGCAGTACAACTTCCTCGCCAAGCCCTTCACGCTCAAGCAACTCGTCGCCGAAGTGAAGAAGACCCTCAGCGGCGAATAGAGCTCAGGGTCATCCGCTGTCAGTAACAGGCCTGCGCCAGCCGCATTTTCGTGAACACGAACGTCGAGATCGTGCAGCGGCCGGGCGTATAGGCTTCCTGCAGCGGCGCACGGAAGTAGTTCTGCTCCATCTGCGCTGCCGCGGGGCCGGTATAGAGCGACACCACGTCAACGGCTTGTTCAGCCGCCTCGCCTGAGCGCATCTGTTCAAACGGCGTGAGCCTGGCCTGCGCGGCCGTGGAGACCGCGAGCAGCAGCAGGCTAAATCCGACAGCGAATTTCATCGCGCATACTCCGGTCCACCCTGAACACCGATCAAACGAACGACCGGCGCCGTGCGTTCCCCGGCCTGCGGTGAACAAGTCGTGAGCGGACGAAGGTCTTCAGAAATCAAGGGCCTGGATGGGCCTTGCCACCGCCTGCGGCTTTGCGGCGCAGCGCTGCCGTGGCCTCTTACAATCGGTGTTCGCTATACCTATTGTCCGTCACGCCCGATCTGGGCCGGGAGGATATGACGACCATGAAGCGCAACCGTTGGCTGATCGCGGCTTTGGCGATCGCGACCGTTTTCACCCTCGCTGCGACGGACCTTGCCGACGCCCGCGCCGGCCGCGGTGCGTCTTTCGGCAGCCGTGGCGCGCGGACCTTTTCGGCGCCGGCGGCGACCCCGACCGCGCCGCGCGCGGCACAACCCATCCAGCGTTCCACCACCCAGCCGTCGACCGCCACCGCGGGCGCCGGTGCCGCCGGCACTGCGGCCGCGGCGCGGCCCGGCCTGTTCGGCGGCGGCCTGCTCGGCGGTCTGGCTGCGGGCTTCATCGGCGCCGGCCTGTTCGGCATGCTGTTCGGCCACGGCTTCCTCGGCGGCATGGGCGGCTTTGCTTCGATCCTCGGCCTGATCCTGCAGGTCGTGCTCGTGATCTTCGTCGCGCGGCTGGCCTTTGCCTGGTGGCAGCGCCGCAATCAGCCGGCTTATGCCGCGCCGGGTGCGTCGTCCGGTCAGGGTCCGGCGAAAGCGGCTTTCACCGGACTAGGCGGAGGTTTGGGCGGCATGTTCGGCGGTGGCGGCAGTGCCGCGCCGGCCGGTCAGCCGATCACCATCGCCAAGGAAGACTATGACGACTTCGAGCAGTTGCTCGCCGACGTACAGGCCGCTTACTCGGCCGAGGATCTCAATGCGCTGCGCGCGAAGGTGACGCCTGAAATGGTGTCCTACTTCTCGGAACAGCTCGCCGAAAACGCCGGGCAGGGCCTCATCAACCGCGTCACCGACGTCAAGCTGATGCAGGGCGATCTTGCCGAAGCCTGGCACGAAGACAACGCCGACTATGCGACCGTTGCGATGCGCTTCGCGCTGACCGACAGCATGGTCGAGCGCTCCGGCGGCCGCGTGGTCGAGGGTGGTACGCCCGGCGAAGTGACCGAGTTGTGGACCTTCCGCCGCGGCCGAAGCGGTCCGTGGATGCTCTCGGCGATCCAGCAGGCCTAACAAGCGCCTGACGCTTTCAGGGAATTGAGCGCGCGGCCTGCAAAGGCCGCGCGCTTTGCATTTCAGGCGCTGCGTTCGGTGAATGTCGGCCGGTTTTCGAAGGTCACGCCGAGCGAGTTTTCCTGACGCCAGACGACGCGGCATTCGCGCCGGGGCTTGCCATTGCCGGTCAGCAGCAATTCGAAACGATCGGGGATGACGTCGATCCCGTCGGCCTCGATGCGCGCGCCGGTATCGGACACATCCAGCAGCGAGCAGGAGAGCAGCCGATCGCCTTCGAGGGCGATCGCGGCCGTGTGGTGAATGACCCGCCGGCGGGCCTTGCGCTTGTCATTTCTCATGGGGACTACGGCCGGTTGAAATACGGACTTCACACTCTGTTAACGATCCGCCGATCGCCGTCTGCGACTATAGGGAGCCGGACGCTTACAAATTGCTAAACTGGATTGTCGTCCCGCAACCTTGTTGCGCTGCATCATGAGCGGTGGCCGGTCAGGCCGCGGTCTGGCGCAGAGCGATGGTCCGGCTGAACGATCGGCCGCGGCGTGCGCCGTTGACGTTGCCGCGAATACCGTCTACTTGGCCCGCCGCAACTTGGTTTTCGGCCTTATCTTCGTTCGCTCCCGGCTTTGGGCTGCGCTGCAAGAGACCCCCAAAACTCGGATAGTTGCCGTCGGCGCAAACATGGCGCAGGCGATCAACGCGGAGCGCGAAAGGAACTACTGATGACCGTTGGAACTGTGAAGTTCTTCAATACCCAAAAAGGCTTCGGCTTCATTCAGCCGGACGATGGTTCGAAGGATGTGTTCGTCCACATCTCCGCCGTTGAGCGCGCCGGTATGCGCTCGCTCGCGGAAGGCCAGAAGATCAGCTTCGAGATCGTGACCGAGCGAGGCAAGCAGGCCGCCGGCAATCTCCAGCCGGCCTGATCGGTCCTCCTGGGATTGGATACGAAGCCCGGCGTTCGCGCCGGGCTTTTTCTTTGCGTTTTTCTCGTCCGTTGCATGTCGGTTGCTTGTCGGTTGCTTGCCGCCTTATTGCCGCGCGGCGGTGCGACAATATGCGCGACGGTCGCTGCACGGAATAGGCGCCGCGTCGCGGTGTTAGCCACCGGCAAGGCGCATGCCATCAAGGTTTGCGTCACAACGCCGGGAGGTGATTCATGTTTTCACGCCGGAGCGCTTTCGTCACGGCGGCGGGTTTTGCCGCATTCTTTGCCGCGCCCGCCATGGTTCATCCGGTCCTGGCGCAGCAATCGTCGATGAGCTTCTTCGTCACCAGTGTCGGTCTCGGCAATGGCGCCAATCTCGGCGGGCTCGATGGCGCTGACAAGCATTGCCAGACCCTGGCCGCCTCCGCGGGCGCAGGCTCGAAGACATGGCATGCCTATCTCTCGACGCAAGGGACCGGCGCGGTCAACGCGCGTGACCGCATCGGCAAGGGGCCGTGGGTCAACGCCAAGGGCGCCACCATCGCCAAGGACGTC
This sequence comes from Pseudolabrys sp., assembly GCA_041662425.1. Lineage (GTDB taxonomy): Bacteria > Pseudomonadota > Alphaproteobacteria > Rhizobiales > Xanthobacteraceae > Pseudolabrys. The sequence continues at coordinate 22,366 of JBAZSM010000046.1, forward strand.
GCCGAGTTGCATGGCGCCAACAATCTCACCAAGCAGACCGCGCTGTCGGAAAAGGGCGATGTCATCAACGGCCGTGGCGACCAGCCGAATCGGCATGACATCCTGACCGGCTCGCAGGCCGACGGCACGGCGTTCGCGGGCGACAAGGATATGACCTGCAAGAACTGGACGAGCGGAACAGACGGTAGCGCGATGCTGGGCCATTCCGATCGCAGCGGGTTCGACGACAGCGCTCCGGCGAAATCGTGGAATACCTCGCATCCTTCGCGCGGCGCGGGCGGCGGCTGTACGCAGGCCGATCTGCGCTCGACCGGCGGCGACGGGCTGCTGTACTGCTTCGCGGCCAATTAATCGGGCAGTTGCTCCGTTCACGGGACGCACAATAAAAGCGGACGGCTTGTCGAGCCGTCCGTTTCTTTTTTCCGCCGGCAAAGCCGTGATTTTTAACCCATGTGGCGCTACTTCGGTAGACTGCCCGGGGCGTATGGGATCGTCACCGCTGCCGAAGCGCGACGACAGGGATCAATGGCTGAAGTGAAAAACGTCCTGCTGCTCGCGGGAGACGCGCTGGTCTATTTCGTGGCGCTGTCCGCCCTTTTGCGCGCGCGCGATCGCATCGGCCTCGGTCCCTTCTTCTGCGCGCTCGGTGTGCTGCACTTTCTCGAGACTTATCTTGCCAGCATCTTCTACGTGACCTTGCCATTCGACATCGTGACGTCGCCGGGTTCGACGGTGCTGTTCACCGGCAAGCTGATGCTATTGCTGCTGCTGTATATCCGCGAGGATGCGGTGGTGGTGCGCCAGCCGATCTACGGCCTGCTGTTCGGCAACGTGCTGGTGTTCGCGCTCGGCTTCATGCTGCGCCACCACGCGCCGGTCGACGTGCCGGGCCGCTCCGCCGACTTCGCCTTCCTCGACGAGATGGGTGGGCTGATGGTGTGGGGCACGGCGATCCTGTTTCTCGATTGCATCGTCATCATATTGCTTTACGAGCGCACCCGCGCCTGGTTCGGCGATCGCGTGTTTCCGCGGCTGCTGGCGGCGAGCGCGATGGTGCTGACTTTCGATCAGGTCGCGTTCTTCACCGGCTTGCATATGCTGACGGGCGCCGGTCTGCCGGTTCTGGTCGGCGGCTGGGTCGCCAAGATGGGTGCCGTGGCGCTCTATGCGGTTCTGGGCACGATCTACCTTTTGTATTTCGACCGCCGCCTCAGGGCCCGCGTCGCGCCGCGCATTTCCGATGTGTTTGACACGCTGACTTACCGCGAGCGCTACGAGAATCTTCTGGCGCGCACGGGCTGCGATGCGCTGACCGGCACGCTTGATCGCCATTCGCTGGAAACCTATGGCCGCCGTGCCGTCGACAGCGCCGGCGCCGCCGGGCGGCCATTGTCGCTGCTGCTGATCGACCTCGATCATTTCAAGGCCTTCAACGACCGTTTCGGCCACGCCGCCGGCGACCGCGTGCTCAAGCAGGTCGCGCAGGCGATCATGGCGACGGTGCGCGTGCCGGATTTCACCTATCGTTTTGGCGGCGAGGAGTTCGTCGTTATTGCCGACGGCCTCGGCGCCGACGAAGCCATGGCGCTTGCCGAGAAAGTCGGCCGCGCGATCGCGATGGCCCCGGCGGTTCCGCAGGCTGGCCGGATCACCGCCTCGATCGGCGTCGCCGGCAGCAGCGATGCGTCAAGCTACGACGCGGTGTTCGACCTCGCCGACAAGCGCCTCTATGAAGCCAAGATGCAGGGCCGCAACTGCGTGGTCGGCGCGCCACCGCCGAACGGGGGCTCGCCCGTCCGGCTGGTGCAGGCTTAAGCCGCCTCCGCCCGGCGGGTGAGGGGCTGCAAACGATCAAAGAATGCCGCGGTCGGTCGTCGGAGGGATGAAGGATGGGCTACCAGCTTTTCTACTGGCCGGGCCTGCAGGGCCGCGGTGAGTTCGTCCGCCTCGCGCTCGAAGACGCCGGCGCCACCTACGAGGACGTCGCGCGCGCACCCGACGGCATGGCCAGAATGATGGCGATGATGAAAGGCGAGGGCGAGAAGCGTCCGCCTTTTGCGCCGCCGTTCCTCAAATCCGGCAAACTGGTGATCGCGCAGGTTGCCAATATCCTGTTCTATCTCGGGCCGCGCCTGGCGCTGGCGCCGAAGGACGAGAATGCGCGGCTGTGGCTCAACGCCTTGCAGCTCACGGTGACGGATTTCGTCAAGGAGGTGCACGACACGCATCACCCGATCGCGACCGGGCTCTATTACGAGGACCAGAAGCCCGCGGCGAGGCAATACGCCGCCCATTTTCTGAAAGACCGTGTGCCGAAGTATCTCGGCTATTTCGACGGCGTGATCGAAAAGAGCGGCGGACCTTATTTGCTGGGCCGGCGCGTAAGCTACGCCGACCTGTCGATGTTCCAGCTGGTCGAGGGCCTGCGCTATGCCTTTCCCAGGGCGATGACCCGGATCGAGCGCAAGGTGGGGCGCGTGGTCGGGATTCATGACCGTGTGTCAGGTCGTGGGCGCATCGAAGCCTACACCGCCTCCCGCCGCCGCCTCGCGTTCAACGAGGACGGGATATTCAGACGGTATCCCGAACTGGATGCCTAGCGATTCTTCTTCCGCTTCTCCGCCCGGCACGCGTCGCATTGGCAACCGGCCGGGCCGAAATAAAGCTCCATGTGTTCCTCGCCATAGTCGAGCGTGATCTCGTCGCCCTCGGCGATGGCGCGTACGGTGCGGAACATCAGCCGGCCGCGATTGGATTCAGCCTCCGTGTTCGGATCGCAAGAATGATTGACGTAACGCGCAGCGTTGCTGCGCGGCGATCCGTCGAGGGTCCAGCGGTTGTCGATCTCGAACAGATATTTGTTGGCGCGGCGGCGGTCGATCTCGCGTGCCTCGCGGGTCGGGATGCGGACGCCGGTATATTCGATCAGCAGTTTGCCCGATGGAATATCGCGGGCGGCGAACAGGCCAAGGCCGGTGCGCGCACGGCCGATGCGATAAAGCCCGGGCTTTGCTTTAGCTGGTTTGGCTTTCGCCGTTGTTTTGGCCTTCGCCATTGCCCTAGCGGCGTTTTTTACGCGATTTGACGTTCTTCTTTGTCTTGCTGGTCTTTGTCTTCTTCAGAGCCTTCGGCTTCGCGGCCTCAAGTCGCTTCTTGCGGCGGGCATTAAGTTCGCGGGCCTCGGCGCGCAGGCGGGTGCGCCGCTTGCGGCAGCGCGAACACTGGCAGTTCTCCAGCCCGATGACGTTCTTGAGGTAATCGCGGCCGTAATCGTAGCAGATCTCGTCACCCGGCTCGATGTTCTTGATGGTGCGGATGAAGACGCGCCGGTCGCGGATGAAGGTATCGGCGTTCGGATTGCACGAATGGTTGAAATAGCGCGCGATGTTGCCGTGCCGGGCGCCGTCGATGGTCCACTTGCTGTTGACCTCGTAGAGATAGCGGTTGCCGCTTTTCTCGGCCTTGAGCGCGGCCTCGAGCCCGAGCATCCTGCCGCGATATTCGGCGATGGTGGTTCGCTTCTTGATCGGTCGGGTGGCGAATATGCCGAGACCCGTGCGGGCGCGGCCGAGGCGGAACGGACGGGGAGCCATAATGCTGATGCGATTCCAACGGAGTGACGGCAGGAATCGAGATTGCAGATCGATCAGGCGACGTCAATGCTTTACGGGCTGACGGCCCGCCTGCCTGTGGAATGAGGGGCGGATTTGGCTATCATGCGCCATGACCCAAGACCTGACCCTCGGTCATGAATCCTGGCCGGCGCTGCCTTACGAGCCGTGGGCCGACACCGCCGCGACCCTGCACCTGTGGACCCAGGTGGCCGGCAAGATCCGGCTTGCCCGGACGCCATGGCTCAATCATTCCTGGCACGTGACGCTGTACGTCTGGCCGCGCGGCCTGACCACCGGACCGATCCCGGACGGCGACGGCGCCTTCGCCATCGAATTCGACTTCATCGACCACGTGCTGTGGCTGCGCCACAGCGACGGCCATTACCGCCAGGTGATGCTGAGGCCGATGCCGGTATCGGCGTTCTACGCCGAGGTGATGGCCGCGCTCGAAGGCCTCGGCATCGACGTCGCCATCAACACCATGCCCTGCGAACTGGCCAATGCCGTGCCGTTCGAGCGCGACACCGCGCGGCGCTCCTATGACGCTGACGCGGCAAGCCGCTTCTGGCGGGTGCTGCTGTCGGTCAACCGCGTGCTCGCCACCTTCCGCAGCGGCTTCATCGGCAAAGCGAGCCCGGTGCATTTCTTCTGGGGCTCGTTCGATCTGGCGGTGACGCGCTTTTCGGGGCGCACCGCGCCGCGCCATCCCGGCGGTATTCCGCATCTGCCCAACGCGGTGGCGCAGGAGGCCTATTCGCACGAGGTGTCGAGCGCCGGCTTCTGGCCCGGCTCGCCCGGACCCGTGAACTTCCCGGCATTCTATTCCTACGCCTATCCGGCGCCGCCGGGCTTTGCCGAGGCCAAGGTGAAACCGGCGCAGGCGTTCTATTCCAGAATACTCGGCGAGTTCATCCTGCCTTACGAGGCGGTGCGCACCAGCGCCGACCCCGACGCGACGCTGATGGACTTCCTGCAATCGACCTATGACGCGGCGGCCGATCTCGCGCAGTGGGACCGCCAGGCGCTGGAATGCAGGCCGGGTGAAGCCGGAAAGCCGCGGCCGGTGTGAGGCCGGTGTGAGGCCGGCGTTACCAGCCGTCGTAGCGGCGGCGCCCATACGGGCCGTGCCAGTACGGATCGTGCTCGATGTAAACCGGCTCGCGGACGACATAAGCCGGTTGCGGCGGCGGCGGTGGCAGCACGTTGCCCTTGGCCGTCATGCACTGCGCGTAGACGGTATCGAAGCGCTGCTGCAGCGAGCCGCCGGCCGCATCCGCCTTGCCGGCGCCGACGACACCGCCGGCGACCAGGCCGGTGCCGGCGCCGATGGCCGCGCCCGCGCCCATATTGCCGGAGACCGAGCCGATGGCCGCGCCCGCGAGCGCGCCGAGCGCGGTGCCGACCGCGGCGCTGCCGACGGCCGCCTGGTTGGCCTCTTCGCCGGGCGATTTGTAGCCGATGGCCTGCTGCGCCGAGGCCTGGCAATACCGGTCGTCGCGCTGAAAGCTGTCATAGGACTTGCCCTTGCCGGGCATGACCGCGAGCGACGGCGCCGCCGGGCCGGGCGCCGCACAACCGGCGAGGCCGAGGCAGACAACGCCGAAAACGGCAAGCTGAGACGTCTTCACCTTCATCGCGAAACTCCCTGCGTGAGCGCGCCGGTTTAACAGCGCGCACCGGCGAAGCGATAATTAAAAAACGCTCATGTGGGGGTATGGGGATATTCTGCGGAGCGCCGCGCCGCGCCGTGCAGCCGGCGCGACGCGACCGGTTCACGCCGCGAGCCAGCGGGCGAGGTCGTCCGGCTTCGGCAGGCCGCCAGCGTGCACCACCTTGCCATCGATCACCACCCCGGGCGTCGAGGCGATGCCGTAGCCGGCGATGGCCGCGTAGTCGGTCACCTTCTCGATGGTGACTGGAACGCCGAGCTTGTCGGCTTCCGCCTGAACCATTTCGGCCGTCGCGATGCAGCGTTTGCAGCCGGGGCCGAGGACTTTGACGTCTTTCATGGCGCTTCTCCGCAAGTCACGAGAACAGAATGTTGAACAGGAAGCCGACCGCAAGGATGCCGGTGCCGACGACGCCGACGAAGACCGCGATCAGCTTTACGCTGAGAACCTTGCGCAGGATGATCATCTCGGGAAGCGACAGCGCGATCACCGACATCATGAAGGCGAGAACGGTGCCCAGCGCGGCGCCTTTGGCGATGAGCGCCTCGACCACCGGAATGATGCCGGCGGCGTTCGAATACATCGGAATGCCGATCAGCACCGCGGCCGGCACCGACCACCAGGCATCCCGGCCCATGATGGTCGCGAGCAGGTCGGCTGGCACATATCCGTGGATGAAGGCGCCGACAGCGATGCCGGCGATGATCCAGGGCCAGACCCTGCCGACGATGTCTTTGACCGCTTCGATCCCGGCCTTGATGCGGTCGACGACGGTGAGGCTTTCCGGCGGCAGCTCGGCCGCGTTGGCGCGGATGTTGCGAACCCACGGCTCCAGCCAATGTTCGAGATGCAGGCGGCCGATGATCCAGCCGGACACGATGGCAACCGCGAGGCCGAAGCCGAGATAAGTGAGCGCCACCTTCCAGCCAACCAGTGCGAACAGAAGCCCGAGCGCCACCTCGTTCACCATCGGCGCGGAGATCAGGAACGAAAACGTGACGCCGAGCGGCACGCCGGCGCTGACGAAGCCGATGAACAAAGGCACGGCGGAGCAGGAGCAGAACGGCGTGACGATGCCGAGCGAAGCGGCCAGCACATTGCCGACGCCTTCACGCTTGCCCGCCAGCAGCGCCCGGGTCTTCTCCGGCGAAAAGAAGCTGCGCACCACGCCCATGCCAAACACGACCAGCGTCAGCAGCATCAGGACCTTCGGCGTGTCGTAGGCGAAGAAACTGATCGCTTCGCCGAGATGGCTGTTGCGATCGACGGCCGTGGCGGCGACCACCCACTCCGAGAACGGAACGAGCTGGCTGTAGACGATGCCCCAGACGATCAACCCGGCGATCGTCGCCAGGGTCCACTTCGCGGCCGAAGGTCCGGCCGCGGGAGCGGGGTCTGTCAGGGAGCCAAAACTGGAGCCGAGACTCATGTGACGCGCCTTATGAGGAACCTCGATCGCTGGCGAACGCGCGGCGTCAAAAACCGATAGCCGCACCGGCAGCCGCGGGCGTTGATTCACGTCAATTCAGGCGGATCGGGGCGTGGCGCGCGGGGCCGCACCGCCGCTTCGGGGGCGCCCCCGTCAACGGCCCTCCCTTGCGGGGGCAGCCTTGACGAAACTACGTAACTTACGTATACGACAAATATGCAAGCGGTTTGCGAAACCCATGCATTTCGCCGTGCGGCCTTGGGGCCGGCATGAGCGAGCACGATATCGCGGCGCTCGTCAGCTATCTCGCCGAGAACCCGGACGCCGGCGACGTCATTGCCGGCACGGGTGGTTGCCGCAAGTTGCGCTGGGCGGGCCGCGGCAAAGGCAAATCGGGCGGCTATCGCACCATTACGTTCTTCAGCGGCGCGATGATGCCGGTGTATCTGATCACTGCGTTCGGCAAGGGCGAGAAGGCCAATCTGTCGGACGCGGAATGCAACGCGTTGCGCGCGCTGACCAAAGCGATTGCGGCCGAGCATCTTGCGGCGGTCGCCGCGCTGGCGGAAAGGAAGGGCATGAAGACATGAGCAAGAAGGCATTCGACAAGATCGCCGAAGGATTGACCGAGGCGCTGGCGATTGCGCGCGGCGAGACCAAGCCGGCGAAGCTCCACATTCCGCCGGAGATCGACGTGCGCGCCATCCGCGCGCACACCGGACTGTCGCAGGACGACTTCGCCACAGCGTTCGGCTTCACCATCAACCAGATCAAGGATTGGGAGCAGGGCCGCGCCCGCCCGCTCGGCGGCGTGCGCGCTTATCTTCTGATCATCGAGCGCGATGCGAAAAGCGTGCTGGAGCTGTTGAAGAAGGCGCGGGGGAAGAAGGCGGCGTAAAATGCGCTATGCCATCGTGATTGAAAAGGCGGAGAGCAACTATTCGGCTTATGTGCCGGATTTGCCGGGCTGCGTCGCCACGACTGCGACGGCGGCCGAGACCGAAAGCGAAATCCGCGAGGCGATCCGCTTTCATATCGACGGCTTGAAGGAAGACGGATTGCCGGTGCCGGGCCCGACCAGCATTGCGGATTACGTGGAGGCGTAGGGCGCGTTAGCCGAAGGCGTAACGCGCTGCCGTAATGGCGGATTATGCGGCGCTAACCCGGCCTATGGGCTTATGTGGCGACGCCATCGGTTTCATGATAAAGTGGTGCCATGACCCACGACCGCATCGAGATCAGTCCTGCCATTATGGGCGGCAAGCCGGTGATCCGCGGCACGCGCGTGCCAGTCGAAACGATCCTGCGCAAGCTTGGCACCGGCATGACGCTTGAGGCCCTTCTCGCCGACCATCCGCGCCTGGCGCGCGAGGACGTGCTCGCGGCGCAGGGACGGGCAGACAAGGGCAGTCACTATGGCTTCTAAACGCACTTATGCGGTCGTTCTTGAGACCGAAGAAGAGGGCGGGTTCACGGTGCGTGTGCCGGCGTTTCCAGAAATCGTTACTTACGGCAAGGACGAGGCTGAGGCTTTGGCCATGGCCGAAGACGCCATTCGCCTGGTGATCGAAGACAGCATTGCGCGCGGGGAACCGCTGCCGAGCGATGAGCCCTCGCGCATTCGCGAGGTGACTGTCACGCTGGCCGCATGAACCAGCGGCTGCCCGCTGTGACGGCGCGCGACGCGATCCGCGCATTGGAACGGGCCGGCTTTGTTATCGTGCGACAGTCAGGCAGCCACTGCCGTCTCATTCATGCGAACGACCCGGCGCGGAAAGTGACCGTGCCTGTCCATAGCGGCGATCTCAAACGTGGCACACTGCGTGCGATCGTCGCCCAGGCGGGTATGACGGTCGATGAGTTTGTGGCCCTGCTTTGAGGGCACGAGGTCAATAAAGCGGAATAAGCGAAAGCCAAACCTGTTCGCCGATCTCGGCCTGCCCAATCCGGAGCAGGAACTGCTGAAGGCGCAACTGACGTTGCAGATCTACCGGATCGTCAAGGCGCGCAAGCTGACGCAGGCGCAGGCGGCTACTGTCCTTGGCATCAATAGAAAAATGAGAATAAAACATGGTCAGGAGGGCAATGGGATTTTGATATCATCTGGCAATCGAATGTATGGATGTATTCTCAATTGAAGATAGCAACGGGGAGGTTTTAAAATGGTGCGTGTCCATTCTCTTTTCTTGGCGACTGCCATTTTTTTTACGTGCGGAGCAGCGTCCGCAGAGACGGCCTTGTGTCCAGGTCCTATGAAGGAGCCTCACGCGCATCCGAATGGGAATTTTAATTTCGAAACCAATTCTTTGTTTGAGCAGGTCGGAAAACTTGACAGCGTCATCGATGCCGGAAAGTTCAAATACGGCATTGTCTCGTGTGTAAGTAATCCTGATCCAAAATATCCACTATACGTTCGCTGGTTAATTCCCGGACCGGCAGGCTGGGTTCAGCCGAATGGCAAATTGGAATCGGCGCCGCGTCTGACGAACGAGACTAAGCAGGAGCAATCAAAGGGGTGTCTGCAATTTGGAAATCGCGGAGACACCACTCATGCGCATTTCTTTTCACTTAGCGACGATAAGTCACGCTTAGGCGATGAACAGAAACGCGGGTGCCGCGAAGCCGCCGCCGCCGCGCAATCACAGGCTGGCACCGCGATCGAGAATATTCTGCTGAAAATAAAGAATTTCTTTCCCTCGGATTCGAAAAGGCCGCAAGAGACTATGCTCAGGTTGGATGGGCGAGCCGGTATTGAAAAGAAAGGGGATGGTCGCTATTCGAGCATTTTGACTTATGAAATTACTCCGGTCGGAAAAGAAGGGTCCGTAAAAGGGATTTTTATTTTCCCTCGATTTGTCGGTCGCTCAGAGTCGCTTCTTGCCTCTTTCAATAAAGACAATCCTGGCGGAATTAGAGCGTCGGATAAGGGCGTGGTCGAATTTGCAGTATCGAATGTCAATGAGCCGCAATTGACGTATGCTTCTTATGAAATTTATGATCAAAATAAGGTTCCTGTTGCGAGCATCGCTATTCCGATTTTGCTTTCAGGAAAGTAGAGATGTTACGACTTTTCGCATCATTCATTCCTGGGCCGGCGATTATTTTCGTCACAGAGTGGCTTAATTTATATACGCATACGGTGCTGGTGTATCCCGAATGGCAGAAGAGCGCCGAGGCGGTCTCGCTGGGGCTTGGTGTAATAGTTGCTGTCGTTATTGGTGTCGCCAAGAAGGGGGCTCAATGGTCTGAATTAAGGGCGTGGACGATAAGCTTGTTCTGGTTCACCTTGGCTGGAATTATTACTTGCTTGATCATTTGGTTCGTGCTTGGGAGAAGTTTTTCTACCGAAATTGCGAGTTTGTTGCAGGACTGTTGGTTTATAGTGTTCATCGCAACAATGGCATTTATGTCGGCAACGATTACAGTCGCAGCGCTAGCCTTAAGCGAAAGCAAGCCGAATATTTTTCGATGGATTGTGGCTGGCCTGATGATTGTTGTCTTATTAATTGTCGGTTTTATAGTTTGGAAGATTGTGTGAAATAATCCGAGTGTCATTTGCCAAAGGGTGTCCAATTGCAATTGCCGCTCGACGTTCAGCGCTCGTCCTAAAATGAGGCTGTGCTCTTTCCATCTTTGACGGTGGGCGCTATGGAGGATGCAGTTGCTTTGGAGCCCCCATGAACGCCCCCATCACCCCACCACTCCCGCCTTACTCCCATTCCCCGCTCTTTCCGCTCGGGCCGGACACGACCAAATACCGCAAGATCACGTCCGAGAGCGTGCGGGTCGAGAAGGTGATGGGCCGCGACATGCTGGTGGTCGAGGGCTCGGCGATCAAGGCGCTGTCGGAAGCCGCGTTCACCGACATCAACCACCTGCTGCGCCCCGCGCATCTCAAGCAGCTGCGCGCCGTGCTGGACGATCCGGAAGCGACCGCGAACGACAAGTTCGTCGCCTATGACCTTCTCAAGAACGCCAACATCGCCGCCGGCGGCGTGCTGCCGATGTGCCAGGACACCGGCACCGCCATCATCATGGGCAAGAAGGGCCGGCTGGTGTTCACCGACGGTTCCGACGAGGGCGCGCTCGCCGAGGGCGCGCGCGACGCGTAC
>JBAZSM010000047.1:0-33113 GCA_041662425.1 Pseudolabrys sp.
GGAATAGGTGCCGCCTTTGGGCGCATCCGGATTGACGAAGGCGAATTGCTTGAAGTCGGGCGGATATTGCAGATCGCCGAAGGCCGACATGCCGTGACGGTCGGTGTCGAGCGCGATCGGCTGGGCTGACGCCCGGCGCGGGATTTGTGTGGCCGCCAGTGCGGCGGCAGCCAGCCCGAGAACGGCGCGACGACTTATGGCGTCATTCCGGGGCGCTCGTGCAGCGAGCGAACCCGGAATGACGAAATGCTTCGACCGCCTGGTCATCCGCGCTTGGCCTTGGCCGCCTTGGCCTCGTCCCACCACCAGATCGTCGGGAACGCCGCGGCGCCGTATTTCGGCATCGTGTCCGGACGGCTGAAGCGATCCCAGCGCGCGGTGCGCTGGAACGGATAGCTCCATTGCGGCACGACGTAATCGTTCCACAACAATACCCGGTCGAGCGCATGGGTTGCGGCGATCAGGTCCTCGCGGCTCTTGGCGTAGATGACGCGGTCGATCAGTTTGTCGATCGCCGGATTCTTGATGCCGACGAGATTGCGCGAGCCGGACTCATCGGCGGACTGCGAGCCCCAGAAGCCACGCTGCTCGTTGCCCGGCGACAGCGACTGCCCCCAGGACGCGACGACGATATCGTAGTCCCATTGGCGCAGCCGGTTGATGTATTGCGAGGTGTCGACGGTCCGCAGCTGCACGTCGATGCCGAGGCGCTCCAGCGAGGGCTTATAGAACAACACGACGCGCTCGAAGGCCGGCTGGCCGATGAGGAATTCGACCGACAGGCGCTCGCCGGTCTTGGCATTGACGAGTTTGGTGTTCCTGATCTCGTAACCGGCGTCGCGCAGCAAGAGCAGCGCCGCGCGCTGATTGGCGCGCAGCACGTCGGCGCCGCCACCCGGCGGGTTGACGTAAGGCTTGGTGAACAGATCGGCCGGCACATCGGCGCGCACCGCGTTCAGTATCTCCAGCTCCATGCCCTGCGGCACGCCGGACGACGCCAGCTCGGTGCCGTAGAAATAGCTGTCGATGCGCTTGTACTGGCCGTAGAACAATTGCTTGTTCATCTCGTCGAAGTCGAATGCGTAGTTGAAGGCGCGGCGCAGGCGCGCGTCCTTGAACTTGTCGCGGCGAATGTTGAAGGCGAAGGACTGCATGACGCCGAGATTGCGGATCGGGAATTCCTCCTTCACCACTTTCTTGTCGCGCAAGGCGGGGAAATCGTAGGACGTCGCCCAGTCCTTGGCGCTGGTCTCGGTGCGCCAGTCGATCTGGTCGCCCTTGAAGGCTTCGAGCGCGACGGTGGAGTCGCGGAAATATTCGTAGCGTACCTGCGCGAAATTATTGGTGCCGATATTGACGTTGAGGTCCTTGCCCCAATAGTCGGCGACCTTCTCGTAAACGACATTGCGCCCCGGCGCGAATTCCTTGATGCGATACGGCCCCGAGCCGAGCAGCGGTTCGAGTGTGGTCGCGGCAACGTCGCGCTTGTTGCCGGACTTGTCGGTCGCTTCCCACCAGTGCTTCGGCAGCACCGTCAATTGCCCGACGATCTGCGGCAATTCGCGATTGCCCGGCGCGTCGAAAGTGAAGGTGATGTCGCGCTCGCCCGATTTCTCGACCTTGGTCACGTGCCGGTAATAGGCCCCGTAAAACGGGCTATTGGTCTTCAGAGTCTCGAACGAGAAGATGACGTCGTCCGGCGTGACCGGCTTGCCGTCATGCCAGCGCGCATTACCGCGCAGGCGATAGGTCACCGTCGAATAGTCAGCCGGGAAGCTCACAGCCTCGGCGAGCAGTCCGTATTCGGTCGAGACTTCGTCGAGCGCCGGCGTCATCAGCGTCTCGGTGACCATCTCGACGCCGCTGGCGAGGTTGCCCTTCACGCCCGACACCACCGGATTGAAATTGTCGAAGGTGCCGACGGCGATCTGGCGCACCGTGCCGCCCTGCGGCGCGTCGGCGTTGGCGTAGTCGAAGCGCTTGAAGCCGGCCGGATATTTCACGTCACCGAACAGCGACGCTCCGTGCCGCCACGCCTTGTCCTGCGCCGCCGCGCCGGCGACCAGCGCGCTTTGGCCGAGCGCGCCCAAGGCGGGCGCCGCCAGCACCGCGGCGGTCGAACGAAGCAGGCTGCGTCGGGAGAATTTCATGGGGCGCGGGCCGTCTTAATCGAAAATAGTGTCCAGAAACGAGGTTCCGCCGGCTTAAGCCGACCATGACGAGTTCGGTTCCGATTATGTCGGTTTTTCGGCCCCCTGCCAGCGCCGGTGCCCCGGAGAGGGCCGAATGTCCTCAAATCTCCGTGGCCAATCGCCGCAATCGGGACGCTGAAAACGAAAACGGCCGGGCAATGGCCCGGCCGCTTCGGTTCGGTTCGGCAATCGCCGCTTACTTCTTCGGCGCCTCGGCCGCGGGGGCAGCGCCGGCATCGGCCGCCGTCGGCAGCGGCTTCGGGCTGTCCGACAGCGTGCGCAGATAGGCGATGACGTCGGCGCGGACGGTGTCACGCGACAGACCGGCGAAGGTCATGTTGGTGCCCGGGATGTAGCTGCGCGGATTGGTGAGAAACTTGTTGAGCTCGTCGTAGGTCCACTCGCCGCCCTTGGCCTTCATCGCGGCCGAGAAGTTGAAGCCGTTGCGGCCGGTGCCGCGCCCGTGCTCGACGATATCGTAGAGGTTGGGGCCGACGCGGTTCGGGCCGCCCTTTTCGAAGGTGTGGCAGGACTGGCACTGCTTGGCCGCGGCCTGGCCCTTTTCAACCGAGGCGCTGGCGAGCAGCACGGCGATCGGCTTTTCCGGTTCGGCCGGGGCGGCCTTGCCGGCTGCGCCCGGTTCCTTGACGGCGATGGCGAAGCCCGGCTTGGCCGGCTTTTCCGGCGAGAACAGCGCGCCGGCGCCGATGTTGAGCGCGAGCAGGATCAGGCAGGTCGCGAGGACGGCGCCGAGAATTTTGTTCAGTTCGAAGGAGTTCATCGAGAACGGCTCCCGAAAAGGGGCGCAAAGGAAATCTGGCGGGCGGCATGGCGCCAAAAGGCGTCATGTCCGGCGGACAGATAGCCGGTTTGCCCGGGCTCTGGCAACCCGTATAAGCGCCGCCATCCGCTGCAATTCAGTGTTCAGAACCGATGCCCGCGACCATGATCCTCATACCGGCCCGCATGGCCTCGACCCGGCTGCCCGGCAAGCCGCTGGCCGACATTAATGGCCTGCCGATGATCGTCCATGTGCTGCGCCGGGCGCAGGCCGCCGGTCTCGGCGAGGCCGTGGTCGCGACCGATTCCGACGTCATCCAGGCGGCGGTGGAGAAGGCCGGCGGCCGCGCGGTCATGACCGGGAGTCATGTTTCCGGCTCCGACCGCATCTTCGAGGCCCTCCAATCCCTGGACCCGGAGCACCGCGTCGCCTTCGTCGTCAACGTGCAGGGCGACCTGCCGACCATCGCGCCGGACGATATCCGCGCGGCCCTCAGGCCGCTTGCCGACCCGGCCGTCGATATCGCCACGCTGGCAGCGGTCATCCATGACCCCGCCGAACTTACCAATCCGAATGTCGTGAAGGCGAAGGGTGAAATGGTCGTCCCGGGCCAGATGCGCGCCTCGACCTTCACCCGCGCCGACGCCGAGGGGCCGGGACCGCACTACCACCACATCGGCCTCTACGCCTACAAGCGCGCCGCGCTGGAGCGTTTCGTCAAGCTGCCGCCGTCCGTCAACGAGCAGCGCGAGCGTCTCGAGCAGCTTCGCGCGCTCGATGCCGGCATGCGCATCGATGTCGCCATGGTCGGCAGCGTGCCGCTCGGTGTCGATACGCCGGAAGACCTGGAAAAGGCCCGCGCGATCCTCGCCGGTTGACTCGGATTGGCGGCTCCGCGTACCCCCTCCGCCCAGAGAGGCAGGACCGATATGGCCAAAAAAATCATCTTCCAGGGCGAACGCGGGGCGAATTCCGATCTGGCCTGCCGCGAAGCCTATCCCGACTACGATCCGGTGCCCTGCCCGACCTTCGAGGATTGCTTCACCGCGCTGCAGAACGGCGAAGTCGACCTCGGCATGATCCCGATCGAGAACTCGGTCGCCGGCCGCGTCGCCGACATCCATCACCTGATGCCGACCGCGAAGCTGCACATTATCGGCGAGTGGTTTCTGCCGATCCGCAACCAGTTGATGGCACCAAAAGGCGCGACGCTCGGCACCATCAAGACGGTGCAGAGCCATGTCATGGCGCTCGGCCAGTGCCGCAACAGCATCCGCAATCTCAAGCTCAAGCCGGTGGTCGCAGCGGATACCGCGGGCTCGGCGCGAGAGATTGCCGAAGCCAATGACATTACCCGCGCCGCGATCGCCTCACGCCTCGCGGCGGAGATCTACGGGCTCAACATCCTGAAAGAGAACGTCGAGGACGAATCCAATTCAACCACGCGTTTCGTCGTGCTGTCGCCCGAGAAGAAGTGGGTGGAGCCGGGCAACGGCAAGGTCATCACAACCTTCGTGTTCCGCGTGCGCAATCTGCCGGCGGCGCTGTACAAAGCGATGGGTGGCTTCGCCACCAACGGCGTCAACATGACCAAGCTCGAGAGCTATATGGTCGGCGGCAATTTCTTCGCCACGCAATTCTACGCCGACGTCGAGGGCCACCCCGACGATACCGGGTTGGTGCACGCGCTGGAGGAACTGGCCTTCTTCTCCAAGGAACTCACGATCCTCGGCGTCTATCCGGCGCACGCCTATCGAAACACATTCAAGGAAGAGAAGGACTGACGGGACAAGTGGGGCATCCTCGCGTCACCTTTCCCATGGGGAGAGGTTGCCTGCGAAGCTTTAGCGAAGATGCCGCCAACTCCGTTACTTTGTCATCCGATCTTCGACGCTGAAGTATTTGCGCGCGTGAGCGACCAGTTCGCCGTCACTGGGATGATCGACCGTCTCGACACCCTTGATGAGTGCCTTCAGCTTGGGATCATGGTGCTCGATATGGGCGACCAGTTGGGTCTTGGTGTTGGCCGGTCCGGTGATCAGGATGGCGCCGGCATCGGCAACCGACTCCGCCACGGCATGCAGGAATTCGCTGTCCGGGGCCGCATGGCCGCTGCCGATCGAGTTGGCCTTGTGATGGATGTGCTTGGTCGGGTGATCCGGATGCAGCGTCAGCTTGTCGATCTCGGTCGGGTTGAAATGAAAAACCCGCGCCTCGCGGTGATCGATCCAGATAACGGCGTGATAGTGGCTCATGGAAATGTCCTCGAATTCTGGTCCATCGGGCGCAACGCACGACGGCTGTGAGTGATCGGCACCTTGCCCCGCGCCGTCGGGCGAGGTTTTGATCTAGCGCACAATTGTGACGGTCGTCGGCCCTTGATTGGAGCCTCGTAACCGGTCTCTAACTATAGACCAGAATCCGGCAGCCGGCCCCACTTTCAAACCGGGGCATCGAGCCGGACCATTCGGGAGGGGTCATGGACACGAGCAACAAAGTAGCGCTGGTCACCGGCGCGGCGCGCGGCATCGGGCTTGCCGCCGCCAGGCGCTTTCTGGCCGAGGGCTACAAGGTCGCGCTCCTCGACATCAATTCCGAGACGTTGCATGCGGCCCATGCCGCGTTGGCCGATCAACACGACATCATGGCCATAGAATGCGACGTGTCGCAGCCGGACGCCGTTGCGCTCGCCTTCGAGGCCGTCGGCCGTCAGTTCGGCCGGCTCGATGCGCTGGTCAACAATGCCGGCATTGCCATCTTCAAGCCGATCCTCGATGTGACCTTTGAGGACTGGTCGCGCGTCCTGGCGGTCAATCTCACGGGGCCGTTTTTGTGCACGCAGGCGGCAGCGCCGATGATGCGCGATGGCGGCGGCGGCGCGATCGTCAACATCACCTCGATCTCAGGGCTCCGCGCCTCGACGTTGCGCACCGCTTATGGCACCAGCAAAGCCGGCCTTGCTCATCTCACCAAGCAGCAGGCGGCCGAGCTCGCGCAATATGGCATTCGCGTCAACGCGGTCGCGCCGGGTCCCGTCGACACCGCCATGGCCAAAGCCGTGCACACTCCGGAAATCCGCGCCGACTATCACGACCACATGCCGCTCAACCGTTACGGCCTCGAGGAAGAACTGGCCGAGACCATTTATTTCCTGTGCAGCGACCGCGCGAGCTACATCACCGGACAGATCTTGTGCGTCGACGGCGGCTTCGATTCGACCGGCATCGGCCTGCCGACGTTGCGGAGGGAGATGCGCAACAGCTAGGCGGTCGCCGCCTCGTACCAGCCGACAAAATTCGGCGACAGCTTGCGCAAGCGTTCAATATCCACGCGCCCCGATCGCGTGATGTAGCTCATAGCGAAGTCGGCCGGCGGCAATGTCATGTGTTGGCCGAAATGTTCGTACCAGTCGGCGCTGCCATTGGCGCCGGCGACGAGCTTTTCCAGCACCGGGCGCCGCGCAGCCTCGTAAGTGGCGAACGCCGCCGGCAGATCGTTGGGATGCGCCGCCAGCGCCTTATCCAGCGCGATGGCATCTTCCAGCGCCAGCCGCGTGCCGGAACCGATAGAGAAATGCGCGGTGTGCAGCGCGTCGCCTAGCAGCACATATTTGCCGTGCGACCAGCGCTCGTTATGCACCAGCGGAAACTGCCGCCAGATCGAGTGATTGGAGATCAGCGGTTCGCCGGCGAGCACTTCGCCAAAGATACGCTCGCAAAGCGCCTTCGATCGCGCCTCGTCCATTTGTGCAAGGCCGGCGCGAGCGAAGGTTTCAGCGCCGGTTTCAACAATGAAGGTCGAGCGATCATCGGCATATCGATAGTGATGCGCGTTGAACGCACCCCATTCGGTGTCGACAAATGACTGCGTCAGGGTGTCGAAGACCTGCGTTGTGCCAAACCAGGCGAAGCGGTTGGTCAGCTGGCCGACCGTTGCACCCATTTCCGCCGCGAGACTGCGTCGCACCAGCGAATTGACGCCGTCGGCGCCGACCACGAGATCGAACTCGTCGAGTTCATCGAGCGATTTCACCGCGCAACCGAATATCACGGTCACATTGGCGGAGGCCGCCCGCGCCTGCAGCAGTTGCAGCAGCTTGAGGCGCTCGATGGCGGCAAAGCCGATGCCGTCGATGACAATTTTGCCGGCCGGATGATTGAGCGTCATGTCGCGCCAGGATTCCATGAGCGGCACGATCGCCGCATAGGTCTCCTCGTCGTCGTCCGCCAGGAATTCCAGCGCGCGATCGGAAAACACTACGCCGAAGCCGAACGTGGCGCCGGCCGGGTTCTGCTCGATGATAGTGACATCGGCGTCCGGCGCGCGGCGCTTGAGAAGATAACCTAAATAGAGACCGGCCGGCCCGGCGCCGAGGATGGCGATACGCATGAGGCGAGTGTGTCACAGCGCAGGGGCAGAAGGCAGAGAAAGATATTTCGAGTGCTGCCATTCCGGGGCGCCGAGAAGCGGCGAACCCGAATCCAGATACTCATTCCGCTTGGCTGGATTCCGGGTTCGCGTGCTCTCGCACGCGCCCCGGAATGACCGCTAAATCGTCTGGTTATACTCACCGACGTCCGGGAAAGTCCGCAGCACGCCGTCGACCGCCCGGAACATGTCGCGCATGCGCGCGTCGGACACCGGGCTTTCGACCACCACCACCAGCTCCGGCTTGTTCGAAGACGCGCGCACCAGGCCCCAGGTGCCGTCTTCCACGGTGACGCGCACGCCGTTGACGGTGACGAGATCGCGGATCGGCTGGCCGGCAAAACGCAGGCCGTCCTTCTTCAATCCCTCGAAGTGCTTCACCACCGCGTCGACGATCCCGTATTTCTTCTCGTCGTCGCAATGCGGCGCCATGGTCGGCGAGCCCCAGGTCTTGGGCAGCGCCTTGCGCAGATCCGCCATGGTCTTGTCCGGGCTGCGGTCGAGCATGTCGCAAACCGCCAGCGCGAAGATCATGCCGTCGTCATAGCCGCGTCCGAACGGGCGATTGAAGAAAAAGTGGCCGGACTTCTCGAAGCCCGCGACGGCGCCAAGCTCGTTAACGCGGCGCTTGATGTAGGAGTGCCCGGTCTTCCAGTAATCGACCTTGACGCCGTTCGCCTTCAAGACCGGGTCGGTAAGGAACAGGCCGGTCGACTTCACGTCGACGACGAAGGTCGCGTTCTTGTGCAGGCTCGACATATCGCGCGCCAGCATGACGCCGACCTTGTCGGCGAATATCTCCTCGCCCTCGTTGTCGACGACACCGCAGCGATCGCCATCGCCATCGAAACCGAGCGCGACGTCGGCCTTGTTCATAAGCACCGCATCGCGCATGGCGTGCAGCATCGTCATGTCTTCGGTATTCGGATTGTAGCGCGGGAAGGTGTGATCGAGCTCGCAATCGAGCGGCACCACCTCGCAGCCGATCGCCTCCAGCACCTTCGGCGCAAAGGCGCCGGCGGTGCCGTTGCCGCAAGCCGCGACGACTTTCAATTTGCGCTTGATCTTCGGCCGCTTGGTCACATCGGCGATGTAGCGAGCGGGGAAATTCTCGACGAACACATAGGAGCCGCCGCCGGAGAGATCGAATTTCGCCGACAGCACAATCTCCTTCAGCCGCGTCATCTCCGTCGGGCCGAATGTGAGCGGCCGGTTGGCGCCCATCTTCACGCCGGTCCAGCCATTGTCGTTATGCGAGGCGGTCACCATGGCGACGCAGGGCACGTCCAGCTCGAACTGCGCGAAATAGGCCATCGGCGTGATCGCCAGACCGATGTCGTGCACCTTGCAGCCGGCGGCGAGCAGGCCGGTGATCAGCGCCATCTTCACCGAGGCGGAATAGCTGCGGAAATCGTGGCCGGTGACGATCTCCGGCCGCACGCCCATTTCCTTGATGAGCGTGCCGAGCCCCATGCCGAGCGCCTGGATGCCCATCAGGTTGATTTCTTTTTCGAGCAGCCAGCGCGCATCGTATTCGCGGAAGCCGGTCGGCTTCACCAGCGGCGATGATTCATAGGCATAGGTATTGGGCGTGAGCTGCGGCTTGGGGGTCGGATACATCAAATCCTCGAGGGGGATAGCTGAAAATAGGAATGACAATAGGGCTGGGAAATTGCCAGTTGCTTACTCTTAACGCCCATGGCCAACAATTAGCTCCGTCAAACGGCCGGAAAAAGGCAGATTCCGCGTCTGTGCGACGGTTCAAGTGCCGCGCGGTTTAGCACGCCGGGTCGGCAGAGCCGAGGCGGGGTCGTCCGGCCAGGGATGGCGCGGATAGCGCCCGCGCATGTCGGTTCGCACATCGGCATAAGAACCGCGCCAGAAGCCCGGCAGATCGCGCGTGATTTGCACCGCCTTGTGGCCGGGGGACAGCAGTTCGATGACAAGGGGAATGCGGCCGCCGGCAATCGACGGATGCTTCGACAGGCCGAACAATTCCTGCAGGCGGATCGAGATGGTCGGCCCCTGCTCCGCTTCATAGTCGACCGGGACGTTGGTGCCGGTCGGTGCGGTAAAGTGCGTCGGCGCTTCCTCCTCGAGCCGGCGACGCAAATTCCACGGCACCAGGTTGCTGACGGCATCGAACAATGCACCGGCGTCGATCTGGCCGCGCGAGGTCTTGTCGGCGAGCAGCGGCTCCAGCCAGTCGACAGCGCTTTTGGCGAGGCCTTCGTCCGTCAGATCGGGCCACTCGTCACCTTCCGCCTTGCGCAGGAATTCGACGCGGGTGCGGAATTGCAGCGCCGCCTTGCTCCAGTCGAGGCGGCCGATGCCAAGGCCTTGACCGGGACCGATCAGCCCCTGTGCGAAGATGCGCGCCGTGTCGCCGTCCGGCGTCACCTGTTTGATCTGTTCGGCGAGCACGATTGATCCCAGCCTGCGCGTGCGCCGCGCGCGCAAGGAGGCCGACGCGCTGTCGAAGGTCACCGCGTCGCGGTCTTCGATCTTGGCGGCAAAGCGCTGCTCGATTTCCTCGAGCGCCATCGGCGCGGCCAGCACGATCCGACTCGCATTGGCCGTGCCGGTCAATTCGGCGACGACGATAAACGGCTCGCGCGCCAGCGCGGATGCCGGATCGACATTGCCGCCGCGACCATTGGCCAGCAGGAACGCGCCGCCGCTGCCGCGGTTCTTGGCCACGCGGTCGGGATAAGCGAGCGAGAGGATGCCGCCGACCGACATATCACCCTCGCCGCCGCCCGACGACCAGCGTCGCACCATGGCGCGTGCATCCTCGGCACGGCGCGACCGATCGCGGCGGAATTGATCGAGCCGGTGTGTCAGATCGACATCATCGCCGCCGAGGCCGCGCTCGGTGAGAACCGCGGCGATATTGGCTGCCATGTCGCCCGCCCCTTCCTCGCCGGCATCGACCACCATGCGCGCCAGCCGCGGCGGCAAAGGCAGCGCGCGCAGCTTGCGGCCTTCCTCCGTGATGCGGCCTTGCGCATCGAGCGCGCCAAGTTCGGTGAGCAGCGCCCGCGCCTCGTTCATCGCGCCTTGCGGCGGCGCATCGAGGAAAGCGAGCTTGCCGGCATCGGTCGCGCCCCATTGCGCCAGATCGAGCATGAAACTCGACAGATCGGCGGACAGGATTTCGGGCCGCGTGTAGGCATCGAACGAACCGGTCTGCGGCTCGTCCCACAGCCGGTAGCAGACGCCGGGCTCGGTGCGGCCGGCGCGGCCACGCCTCTGGTCGGCCGCGGCGCGCGACACGCGCACGGTCTCGAGCCGGGTCAGGCCCACATCCGGCTCGTAGCGCGGCACCCGGGCAAGACCGCTATCGATGACGACGCGCACGCCTTCGATGGTGAGCGAGGTCTCCGCGATCGAGGTCGCCAGCACCACCTTGCGCTTGCCCGCCGGCGCGGGCGAAATGGCCCGGTCCTGGTCGCGCGCCTCGAGCGCGCCATAGAGCGCGACGATGTCCACGTCCGGCTCGCGCACCTCGTCCTTCAGGATGGTCTCGGTGCGCCGGATTTCGCCAGCGCCGGGCAGAAACACCAGCAGCGACCCTGTATCGGCCCGCAGCGCGCGCTTCACGGCATCCGCCACCGGACGCTCGATACGCTGGCGCGGATCGCGGCCGAGATAGCGCGTCTCCACGGCAAAGGCGCGGCCTTCGCTCTCGACAACCGGCGCATCGCCTAGCAGCGCTGCAACGCGTGCGCCGTCGAGCGTCGCTGACATCACCAGGACCTTGAGATCGTCGCGCAGGCCTTCCTGCACGTCGCGCGCCAAAGCCAGGCCCAGATCGGCATCGAGCGAGCGCTCATGAAATTCGTCGAATAAGACGGCGGCGATGCCCTCCAGTGAAGGGTCGTCCAGCACCAGCCGGGTGAACACGCCCTCGGTGACGACCTCGATGCGCGTCTTCTTCGATATCTTGGAGCCAAACCGGACGCGCAGGCCCACGGTGTCGCCGACCTGTTCGCCCAAAGTGGCCGCCATGCGTGCCGCGGCGGCGCGCGCCGCCAGCCGGCGCGGCTCCAGCACCAGGATTTTTTTGCCCCCGGCCCAGTCCTCGCCGATCAGGACCAGCGGGACACGTGTCGTCTTGCCGGCGCCCGGCGGCGCCACCAGCACGGCCGCCTCGCGCGCGCGCAACGCCTCAATGAGGCGCGGCAGCGCATCGTCGATCGGGAGGGGTGAGGAGAAGGTTCGCATTATTCGCTGATCATTCCGGGACGCGCCCGTTCACGCGCGTATTCGACGCGCAATTGGCGCAGGCCCGGAATCCATACACCGAAGCGCCGGGATTATGGATTCCCGGCTCGCGGCCTCAAGGCCGCACCCCGGAATGACAGGGTTTACCCCTTCATCCCCGGCCCACGCCCTCATAGGCAAAGCCATGGCGGGCCAGTTCATCGGGACGGTAGATGTTGCGCAGGTCGACCAGCACCGGTTTGGCCATGATGCCCTTGAGGCGCGCGAAATCGAGGGCGCGGAACTGCTCCCATTCGGTGACGATCACCAGCGCGGAGGCGCCCTGCGCGCAGTCGTAAGGATCCGCACAATAGGTGACGTTCTTGAGGTACTCCTTGGCCTGCTCCATCCCGACCGGATCGTAGGCACGCACCTGCGCACCCATGTCCTGCAAGGCCGCGATCAGGGGAATCGATGGCGCCTCGCGCATGTCGTCGGTGTTCGGCTTGAAGGTCAGGCCCAGCACCGCCACCGCCTTGCCACGCATGTCGCCGCCCAGCGCGTGCGACACCTTGCGCGCCATCGCCCGCTTGCGCGCGTCGTTCACCGCGACGACCGTTTCGACGATGCGCAGCGCCGCGCCTTCGTCCTGCCCCGTCTTGAGCAACGCGAGCGTGTCCTTCGGGAAGCACGACCCGCCATAGCCCGGCCCCGCATGCAGAAACTTCGAGCCGATACGATTGTCGAGACCGATGCCACGCGCGATTTCCTGCACATCGGCGCCGGCCTTCTCGGCGAGATCGGCGATCTCGTTGATAAAGGTGATCTTGGTGGCCAAAAACGCATTCGCCGCGTACTTGATCAGCTCGGCGGTGCGCCGTCCGGTGAACATGATCGGCGAGCGATTGAGATAAAGCGGGCGGTACAACTCGGTCATGGCATCGCGCGCGCGGGCATCGTCGGTGCCGACGACGATGCGATCGGGATGCTTGAAGTCCTGGATGGCGGCGCCTTCGCGCAGAAATTCCGGATTCGACACCACGGCGAACTCCGCGCCACCGTCCCCGTGCTTCTGCCGCGCTTCGCGGATGATGCGCTCGACCTCGTCACCGGTGCCGACCGGCACGGTCGACTTGGTCACCACGACGGTGAAGCCCTCGAGCGAGGCCGCGATTTCCTTCGCCGCATCGTAAACGAACGATAAATCGGCGTGGCCGTCGCCGCGCCGCGATGGCGTGCCGACGGCGATGAACACCGCGTCGGCGCCCTTCACCGCGGCGGCGAGATCCAGGGTAAATTTGAGGCGCCCCGCCTTCATATTGGCGGCGACCAGTTCGGTGAGCCCCGGCTCGTAAATCGGCACCGCGCCGCCATTGAGCGCAGCGATTTTGCCGCGGTCCTTGTCGACGCAAGTCACCTCGTGGCCGAAATCGGCGAAGCAGGCCCCTGAAACCAGGCCCACATAACCGGAGCCGATCATCGCAACGCGCATGTCGTGAAACCGTATCCGCGGGAAAGATAGTTAATCGATCGCGACTTTTGAGCCGCCCTGCTTTCCTTAGCAGAGCCGCTTGCCGCAGGCGAGCCGGCCCGGCCCGGGCCCATTTTATTGAGCTGTGTAAACCTGAATGAAACGATGGGCTGTCATAAGCCCATCATGAACGGGACGGATAAAATGCCGAACGGATTGAGTAACGGTCTTCACGAGGGGCGTATCGATTGGGTCGATTACGCCAAGGGTTTCTGCATCGTCTTCGTGGTGATGATGCATTCGGTGCTCGGCGTCGAAGCAGCGGCCGGCCAGACCGGCTGGATGAATCACGTCGTCGAATTCGCCCGTCCGTTCCGCATGCCCGACTTCTTCATGATCTCGGGCCTGTTCCTCGCCAACGTGATCGATCGCGACTGGCGCACCTATCTCGACCGCAAGGTCATTCACTTCTTCTACTTCTATTTCCTGTGGACGGCGATCCAGTTCGCCTTCAAGGCGCCGGGCTTCATTGCCGAACAAGGCGTCGCGGGCGTGATCCATCAATACTTGTTGTCGTTCATAGAGCCGTTCGGCACGCTGTGGTTTATCTACCTGTTGCCGATTTTCTTCGTCTTCATCAAACTGACCAAGCGCGTGCCATGGCCGGTGCTCTGGCTCATCGGCGCCGCCATGGAAATTTCGCAGGTTCACACCGGCTGGATGGTGCCGGACGAATTCGCCGCGCGCTTCATCTACGTCTACACCGGCTACATCGCCGCGCGTTATATCTTCGCGCTGACGGCCCGCGCACAGGCAACGCCGGCGCTTGCGATGGCCGGTCTGGTCGTCTGGGGTATCATCAACGGCATCATGGTGAAGGCCGGCGTCGCCGCCCTGCCCTTCTATTCGCTGGCGCTCGGCCTGGTCGGCGCCGCCGCCGTGGCGACGATTTCGTCGATGCTGGCGCTGCATGACGTATTCAAGCCGCTGCGCTATTGCGGCCGCAACTCGATCGTCATCTACCTGGCGTTCTTCCTGCCGATGGCCTTGACGCGCACGGCGCTGCTCAAGACCGGCGTCATCACCGACATCGGCACGATTTCGGTGATCGTCACCGCCGTGGGCGTGATCGGCTCGCTGGTCATGTACTGGGCCGTGCGTGGCACGCCGCTCAAGTTCCTGTTCGAACGCCCGGCGATGTTCTGGCTGGTGCCGAAGGCCGTGAAAAAGCCGAAGGCCGAACTCACTTTGCAGCCCGCAGAATAAGCGTCCACAGGCGCTTCCCGGCGCATTGATTAAGATCGCGGCACGGCCCACATTCGGGCCATGCCAGCATCCAAAAGTACCAAATCCGCCCCGAAATCCGCCGCCGCGCCGCAGACCGCGGCCAAATCCGGCGAACCCGCCAATCCGGCCGCGCGCGCGCTCAAAAAGGGCGACCACGTCTTCCTGGTCGATGGCTCGGGCTACATCTTCCGCGCCTATCACGCGCTGCCGCCGCTGACCCGCAAGTCGGACGGCCTGCAGGTCAATGCCGTACTGGGCTTCTGCAACATGCTGTGGAAGCTGCTCGCCGAGATGAAAACGGACGATAAGCCGACGCATCTCGCCGTCATCTTCGACAAGAGCGAGAAGACCTTCCGCACCGAAATGTATCCCGAATACAAGGCGCACCGGCCCGATCTGCCGGAAGACCTGCGGCCGCAATTTCCGCTGATCCGCGACGCCGTGCGTGCCTTCGAGATTCCGTGTCTCGAACAGGCCGGCTACGAGGCCGACGATCTCATCGCCACCTATGCGCGGCTGGCCTGTGAGGCAGGTGCGACAACCACCATCGTGTCGTCCGACAAGGACCTGATGCAGCTCGTCGGCGACACCGTCGTCATGTACGACACCATGAAGGACAAGCGCATCGGCCGCGCCGAGGTGATCGAGAAATTCGGCGTGCCGCCGGAGAAGGTGATCGAGGCGCAGGCGCTGATCGGCGACACCTCGGACAACGTGCCCGGTGTGCCGGGCATCGGCCCGAAGACGGCCGCGGAGTTGATCGGCAAATACGGCGATCTGGAAACGCTGCTCGCACATCTCGACGAGATCAAACAGGAGAAGCGCCGGCAGACCCTGATCGACAATGCCGACAAGGCGCGTATCTCCAAGCGCCTTGTCACGCTCGACCAGCATGTGCCGCTCGATGTCGACGTCGCCGAGCTCGCGGTGCACGAGCCGGACTACAAAAACCTCATCGCCTTCCTCAAGGCGATGGAGTTCTCGACCATCACCCGCCGCATCGCCGAGAAGACGGGCATCGACGCGAGCAAGGTCGAGGCCGATGGCAAGGCAACCACGGGCTCGGTGGCGTCGAAGGCCGCCGCCGGTGCCACGGCCACCGACCTGTTCGATCCGGCATCCTCCCCTGCTCCGGCAACGCCGGCCGCGGGCGCTACGGCAGCGCCCGGCACCCTCAACCCCATCGCGCTCGCCGCCGCACGCGCCGAACGCGCGCGCAATTCCCCGATCGACCGCTCGAAATACGAGACCGTCCGCACCCTCAAGCGCCTGAAGGAATGGGTCGCCAAGGCGTTCGATCTCGGCTTCGTCGCCGTGGACACCGAGACCACCAGCCTCGATCCGATGCAGGCGCATCTGTGCGGCTTCTCGCTGGCGCTGTCGCCGAATGAGGCGTGCTACGTGCCGATCGGCCATAAGGAAGGTTCAGCAAGCGCCGACCTGTTCGCGCCGGAGGCCAAGCTCTGCGCCGACCAGATCCCGGAAGCCGACGCGCTCGCGGCGATCAAGCCGCTGCTGGAGAACCGCAGCGTTCTCAAGATCGCGCAGAACATGAAGTTCGACTGGCTGATCTTCGCCCAGCGCGGCATCATGACCGAAAGCTACGACGACACCATGCTGATTTCCTACGTGCTCGACGCCGGCAAAGGCGGCCACGGCATGGACGATCTCGCCAAGCGCTGGCTCAACCACGACACCATTCACTATCACCACGTCGCCGGTTCGGGAAAAACCGCGGTGACGTTCGATTGCGTCGCCATCGACAAGGCTTCCGAATACGCCGCAGAGGACGCCGACGTGACGTTGCGCCTGTGGTACGCGCTGAAGGCGCGGCTCGCCGCCGAAGGCGTCTCGTCGGTTTATGAAACACTGGAGCGTCGAATGCCCGACGTGCTGGCGCGCATGGAGCGGCGCGGCATTTCCATCGACCGGCAGGTGCTGTCGCGGCTGTCCGGCGATTTCGCGCAAACCCAGGCCCGCCTCGAAGACGAGATCAGGGAAATCGCGGGCGAGACTGTCAATCCCGGCTCGCCGAAGCAGATCGGCGACGTCCTGTTCGGCAAGTTCGCCCTGCCGGGCGGAACCAAGACCAAGACCGGCCAATGGTCGACCGACGCCCGCACGCTCGAAGAACTCGCCGAGCAGCACGAACTGCCGCGCAAGATCCTCGACTGGCGTCAGGTGTCGAAACTGCGCTCGACCTATACCGAGGCGCTGCCGAATCACGTCGATCCGGTAACCCAGCGCGTCCACACGTCTTACGCGCTCGCCGCCACCTCGACCGGCCGCCTGTCATCGTCCGAGCCGAATTTGCAGAACATCCCGATCCGCACCGAAGAAGGCCGGAAAATCAGAAAGGCCTTCATCGCCGCGCCAGGCATGAAGCTGGTCTCGGCCGACTACTCGCAGATCGAATTGCGCCTGCTCGCCGAAGTCGCCAACGTCCCGACCCTGCGTCAGGCCTTCAAGGACGGAATCGACATTCACGCCATGACGGCGTCCGAGATGTTCGGCGTGCCGGTGAAGGACATGCCGGGCGAAGTGCGCCGCCGTGCCAAGGCGATCAACTTCGGCATCATCTACGGCATCTCGGCCTTCGGGCTCGCCAACCAGCTCGGCATCGAGCGCGGCGAGGCAGGCGACTACATCAAGAAGTATTTCGAACGCTTCCCCGGCATCCGCGACTACATGGACGAGACCAAGGAGTTCTGCCGCACGCATGGCTATGTGCTCACTCTGTTCGGCCGCAAGTGCCATTACCCGGATATCAAGGCGTCGAACCCGTCGCTGCGCGCCTTCAACGAGCGCGCCGCCATCAATGCGCGCCTGCAGGGCTCGGCCGCCGACATCATCCGCCGCGCCATGATGCGCATGGAGGGCGAACTCGCCCTGGCGAAACTCAACGCGCAGATGTTGCTGCAGGTGCATGACGAACTGATCTTCGAAGTGCCTTCGAGCGAAGTCGCCGACACCATTCCGATCATCAAGGATGTGATGGAAGCCGCGCCACACCCGGCGGTGGCCATGAACGTGCCGCTGCGGGTCGAAGCCCGCGCCGCCGATAACTGGGACGAAGCGCATTAGGCTGGCGCCGCGGCCAAGGCCGGTCAGCGATCGCGCATGAAACTCTGAAAGGCCGGATTGGCCATCAGCGCGTCGCCACCGGCCCGCGCCAGATCGTCGACACTTTCTGCCGGCAGCGTAAAGCTGGTTGGCACCGCATTGAGCCGCAAGGCGCGCACGGCATCGAGCTGATCGAATGAAATCCGCGCGATCGTGAATTTGAGATCGCGGCAATTCCACGGCCCGTTGCGCCGCAGCCGCGCCGCCTCGGCCGCGGGGAGACCACAACGCCATTTCACGATCGAATCCCGCCAGCTCTGCATCGTCGCATCGAACGCGGAGTAACTGGTCTGCGCATTGGCATCGACCAGTACGTCGACGACGGCGCCGAGCAAATCGCCGCCTTCCGGACCTTCCAGCGTCCGGGTCCAGTTGCCCTTCGGCCCCTGGCCGGAATCGACGACCAGAAACAGGAAGCGCCTCAGATTGACCGCCTCCTCCGGCTGCAACGGGCCGTAGGGCGTGGTCTGCCCGGCGCGGGTGATGGTGATGCCGGACAGGCCGTAATTGTCGATCAGACCGCCATCGAACAGTTTCACGTATTTCACGCGCCCGCTGCGAATGTCGCTCATGCCGCGCGCATAGGCCCGCAGCAGCGGCGAGGCGGACGTGTTCGCCGCCGCGGCTTCGATCCACTTCGGCAGCGGCGCGCTGCATTGATCCGGGAAGGTTTCGATGACGACCGGCGCAAAGGCCGCCGGGACGGCCGCCGACGCCGCGACACCGGCGGCGAGCGGATATTTTGTGATGTCGCTGCACGCCACCGCGAAGGACAAAGGCGAGAACAGGAACGGCGTACGGTTATAGATATCGGTGGCGTTGATGATCGTAATCGGCCGCCTGCCGAGTAGGTCGCCGAATGTCGCGTCATGGTACAGATGATCGTTAAACCAGTCGCGCAACTTGTTGTCGGTGTTGACGCCGCCTTTGAGTGCACGCGTGATGTTGAGCAGATTGACGCTGGTATCGATCTGCGACATCACGTCCTGCGTCAGATACTGCTCGCGAAAGTCGTCGAGCGCGGCGCGGCCCTTGAGCCCGAAATAGGCCGCCATGATCGCGCCGCCCGAGACGCCCGACACGACGCCGACCTGATCGAGCAATTGCCCGTGACGCGTCGTCGGAATTTTCGCCATGCGATCGAGCACGCCGTAAGCGAAGGCCGCGGCGCGCGTGCCGCCGCCGGAAAAAGCCAGACCAATGACGGTATCGCCGGTGATAACGGCATCGCGGTTGCGAACGAGGCTTTCCTTGGCGCCGGCGGTGCCGACAAAGCCGACGAACGGGTTGGAGCTTGGCGCGTTCAACGGCTGGTTATAGACGCTGGCACAACCGCCCAGCGTCAGCGCCGCCAGTCCGGCGGCGGCAGCGATTGCTCTGACGCGCACCAAGGCGACTGACACCGTTCCCCGCTCGTAATTTTTTGTGACGCCGCGACCGGTGCGGCATTCTGCCTGCTATTCCGGTCGGCCAAACGTCAGCTTACGCGCGGACGTGCGCACTGTCACGCCGCCAGCATCGGTTTCATGACGGCATAGAGCGCGTTCTTCGCTTCAAATCCGATGCCGGGGATCGTCGGCATGGCGATGCGGCTGTCCTTTACCGCGGTGTTGTCGGCAAAGCCGCCGAACGGCGCGAACACCTGCGGATAGCTTTCATTGCCACCGAGGCCGAGACCGACCGCGATGTTGAGCGCGAACTGGTGGCCGCCATGCGGCACGCAGCGGCGCCGCGACCAGCCGTGGCTCGCCAGCATGTCGAGCGTGCGCATATATTCGACGAGGCCGTACGAGAGCGCCGGATCGAATTGCAGCCAGTCTCTGTCGGCACGAAGTCCGCCGTGGCGGATCAGGTTGCGCGCGTCCTGCATCGAGAACAGGTTCTCGCCGGTGGCGAGCGGCGGGCGATAGCGCGTCGCCAACGCCGCGTGCAGCAGATAATCGAGCGGGTCGAGCGGCTCCTCGTACCACCTGAGGTTATACGGCGCGATGGCGTCGCCGCAGGCGATCGCCTCGTCGAGCGTATAGCGGCCGTTGACGTCGACGCAGAGGTTCTCGCCCTTGCCGCCCACGACCTTCAGCGCCGCCTCGATGCGCTTGATGTCATCCTTCAGCGGCACGCCGCCGATCTTCATCTTCACCGTCGAATAGCCGAGGTCGAGATAATGCTTCATCTCGTCCTGCAAGGCGGAGATATCCTTGTCGGGATAGTAATAACCGCCGGCTGCGTAGACCCAGGCGGTATCGTCGGCCTTGCCGCCGTTGTAGCGATCGGCGAGCAGGCGCCACAGCGGCACGCCTTCGGCTTTCGACACCGCATCCCACAGCGCCATGTCGAGCACGCCGACGGCAACCGAGCGCTCGCCGTGGCCGCCCGGCTTTTCGTTCTTCATCATCGCCGCCCAGGCCTTGGCCGGGTCGATCAGGCCACGATCGTCCTGGATGGTCTCCGGCTGGGCGTCGCGCAGGCGCGGGATGAAGCGCTCGCGCAGCAGGCCTTGTGGGGCGTAGCGGCCGTTGGAATTGAAGCCGAACCCAACAACTGGCCTTCGGTCATGAATCACGTCGGTATGGATCGCCACCACGCTCGCCGTCATGGTCGAAAAGTCGATATAGGCGTTGGCGATGGCGGAGGAGATCGGAACGACGATGTCGTGAATGGCGGTAATGCGCATGTTTATCCCATTCGGCAGGCTTATGGCGGAACACCGGAACGCTCCCATAGACGCCGCGCGGCGCCGCCGCCAGCCCGGACGCCGCAGCGCTGCTAACCGCATCTTTACCACGCCGCGCTTACCTGCTGACACGGCACGGGAATCCGGGCCCGCAACCTTCGCCGCCGTGAAGCGTTGTTGCGTTCAGGACATCGAGGCGATTGCGGGCGTAACCAAATGGCTTCGGCCAGCGGAAAATCGACAATTCGGGCGGTGGCGGTGCTGGCGGGCCTCGGGCTTGCCGTGGCGCTTCTGCCGCAGCCGGCCTCGGCCGGTTTCTTCGACCGCCTGTTCGGCGGCCTGCGCCGCGCGGTCGAAGCGCCCTCGGAAGCGGTGTCGGATCCCTTTACCAGCCTGATCGACCACCTCAACGGCAGCAGCGACACGCGCGTCCGCCCGGTGAATGCCGGCCCGGCCAAGGCCTTCTGCGTGCGCAGCTGTGACGGCCATTATTTTCCGGTGCTCGCCCACCAGGGCCTGAGCGCGGCGGAGGCCTGCCACTCCTTCTGCCCGACGACCCAGACCAAGCTCTATATCGGCAGCGACATCGAATACGCGACCGCGAATGACGGCAGCCGCTACGCCGACATGCCGAACGCCTTCGCCTATCGCAAGCAGCTTGCGCCGGGCTGCACCTGCAACGGGCGCACCGCCTTCGGGCTCGCCAATATCGACGCGAAAACCGATCCGACCTTGCGGCCGGGCGATATTGTCGCAACCGATTCCGGGCTGCTCGCTTATACCGGCAAGGGCGGCGAGCGCACCAACGTCGCGGCGAACTTCACGCCGATCCAGAATTTCAACGGCCTGTCGAAGGCCACACGCGACACGCTGAACGAAACCAAGATATCGCCGGCCACGGCGCGTACCGGCGACATCACGTCGTCGATCCCGAAAGCCGCGCTCAATGCCCGGGCCGAGGCGCCGGCACTGCGCCGGTATTAGCCTTCGATCGCCTCCGCCACATAGCCCGCCAGCGACAGCGAACTGGTGAGACCCGGCGATTCAATACCGAACATCTGCACCAGCCCCGGCAGGCCATGCTGCGCCGGCACGTCGATCAGGAAGTCCGCCGCAGGCTCGCCCGGACCGGTGAGCTTCGGCCGGATGCCGGAATAATCCGGCGCCAGCGTGCCGTCCTTCAGCGTCGGCCAGTACGTCCGGATGCGATCGTAGAACACGTCGGCGCGCCTGGGATCGACCGGGTAATATTCTTCGTCGATCCATTCGACATCCGGCCCGAAACGCATGCGCCCGCCCAGATCGAGCGTCACATGGGTGCCGAGCCCGCCTGCGACCGGCGTCGGATAAATCAGATGCGAGAACACCGGCTTGCCGACATAGGTGAAGTAATTGCCCTTGGCGAGCATGCGCTTCGGCACACGTTCCG
The DNA here is from genome assembly GCA_041662425.1 of Pseudolabrys sp. Classification (GTDB taxonomy): domain Bacteria; phylum Pseudomonadota; class Alphaproteobacteria; order Rhizobiales; family Xanthobacteraceae; genus Pseudolabrys. The sequence continues at coordinate 21,592 of JBAZSM010000047.1, forward strand.
CCGGATAATCCGTCATCGAGCGCGCGATCGTCTGCGCCGACAGCCCGCCGCAATTGACGACCGCATCGAACGCCATCTCGCCGGCCTCGCTGCCGCCGAACGAGACCAGCCACTGGCCGTTCTTGCGCGTCACACCGGTGACCGGCGTGTTGAAGGCGATCGCGCCGCCGGCATCTTCGATGTCGCCGCGCAGCGCCAGCATGTAGCTATGCACATCGACGATGCCGGTCTCCGGCGACAACAGCGCCGCGGTGCAGGTGAGCGCCGGCTCGAGCGCCATCGCTTCGGCCGCGCTCAGCATGGTCAGGCCTTCGACGTCGTTGATCTTGCCCTGCGCCGCGATCTCACCGACTTTGGCGGTTTCGGCGTCATTGGTGGCAACGATCAGCTTGCCGCATTTCCTGTGCGGCACGCCGTGCGAGGCGCAAAAGGCGTACAGAAGCCGCCGGCCGGCGACGCAGTGCCGGGCCCGCAGCGAGCCGGTCGGGTAATACATGCCGCCGTGAATGACCTCGGAATTGCGCGAGGATATGCCGGTGCCGATGGCGCCTTCGGCCTCGGCCACGATCACCTCATGGCCCCTCAGCGCGGCGGCCCGCGCCACGGCGAGGCCGACCACCCCGGCCCCGATCACCAGTACTTGCATGCGTCTTAGTGTCCCGACGGCGGGTTAACGTTCCTGAGGGCGAGGGATTAGACAGAAACCATCATTTGCACAAGAATCGGCCTTAACGCAGACCGCCATCCGGCCTTGACCCCGGCCGCCATATCGGAAGATTTGGGGGGCGAACACAGGCCGGAAACCCAGCGGACGGACCGATGCGATTAGCCAAACTGTTTTTGACCGCCAGCCTGACCCTGCTGAGTTTCGGCGTGGCGGGCGAGGCCCTTGCCGCGCCGCGCTGCGTCAACACCGGCAATTTCAACCAATGGCTGGCGCAATTCAAGAAAGAGGCGCTGGCCAAGGGCATCTCGCCGCAGACGCTTGCCGCCGCCTCGCCCGACCTGGTGTTCGAGGAAACGGTGATCAAGCGCGATTCCGGCCAGGGCGTGTTCCAGCTCACTTTCATCAATTTTGCCAACCGCCTGCTCGGCGGCAAGCGCATTCCGAACGGCATCGCCAAGATTCAGGAGAACAAGGCGCTGTTCGCCCGCATCGAGAAAACCTACGGCGTGCCGCCCGAAGTCATCACCGCGGTCTGGGGGCTGGAAAGCGATTACGGCGCCCTGTTCGGCAAGTTCAAGATTCTCCCCGCCTTGACGACGCTCGCCTATGACTGCCGGCGCGGCGACAAATTCCGCGAGGAACTGCTCGATGCCCTGCGCATCATTCAGCGCGGCGACAAGCGCGTCGACGAAATGACCGGCAACTGGGCCGGTGAATTCGGCGGCATGCAATTCACGCCATCGAACTACATCAAATACGGCGTCGACTTCGATGGCGACGGCCACCGCGATCTCGTCAACAGCACGGCCGACACGCTGGCTTCCGCCGCCAATTATCTGCAAACGATCGGCTGGCGCCGCGGCGAGCCCTGGCTGCAGGAAGTCATCGTGCCGAACGAAATGCCCTGGCAGGAGGCCGACCTCGACACCCAGCACCCGCGCTCGCAGTGGATCGCCTGGGGCGTGAAGGCCGCACACGGCACGCTGCCGCGCGACACCATGCCGGCCTCGCTCATCCTGCCGATGGGACGCAAGGGGCCCGCGTTTCTCGCCTATCAGAACTTCCATGTCTTCACCGACTGGAATTCGTCCTACGTCTACGCCACCACCGTCGCCTATTTCGCGACGCGGCTCGGCGGCGCGCCGCCGGTGAACGAAGCCGGCGCCAAGGACATCAAGCCGATCACCACCGAGCAGATGATGGAGTTGCAGCGACAGCTCGCCAAACGCGGCTTCGATGTCGGCGAGGTCGACGGCCGGCTCGGCGCCGGCACCCGCAAGGCGGTGCGGACCATGCAGGCGCAATACGGCATGCCGGCGGACTCCTGGCCGACCGAGGACCTGGTGGCGCGGCTGCAGAGCGACAAGAACCCGGCCGCGCCGATGGCGAAACAGACCGAAGCCGAACCCAAGCTCGAGGCAAAGCCTGAAGCAAACCCGCTCCCCCGCGCCGTGACGGCGCCCGCCGCCGCCGAGCGCGAAACGGTGCCGCCAAAACCAAAGCGTGCCGCGGCGGCGGCACCTGCGGCCCAACCGGCGCCGCTCCCGCCGTTGCAGAAAATCACCGTGCGCGTGTGGACGGTGCAGGGCTGCCTGACCTTGCGGATGTCGCCGGAGAAGGCACGCGAATATCGCCGCTGCTGACCGCCATGCGCGGGCCAGCGCCGCGCTTTTCGGCCGAGACAGAGAGGCGTCGCCACGCCTAAACTGCCGGCCTCAAGCGGAGATTTTCATGGCGCGTCATACGTTCTTCTGCGTCGATGCCCACACCTGCGGCAACCCGGTGCGCGTCGTGGCCGGCGGCGGACCGCTGCTGCCGCACGTACCGATGATCGAAAAGCGCGAAATCTTCATCCGCGATCACGACTGGGTGCGCCGCGCGCTGATGTTCGAACCGCGCGGCCATGACGTGATGTCAGGCTCTATCCTTTATCCATCGGCGCGCGAGGATTGCGACGTCGGCGTGCTCTACATCGAGGTCAGCGGCTGCCTGCCGATGTGCGGCCATGGCACCATCGGCACGGTGACGGTGGCGATCGAGGAAGGTCTGGTCGTTCCGAAGACGCCGGGCCGCTTCGCGATCGAGGCTCCGGCCGGCCGCATCGAGATCGAATACACGCAGAACGGCCGCTACGTCGACCAGGTCCGCCTGTTCAATATCGCGAGCTATCTGCACGCCACCGATGTCGAGATCGACGTGCCGACGCTCGGCGCCATCAAGCTCGATGTCGCTTACGGCGGCAATTACTACGCCATCATCGAGCCACAGGCGAACTGGAGCGGGCTCGACAGCATGCCGGTGAGCGAAATCCAGCGGCTCTCTCCCATCGTGCGCAAGCTTGCGCAGGAGAAGGTCGCGCCGGTTCACCCCGAAGACTCGCGCATCCGCGACGTCACCCACATCCAATGGTGCGACGCGCCGCGCCAGTCGCGCGCCCATGCGCGCAACGCCGTGTTCTATGGCGACAAGGCGATCGACCGCTCGCCCTGCGGCACCGGCTCGTCGGCGCGCATGGCGCAGCTTGCCGGCAAGGGCCGGCTTAAAGTCGGCCAGGAATTCATCCACGAAAGCATCATCGGCACGATGTTCGATTGCCGCGTCGAATCCGAAACCCATGTTGGCAACTACGCAGCCATCCGCCCGAGCGTCGCCGGCTGGGCGCAGGTCATCGGCCACAACACCATCTTCGTCGATGACCGCGATCCGCTTGCCCACGGCTTTCAGGTGGCGTGAGCCAATCGCCGCACGGCCGCAGGCCGGCCCGCCAAAATCAGGACATGCTCATGACTTCTCCCGCGACCCCGTACCGCGCTTCGCTTGGCGAGATGGACGCCGAGTCCCGAGCCTTCATGGCCCTGCAGCCGCCGCCGCCCGTCGTGCCGCCGACGCCCGACCTGGCGCGCGAAGGCATGCGGCGCGCGCGGCCGTTCAACCAGCCTGACCTTCCGCATGTCGCGGTGACCCGCGAATATCAGGTGCCGGGCAATGGCGGCCCGATCCCGGTGCGCCATTATCGTGGCCTCGGCGCCTTCCCCGATGAAGCCTTGCCGGTGCAGGTCTATTTCCATGGCGGCGGCTGGGTGATCGGCGATCTCGACAGCCATGACTGGGTTTGCCGCGCCGTCGCCAACGCCGCGTCCTGCGCGGTGGTCAGCGTCGATTATCGCCTTGCGCCGGAGCATCGCTTTCCGGCCGCGTTCGACGATGCGCTGGCCGCGACCAAATGGGTAGCCGCCAATGCCAAACTGCTGAACATCGATCCGGCGCACATTTCGGTCGGCGGCGATAGCGCCGGCGGCAATCTCGCGGCGGCGGTCGCGATCGCGCTGCGCGGCGACAGCGCGGTGAAATTGCGCTCGCAGATCCTGACTTATCCGATTGTCGACGTCACGTTCCGCTACGACGAACGCTTCGAAAAAGGCGTGGCGCTGACCAATGGCGGCATGCGCGACTTCATCGACAAATACGTGCCCGACGCGGCGCAGCGCCGCGACTGGCGCTGTTCGCCGATGTTCGCAGAAAGCCTCAAGGGGCTGCCGCCGGCGCTGGTGATCCTGGCCGGCTACGATCCGCTGTACGACGAGGGCGCGGCTTACGCGGCGCGGCTCGCCGCCGACGGCGTCGCCGTCACCGTCACGCGCTATCCGGGCCAGATGCACGGCTTCGTGTCACGGCCGAAACTGCTGCCGAAATCGCTCGACGCCATCGCCGACATCGCGGCCTTCATGAAGACGCACCAGTAGGAGCCCGGTTTGCACGAACCCGACGATGCTTCCGCGCGGCGCGCCAAGCCCGCGGTCGTCTGTTATCCGGTCGATACGCTGCCGCGGCCCGACATGACCATCCTGGAGCGCGCGCGGGGAACGCTTGCCAAGGTTTCCGAAGTCATCGTTCCGCCGCGCGATGCCAAGGCGTTAGACGTGCCGGCCGGGCATTTTTTCCGCATCGTCTCCATCGACGGTCCGCAGGTCGGCGATCTCAATCTCTGGAACGCGCACGACCTGTCCGAGCGCTTCTTCAGCGGCAAGACGCGCGCGCTGCACGCCACCCACGTCACCACCGGCAACCGGCTGTGGAGCACGCTGCCGAATTTGCGGCCGCTCGCCACCATCACGCATGACACGCTCGACTGGTACGGCTTCGACGCCGACGGCGGCGGCGTGCACGATGTCATCGGCACGCGCTGCGACCCGTACACCCATCGCCTGCTGTCCGGCGGCGATTATCACCACTGCTGCCACTCGAATCTGACGCGGGCGCTGGCGGCGGCGCGCAACATGGACGCGCGCGAGGCCGAGATGCATGTGCATGACGTGCTCAACGTCTTCATGTGCACCGGCTTCACGCACGACACGCACCAGTATTTCATGAAGGCGAGCCCGGTGCGGCCCGGCGATTTCATCGAGTTCTTCGCCGAGATCGATCTGCTCGGCGCGCTATCGGCCTGTCCCGGCGGCGACTGCGGCGCGGAGCATTCGAGCGACACCGCCGCGTGTTATCCGCTCAAGGTCGAGGTGTTCAAACCGGCCGACGGCTCGCTCAGGGGCTGGCAGCCGCCGCAGCGCAGCACGTATCCAAGGACGCATGGGACTTGATCGCCGGCCCGGCCGGCCAGCGCGATGCTATAGAAATTATTAACCATATCGGTTCAACACTCGCTGCCAGACCACGGTCAGACAGCACCCATGTCCGCATCCGAGCCAAACAGCCGCGCGCCGAACTTCGCCCGCCGAAACCTGTTCATGGACCGCGTCGAAGGCGCGTTGGCCATCGCCGCGCATCGGCAGACGTTTCAGGCCGCCATCGACGAGTCGCTCCATGGCTTGCGTGACGAATGCGCGAAGACGCTGGCGTTGATCCGCCACCTGCGAACCTCGCCGCTTTACGAACGCATTTCCCTCGACCTGTACCTGGAAACCTGCCGGCAGCGCGGATAAGCCCCGACACTTCGGCATCCATTGCGCGGCAATAAAAAAGGGCGGCCATTGCGGCCGCCCTTTCGCATGTCACGCAGAGCGAAACTACTCCGCCGCGATCTTCACGTCCGGCGCGGCGGCGCGGATTTCCGGCGAGACGTGGCTCTCGTACTTCTCGAAGTTCTTCTGGAACATGCCGACCAGCTCGCGCGCGATCTTGTCGAAGCCGGCCTTGTCCTTCCAGGTCTTGAACGGATTGAGCAGATGCGGCTCGACGCCCGGCACCGAGGTCGGCACCGAAAAGCCGAAATACGGATCGGTGCGGAAATCGCCGTTCTTGAGCGAGCCGTTGAGCGCGGCGGTCAGCAGCGTCCGCGTCGCCTTGATCGGCATGCGGCGGCCGACGCCGTAAATGCCGCCGGTCCAGCCGGAGTTCACCAGCCAGACGTCGACATTGTGGTCCTTGATGTATTTCTGCAGCAGGTCGGCATAGACCGACGGATGACGCGGCAGGAACGGCGCGCCGAAGCAGGTCGAGAATTCCGGCTGCACGCCGACCAGGCCCTTCTCGGTGCCGGCGACCTTGGCCGTATAACCCGAGAGGAAGTGATACATCGCCTGCGTCGGCGTCAGCTTGGCGATCGGCGGCATCACGCCGTAGGCGTCGGCGGTGAGGAAGATGACGTTCTTCGGATGGCTGGCGCGGCCGGTGCGCGACGCATTCGGAATGAAATCGAGCGGATAGGCCGAGCGCGTGTTCTCGGTCTTGGAGCCGTCGTCATAGTTGGGCACGCGGGTGTCCGGATCGAACACGACGTTCTCCAGCACGGCGCCGAAGCGGTTGGTGGCGTCCCAGATCATCGGCTCCGCTTCCTTGGAGAGCTTGATGGTCTTGGCGTAGCAGCCGCCTTCGAAATTGAAGATCCCCTCAGGGCCCCAGCCGGTTTCATCGTCGCCGATCAGGGTGCGGTGCGGATCGGCCGACAGCGTGGTCTTGCCGGTGCCGGACAGGCCGAAGAACAGCGCGCTCTCCTGGCCATCGGGCGACACATTGGCCGAGCAGTGCATCGGCACCACGCCCTTGGCCGGCAGATAGAAGTTCAGCGTCGTGAACACCGACTTCTTCATTTCGCCGGCATAGGAGGAGCCGGCGATCAGCACGATCTTGCGGGTGAAGTCGATCGCCACCATCGTGTCCGAGCCTTCGCGGCCGCCGTGACGCTTGGCGTCCGGCTTGAACGACGGCAGATCGACAATGGTCATTTCCGGCACGAAGCCGGCGAGGTCGCTGCGCTCCGGACGGATCAGCAGCTGACGGATGAACAGCGAGTGCCAGGCCAGTTCGGTGAAGACGCGAACCTTGATGCAATGGCCCGGGTCGGCGCCGCCGACGAGATCCTGCGCGAACAGATTCATGCCCTTGGCATGCGACTGGAAATCGGCGAGCAGGTTGTCGAAGTTCTCCTTCGACATCTTGCGATTGCCTTCCCACCACACGCTGTCGCGCGTGAGATCGTCCTCGACGGTGTGCTTGTCCTTCGGCGAGCGGCCGGTGTGGTGGCCGGTCTCGGCGCACAGCGCGCCACCGGCAACGACGTGGGCTTCGCCGTTGAGAAGGGCGTGTTCGTAAAGCTTCGGCTCAGTCAGGTTCCAGTTGACGCCTTTCAGTCCAGTGAACCCGAACTTGTCGGCGCCGAATGCGGCGTTCCGTACACCCGTTTCTTGCACGCTATTTCTCTCCCGAATCCGGCATCTGTTTGCCAAGCGGCCCGGCCCTCGCTGGCCAGACAGTTACGACTTTGGTCTCATGAAAGTGCGTGACCATAGTCATCAGCGGCATGAATGCCAAGATTAAATGCCATGCATAATTCGCGCACGGCATTGCGCTGCATCAATAGATTAACGCGCCGGCGGGGGGAGCGGTTTCATTTGATTTGATAAGTCATATGACGACTGACAAATCGTGCAGCGCACGCGGAACACGTTTCGACGATCAATCCCGCACTGTGGTAGACCGCATCATGACTAACTCGTCCGACAAAGAAATCCCGGTTGTCGAGTCCGATTCCGCGTCGCATCCATCCGACCTGAGCACGCGAGCGTTGAACGTTCGCCTTCGCCAGCAGGAGATCCTCGCGGAACTCGGCGTCCAGGCCTTGCAGGGCACTCCGTTTCTCTCGCTTCTGAATCAGACCGCCCGCCTGGTCGCGGAAGGCATCGAGGCCGAATACTGCAAGATCCTGGAGTTCCTGCCGGCCGAAAATCGCCTCCTGGTACGCGCCGGCGTCGGCTGGAACGAGGGCGTGGTGGGAATCGCGACGGTCGGCGCCGACATGGCCTCTCCCGCCGGTTTTGCCTTGCACACCGGCAGGCCCGTTATTTCCAACCACCTCGAGAACGAAAAACGTTTCAGGACGCCGGAGCTATTGATCGAACATGGCATCCGCCGTGCAATGAACGTCATTTTGCAGGGCGACAATTCACCATTTGGCGTTCTGGAGGTCGATAGCAAATCGCCCGGCGAGTTCGGCAAACACGACGTCGCGTTTCTCCAAGGCGCCGCCAACATTCTTGGCATGGCGATCGAGCAGCAACGATCGCAACGCAAATTGCAGGACGCGCTCGAACGTCATCAGTTGTTGCTCAAAGAGGTCAATCATCGGGTCAAGAACAGTCTTCAGGTCGTCGCCGGCATGCTCCATTTGCAGGCCACCGTCACGGTCAGTCCCGAATTGATTACGAGCCTGAACGAAGCCTCGTCACGCATTTCGACCATCGGCCGGGCCTACGACCATCTCGCCTATACGGCGGATTACGAGGCGATCGATCTCATCGACTACCTGAGAGTAGTGCTTGACGACCTCGCGAGCGCCGTAACGCCGAGCAAGGTGCATTTCGAAGCCAGCGGTGCGATCCAGATCGGGGCCGATCGTGCGATGTTGATCGGGCTCATCCTCAACGAGCTTGTGACCAATGCCGGCAAATACGCCTATCCCGGAAACACCGGCGGCCCCATTTGGGTCGCGGTGGCGCAAATCGAGGACAGCGCCGTCAGCGTCTCGATCCGCGATGAAGGCGTCGGCCTGCCGCCCGGCTTTGATATGACGAAAAGCAAACGGCTCGGGACACGGCTTGTGGCGGCATTGACCCGTCAACTGGGCGCCGAAGTTGGCAGCCGCGCCGGCGCACGCGGCGCCAGTTTTTCCTTTGTCGTTCCTTTGAAAGCCAAATGAAGCATTGGCGCCAAGAGTGGCGCCAATGCTTGTGACGTGAAGACTTGTGACGTGAAGACTTGTGGCGCCAAGACCTGTGGCACCAAGACTTGTGACGTCACGGCGTGACGACTCCGGGTTGGCCTGATTTTATGACGCGCGCGCCTGCTCCGCCAACTGCCTGAGAACGCCGCGCAGTTCGCCGGCTCCCGTCACGCGTTGCGGAAACGCAAGCCGCAGCGAAAGCGGTCCGTTCTGCAGGTCGATGCCGTCGGGATCGATGCCGGTGCAGCGCCACACGCCGTCCGGCGCGCCGCAGAGTTTCACGGCATACAGATTAAGCGCCGCGCCGTGGTCGTCGTTCATATGCGCGACCGCGCCTTGTTCCGCATCGACGAGTTGCTGCGCGTCCGAAATATCGGTGAGCACATCGGCCGCCGTGAGATCGGCGGCGCGGCCGAAGCCGCCATTGAGATGCGCGGACACCATCTCCATCCGCCAGAACGCGAAGTCGCCGAAGCCGGCATAAAGCTGCGCCTTCGGGTGATGGGCGAGGAAGCGCCGGCGCAGCCGCGCCTCGTCCGGCACTTCGCGCGCCACCGGGGCGAACCGGCCGAGCACGGTGAGCCGCGGATGGGTCAGCGCATCCCCCTTCCCCGTCTCCGCGAGCAGGACCGAGGCGCGGCCGTCGGCCTCCAGATTGGCGGTATGGGTCGACAGCCGGGATGTCAGGATCACGGGAGCGCCGTCGGCGTCGGTTCCGACATTCACCAGGGAGGCAAACGGGTGCCCGGTATTGCGATCGAGCGTCGCCAAAGTTCCGGCCCGGATTCCCCGCAGCAGCCCCTTGGCCACGGCGGACGGATCGAAATCGGCCGGCTGGGCGGCGTTCTCGGGCAGCCGGTTCGGCATGGTGCCGGGCAGGTCGTTCATGGACGCTCATCCTTACAGATCGAAAGCGCGGCTATTTCCGGCGCTTTACCCTTGTATTCGCTCCAGAATCACATAGTTGTTGCAAAGAGGCCACATTTCAGACCCCGTTTTTAGGCTTCAAAACTCACGGGACGACACGTCAGAAGGGGCTTTCATGCCGACCATCGCGCTCGTGGACGATGACCGCAATATCCTCACCTCGGTGTCCATGGCACTCGAGGCCGAGGGATATCGGATCATGACCTACACCGATGGCGCCTCCGCCATCGACGGCTTCAAGACCTCGCCGCCCGACCTCGCCATCCTGGATATCAAGATGCCGCGCATGGACGGCATGGAGACGCTGCGCCGGCTGCGGCAGAAGTCCGACGTTCCCGTCATCTTCCTCACCTCCAAGGACGAGGAAATCGACGAACTGTTCGGCCTCAAGATGGGCGCCGACGATTTCATCCGCAAACCGTTCTCGCAGCGCCTGCTGGTCGAGCGCGTCAAGGCGGTGTTGCGCCGCGTCAGCCCGAAGGACGGGACCGCGCCGAAGGAAGTCGACACCACCAAGGTTCTCGAGCGCGGCCTGCTGCGCATGGATCCGGAGCGCCACACCTGCACCTGGAAGGGCGAGCCGGTCACCCTCACCGTCACGGAATTTCTGATCCTTCAGGCGCTCGCCACCCGGCCCGGCGTGGTGAAGAGCCGCAACGCCCTGATGGACGCCGCCTATGACGACCAAGTCTATGTCGACGACCGTACCATCGACAGCCACATCAAGCGGCTGCGCAAGAAGTTCAAGGTCGTCGATGACGACTTCGAAATGATCGAGACGCTTTACGGAGTCGGATACCGCTTCAAGGAATGATAGGATACTCAGCGCCGACACGATGGCGGCGCGCTCCCTCTCCCCTGCGGGGAGAGGGTAGGGGTGAGGGGGCAAGTGAGCCCGATCGTCCGCAACCCCTCACCCGGCGCACTTCGTGCGCCGAACTCTCCCAATGGGAGAGGTAAAGCGAGAATCGCGGCCCCGCAGGCAAAACGGCAGATCAAACATCGTGCTCGATCGAACCGCAGAGCAGCAAGCGCGCGAAGCCGAGGCGATGATCGACGCGGAAGCGGCCGCCGGCGAATCCGCAGCGCCTCCGAAGCGCGACTTGAGTCCGCGGCGCGTCCTGCGCTCGGTGTGGACATTCTTCATCACGCTGAGCTTCTCCAGCCTCACGCGCCGCATCGTCTTTCTCAATCTCACCGGTCTGGTCGCGCTGCTGGTCGGCGTGATGTATCTCTCGCAGTTCCGCGCCGGCCTTATCGACGCGCGCGTGCAGAGCCTGCTGGTGCAGAGCGAAATCATCGCCGGCGCCATCGCCGCGTCGGCGACGGTCGAAAGCGACGCCGTCACCATCGATCCCGACCGCCTGCTCGAATTGCAGGCGGGCGAGAGTTACGGTCCGCCGGACGATTCCCTGTCCGGCATCGAATTTCCGATCAACCCCGAGCGCGTCGCGCCGGTGCTGCGCCGCCTGGTATCGCCGACCAAGACGCGTGCGCGCATCTATGACCGTGAAGGCGTGCTCATTCTCGACAGCCGCAATCTCTACGGCCGCGGCGACGTGCTGCGCTTCGATCTGCCGTCGCCAGCCGCCGAACAACCGGGCCTGATGGAGCGCGCCTTCATCGCGATGCGCCGCTGGCTCGGCCGCGGCGACCTGCCGATCTACAAGGAACTCGGGCCGGAGAACGGCAAGGGCTATCAGGAAATTCGGCAGGCGCTCGCCGGACTGCATGCCAGCCAAGTTCGCGTCAACG
>JBAZSM010000048.1:0-32642 GCA_041662425.1 Pseudolabrys sp.
TGCGGTCGTTGGCGATCAGGAAGGCGAGGATGGCGTAGACAACCGCCAGCATGCCGAGGCCGAGAAACGTGACCGGTTGTGCCCACGGGCGAAGGCGGGCATCGCCGATGAGGCGATCCAGGAGGTAGCGTGCTCGGTAAATGCGCCCGGCTGGCGTCGTTGAGATGGCCCCAACGGCCATCGGCTGATCGGTCACGGCGTCGGGTCTCCCGTGGGAGTTCGGTTAGCCCACGGTCGCACTTTTACAGTGCTGGCAACGGCAAAGGTAAGATGATCAAAATGTTATACACATTCAATGTGTGAATCCGGGTTTTCGATCTGGTATCTGGAACCACGGAACCGCCGAACAGCCGAACTGCCGAACTGCCGAACAACAAGCGGGCGCGCGAATTATGTTTCCGCGCGCCGCCCGTTTAGTCGCGATCGATCATGCCGCCAGCCTGCCGGCGAAGGCGGCGAATCGGTCGATGAAAGCCTTGAGGAAACCGCGCACGTTTTCGTCGGTGACGTCATGCGTCGCGTCGATCAATTCGGGCTTGAAGAGAATGTAGGCCTCGCCGCCGATGACATGCAGGCCCTGATCGCCGAGCACGGCGCGCAGGTGTTGCTGCGCCACGGCCGTGGAAATGACACCGCCCGAAGTGCCGGTCACAGCGGCCGGCTTGTCGGGCCATGACGTCTTGCCCCAGGGCCGCGCCCCCCAGTCGATGGCATTCTTGAGCAGTGCCGGAATCGACCGGCTGTGTTCCGGCGTTACGAAGAGCAGGGCATCGGACGCCTCCACCTCGCCCTTGAAGCGCGCGACCGGCGCGGGCACCGGGGTTTCGAAATCCTGGTTGTACATGGGCAGATCGTCGATCTGGATGAGTGTGGCCTCGAACGACTCGCCGCCGAGCCTGACCAGCGCCAGAGCGAGCTTGCGATTGATCGATTCCTTGCGGTTGGAGCCGACGATGACCCCGAGCTTGAGTTTTGATCCTGTGGTCGAAGATCTTGCGTTTGACATGGCACCCTCTATCTTAGTCTAAGTAACGAATGATTACTGAGGCTAGATAAATGACCATGGAAAAGACGCAAGAAGGCACAACGGCCATACCGGGTAACCTGCATGTGGCCGAGGATTGCCGCGCGGTGAGCGAGGTGCTGGCCCGCGTCGGCGATAAATGGACCGTCCTTGTCGTGTCGACGCTGGGCGACGGGCCGAAGCGCTTCAACGAATTGCGCCGCGCGCTCGGCTCGATCTCGCAACGCATGCTGACGCTGACGCTGCGCGGACTGGAGCGCGACGGCCTGGTGTCGCGCACGGCGTTTCCGACCATCCCGCCGCGCGTCGATTACGAGCTGACGACCCTGGGCCGCTCCTTGCTCGAGCCGGTGAGCGAATTGGGCCTGTGGGCGCGGCGCAACCGGCCGGCCATTCAAACCGCCCGCGCGCAGTTCGACGCCGGCACAACGGCCAAAACGGCGGCCAAAACGACGGCCGACACCACGGCCGACACGACCGCCGCCACGCCGGCCAATATCGGCGCCGACGCCTGACGGGCTGCGACGAATGGCGTGCCGGAGGTCATGGATTCGACATCTGGCGGTTCTACAGGAGAAGTAGTTAAATACCACTGCCCGCGAGGGCAGCCGGGCCGTCGTGGGGGCGACGACCGGTGTTGTGCTGGCCCTGGTTGTGATCCGCAGTTTGACGGGGGCGTTCGCCGTGCCGCGTTACTTCTTTCATTTCTCCGACGGCAAGAGACGCTTTTCCGACGACACCGGCGCCGATCTCAGCGGGCTGTCGGCGGCGCGCGCCCACGCCGTGGCCCAGGTGCGCGACATGAAAGCGGCGATGTGCGCCCCCGGCATCCAGGATCTGTCCGGCTGGACCATGTCGGTGCACGACACGCAAGGGCGCAGCGTTTTCGAACTCGGCTTCGACCTGAAGCCGCATCGCAACGTGCCCTGAGCGCTAGCGGGGGTCGGTGAACTTGACGCCGAGCTCGCCGCCGAGCCGCCAGACGACGCGGCACTCGCGATGGGCGACGACGCCGTCGCCCGACACCGACAGCAGGAAAGCGTCGGGCATGTCGATGTCCGAATAAAGCCGGGCGCCGGTGTCCGAAATATCCGTGATCGTGCAATGGCGCGGCAGCGTGCCGGCGCCGGTGTGAAATTGCGCCACGCGGTTGATCACGCGGCGCGGCATCTTGCGTCGATCTTTGAGCAGCGTTCGTTGCATTGAGCCACCAGGAGAGTGGCGCCAAGGTAACGCCCGGTTCCTCAAGACTGCTTAAGTCGTTTAAACCAATTTGACGCAATCGGCGGAAAGGACGTGCCGGACCGGCGCCGGCGGGCGGCGTTTCGACGCGGCGGGCTCGCCTTGGGCTCGCTTGGGGCGCGACGATCGGCTAGACTTTAGTCATGATCAAACGCCTTGCCGCTTTACTCGTTCTCGGACTGCTCGGGCTTTCGCTCGGCGGCTGCAGCAAATGCGGCTTCATCTGGGAGACCGGGCCCAAGTCCTGTCACAGCGACGAGACGCGGTAAGTTGGCCGGCAGCGCGAATTTTCCGGTTCGCCACGAGACTCAAAATTGCGTAAAAAAGACTTCTCTCGAGTTCGCGAAGTCGTGCGTGGCTCTCGCGCGCCTATTTTAATCTACCATCGGAAAATGGCAGGCTCTTTCAAATTGACGGTTATATTTTGATCTGAGGCAGAGCTGGCGATTGACGGGGAATCAGGAATATTTGACCGTAAGTTCTGCAATGCACATAAATCGTGTAGCGAAAGAGAAAGAGTAAGAGAAGATTTCGGTTTAGGGTCGATAATCGATTCCATTTCGCCGGCAAGATAGGCCAAGTCTGTGTGCAATTTTTCCAATGATTTCTGATCGAATTCAATCGTAGTAGGTGGATTTGTCTTCCAGCTAGTCGCAAAGAATTTTGCGATAATATCTTCGCTCTCGCCATTTCTTTTAATCTCATAGCGCCCAATAATTTCACCGTGTAGTAGTACGTTGCGTTTGTTACCCAGTTCTTCAGCTACTTCGGCCAAGTGCGCAAGGCTAACTGAAATCCTTGGGGAGCAGATAAAGAATTTTCGAACTAGTTCTACAAACAATTTCTTGCGCCCCCGCTTTCCTGAAAATCCATTGCTTTGCCATCTTTTATTTTCTGTTTTGGTTGCTTGAATTAGGCCTGCGAGGAATCTGTTAAACGCCAATTCAAACCGCCCCCAGAGCAGGGCAATCTGTGCAAGCGGTACAGCTAGCTCTGTCGTTATCGGCATTACAGCCGCTGTTCCAGCACGCATGGATTTTATTGAAAGAGGCGGAAGCGAGATTATGTAACTCTTGCCGTCGCACAAGAATTTAAAGCTGATTGCGATGCTGCTCATGATGAAATGCCAGAAGATGAAGAGAATGTGCCTTTGGTCAAAAATGCCACATCGTTATCTTGTCTGGGAAGGCTATATCCCCGTCGGTATCTCCATTTTATGATGATCTTGGATTTCGTGTCACGCGCGGTTCCGGTAAAAAAGATCAGAATCCTAGGAAAACAGTCTTGACAGCGTGACGCTGGTCGGCTATACATCAGGCACACTCCAGATTTGCATTCGGACGGCCGCTCCTCGGAGCGGGGCCTCCAGCCAGGGTCGCCGCTTTCGCGACGGTGTCATCGCCTGATCGTTTGAAATTCCGGCCCGCGCCAAGCGGACCTTGTGACCACATCAACGCGCCGGTTTACAGCCGGCGCGTTTTCATTGGGGGGGGCGCCTTCGATGCCGACGAAAATCATTCCACCGGTCGAACCGGCGCCGGAACCGGCCGCCGCAACGCCCAGGCTCTCACTGGCGCAGCGCCTCGAGGAAGCCGTCGGCGAACAGATCGATGCCATCACGCGCGTCGCCAGACTGGTGGGCGACAAGGACCAGGCCGATCTGGGCGCGCGCGCCACGGCCGCCTTGTCACGCTCGCTGCGCGAAACCCACGAACTGATTCAGCCGCCCGCGGAAAAGAACTCCAATGACGCCGATCGAGACTTCGCGCTTCGAGACATCGAAGATTTCCGTCGAGAGCTTGCACAAACTCTTCGAGGCATTATCGCAGCCCGACGAGCCGGCGTTTCTGAGCGGACTGACGGCGATGCTGATGGCGCTGCACCGGATGCCGCCGAGGTTGGAGCAACTGAGGACTGACTTCGGGCTGGTCGCGCATCCGCATCAGCGTCCGCCGCTTGCCGGCAGGAACGGCGAACCGTGGCAGACCTGGCTCATTCTCGGCGGCCGTGGCGCCGGCAAGACGCGGGCGGGCGCCGAATGGGTGCGCGCCATCGCGCGTGACGATGCGAAGGCGCGCATCGCGCTGGTCGGCGAGACCGAACACGATGTGCGCACGGTGATGGTCGAGGGCGTTGCCGGGCTGCTCTGCGTTCACCCGCGATGGGAGCGTCCGGACTGGCAGCCGACATTGCGCCGCATCGAATGGCCGAACGGCGCCGTGGCCGAGATCTTCTCGGCGGAGAATTACGAAGGCCTGCGCGGCCCGCAGTTCTCCGCCGCGTGGTGCGACGAGTTCGCCAAGTGGCGTCATGCCGAAGCAACCTTTGACATGCTGCAGTTCGGGCTGCGCCTTGGCGCGCGGCCGCGGCAGGTGATCACCACCACGCCGCGGCCGATCGCACTTCTGAAAAAGCTGATCGCCAATCCGTCGACCGCGCTGACGCGCGCCGGCACGGTGGCGAACGCCTTCAACCTGGCGCCGTCTTTCGTCGAGCAGGTGATCGCGCGCTATGGCGGCACGCGCATCGGCCGCCAGGAACTCGACGGCGAGATCGTCGAGGATCGCGCCGATGCCCTGTGGACGCGCGCGGGGCTGGAAAGTTGCCGCGTCGATCGCGCGCCGCCCAAAGAACTGAACCTGGCGCGCATTGTCGTCGCCATCGATCCGCCGGCCTCGGCCAAGAAAGGCGCCGATGCCTGCGGCATTGTCGCGGCCGGGCGCGCCGACAACGGCATGGTCTATGTGATCGAGGATGCCAGCGTCGCCGGCCTGACGCCGCAAGGCTGGGCCTCGAAGGCGGTGTCGCTGTGGCGCCGGCTGCAAGCCGATTGCCTGATCGCCGAGGTCAACCAGGGCGGCGACATGGTCAGTGCCGTGATCAAGGAAGTCGACCACGAGGTGCCGGTGATCGCGACGCGGGCGACGCGCGGCAAATATCATCGCGCCGAACCGGTGTCGCAGCTCTACGAACAAGGCCGCGTCAAACATGCCGGTGTTTTTCCCGCGCTCGAAGACGAGATGTGCGACTTCGGACTCGACGGATTGTCGTCGGGCCGCTCGCCGGACCGGCTCGACGCGCTGGTGTGGGCCGTGACGGCGCTCACGTTTGGCGCGAGGGCGCAACCGCGGGTGAGGGCGCTTTAGCGCGACATGACGATGATGCCGCGCGCCGCACACGCATGGCGATACCGAATTTGCGCGATATGCTTATCGGCGACGGCGCGAAACATTTGTGACGATATCGTGCCGATCTCGGCAATGATGTGACGCGAAACGTGCGAAAAAGGCCTGTCGCAGGCGCATTTTGCGTTGTTTGTTTATTCCGGTTGTTTCATTTTCTGACACAATCGTTAACACGCATAGCTTGAGCCGAGCCATGCGCGCGCTGGTCATTTTTTGGTCACATTAAGACGGCGGAAGGGACATTCGAAAACGCGGCCGTGGGGGCCGCTCCTTCCATCGGCGGCGCCAATGCCGCTCTTCAAGACAGGTGACCGGGATATTGAAACGAGCCGCACTCGCGATCATGACGATCGCTTCGCTGGCGACGGTGAGTACCGCCGAAGCCAAACCGAAACATCGCCATCACGCGCAGGCCCAGAGCCAGGCGCGCGTAACTTGCGACCACCGTGGCTGTTCGGATAATCCGACCGCCGTTGCCGCCGGACAGGCGACACAGCGCGCGCGCGGTGGAAGACGGGCCCGTCTCGCGCGGGCCAATAACGATGCGACCGTTACCGCAACCGGCCAAACGCAGACCGCTGCGGCGGGGCGCAGGCGGGCTGTTGCCGATGCCAACGGCAATGGCATCATCATCGGCAGCCGGCCGTCGGGATGTCCGTCGCGCTTCTGCGGCTGCGAAGCTTCACTCTATGTGTTCGGAACGATCCGCAAGGATCTCAATCTCGCGGCCAACTGGGTCCGCAAGTTTCCGCGCACGCAGCCGGCCTCCGGCATGGTGGCGGCGCGTTCCGGCCACGTCTTCGTGCTGATGCGCCAGGTCGATGGCAATCAATGGCTGGTGCATGACGGCAATTCCGGTGGCGGCCGCACCCGCGAGCATGTTCGCTCGATCGCCGGCTATGCCATCGTCGATCCGCATGCCTCGCGTTATGCGGCGAACTGACGCAACGTTCTAAACGCAACCACGAACAGAGGAGCCCGCCGTCATGGCGGGCTTTTTTTATGCTCGACAGATTGAAAGACCTGCTTCGCCCGGCGGAGCACAAGGCATCGCGCGCGGCCCGGCTGATCGCGCTCGAAAGCGGCGGCCGCGCGCGCTGGACGCCGCGCGATTACGCGGCGCTGGCGCGCGAAGGCTATATGCGCAACGCCATCGTGCATCGCGCGGTGCGGCTGACCGCGGAGGCGGTGGGCAGCGTGTCGTTCGTTCTATACGAGGGCGCCAACGAACTGACCGCGCATCCGCTGCTCGACCTTCTGACGCGGCCCAATCCGCGCCAGGACGGGCCGGCCTTTCTCGAAGCCATCGCCGCGCATCTCATGCTGTCGGGCAACGCCTATGTCGAAGGCGTCAGCATCGGCGGCGAAGGCAGCGCCGCGCCGCGCGAGCTCTACGCGCTGCGGCCCGATCGCATGAAGGTGGTGCCGGGGCCGGATGGCTGGCCGGCCGCGTTCGATTACACCGTGTCGGGGCAGACGGTGCGCTTCGAGCAGAATGCGTCGCTGCCGCCGATCCTGCATCTCACACTGTTCAATCCGCTCGACGATTATTACGGCCTGAGCCCGCTCGAGGCGGCGGCCACCGCGGTCGATACGCATAACGCCGCGGCGAGCTGGAACAAGGCGCTGCTCGACAACGCGGCGCGGCCTTCCGGCGCGCTGGTCTTTGCCGGCGCCGACGGCAGCATGCTGTCGGATTCGCAGTTCGAACGGCTGAAGAAGGAATTGTCGGACCAGTATCAGGGCACGGCCAATGCCGGGCGGCCGCTGCTGCTCGAAGGCGGGCTCGACTGGAAGGCGATGTCGCTGACGCCGAAGGACATGGACTTCATGGAGGCCAAGCACTCCGCCGCGCGCGAGATCGCGCTGGCCTTCGGCGTGCCGCCGATGCTGCTCGCCATTCCCGGCGACAACACCTATTCGAACTACCAGGAAGCCAACCGCGTGTTCTGGCGGCAAAGCGTGCTGCCGCTGGCGAACCGCATCGGCGCCGCGCTGTCGCAATGGCTGGCGCCCGGCTTCGGGGCCAGGCTG
Organism: Pseudolabrys sp.; assembly: GCA_041662425.1. Lineage (GTDB taxonomy): Bacteria > Pseudomonadota > Alphaproteobacteria > Rhizobiales > Xanthobacteraceae > Pseudolabrys. The sequence goes on from JBAZSM010000048.1 coordinate 7,486, forward strand.
TCGCTGGCCGTCGATCACGATCGCATCGAGGCGCTGTCCCCGGATCGCACCGCGCTGTGGGAGCGCGTGACCAAGGCGCCGTTCCTCACCGTCAACGAGAAGCGCGCCGCCACCGGCTACGGCGCGGTCGCGGGCGGGGATTTGATTTGATCCCTCCCCTGAAGGGGGACGGATAAGAAGAACATGCCCGACATCATCGAGATTTTTTCAACGCGCGGCGATCTCGCCCACGTCGCGCTGCTGCTGTGGGCGCTGTCGGCTTCCGCCTTGGCCTGGTTCGCGCTGCGCGAACTCACCGCGGCGAGCCGGCGCTTCGACGACTTCGTGCGCGAACTCGCGCGCTTCAATGATCGCTTTGGCAAAGACCGTTTCGGAGACCGCTAATGGACACGCTGCATACCGTGCTGCGCTCGATCAGGCGCGAGACCAAGGGCCACACCAGAAGCCGAAGCGATCATCTCGACGTGTTTCGCGAATTCCTCGATCACCTCGACCGCGCCAGCCGGCGCAAGGCGGCGCCGCCGCCGCGTGCGGCGAAGCCGAAGGCGAGGCGGGGAAAGCGCTGACCGGGCAACGCCTCTCCATCTGTCATTGCCGGACTTGATCCGGCAATCCATGACGCCTCGCAGCGAGCCGAGATGCATCATGGACCCGCGGGTCAAGCCCGCGGGTGACGGCCGAATATTGCTCGCGGGCCGAGATGACCATGCTCCCAACTATTCCCGAACCCACCGTCGCTTCCGTGTTCGCGCCGAAGACGCGCATCGCCGAGGACGGCACGGTGGAGGGCTATGCCTCGCTGTTCGGCGCCATCGACCAGGCGCGCGACCGGGTGATGCGCGGCGCCTTCGCGCTGACGCTGCGCCAGAAATCGGTGCGCCGCGTGCCGATGCTGTTCCAGCACGATCCGGCCGAGCCGGTCGGCGTCTGGCTCGAACTGCGCGAGGACGAGCGCGGGCTTTACGCGCGCGGCCGGCTCATTCCCGAAGTGGCGCGCGGCCGCGAACTGCTGTCGCTGATCCGCAATGGCGCGATCGACGGGCTGTCGATCGGCTTCCGCACCGTGACGGGCCGCATCGACCCGAGGACGCGGGTGCGCTCGCTTCTTGCGGTGGATCTCTGGGAGATTTCCATCGTCACGTTCCCGCTGCTGACCGGCGCGCGCGTCCACGCGGTGAAGGGGGCGGCGAGGGCGAGTTTCGCGCGCAAGCGGGCGGAGCAGGACTGGCGGGCGGTGGTGGGTGGGGCGTTCGGCCAAGCGCGGCCGATGACCATTCCGCAGTGCGTCGAACGAAGGCGTTAAATAAGTAATGTAGCAAAAAGGGACGGCGGATTAAGAGTGTACAGGCTTTATGCGTGAACCCTATGGCCAAAGCGGCCAACAAAGTAATACCGCAATAAAATTATAAAATAAAATACCCATCGCTCCCACCGAAGAAAGCGCACAAAGAAATAGGCAGATCGCTGTCGAAATGGTTCCTGATTGAAGCGTTCGTTCGGCGTCCCGGCGCTGTAGTGTATTGAATTGTTCAAAGAAATCCGGAAGCGGCAAGCTTTGATTCAAAAGTCGTCTGACTTCATTATAATGGAGTACTGACTTTGCCATTTTGTAGACCTGGAAAAAGATAAAAACACAAAGCGAGAAACCTATAAGAAGTGCCGTTGCGACGTTTGCCGTGGTTGTGAGCGACGATTTCGTGTAACTCCAGATGGTGAACGCGCCGGCATAGCCGCCGACCATTATAAGGTTGTTGTAGGCTGCTGACTTGTCAAAAAGTTTCGATTGAATCTCAACGATATTATTTCGGTATTCAGTGGCGAGGCTCTTCTGTGCCTCATCTGCCGCTGTCGGTATAACACCAATATTTGGAGGTATATCTGTCATGTTGGTTCAAGATGAAGCTGCGCTCATAAGGAGCCTTCTCGCCGGATCTGTCGAAGCTGCTTCGCCGGCTGCTGAGGCATATTTGCGGATCAACGCTTTTGCGACTTTCTGTCAATCAATCGGAAATTCTCTGAAGTCGCGCTTGAAATTTAATGTTCGGCGCCTCCGCAGCAGTCCCTAGAGCCGTAATTGTGTCTTCCTCAAAGGTTCCCTTTAGATTTATGTGCACGCGATCAATACCAAATACTGATACAATTCCCGGGTAGTTCGTGTGTCTATTAGTGACCACGTTCGCGAGGAACGCGTTGCCCTCTATCCCGTATGTTCCAACGTAGTAAAGTGCGGCGTCACCACCGCGAAGGCGGCCATCTTGGAGTACGACTACTCCCGACCCCGCGCCCAGAAGGGTTTTAAATTCGACTTTGTAAAGTCCATCTCTCATTATTGCACCTCCGCTGAACAGTTTAGCATCTGTATGGGGTCAAGGCGAGTGGACTGGCTAGTCGGTCACCAAGTTCGGTTGCCCCTGCGCCCTTTGATCGGTGCAACGGGTCGATAACAGTCGGTACGGAGCGGAACCCGGAATAGGGAGCTACCCCCCTTCACCGCCGCAAACCGCGCGCCGCCGAGCAAGCCTTCGCTGACCAGTTCGACGAAGCGGACGTAGCTTTCATAAAACGCATCGTGGCCCGAGGCGGTGCCGGCGGCGAGCGTTTCGCCGCGCAGCTTGCGGTACATCGCGAGGCGCACTTTCAGGATCCCGGCCCAGTCGGCGGTGAGGTCGTCGACGGCGGTGACCGTGAAGCCGGCGGCCTCGATCAGTTTCGTATAGGCCGGGATGTCGTAGAGATTGGTCGCGGCCATGCCGGCCCACATCAGCTCGGCATCGACCGGTGCGAGCGGGCGATGCGCGATCCAGTCGGTGAACGCAAGACGGCCGCCGGCTTTGAGGATGCGATGGGCCTCCGCCAATGTCTTCGCCTTGTCGGGCACATGCAGCAGCGCCTCCTGGCTGACGACGACATCGACGCTCGCGTCGTCGAGCGGCACCGCCATGACATTGCCTTCGAGCACGCGCACGCGATCGCTTAAGCCCGCCAGTATCGTGAGTTCGGCGGCGCCCCTGACGCGCGCCGGCGTGAGCTCGATGCCGGTGACATCGGCGCCGTAGCGAAAAGCCAGATAGCGCGCCGGGCCGCCAAGGCCGGCGCAGAAATCGGCGACGCGGGTGCCGGAGCCGATATTGGCGCGCTGGGCCAGCGCGTCATTGGCGTCAAGGCCGCCGTAATGATCCTGATCGTGCGCGAACAGCTCATCCGGCGACACGCTGGAGAGATGGCCGCGCGCGGCCAGCAGCTTGGCCTTGATGATGTCGGACGAGATCGGATGGCGCTCGTAAAAATCGATCGCCGTGCGGATTTCGGTCGCCATTCGCGTTTCCTCGTACCGGCGCCCCGTTTCTTGAATTCGCAGCCGGCGCTCACGCGCAGGATAGCGAAGTTCTGTCAATTCACCAGCACGTCCATTCAACAGGAGAACCTCGATGGATCACGACACGACCAACGACCTCGAAACCAAATCGGGCATTCCGCTCGACGCGGTGGTGACGCATGCCGAGATGATGCGGATGTTCGAATCCTTCAAGGAGACGAACGACGAGCGCCTCGCGCTCGAGCAGAAGCGCTCCGGCGACGTCGTGCTCGACGACAAGCTGGCGCGCATCAATGCCAGCCTCGACGCCCAGGCGCGCAGGCTCGACGAGATCACGCTGAAGTCGGCGCGTCCGGCGCTCAGTGGCGAACAGAAGGCGATGCGCGGCGCGCGCGCGCTCGAGCACAAGCAGGCCTTCGATGCCTATATGCGCGCCGGCGAGACGGCGGGCCTCGCCGCGCTGGAGAGCAAGGCCTTGTCGGTCGGCTCCAACGCCGATGGCGGCTACACCGTGCCGGTCGAACTGGAGACCGAAATCGGCAAGCGGCTCACCGCCGTGTCGCCGATCCGCTCGATCGCCGGCGTGCGTACCATCAGCGGCAATGTCTACAAGAAGCCGTTCATGACGGCCGGCCCCGCGGTCGGCTGGGTCGGCGAGACCGACGTGCGCACGCAGACCGCGGCGCCGACGCTCGACCAGCTGTCGTTCCCGGCGATGGAGCTTTACGCCATGCCGGCGGCGACCGCGACCCTGCTCGAAGACTCGGCGGTGAACATCGACGAGTGGCTGGCGCAGGAAGTGGAGGCGGTGTTCGCCACGCAGGAGGGCACGGCTTTCGTCACCGGCGACGGCAGCAACAAGCCGAACGGCTTCCTCAACTACACCGCGGTGGCGAACGCGTCGTGGAGCTGGGGCAATGTCGGCTATATCGCCTCGGGTTCGGCCGGCGCCTTCGCGGCGTCGAACCCGTCCGACACGCTGGTCGATCTCATTTATGCGCTGAAGGCGGGATACCGGCAGAACGCCAATTTCGTCATGAACCGCAAGACGCAGAGCGCGGTCCGCAAGTTCAAGGACACGAGCGGCCAGTATCTGTGGCAGCCGCCGGCGCAGGCGGGCGGCCGCGCCTCGCTGATGACCTTCGCGGTGGTGGAAGCCGAGGACATGCCGGACATCGCGGCGAACTCGCTGTCGATTGCCTTCGGCGATTTCGGCCGCGGCTATCTGATCGTCGATCGCGCCGGCGTCACGGTGCTGCGCGATCCCTATACGGCCAAGCCCTATGTGCTGTTCTACACCACCAAGCGTGTCGGCGGCGGCATCCAGGACTTCGACGCCATCAAGCTGATGAAGTTCGCGGTGAGCTGATGTCTTCTCTCGCCCCCATCCGAACTCGGGTTTACCCGACTTCGGTTGCGGGGCGGGGAGGAGCTACGCCATGATATCGAGCAGCGCGCCGACGATCCGGGTCTGGGCCGCGAGCGTCTTGGCGCTGGCTTCGAACGAGACCTGCGATGTGACCAGATTGGCGAGCTCGGCGGCCATGTCGCCGCCTTCGCTGGCATTGGCCATGCGGACCATGGAGGCCTGCATCTGCGCGGCGGCCGTGGCCATGCCGGATATCGAAGCTGCGTCGACGGAGCTCATGCCGCGAACCTAGGCGCGCGCTGTTAATTCGCGGTTGGCGCGCAGGGTTAACGGCGGGTTAATTCGCTGTCGCGCTCCACCACTTGTTCGAGCTTCTTGCTCAGCAGCCAGGACAGGCCGAGGAAAACAATGAGCGTGACGATGCCGAGACCGGAGGAGGCGTCGTTCATCATGGTCTCGGAGACCTGGCCGAAGGCATAGCCGGCGCCGACCACGGCGCCGCTCCACAGGCCGGCGGCGACGAAATTCAGCGCCAGGAATGTCGGCCAGGTAAGTTTCGACAGGCCGTAAGCGAACGCGGCGACGCTGCGAATGCCGTGCGGATAGCGATGAAACAGGATCATCAGCACGGCGTGGCGATCGGTCAGGCGCGCGGCGATCATCACCAGGCGTTCGAAGCGCGGATAGGATTTGAAGATGCGCGCGCCATAGCGGCGGCCGAGATAAAACCGCACCGCGTCGCCGGCGAAACTGCCGATCCAGAACACCGGCACCAGCACCGCGACATCGAGCGCGCGCGCATGCGCGGCATAGCCGGCGAACAGGCCGAACAGCAGGCTGTGCGACGCCGCGTAAGCGAACAGGAACGTATAAGCGACATCGCCGTGATGGCGGATGAGATCGAGAAATGAGGTGAGGTCGGTCGGGAACACGGCGGCGCGCTCGCTTGTCAAAGAGCGGGGACCCTAGCCCTTCCGCCGCGGGGCCGGCCTGCGGCGTAATGTCTGTGCGGCGCTGTGGCGCGCCGGGTGTTTGTCCGGAAGCTTTGCCGGCGCTATGGCGCCAGCGGCGAGCCGAGCTTGCCCGCGGTGTCGACGATCCAGGCGCGATAATTGACGAGCGGGGTGAGGCCGGTGAGGCCGCCGCAGCCCTCGGTGTCTTTCGGCGCGGTCGACCAGCTGACGATGCCGATGACGGCGCCGCTTTGTTGCGGGCCTTCGCCATCGAACGCCGGCGCGCCGGAATCGCCGGTGCAGCCGCCGAGACCCGCGCGCTCGTTGTGTGTCGCCGGATCCTGCAGCCGGATTTGCAGACTGCCGGGTTTGCCGGTGACGGCAAGCGTCGCCATGCGCGGCTGGCCGAGGCCATAGGGCGTGCCGGCCTGGGTGACGCCGAAGCCGGCGATGGTGAGCGTATCGCCGGCCTCGACGCGGCGCGAAGCGGCGAGCGTCGCCGGCACGACACTGTCGGGCAGGGGCTTTTTGAGTTTGATCAGCGCGACATCGGCGGTGGCGCGGCTCGCGGCATAATTCGCCATGCTGAAGCCGGGATGGCGCCGGATCGACGCGACGTCGGTCATGCTGCCGTCCTGGAACACGCGCACGCGATAGGTCGCCGGGATCACCACGCAATGCGCGGCGGTCAGCACCAGATCGCGCGCCAGCGCCGTGGCGGTGCAGAGATCGCCGCGGTTGTCGATCAGCATCACGATCGGCCGCGCCGCAAAGCCGGTGGCCGGCGGCGCATTGCCGCTGACGGCGAAGGCGGGCGCCGCCAGCGCGACGGCGAGCAATGTGACGGCAAGACCTGAGATGGCGAGGCGCATGCGACGGCATGAGCCTTGAACGCGCGATTTTGTCAACGTGGAACCTCCGGAAAAAACCATGTCCTCACTTCTACTCACCGCTCCCGCGGTCGAGCCGCTGTCGCTCGCCGAAGCCAAGGCCTTTCTGCGCGTCGATCACGACGCCGATGACGACGTCATCGGCGCGCTGATCGCCAGCGCGCGCATTCATGTCGAGGCGCAGACGCGCCGCGCGCTTGTTTCGCAAAGCTGGCGGCTGTCGCTCGACGCCTGGCCCGCGGACGGGCGGCTCGCGGTGCGACCGGCGCCGTTGCAGGCGCTGACCGCCGCGCGCGTTTATGACGAAAGCGGCAATGCCAGTTCGCTGGATCTGCAAAGCTTCGTCGTCGACGTAGCGGGCTCGGCGCTGGCCTTCGCACCCTGGGCGCTGGCGCAGCCGGGCCGGCTGGCGGCCGGCATCGAACTCGACGTGACGCTCGGCTATGGCGCTGCTGCCAGCGATGTGCCGGAGGCGCTGCGCCAGGCGGTGCGGCTGCTGCTCGGCCATTGGTATGAAAATCGCGGGCTGGCGACGCTCGGCGCCGTCACGGTGTTGCCGGTGACGGTCGCGGCCTTGATCGCGCCGTACCGCATGTTGTCGCTATGAGCGCGCTCATCGACATCGGCGCGCTCAACCGCCGGCTCGTGCTGCAGGCGCCGGCCAATATTGACGACGGCGCGGGTGGCTTCACGCGCGACTTCGAGACGGTCGCGCCGCTGTGGGGCAGCGTGACGACGTTGTCGGCGCGCGCCGAAATCGCCGCCGATACGCTGGGCGCCGCGTTGCGCCTTCGCATCGTCATCCGCTTTCGCGGCGATGTGACAACGCGCCATCGCCTGCTCGACGGCGCGCATATCTATTCGCTCATTGCCGTGCGCGAGAGCGAAGGCCGGCGCTTTCTCGAGATCGACGCCGAAGAACGGCAAGACTAGGAACGGGACCACCGACATGACGCTACCAGCAAGCGCGGCGCTGCGCGCGGCCGTGCACGATGCGCTTGTCGCCGACGGCGCGCTCACCAGCGCGCTCGGCGGCCCGAAGGTCTACGACGAGCCGCCGCGCGCCGCGGCGTTTCCCTATGTGACGCTCGGCGAAGCGCGCATCGCGGATTTCTCGACCGGGGATTCGAGCGGCGAGGAGCATCAGCTCACGCTGCACGCCTGGTCGCGCCAAGGCGGCCACAGAGAGGCGCACATCATCGCCGGCGCCTTGTTGCAGGCGCTCGACGATGCGCCGCTGACGCTGGCCGATCACCGGCTGATCAATCTGCGCTTCGCCGTCGCCGATGTGCGGCGCGAGGCCGACGGCCGCACCTATCACGCGCTGGTGCGCTTCCGCGCCGTCACCGAGCCGGCGTGATCTCAGAAAGGAAGAAACGATGACCGCCCAGAAAGGCAAAGACCTGCTGATCAAGATCGCCGACGGCGCAGGCTATACCACCGTCGCCGGCCTGCGCACGCGACGGCTGGCGTTCAACGCCGAGACCGTCGACGTCACCCATGCCGAAAGCGCCAATCGCTGGCGCGAGCTGCTCGACGGTGCGGGCATCAAGCGCGCGTCGATTTCGGGGCGCGGCCTGTTCAAGGATGCCGCGACCGACGAACTGATGCGGCAGACATTCTTCGACGGCGCGGTGAAGACCTATCAGGTTGTCGTTCCGGATTTCGGCACGGTGACCGCGCCGTTCCAGATCACCAGCCTGGAGTTTGCCGGCGAGCATAATGGCGAGGTGACCTACGACGTCGCCCTGGAGTCGGCGGGCGAAGCGACTTTTGCGGCGGTGTGACGATGGCGAACAAATATCGCGGCGAGATCGAGGCCGAGCTCGGCGGCGTGAAGCGGACACTGGTGCTCACGCTCGGCGCGCTGGCCGAACTGGAGAGCGCGTTCGGTGCCGACGACCTGGTGGCGCTGACCGAGCGCATCGGATCGGGACGGCTCAAGGCGCTGGACCTGACACGCATCATCGGCGCCGGTTTGCGCGGCGCCGGCGAAGCCATCGGCGACGACGAGGTGGCGCGGCTGGCGGTCGATGGCGGCGCGCAGGGCTATGTGCGCATCGCGGCGGCGCTGATCGCGGCGACGTTCGGGGACGAGGCGTGACGCCGTTTCCGTGGAAAGAGGCGATTGGTTTCGGGCTGGGCGTGCTGCGGCTGCCGCCGGCCGAGTTCTGGCGCATGACGCCGCGCGAACTGGCCTGCGCGATTGAAGCCGTTACCGGACGCCGCGCGCCGCTGGATCGCAATGGATTTGCGGCATTGATGAAGAGATATCCCGATGAGCGATAGTTACAGTTTTGACAACACTGCTGCGGCTCTGGCGCCCGGTGATCTGTCGACCACGATCGACAAGGCGACCGTTAACACCAACGCACTTGGCGTCAGCATCCGACAATTTGCGACGTTGATGACGCGCGCCTTCAGTCAGGCGGTGACCGGCGGCAAACAGTTCGACGACGTGTTGAAGAACGTCGCGCTCAGCCTGTCGAAGCTCGCGGTACAGAACGCGTTCAAGTCGCTGGCGAGGGACATTTCCGGCGGCCTGGAAGGCATCGGTGGCGGTAGCGTCATCAGGAACATCACGCCTTTCGCCACAGGCGGCGTGATCGGCGCGCCGAGCTATTTCCCGATGGCCGGCGGCTTTGGGCTCGCGGGCGAAGCGGGGCCGGAAGCGATCATGCCTTTGTCGCGCGGCAGCGACGGACGTCTCGGCATTGCCGGCGGCGGCGCCAGCGTTCCGGCCAACATCACCGTGCAGATCGCGACGCCCGACGCCGACAGCTTCCGCCGTTCGGAGGCTTACCTCACCGGGCAGATCGCGCGCGCGGTGGCGCGCGGGCAACGGAATCTCTAGCGGATTTCGCATTCGTCTCTGGGCTTCCCCAAGCGGGATGGCCGGGTCAAGCCGGGCCATGACGAGGAATACTTATGCCTGCATTTCACGAGGTTCTGTTTCCGCTCGATATCGCGCTCAAGAGCGCGGGCGGGCCGGAGCGGCGCACCGACGTGGTGACGCTCGGCTCCGGGCGCGAGGAGCGCAATGCGCGCTGGGCGCATTCGCGGCGGCGTTACGATGCCGGCTATGGCGTCAAGACATTCGAGGCGCTGTCGCAGGCGATCGAATTTTTCGAGGAGCGGCGCGGGCGACTGTACGGCTTTCGCTGGCGCGACCGGCTCGATCATTCGTCCGCCGCGCCGGGTGCGAGCGTGAGCCCGGCCGATCAGGTGCTGGGCACCGGCGACGGCGCAACGGCAGGCTTTGCGCTGACAAAGACTTATGGCGGCGTTTACGCGCCCTATCGGCGCGCCATCGGGAAGCCGGTGGCGGGCAGCGTGCGCATTGCGGTGGCGGGCGACGAGGCGGCCGGTTCGGCCTTCACGGTCGATACGACGACCGGCATCGTCACGTTTGTCGCGGGGCATATTCCCGCGAGCGGGCAGGCGGTGACCGCGGGATTTCTGTTCGACGTGCCGGTGCGGTTCGACACGGACTATCTTGAGGTCGATCTGTCGGCGTTTGCCGCGGGCGCGATCCCGAAAATCCCGCTGGTGGAGATCAAGCCATGAGATCGATCCCAGCCGCCTTGCAGACGAAACTCGACAGCGGCGTCACGACGTTGTGCCGCTGCTGGATCGTCACGCGCCGCGACGGCGCGATGCAGGGCTTCACCGATCATGACGATGATGTCGTGCTCGACGCCGTGACCTGCCGCGCCGGCACCGGATTGACCGGCAGCGAGGTCAGCCAGAAACATGGCCTCGCGGTCGATGGGTCGGAGCTTTCCGGCGCGCTGAGCGATGACACGTTGAACGAGGACGATCTGGCCGCCGGTCTCTATGATGCGGCCGCCGTTGAGCTCTGGCTCACGGACTGGAGCGAGCCCTCGCTGCGTGTGCTGATCGCCAAGGGCACGCTCGGCGAGGTGAGGCGCGATGGCGCGGCCTTCGTCGCCGAGATGCGCGGCCTGAGCCAGGCGCTGGCCGAGGATCGCGGGCGGCTTTACACCGCGACGTGTTCGGCCGATCTCGGCGATGGCGCATGCCGGATCGATCTGGCCTCGCCGGCCTTTCGCGGCAACGGTACGGTCGCCGCCGTGACGGCGACATCGAGCTTCGCCGCGAGCGGGCTCGACGGTTATGCCGACGGCTGGTTCACCGCCGGCAAGCTCAGCTTCGCCAGCGGCGCCAATGCCGGACTGTCGATGGAGGTGAAGCTCCACCGCAACAGTTCGGGCGTTACATTCGAGTTGTGGCAGGCCATGCCGCAGCCGATCGAAGCAGGCGATGCGTTCACCGTGGCCGCGGGTTGCGACAAGCGCTTCGCGACCTGTCACGACCGCTTCAATAACGTCATCAATTTCCGCGGCTTCCCGCACATTCCCGGCAACGACTTCGTCGTGCGTTATCCGGTCGCGGGCGAGTCGGGGAACGATGGCGCCAGCCTGCAGGGCTGAAGTGTTCCATGACACGCAATGACATCATCGCCGAAGCGCGGTCGTGGATCGGCACGCCGTACCGGCATCAGGCCTCACTCAAAGGCGTCGGCTGCGATTGTCTCGGGCTGGTGCGCGGCGTGTGGCGCGCGATGCTCGGCGACGAGCCCGAGCGCGCGCCGCCTTATGCGCCGGACTGGGCCGAGGTCGCGCGCGGCGAGCGGCTGGCCGAAGCCGCGGGCCGGCATCTTCAGGCGATTGCCGCCGACCAATTCGCGCCGGGCGATGTGCTGCTGTTCCGCTGGCGCGCGGGGCTGGCGGCGAAACATCTCGCCATCGTCACGGCCTCCAGAGATGGCCTTTGCGACCTCATGGTGCATGCGCATGACGGCGCCTGCGTTGCCGAAGTGACGCTGGCGCCATGGTGGCGGCGGCGCGTTGCCTTTGCCTTCCGGTTTCCGGGTGTGAACTAAAATGGCCGCACTTCTTTTATCAGCCGCCGGCGCGTCGGCCGGCAAGGTGCTGTTCGGCGCCGGTGGCGCAATCGCCGGGCGGTTGATCGGCGCCGTTGCCGGCAACGCCATCGACCAGGCACTGTTCGGCGGCCGCGAGCGCAACGTCACAGGGCCGCGCCTGTCGGATCTTGAAGTGATGGCCTCGACCGACGGCGCGCCGATCCCGCGGCTCTACGGCCGCGCGCGGCTCGCGGGCCAGATGATCTGGGCGACCAATCTGGAAGAAGTCGTGAACACGTCGAGCCAGTCGAGTGGCCGCGGCGGCAAGGGCATGGGCGGTTCGCGCGTCACGACGAATTCGACGACCTATTCCTATTACGCCAATATCGCGCTCGGCCTGTGCGAGGGCGAGATCAGCACGGTCCGCCGCGTCTGGGCCGACGGCAAGCCGCTCGATCTCTCCGGCATCACCATGCGCGTTTATCGCGGCGACGAGGTGCAGACGCCCGATCCGCTGATCGTCGCCAAAGAAGGACAGGCCCCGGCCTATCGTGGGCTTGCCTATGTCGTGTTCGAACGTTTGCCGCTGGAAGATTTCGGCAATCGCATTCCGCAATTGTCGTTCGAGGTGGTGCGCGCCATCGGCAAGCTCGAAAAGATGACGCGCGCGGTGACCTTGATCCCGGGCTCGACCGAGTTCGGCTATGAGCCGTCGACCGTGGTGCAGGTGCTGGGGCCTGGGCAATACGCGGCCGAGAACCGGCATGTGAGCTTCGCGGAGTCCGATGTCGTTGCCGCGCTCGATGACCTGCAGGCGGTGGCGCCCAATCTCGAGCGCGTCGCCATTGTCGTGTCCTGGTTCGGCGACGATCTGCGTTGCGGCCAATGCCGCGTGCGGCCGTGCATCGACAATGCGGTGAAGCAGACCAGCGGCGCTGTGTGGAGCGTCGCCGGTGTCGATCGCGCGTCGGCTCATGTCGTGTCGCAGATCGACGGACGCGCCGCGTTCGGCGGCACGCCGTCCGATCAGAGCGTGATTAATCTGATCGGCGCACTCAAGGCGCGCGGCCTGAAGGTGACGCTCTATCCGTTCTTGATGATGGACATTGCCGCCGGCAACACCAAGAGCAACCCTTACACCGGCGCGGCGTCGCAGCCGCTTTATCCCTGGCGCGGGCGCATCACCTGCGATCCGGCGCCGGGCGTGGCCGGTTCGCCGGACGCCAGCGCTGCGGCGGCGACGCAGGTCGACGCGTTCTTCAGCGCCGGACCCGACGCGTGGAATTATCGCAACATGGTGCTGCACTACGCGGCGCTGGCCGCGTCGGCGGGCGGCGTCGATGGATTTCTCATTGGTTCGGAATTGCGTGGCCTGACGCGCGTGCGCTCGGCCTCCGGCGTTTATCCGGCGGTGACGGCGCTCGCGGCTCTGGCGGCCGATGTGAAGGCGATTGTCGGCGGCGGTACGGCTGTGACCTACGGCGCCGACTGGACCGAATACGGCGCGCACGTCGTCGACGCCAATGAAGCGCGATTTCCGCTCGACGCGTTATGGGCGTCGCCGTCGATCGACTGCATCGGCATCGACTACTACGCGCCGCTGGCCGACTGGCGCGACGACGCCGGTGCGCTGGATCGCGCGTTGACCGACAACATCTATCGCACGGCGTATCTTACCGCCGGGCTCAACGGCGGCGAGGCCTATGACTGGTATTATGCCGACGATGCCGCACGCAACGCACAGACGCGTAGCCCGATCACCGATGGACTCGGCAAGCCGTGGGTGTTCCGCCAGAAGGATATCTGGAATTTCTGGGCACAGCCGCATTACGAACGTGTCGGCGGTGTCGAGCTTGGCACGCCGACGGCGTGGGTGCCGCAATCCAAGCCGGTATGGCTCACCGAGCTAGGCTGTCCCGCGGTCGACAAGGGCGCCAATGCGCCGAACGTGTTTCCCGATCCGAAGTCGTCGGAAAGCGCGTTGCCGCATTTTTCCAACGGCAGTCGCGACGACCTGATGCAGCGGCGCTTTCTTGAAGCGGTGCTTGGCGTTTTCGATCCGGCGTTCGGCGACACCAGCCTTAACCCGGTGTCGAGTGTTTACGGCGGACGCATGATCGCGCCCGATACGATTCACCTGTGGACCTGGGATGCGCGTCCTTATCCGGTGTTTCCGGCGGCGAGCGACGTCTGGGGCGATGCCGACAACTGGCTGACCGGGCATTGGCTGACGGGACGGCTCGGCAGTGCGCCGCTCGATGCGCTGGTCGGCACGCTGCTTTCCGATAACGGCATCGACGATGCCGATTGCCGCGATCTCGGCGAAGGACCGGAAGGCTATGTCGTCGACCGGCCGATGGCGCCGCGCGCCATGATCGATCCGCTGGCGCTGGCTTTCGCCTTCGATGCGCTGGAGCAGGACGGTGTGCTGACGTTTCGTCAGCGCGGCGGCGTACCGGTCGCGGAATTGACCGAAGACGATCTCGTGCTGCCGGACAATGCCGCGCCGGCGCGGCTGACGCGCGCGCAGGACAGCGACCTGCCGCGCGAGGTGTCGCTCGCCTTCACCGAAATCGCCACCGACTATCAGCGCGCCACCGCCTCGTCGCGCCGGCTGGTCGGCGGCTCGACGCGCAAGTCGCAGGCCGAACTCGCCATGATCAGCCAAAGCGAGCAGGTGGCGCGGCGCGCCAATATCTGGCTGCAGGATCTGTGGGCGACGCGCGAGAGCGCGAGCTTCGCGCTGCCGCAGAGCAGGTTATCGCTGACGCCGGGCGATGTCGCCGGGCTCACCGTCAACGGGCGGCGGCGGCTGATCGAGATCGAGGACATCGCCGATACCGAAGCGCGGACGATCGCGGCGCGCTCGATCGATCCGGAGGTTTTCAATGCCGCGCTGGCGGCGCCGCCGCGACGCGCGGTGCCGATGCCGGCGCCGGTCGGGCCGCCGCTGGCGCTGGCGCTGGATTTGCCGACATTGACGCCGGCGCAGCCCACGGTGCTGACGCGGCTCGCCGCGTTCGCCGAGCCCTGGCCGGGCGCGGTGGCGGTGTGGTCGTCGCAGGACGGCGCCAGCTTCGCGCGCGCGGCGCTGGCGACCGCGCCCTGCGTCATCGGCGAGACGCTCGACGATCTGCCCGCGGGGCCGACCGCGCGCTGGCATCGCCTCGGCGTGCGCGTCAAGCTCCACGGCGGCGCGCTGTCGTCGGCGTCCGACCTGTCGGTGTTCGCCGGCGCCAATGCGGCGGCGCTGCGCCATGCCGATGGCGACTGGGAAGTGTTCCAGTTCGCCGAGGCCGAACTGACCGGCGATCGCACGTATCGACTGTCAAAACTGTTGCGCGGGCAGGCGGGCAGCGAAGGGGCGATGGCGTCTTTGCTTGCCGGCGGCGCGCCCTTCGTGCTGCTCGATGGCCGCGCCGTGACGGTGGCGAGCGGTCTCGATGCGCTCGAGCGGCCGCTGCATCTGCGCGTCGTCGCCGCGGGGCGCGATACCGCGGATGCGACCGCGCTGGCGCTCGACGTGACTCCGGGCGCAACGGCCTTGACGCCGCTCGCGCCGGTGCATTTGCGCGCCGCGCGCGGCGGCACCGGCGTCACCTTGCGATGGATCAGGCGCACGCGCACCGACGGCGACGGCTGGAGCGGCGAAGTGCCACTCGGCGAGGACAGCGAGCAATACGCCATCGATATTCTCGCCGGCACGATCGTGCTGCGCACCTTGTCGAGCGCAACGCCCTCGGTACTTTACGCCGCCGCCGCCGAGCTTGCCGATTTCGGCAGCGCGCAAACGAGTCTCACGGTCCGGGTCGCACAAGTGTCGGCGACAATCGGCCGCGGCTTTGCCGCGCAGGCAAGTTTGCGCGTCTGATCTGACGCGTCCGACCCGCGTTTTTCTCTATCAATGGATCGACCCATGACCGATACGGCCAATCTCGGTCTGCCTTGCATCGAAGGCAGCCAGGCGCAAAAGCACATCACCCATAACGAGGCACTGCGGCTTCTCGATACGCTGGTGCAACTCGCGGTGCTGGATCGCGACCTCACCGCGCCACCGGGGACGCCTTCGGACGGGCAGCGCTGGATCGTCAAGACCGGCGCGACGAGCGGCTGGGCGGGCCATGTCGACGAGATCGCGGCCTGGCAGGATGGCATGTGGCAATTCAGCATGCCGCAAACCGGCTGGCTCGCTTATGTCGTCGACGAAGGCGCGTTGCTCGCCTGGAACGGCAGCGGCTGGACCGACGCCATCGCGGCGCTGACATCGCTCAACAACATGACGCTCGTCGGCCTCGGCACAATGGCGGATGGCACCAATCCGTTCAGCGCCAAGCTCAACAACACGCTGTTCGTGGCCAAGACAGTGGCCGAGGGCGGCGATGGCCATCTGCGTTACAAGTTGAGCAAGGAATGCGCGGCTAAGACACTGTCATTGCTGCTGCAGGATAACTATTCCGGCCGCGCCGAGATCGGGCTCACCGGCGACGACGATCTCCACATCAAGGTCAGCGCCGATGGGGCGACCTGGCGTGACGCGATCAAGATCGATCGCGGCACCGGCAGGCCCAGTTTTCCTTGTGGAGGCGTGCGCGAGATGCTCACCGCCGACCGCATTTATTACGTGCGCGCCGATGGATCGGACGGCAATAACGGGCGGATCAACAGTTCGGGCGGCGCATTCCTGACGCTGCAGAAGGCCTACGACGTCGTCGCCTCGACGCTCGATCTCGGCGGTTTCACCGTGACGGTGCAGGTCGGAGCAGGGACCTATGCCGGCGGGTTGTCGGTGGCGCAGCCCTGGACCGGCGGCGGCGCCGTTATCTTCTGCGGCGACGTGACGACACCGGGCAACGTCGTGGTGTCGACGAGTACCAGCGCGACACCGGGCGTCAGCGTCACGGCGGTGCTGCCGGGCAAACTGACCGTGACCGGATTTAAATTCGCCACGTCGGGAGCCGGCTCGGATGCGGTTGCGCATAGCGGCTGCGGCACGCTGGAAATCGGCGCCGCGGATTTCGGCGCCTGCACCCGGTTTCATGTCCTCGCTTTGGGCGCCGCAGCCCAGGTCCGGCTGACGGCGGCCTATACGATTTCCGGCGGCGCGTCGGCGCATCTTCTCGCCAATGCCGGCGGCTATCTGTCATTCAACTCCGCGGTCACCGTTATCGGTACGCCGGCGTTTTCGTCGGCGTTTGCTTACGCCACGCGCCTTGCCTTGATCGAAGTCGCCGGCGGGTCGTTTGCCGGAAGCGCGACCGGCAAACGCTACGCGGCCGACCTGAACGGGGTGGTGCTGTCCAGCGGGCTCACATTTCCAGGCGACTTGGCCGGCACGACAGCGACCGGCGGGCAGTGGGCCTGATGTGGACGATCGCTGTGGCTTTGATAGAGGCCCTTGCCCGGTCGGCAGCGACATATTCTCGACGCCCTGGCGTGCCGGGAGGAGAGGTTGCGTGCTGGTCAATCGGCAGTCCGATTTCAGGATAAATCGTGCGGCACAAGGTCAAGTTTCGGGGGCGCTTCGCCGATCATGCCGAAATTGGCGACGCCGATGGCGGCCAGTGCCTCGAGTTCTGAAACGCATGCTGCGATCGACGCATCATCCGGTGAAAGTGATTTGGCGCGCCTCGCGAGATACAGCGTCTCCTTCGGAACGTAAGGCAACGCCGCCTTTGTCCGTTTGACGGCGTCGATGATCTCGTTCGCATCGCTGGTATGGCGAAGCGCGTCGAACAGGTGAAGAAACTCAGATTGGTCCTTTGGCGTCAGACCGAAATCATGAATGTCGTCATCGGCGCTTTCTGTCCGCTCATAAACGACCTCTGCCACGCCTCTGAACTCATCAGGCCACCATACAAGATTGCGCGCTTTCCAGTGTGAAGGCAATGTCGGCGCGGCGTAGTTCATGCTCTCTACGAGGACTTCAATTTTTTGAGCGAAGTAGTTGGAGGAATAAAAATAGCGAGCACCGCATTCCTCGATAATCCTCATATAGTGGTCAACGTACTCGGTCGTCATCTCCTGCAGCGAGCCGGTGTTGGTTACAAGGTCGGCGCCGAGCCATCTTGCAAGATGATGTTTGTGCGCCGGAACTAAAACAACCTGCTTTCGCGTCGATGGGATGGCGCAGCGCAGAAGATCAATTGCGCTGTGAAGATAAATAACGTCGGCATCCGGCAAAGCGTGGCGAAGATAGACTTCGGCGAAAAATAACGATTCCGGCAGGTCAAGGTCGATATATCGCCGCGGGTTATGAACCGTGTTCGTCATCCAAAGACGGCCAGTCGATCCTGTTCCGCCACCGATATCGAGAACGACTTTCGGGCGTGCCGTCTTGATGCCGCGGAGCACCGTGCGCGTTTGGCTCAGAACAGGCGAACTAACTTTCCGGCCATTACGGAAAGCGACCTTATCCGCTGGAGCGGTGTCGGATTCAGCAAAGCTTGCCAAGTTCGTTGCGAATTCTGGAAATTCGCGGAGAATCAGAGCGTCAAGATCGGCCGCGTATCCGGCGAGCGCATCGGTCGTATGCCGGCTTTCGAAGCTTCCCTGCCATTCCTGCGCGGTTCGAATGACCATCAGCGGATCATTGGTGGAGTTTGCGAGCGCGCGAATTTGATCGCTGTAGGTTCCCCACCGCGCGCCCACGGCGGGCAGTTTCGATTGGCTCATAGCCAAAGCTGATTTTCGGAGGTTTTCCCGAGCTATTTCCACTATTTGACGCATCTATCCTCCCGACCTCTAGTTGTAGTTTATAGCCGAGGCAACAGCGGGCGCCAACCTTGATCTCGCCGCCTTCCGACGACGTTTTCTTTGCTCGTATGGCATGGGCCGGCTTCGGTCACCGCGGGGCAATGAACCGAGAGAATTCGATCGTGCCCACGATCGTGGAGGCGGTCATGCGTGAAGCTGTGGAGCAACCCGAAATGGCAAAGTCGTCATACGACGAAGCGTTGCAACGGCTTATTGTACGTGAAGGCGGCTACTCCAATCACCCATCCCATCCGGGCGGGCCGATTAATTTCGGCATCGCGCCTGCCGACTATCGTCAATACGTGACGCGCATGCGGCCGCCGACGACGTGCGGCGCATGGGCGTCGACGACGCCAGGCGCATCTATCGCGCCCGATACTGGGATGCGCGGCGCTGCGACGAACTGCCGGCCGACGTCGATTGCGCCGTGTTCGACCACGGCGTGAATTCCGGCATCGGCCGCCGCGGCAAGGCGCCGCGGCCCAGGTCCGGCTGACGGCGGCCTATACGATTTCCGGCGGCGCGTCGGCGCATCTTCTCGCCAATGCCGGCGGCTACCTGTCATTCAACGCCGCGGTCACCGTCATCGGTACGCCGGCGTTTTCGTCGGCGTTTGCATACGCCACGCGCCTTGCCTTGATCGAAGTCGCCGGCGGGTCGTTTACCGGAAGCGCGACCGGCAAACGCTACGCGGCGGACCTGAACGGGGTGGTGCTGTCCAGCGGGCGGACTTTTCCCGGCGATGTCGCCGGCACGACAGCGACCGGCGGACAGTGGGCCTGATGTGGACGATCGGCCGACCTCAAACAGAAGCGATTGTCCGGTCATTCGCCGGCTTGTGAAATTCGCTTCGATTCATTATCCGCAGTTTCGTTTTGCCCGGGCCCATGCGGCATTTTGTGTTTCACGAATAGCCTGAAGCCCTGGCGCGGGTCAGTAAGCAATAAGCGCAGGAAACGCGTTCGACTCGCGATAGCCTCCGGGAATTTCGGGCGAGGAATGGAAAAGGCCGGTAGCGCCGGTACACGTACACGTACACGCAGAGGAAACGCGTTTCGGACGGGCGTCGGAGGCAAATACATCAGGCGGGGCAAGCCATCGCGCGCTTCGAACGCCAGCCTGCGCCATCGCTTGGATTTGCCGATGAGGTCGTTCATTTGGGCTCGCTCGCTCGATATCGCGACTGAGCCGAGCCGGTCCGCTTCCTCGAATGCCGCATTTATGAGCGCACGGACGGCTATTTCTTCCCTGCACGGCATGTCGCGATCTGTCCCCAATTATGAGATTAACCTGAATCGCTTTCGCAACGCAATCAAAATAAACAACTCGTAAATGCGCAAGTTATTTGTTCCGCGGGCATGCCTTCGAGCCGCTGGCTTATGGAACCGACCTCCGGGCGGTTGTTGCATCGCGACCGGGCAGGTGCCGCCTTCGGTCGCCGCAGATCAATAAATCGAGAAAATCAAACGTACCCATGATCGCGGAAGCGGTCACGCGTGAAACTATGGAGCAAGCCGAAATGGCAAAGTCGTCATACGACGAAGCCTTACAACGGCTTATTGTAAGTGAAGGCGGCTACTCCAACCACCCAGCCGATCCCGGCGGGCCGACCAATTTCGGCATCACGCTTGCGGATTATCGTCAATACGTGAAGCGCGATGCGACCGCCGACGACGTGCGGCGCATGAGCGTCGACGATGCCGAGCGCATCTATCGCGCCCGATACTGGGACGCGCTGCGTTGCGACGAGCTGCCGGCCGGCGTCGATTATGCCGTGTTCGACTATGGTGTGAATTCCGGCATCGGCCGCAGCGGCAAGGTGTTGCGGCGATGTCTCGGGCTGCCGGATGCGACGAGCATGATCAGCGACGAGGTGATCGCGGCGGCGTCGCGCGCCGACGCCGCGCGACTGGTGACGGCGATTTGCGATGAGCGCTTGCGCTTTCTGCAATCGCTCAAGACCTGGCCGGTCTTCGGCAAAGGCTGGGGCCGCCGCGTCGCCGAGGTTAAGTCAATCTCGCTGGCATTGGCATCGAGAAAAGCCGGCGCGCCGCCGACGCCATTGACGCCACCCGTGGCGATCGAACCGCCGACTGAACAGCCCGCCGCAAGCGGGCTTTTTCATGTCGTGATGTCAATTCTCGCGGCTTTGTTCAGGAGGAATTGACAATGGAAAAGATCAAAGCTTGGTTCAGACACTCCGCCACGATCTTGTGGGCGCGGCTTGTTGCTGTGCTGGGACTGTTGCTCGCCTCCGGGCAGAGCGTGTTGCAGGATCCGAATGTCGCATCGGCGATCCAGGCGGCGCTGCAGCCGAAATACGTGCCGTATTACGTCATTGCCATCGGCCTCATCACCGAGCTGGCGCGGCGGCGCACGTTGGACGGGGGCCGATAGATGCTGGTAACCGTGCTGGCGTGGCTCGGCAATCTGCTCGGCGGTCCTTTTGCCAAAGCCGCGCTCGACGCCTATCGCGCCAAACTTTCGGCTGACAATGCGTCCGAGAAAATCGCCGCCGATCTCGCCGCCCGCGAGCTCGACGTCGAGCAGCGCGAGCGCGAACTGGCGACGCAACTCGCCATCGCGGAGCAGGGGCGCTGGTACACGGCGCTGCCGCGGCCGCTCTTTGCCGGCGCATTCATCATCTATGTCTGGAAGGTCGTGGTCTGGGACAAGGTGCTTGGCCTCGGCACGACGGACCCGCTGACGGGCGACCTCGGCCAATGGGCGCTCATCGTGCTTACCGCCTATTTCGGCGGGCGGAGTCTGGAGAAGGTGGCGAGGATCATGGCGAGGAAGTAAGGTCCGTGCGCCAATCGCGGAGCTTATCGCCACATGAACATCTTCGATGCTGTTTCCTCTCGCTATTCCTGCCGTGCGTTTCTCGATAAGTCGGTGCCCGAGGCGATCGTGCGCGACATCGTCGAGCGGGCGGCACGGGCGCCATCGGCCGGCAACATGCAGCCATGGCGCGTCTATGCGGTGGCCGGCCGGCGGGTCGAGGACCTGAAGGCGCAACTGCGCCCGCGCATGGCGGCCGAATTGCCGAAGGGCGAGGGCGTCGAATACGTCATCTATCCGCAGCCGATGGCGGAGCCTTATCGCGGCCGCAGCTTCACGGTCGGCGAACTGCTCTATCAAGCCATCGGTGTGCCGCGCGAGGACAAGCCGGCGCGTTATCAACAATACGCCCGCAATTACGAATTCTTCGGCGCGCCGGTCGCGCTGTTCTTCGCCCGCGAGAAGGATCACGGCGCCGCGCAGTGGGCCGACATCGGCGGCTATCTGCAGACCGTCGCGCTCATCGCGCGCGGCCACGGCCTGCACACCTGCCCGCAGCAGGCCTGGGTGTCGTTCCACAAGACCGTGCGCGCTTTCCTCAATCTCCCCGACCATCTCATGGTCTATTCCGGCCTCGCCCTCGGCTACGAGGACCCGGCCGCGCCCATCAACGGCTGGCGCTCGCCGCGCGCGCCGCTTGCAGATTTCGCATCCTTCGATGGGTTTGAAAGCTGACGGCTTTCTTTTTGACAGGCCGTTCAGCCCGCGTTCACCGGCGCGCTGCTATCCCTCCCGCCATGCCGGTTCCCCGCATAACCACTGCGTTAATTCTGCTCGCCAGCCTGGTCGCGCCGGGTCAGGCGTCGCTGGGCGCTGACCGGCAACCGCGCGCGTGCCTGAACAAGGCCGAACAGCGCGAAGCCGTTGCGGCCCATCAGGCCGTTCCGCTTGCGGCGGCCGTGAAGTCGCTGCGCGCGCACGGCCACCATGCCGAGGTGGTGCGGGCCAGCCTCTGCCGTCGCGGCGACCGGCTGGTCTATGAGCTGACCTTGCTTGGCCATAGCGGCAAGGTGACCCGCGCCATGATCAATGCGGCCAACGGTGCGCCGGTGTCCGGTCTTTGACCGCCACCTGCCGAACCCGGCAGACGGGCCGGACCCCGAAAAAGGCCGATTTCCCGCACAGATGGCAGTGTCCGATTTCGGCTAAGATCGCCTGACAAGCCACGAATCGAGCGGAGAAGAACCCCTTGCGCCTCCTCGTCGTCGAGGACGACCCCGACCTCAACCGCCAGCTCACCGCCGCTCTGACCGATGCCGGCTACGTGGTAGACCGCGCCTTTGACGGCGAGGAAGGTCACCATCTCGGCGATACCGAACCCTATGACGCGGTGATCCTCGATATCGGCCTGCCGAAAATGGACGGCATCTCGGTGCTGGAATCCTGGCGGCGCAACGGCCGTACCATGCCGGTGCTGATGCTGACGGCGCGCGACCGCTGGAGCGACAAGGTGCAGGGCTTCGATGCCGGCGCCGACGACTACGTCGCCAAGCCTTTTCATCTCGAGGAGGTGCTGGCCCGGCTACGCGCGCTGCTGCGCCGCGCCGTCGGTCACGCCAAGAGCGAATTCGAATGCGGGCCGGTGCGGCTCGATTCACGCAACGGGCGCGTATCGGTCGACGGCAATCCGGTGAAACTGACCAGCCATGAATACCGGCTGCTCGCCTACCTGATGCATCACAACGGCCGCGTCGTGTCGCGCACGGAATTGGTCGAGCATCTCTACGATCAGGACTTCGATCGGGACTCCAACACCATCGAGGTGTTCGTCGGCCGCATCCGCCGGAAACTCGGTGTCGATATCATCCAGACCGTGCGCGGGCTCGGATATATGCTCGCCGCGCCGGGCTCCTGACGCCCATGATCCCGAAAAGCGGAATCCGGCTTTCGGCTAAGATCATGCGCAAAAGAAAGTAGTTCGATGCGCGCCAACTCGCTCGCGCTGCGTCTGTTCGTCTCGGCGACCGCCTGGGCGGTCGTCATTCTTCTTATTACCGGCGTCGTGCTGTCGTCGCTTTATCGCCAGGCGGTGGAGCGCTCGTTCGACCGCCGTCTCGGCGTTTATCTGCGGACATTGGTGGCCGATGTCGCCGCCCCGGATGACGAGAGGTTTCCGCAGGCGCTCGGCGAGCCGTTGTTCGAACTGCCGCTATCGGGCTGGTACTGGCAGGTGACGCGGCTCGATCCGGGCAAGCCGGAATTGCGCGCTTCGCGTTCGCTGTGGGATGGCGGCCTGCCGCATCTGCAGGATCAGGGCGTCGCCGCCGGGCCGGACGGCTCGCGGCAGGGTTATGTCACCGGGCCGGAAGATCAGAAGCTGCGGCTGGTCGAGCGCAATATCGATCTCGGCGAAGAAGGCCGTTATCTCGTCGCGGTGGCGGGCGATGCCGTCGAGATTTCCGACGAGATCCGGCAGTTCGATCAGGCGCTGCTCGCGACCTTCTCCATTCTCGCCGCGGTGCTGCTGCTGACGACCATGTTCCAGGTGCGTTTCGGTCTCGCGCCGCTCAAGCGCATCACCGATAGTCTCGCCGCCATTCGCTCCGGCAATGCCGAACGGCTGGCGGGCGAGTTTCCGGTCGAGATCGCGCCGCTGGCGCGCGAGACCAATGCGCTGATCGACGCCAACAAGGAGATCGTCGAGCGCGCGCGCACGCATGTCGGCAATCTGGCGCATGCGCTGAAGACGCCGTTGTCGGTCATCGTCAACGAAGCCGCCGCGCGCGGCAACGATCCGCTGGCGCTGAAGGTTCAGGAACAGGCCGCGATCATGCGCGACCAGGTGGCGCGCCATCTCGAGCGTGCGCGGCTGGCGGCGCGGGCCTCGGTGGTCGGTTCGGTTACCGACGTGACGCCGGTGATCGAGGCGTTGGCCCGCACCATGGAGAAGATCTATCGCGACCGCGCCATCATTATCGATACGCAGATGACGGAGCCGGCGCGCTTCCGCGGCGAGCGCGCCGACCTTGAAGAGATGATCGGCAATCTGGTCGATAATGCCTGCAAGTGGGCGGCGTCGCGGGTCTCGGTCGAGGTGCTGCGCCAGCGGCGCGACGCTTCGAGCGACGAGCAGATCGTGCGCATCATGGTCGACGACGACGGCCGCGGGCTGTCGGCATCCGAACGTGAGCAGGTGGCGCGCCGCGGCCGCCGGCTCGATGAGACCAAGCCGGGATCGGGGCTCGGCCTGTCGATCGTGGTCGAACTGGCCGGGCTCTACGGCGGCGAATTGAAACTCGGCGCGGCGCCGTTGGGCGGCCTGCGGGCCGAACTGGTGCTGCCGGCGGGGTGACGGCGCGCTTGCCGGTGCCGGACTTTTGCCCCAATTCTTGCGTCTCGATAGTCTATAAGTTCCAGGATGGCGGCTGCGCCGTATCCCAATCGATTGCCCGGGGGTTTTTGATGTCCGCAACGAAGCTTATCGCCATCGCCGCACTTGGCCTGTCGCTTGCCGGCTGTGCCGGCGACCCGGACGGCAATGGCCCGGGACCGCGCGAGAACTCCGGGACCCTGCTGGGCGCCGGCGGCGGCGCGCTGCTCGGCGCGGCGGTCGCGGGCGGCGGTACGGGCGACCGGCTGGCTGGCGCGGCGATCGGTGGTCTGCTGGGCGGCCTGGTCGGCAATCGAATTGGCGCCTCGCTCGACGAGCAGGATCGCCAGCGCGCTTATGCCGCGCAGATGGACGCGCTGGAGCGCGGCCCGTCGGGCGCCCCGGTGACCTGGAAGAACCCGGATTCGGGTCGCTATGGCACCATCGTACCGGGCCCGGCCTATGTCGATCGCGGCCACAATTGCCGCTCTTACACGCACACCATCTATATCAACGGCCAGCCGGAGACCGCGCGCGGTACGGCGTGCCGCAACCCGGACGGCACCTGGACGCCGCTGACCTGACCCTCGGTCATGTCGCGCCGTAAAGCCTCGAACTGCGGCGACATGCTTAAGGGGTCCTTAACGGCCCGCGCGGTATCAAACCCACTTGACGATTATGGTGGGCAAAGCCGGCGATGGCGGGCGCCGACACGATTGAACGACTACAGAGCTTCCTGCGCGAACTGACGCCGCAGGCGCGCGCGCTGCTGCTCGGCGAGTTCGAGCGCAGCCTGCTGCGCGGCGAAGACCTCGGCGCGGCCGAAATGGTGCTGCA
>JBAZSM010000049.1:0-1554 GCA_041662425.1 Pseudolabrys sp.
CAACTTCGTCGGCGGCGTCTGGTTCGGCAATGACGACTACACCTCGACCAACCGCATGACCGGCGGCTCGTTGCCGGCGATGACGTGGCACACGATCATGGAATACGCCCATCAGGGCATCGAGCTTCGGCAGTTGCCCGGTGTCGCCGTTCCAGCGCATGTGCAGCAGGTGGCGGCGCGGTCGAGCAAGTCCGATAACAAAGCGGCCGCCCCGCGTCGTCCGACATTGCTTTCCAAGCGCGGCGCCGAGGCGCTGGTGCACGTCGAACGGTTGCTCGACGACGCCAACCGCTCCATGACACCCCTGCGCCCGGCCGTGTCGAACGACAGGAAGAGGCAAATCGGCCTGTCTGACGCGACCGCCGTGCCCGAAACCGGCGATGCTTTGGCCGCCGCGCTCGAGGGCCATGCCTTTGGCTCCAGCAACTGAATAGCTCCGGCGCCTTCGCCGGCGTAGTCTCCTGCCCGATGCGACTCAAACCTCCCATCCTGCCTGCGGATCGACTGTGCGGCTTCTGACTTCAACGCTGTTTGCTCTGATCGTCGCCGGCGCCGTAGGCCTCGGGCTGACTTATTTTGCGTTGACGCGGGGCGCCGCGTTCGGTGCGCTGACGATCGGCAGTTGGACCGCCTGGCCGAAAACCGGCACCATCGATGCCGATCCTTACGCGCGCGCGACCATCGCTCGCACCGGGCAACTGCCGGTCGCGCTCGGCGACGGCGTGTCGTTCACGGCGCAGACCGACGATGACGGAAAACTTCTCGACGGCCGCTGCGATGTCGTCTTGTCCGGCGTGACGCCGGCGGCGCGCTTCTGGACGCTGTCGCTCTACAACCGGGACGGCGAGTTGGTCGCCAATTCGATCGAGCGCAACGGCTTCTCCAGTCAGGAAATCGTGCGCCGCGCCGATGGCAGTTTCGAGATCCTGGTGTCGCCGCGCGCCAATCCTGGTAACTGGCTGCCCACCGCGGCGGTCGAGCGCTATTCGCTGGTACTGCGGCTCTACGACACTGCGGTCGGCGTCGCCACCAAGGCCGGCCGCGAAGTCCCGATGCC
The DNA here is from genome assembly GCA_041662425.1 of Pseudolabrys sp. Classification (GTDB taxonomy): domain Bacteria; phylum Pseudomonadota; class Alphaproteobacteria; order Rhizobiales; family Xanthobacteraceae; genus Pseudolabrys. The sequence continues at coordinate 1,058 of JBAZSM010000049.1, forward strand.
GGCCATCGAGACCCGGAGCTGCCCATGATCCGCTGGCTGCTTCTGTTGTTTGGCGGCGCGCTGCTCGGCGGCATCGTGCATCTTGGCACCATCATTCTGCTGCCGCGCACGGCGACGCAGGACGCCTATGCGCGCCTGACAAACGATGCACCGGTCAATACCGTCACCGCCCTGCCGCAACCCAAGCCTGACAAGGCGGTGATGCCATTCATGGATCCGGCTTTTGCCGGCGGCATCTGCCGCTACGATCTGTCGAAGGGCCCGCTCAAGGTCACCGTGCCGGTCAGTCTCGCTTATACGTCGATCTCGTTCTACACGCGCTACGACGTCGCCTACTATGCCATCAATGATCGTGCCGCCGGCCGCCGCGTCATCGAGCTCGACCTGATGACGACGGAGCAGAAAAGTCAGATGCCGGAAGATGAAGACGTGACCGCGGCCGATCGGCTTATCGTCGAGTCGCCAACCACGACCGGGCTCATCGCCATCCGCGCGCT
>JBAZSM010000049.1:1564-32430 GCA_041662425.1 Pseudolabrys sp.
CCGACCGCCGGCCGTTAGCTAACGCTGATAAGCCAGGCTGTCGCCACGTTCATAGGATGGCGCGGTGTAGGTGCGGAAGTGGCTAACCTCGTTGCCCAGGCGATTGAGTGCCTGTTCGGCCTGCACCGCCTGTTGCGATGGCGACGAGATTACCAGGCGCTCCAGCGCGTAGCGGTAACTGGCGACCCGGCGCGTCAGGCTCACGCGCACCAGCGAGAGCACGCGGTCATTCTCGCGAATGCGATTGAACGTATTGGTGCGCTCCGCTTCGGTCAGCCCGCGGACAAAGGCGAGGCTTTTCTTGCGCTTGACGTCGAAATCGACAACGCGCCCGGCGGTTTCGAAGAACTGCGGCAGCCTCTCGCCATCGTTGCGGATGTCATCGGTCAACAGCGCGTAACGCGAGCTCGGCGAGCGTACCTCTCCCGACATCATGTGATCGTAATAAGACGCCGGATTGGCCGCCTGCTTCAGGACCCACGGCGTCATGCCGTACTCGCTGAGCACCGAATAGACCTTCTGCCGGTTGTAGGGGGGCTCGAGCAGCGGGTAGCCGAGATCGCGCATCTGGCGCTCGTCGTCGGTCAATTCAAAGGATGACGGCGATATCGCCCGGCCCTTGGCGTCGTCGCGGCCGACCCAATCGTGGATGTCGTCGCGCACCAAGGTGGGATTGACCTCGCCGAAGTCGCCATTGACGCCGCAGCCGGCGAGAACGGGCGCGAGCAGAAGGGCGAGAGAAAACACCAGCGTCCGCCGCGACGATCGCAATCTGGCTCGCATTGGGACCTTGGCCGGGTTCGGTGGCTTAGCGCGCGAGGCGGCGGCGGCGCCGGCGGCCCGGATTACTGCCGGTATCGGGCTCCAGCCCGTCCGGCCCTCGATCGATGCGGATCACCGGAAGAATGATGACAGTCGCAGGTTCCGAGATCGCGTCGATATAGCGGCCTCGGCCAAAGCCAAGACCTCGACCGGCGTCTTCAGGAAAACGGATGACTTCGCCCATTGCAGTCCCCTATTCCGTCCCGGCCTTGAGACCGTATCGCTACGGCATGAACGCGTTGTCGAAACTCGCTTCCTGGTGCCACTGACTGTACATGCTACCCACGGACCTGCCGGGTCGTTGCCTTTGATTAAAAGGGCCGCAAGGTTAACGGTCTGCTAACGCGCGCCCCCTAAATTGAAGTTGCGCGCGGAAGTTCATGTCACCTAGTATGATCAAGTCCCCTAACATCTCGCCGATCGATAGCCTGGTCGACCTCGCATGCCGCGATGGCGTCGACGTGCGGCCGACGCTGCTTCGCGTTGTCACCGACCTCTACGTACAAAAGACGGTCCATAGCGACGACGAGACCACGCAATACGTCGAACTGGCGCTCGGTCTGATCGATACGGTCGATGAGCCGACTCGCGCCGCGGTGGCGACGACCCTGTCGCATTACGCCGGCGCGCCGGCCGCCGTCCTCAACAAGCTCGCCGCGGTTAAATCCAGCACCACCGCGCCCCTCGCTTTGCCGCCGGTCAGCTTCGTTCCGGATGAGACGACGGCCGTGCCGGCGCACGGGACTCAGGCCGCGAGCGTTCCCGTGACAGCCGCAGCCGCGTTCAGCGCCGATGACAGCCTGACCGATGTGTTCCTCAATGCTGGTGGCCATGATCGCCAGCTAATCCTCTTTAATCTCGACGTCGTCGCAAATCCGGATGCCGCACTCGCGCCGGCCTCAAACGAGACGGTGCTGGGCCTTGAGGATGCGGCACTCAAGCGCGACCCGGCCGCGTTTGCGCGGCTCCTTGAGCGCGCGATCGGCATCCGCCGCCATCTCGCCGACCGCATTGCACAGGATGTCTCGGGCGAACCGATCGTCGTGATCGCCAAGGCGCTGGGCATCAAGGCTGCCGTGCTTCAGCGCATACTGCTGTTCCTCAACCCCGCCATCGGACAATCGGTGCAGCGCGTGTTCGATCTCGCCACACTCTATGACGAGATATCGATGACGGCCGCGATGCATATGGTGTCGATCTGGCGCCAGGACGCGCCAGCCTTGACGGCGAAGGCGCGTCACGAACCGGTCTACCAGGAAGACGGCCGCGCCGTGCGCCGGCCGATCGGCCGGGAGGCGCGTCGCTCCGACGCTCGCGAACTCACCGCACCCCACAAAGCGACGCGCTGACGCTGTCAGGCGACGATCTTGTCGAGAAAGTGCCGGCCGGCGCGGTCCTCGCTTTCGACGATCCAGAGATCGGGGTCGAAGCGGATTTCCTTTTGCAGCCTCGCATCGATATCGGCTTCCGGCACCGGCCCATCGCGTCCGGCGACGATGGTGAAGGCTCGGTCGGTCGGCGCGTCATCGTCAAACGCGGCTTGCGGAGCCGGGCCGTACAACGTCGCCGTGCCGTCGAGCCGGTTGACGATAATGAAGACGGCCCCCGCTTCATCGGCGCCACGCTTGCGCACCGCCGCGAAGCCACCCTCGACATGGCAGCGGCGCACATAGGCCGCGACCCAGATGCTCGATTTCAGCCGCATGGCACTTCCCTAACACAGGGCAGCGGCGAGCGACTAATGGTGGCCGACATTTACTCGAGCGGCCGGCCGGTCATCGCCGACAATTCGCGCACGAAACGGTCCGAGACCTGGCCGGTCACCGGCAGGCGGCGGTCGCGCTCGAACTTCTCGATCGCGACGCGTGTGTCGGCATCGAAATTTCCGGTCGGCTTGATCTGACCGTAGCCGAAATCCGCCAGAGCACGCTGGATCGCGAGGATCCGCGGCGACGGCGTCAGCAGCGCGGCGATCTGGTCGCGCGGCGCGGCCTGCGGTGCCGGAACCGGCGCCGAAACACTGGATGCCGTCATGGCGCGCAGCAGATCCTCGGGCGCGTTCGGATCGACCTTCACACCGGCCGACTGACCGAAATCGCGGGCGCCGGCGTCCGTCTTTGCGCCCCAGATGCCGTCGGCGACACCGTCGTAAAAGCCGCGCCGCGTAAGCTCGCGCTGAATCTCGGCGATCGTCTGCACCCGGTTGAGCGGCGGCGCGGCAATGGCCGGCTGCGGCTGCGATTGCGTCGGCGACAGCGGAGCAGGCGCGGTGAGCCGCGCGGGCGCGGCAATAACAGGCGCCGGCGGCGGCGCGATAAGGGCCGGCCGCGCCGCGAAGATCGGCGCCGGATGCGGGCCCTTCTGCATGAACAGCGCGTTGAAGCAAATGATGGTCACGGCGGTGCCGCCAAGCAGGATGGCGACGAACTCGCGCGGATGCGTGCTGATGATCGAGCCGATCCCGCCGGTCTCACGCGCTTCGAGCTTGATGGCGACGGCTTTAGGTTTTCGCTTAGGCACTTTTCTTCACCGGTCCATTGGCGGCTGCGGCAAGGTCGCCGGCCCGCTCCGTCACCAGCCGGATCGGATCGGCCGGCACTTTGTGTCCTTCGCAATCGATCGGCAACCGCACGGTAACGCGCGTGCCCTCGCCCAACCGGCTGCGAATATCGATGTCGCCGCAATGCAGCTTGACCAGGCCCTTCACGATCGACAGGCCGAGGCCCGTGCCGTCGTGACGGCGGTCGTAAGACGCGCGCGCCTGGAAGAAGGCTTCGCCGAGGCGCGGCAGATCGTCCTCGCCGATACCGACGCCGGTATCTTCCACCGAGACCACGATCTTGCCGCCGTCGCGATAGGCGCTCATGGTGACGCGGCCGCCGCGCGGCGTGAACTTGATCGCGTTCGACATGAGGTTGATGAGAATCTGGTTGAAGGCGCGGCGGTCGCCGACGATCTCCGGCAGATCGGGCTGAAGTCGCGTCTTGATCTCGACCGCAGCGTCGCGCGCTTTCAGCGCCAGCAGATCGCAGCAGCCGGTAATCACCGGCACGGGCGCAAACGGCTCCGGCGTGATTTCGAAATTGCCGGTTTCCATTTTCGACATGTCGAGGATGCCATTGACCACCGACAGGAGGTGATGGCCGGATTCGTTGATCAGGCGGGCATATTCGAGCCGCCGTTCGGGCTGCACGACCAGTTCCTCGTTGGTCAGCATCTCCGAGAAGCCGATGATGGCGTTGAGCGGCGTGCGCAACTCATGGCTCATGGTGGCGAGGAAGCGGCTCTTCGACTGGTTGGCGCGCTCTTGCTCGGCGCGGACCATTTCAATCGCCTGCTCATGCGCCTTGCGCTCGCTGATGTCGCGCATGACGGCGACAACCTCGCGTTCGCCGTCCGGTGTCTTGTGGGCCTCGTCGTCAAGCGGACGGCAACGCATCTCGACCCAGACGAAGCGCCCGCCATGCGTACCCTCGTCACCGCGGCGAATGCGGAATTCGACAGACCGGTCGTCGCCATGCGTGGACGCATCGGCCAGCGCGGTCAGGAACGCCGGACGATCGGCGACATGCACATGATCGAACAGGCCGTGTCCGGCCAGCGCGCCGGGCCGCACGCCAAACAGGGTTTCCGCGGCGGGCGAGATGAACAACACCGCGCCGTTCTTGCCGTGACGCGCGATCACATCGGTCATGTTGCGGGCGAGCAATCTGTAGCGATCTTCCTCGGCATACAGCAGCCAGAAGCTGGTACGGGCGAGTTGCTCGGCGCCGAGCGCAAGGCCGGTGGCGTAGAGCGCCGCCGAGACGACGCCGAGCGCGGCAAGCGCGCCGTGCTGGTCGGCAGCAGCGGCCTGCGGCGGCAGCCAGCCTTGCGCGCTTGCGATCAGGAGCAGGCCGGCGGCCACCAGCGCGAAGATCGACGCCAGCGCGACCACACGGCGCGAGGCCGACAGCGACGCTTCGAGCGGCACAACGACCAGCCAGATCGCGGCGAACGAGGCGATGCCGCCATTGCACAGCGCGACCGCGGTCACCAGCCCGGCCAGCGCCAGCGACGACAGCACATGCGCGGCCTCATAGCGGCCGGTGCGCGACAGAAAATAGGCAATGAGGATGGGTGCCACGAGCCAGGCGAAGACGCCGACTTCGAGCGCGCTCGGCACGCCGCGAAATGCGACATAGACCGGAAAGCTCGCCAGCGCGACGAAGCTGCCGATCAGGCGCGGCGCGATAAAGGCGCGGTGGCGCGCCGCCGTCAGCGCATCCTGCCGCGCGGCCGGATACACCAAGGCATCGACGTACTGCCACAATGGTGTGAGGAAGCTCACAGTCCCTGTATCACGCCCTACTGACGCGCCCCTTATTCAGGACGCGACCTTAGAGGGCTGGCGCTTAAGCGAAAGCTAAGGGGGACGCGCGTGGACGCGAAGGTGGCCGCGTTGCACCGTCAAGGCGGCCGCCATTTGCCGCGCATGGTGAAATTTGTGTTGCCGCCGAACGGTTTTGCGGCATCGGTCGATCGAATTGTTACCGCGCCGGTAACCATGCGTGATTTTCGCTAAATGCCGTGCAATCAGTGCCGGCGCCAAATCGCTAAAATTTTAATCAAATGCTGTCTTCTAAAAGTCTCTTCAAATTCGCGTCGAAGTCGCGGCAAATTTGATCTAAATGCGCGCTTTGACGCCAAGGACAGGTTCAAGCCTGTCTGCTAGTTTTGAATACAAGGCGGCGAAAAAGCCGTCGGGGACGATAATGGGTGGGTCATGTTCTTTTTGCTTCGAATGGCCTTTTGGCTGACGGTCGTATGCGTGCTCTTGCCGTCCGGTGGCGACAAGGCGTCAACGCCGGATGCGCAGATCAATGCGGTGCAGGCGGTCACGCTGGCGAGCGCCGCGGTGTCCGACATGCGCGGCTTCTGCGAGCGCAATGCGGATGCCTGCGTCGTCGGCGGCAAGGTGGCCACCGTGATCGGGCATCGCGCCGAGGCCGGCGCCCGCACCATCTTCGAATTCGTCAGCAACAAACTGACCGACAACAAACCCGCGCCTTCTGAGGACCTGGGCCCCGCCCGCGTCGTCGGCGTCTCGGCGACCGGCGCGCTCGGCACGCCCGCCGTCAGGGGTACCCTGACGCCGTCCGATCTCAAGCCGGGCTGGCACGCGCCGGTGCCGCTGCCGCCGCGCCGCGAGGCCCGCGCTACCCGCCCCGCCGTCTGAGTTCACAACGCCTCGCCTCGCCGCGCCCGGACAGCGGGTGGCCGTTTGGCCATTCCCGCCGCAAGCCTATATACGGAGCGCTGGAAGCCGCGTCCGTGAGAGACGCGGTATCGGCGTTATGACTGCGTGCGATGAGCGAGATCGACGATATCGTTGAAAACTTCACTCTGCTCGACGAGTGGGACGACCGCTATCGCTATGTCATCGAGCTTGGGCGGGCGCTGCCGCCGATGTCCGAGGCCGATCACAGCGAAGCCAACAAGGTGCAGGGTTGCGCGAGTCAGGTCTGGCTCAAGACGCGGATCGAGCCCAATGGCGCCGACGGACCGGTGCTGAACTTTGTCGGCGACAGCGACGCCCATATCGTGCGCGGCCTCGTCGCCATCCTGCTCGCGCTCTATTCGGGCAAGACCGCGCGCGACATCCTGTCGACCGATGCGCTGGCGCTGTTCGATCGCATCGGCTTGCGGGAAAACCTGACGCCGCAGCGCTCGAACGGCCTGCGCTCGATGGTCGAGCGCGTCCGCGCCGAGGCGGCCGCCGCGCTCACCGCCGCCTGAACCTCCTCATTCGACGCGAAACGCCGCATCTTCGGCGAGCCAGGTGCGGATTTCAGCGTCGTTTCGGCCGCGCGCCCGCGCCATGTAGCCGTAGTGGCGAGCGAGGCGGTCAAGCGCGAGCTGCAGCACGACCTTGGCCGAGCGCGCCGGCCATCCGCGCGCGCGTTCGAGATCTTCCAACCCCTTAAGGAAGCAGCACAGGTCGACGAGCAGACCGGAAAATTCCGGGCCGACGGCCTTGAGTGCAGCGTTGACGCGCTGTCGCGCGGCGATCGTCGCGTCGGTGAAATCGGCGGCGCGGTTCGAGGGACCGCGGCGATCCGACGAACCCGGGCTCGACCAGTTCGCGGTCGTGCGCTGCATCATGTGCGCGCGCGTGAAGTCGGTACGCAGTTTTTCGCCGGCCTGCAGCTGATGCGGCGCGATCATGGCGTGGCCATCGCGGCCGCGCCGGCGCGCGAGCCAGGCCAAGGGACTTTCCGCTTCGTCGACCGTCACGCGCCGTGCACCGGTTGGCGTATCGACGGTCTGCGTGCCTATTTTGAGACGACGTAAGCGCAACGGCCCGATGTCGGGCGTCGAGCCGGACGCGTTTGAAACGCCGGCGCCGGACGCAGACGCGAATTCGGGATTACGTGTCGCGGGCTTGGAGGTGGAAGGCTTGGATGTGGAAGGCTTGGATGTGGAAGGCTTGCGAGATGGGTTGTGCATGACGACCTCGTTAGGATAAGATACCCATAACAAGCCACAAACCCGATCGCAAGGATTTTTTTCTTAAATCAAGCCGGCACCGGGCGCGCCTCGAAAAGGCGCGCGCCGCCGGACCCGGCCTCCAATGTGAGAATTTTACTTCGAGCGACGGCGGCGCTGCTGGCCGAGCCCCATCTCTTTCGCCAACTGCGAGCGCGCGGCGGCGTAGTTCGGCGCCACCATCGGATAATCGGGCCCGAGGCCCCATTTCTCGCGATATTGCTCGGGCGTCATATTGTACTGGGTGCGCAGGTGGCGCTTGAGCGACTTGAACTTCTTGCCGTCCTCAAGACAAACGATGTGCTCGGGCGTGATCGACTTCTTCACCGAAACCGCGGGCTTTAAAGGCTCCGCGGGCAATTCGCCGGTCTTGCCCGATACGCCGCTGAGCGCCGCGTGGACCTGATTGATCAGGGCCGGAATATCCGACGCGGCGACGCTATTGTTGCTGACATAAGCCGACACGATCGAGGCCGTAAGCTCGATGAAATTGCCGGAATTGGTTGAATCGTTCATTGGAAGTGTCTCGCCCCCGCTCCACTTTCCCGCCGGCCGGCCCCCGAAAGCCTCCGTGGCGCGTCAAAATAGACGGCACCGGGAGTGTTTCGACACTCGCCTCAAGGTCGCACCAATTTCAAGATGGTTTCTTATATTTGGACTGTACTAGGAGGGTCAAAGCAGTGCAAGACGAGCGCTTTGAAGTACCAATAGTATTCAAGCTTATGTCACGATGTAATTGAATATACGAGAGTATTGGCTGTTTTATCCTCGCGAAAACCAGCCGCGCAACCCAGCCTGTCCACAACTTTTCCGGGAAGAGAATTGCATCGAGGCCCATGACCGGGCGAATGCTTACGGCGCTTTTTCCAGATGCGCGCGCAGCTCGTTGATGGACGCAAAGCGCAAGGTGCCTTGCGGCAGTTCGGCTTCGATCGAGCCATCGACGTAGAGCGTATAGCCCATGCCATCGACGACGCCCGACTTGAGGATGGCGACGGCGGGCTGTCGTGGTTCCTCTTCATCGTGCGGCTCGACGGCAGCTGGCTCCTCGGGCGGCGTGGTAGCCGGCTCGACGTCTTCGGGTCCGTCTGTGGCCTCGAATTTCGCCGGCGTGCGCTCGGCCGGCCACATCGCATCGAAGTAGCTCGGCTCGGATTTCGGCGCAGGCGCAACCGGTGGGGGCGGCGACCGCCACGCCGGTGCGAATAGCGGCTTGTCGTCCTCCGGCTCGGCATCCGCTTCGCGATCAAGCGACGGCGGCGGCGCACGAACCGGCGGCTCGGCTTGAGGCCCCGGCCCGGCTTCGGGCTCAGGCTCCAAGGGTAGCTCCTGTTCGTATCCAGCTTCCGCAGTGATCGTCTCATCGGGATTCGGCAAAGCCGGGGCGCCGAAAATCTCTTCCTCCGCCTCCGGCGGCAGAGGTGTCGGCGGTTGTGTCGGGAATAACGGCGCTGACGGCGCCGACGGCAGCACGAAGGGTGGCGGCAAATTAGCGCGCGGCTCGGCGGCAACAGGCTCGGCCCGCTCGCGCGGCTCCGGCGGCGCCGGTCTCGGCTTCGGCGGAAACGGCACCCGTGCCGCGCCGGATGGCGCTGCCGCGCGGGCCGGCGGCTGGGCTTCCGCATCCGGCGGGCGGCCGATGCGCACCGGCGGCCGCGCGAGCGCGTCCCCGAGCCGCTGCAACTGGCGGACGACAACCCCGAGCGCGAACACGATCATGCCGGCGGCAATCGCCACCGTGCCGGACGTAATGAGAGTATTACCAAAGCTGAATTCGTTGATCGGAATGCCAAATCCGATCATGGCGGTACCAATCGCGAAGGCGATGGCACCCACGCAGTAGAGCAGAATCGACATGTCCGATTCGATCCTCGACAAATCGCGGCACTGCGTTGCGGGCCGCCTAATTCCTCAGCTAAACCATTATACCAGCGAGAAATTCTCGCCTTTTTGGGCTTGCGCGGCAAGCCGAATGTTAAAATACCCGATAATGCCTTCAAACTTTGTTAATCTAGTTATCCTTGGCGCGTAACCCTGCCCTCCGTCACTGAAAGGCGGACGGGCGTTGCCCAGACCAGCGCCACGGCCTAATTAACCTGATCGAGGAACTCGAAAGGGACGCGCTGGTTGCCACTGCGAGCCGGCCCTATCCGCGTTCAATATTGTGGCCCGAGGAGGATCTGATGTCATTTACGTTGCCCGAACTGCCCTATTCCTACGATGCGCTGGCGCCCTACATGTCGCGCGAAACGCTCGAATATCACCATGACAAGCACCACAAGGCTTATGTCGACAACGGCAACAAGCTGTTGGAGGGCTCGGGGCTCGAGGGCAAATCGCTTGAAGAGGTCGTGAAGGGCTCGCACGGCAAGAACGCCGGCCTCTTCAACAATGCCGGCCAGCATTACAACCACATCCACTTCTGGAAGTGGATGAAGCCGAATGGCGGCGGCGACAAGCTTCCGGGCAAGCTCAAAGCCGCGATCGACTCGGACCTCGGCGGTCTTGAGAAAATGAAGACGGATTTCGCGCAGGCCGGCGCGACGCAGTTCGGTTCGGGCTGGTGCTGGATCGAGGTCAAAGGCGGCAAGCTCGCCATCTCCAAGACCCCGAACGGTGAGAACCCGCTGGTGAACGGCGCCACGCCGATCCTCGGCTGCGACGTGTGGGAGCATTCCTACTACATCGACTACCGCAATCGCCGTCCCGACTATCTCAAGGCGTTCCTCGATCATCTCGTGAACTGGGAACACGTCGAAGAAATGTATCTCGCCGCCACCAAGTAGCGAGCGGCGGACCGATCGGAGGGCGGCGCGAACCGGCGCCGCCCTTTTTCACATCCGCTTCCCGTCCGCGCCGGCACATCGCATGAGCCATAACAGCGTCGAAGTTGCCATCATCGGCGGCGGCGCGGCCGGCATCGCCGCCGCGCGCAAACTCGCGGTTCATGGCGTCGATTATCTCATCGTCGAGGCGCGGGCGCGGCTTGGCGGGCGGGCCTGCACGGTCGCCGACAAGTCCGGCTACGCCCTCGATCTCGGCTGCGGGTGGCTGCACTCGGCCGACCGCAACCCCTGGGTCGCCGTCGCGACGGCGCAGGGCCGCGTCTTCGACAAGGCGACCCCGCCCTGGGGACGCACCACGATGACGGACATCTTTCCGCTCGAACAGCAGCGCGGCTTCCGCCGCGCGATGGGCGAAATGTACCAGCGCGTCGCCGAAGCCGCCGCCACCGGCCGCGACCGCGCGGTATCCGAGTTGCTGCCGCCGGACGGCCCCTGGAACGGCATGCTCAACGCCGTCGCCACCTATATCGCCGGCGCCGAATTCGATCGCATGTCGACCGTCGATTTCGATCGCTACGAGGACAGCGAAATCAACTGGCGCCTGCCGGGCGGCTATGGCGCGATGATCGCGGCCCACGGCGAAGGCCTCAACGTCGCCTTCGACAGCGCGGTGAAGCGCATCGACCATCGCGGCAAGCGCATCGTTCTCGAAACGGCGAAAGGCAATATCGAAGCCGAGCGCGTGATCGTGACCCTGCCGACCAATGTGATCGCGGACAACGAGGATCTGTTTCTGCCGGCGCTTCCGCACAAGTTCGAAGCGGCCCGCGGCCTGCCGCTCGGGCTGGACATCAAGCAATTCATCGCGCTCGACCGCGCGGAAGAATTCGAGGAAGAGAGCCGGGTGTTCGGCCGCACCGATCGCGCCGGAACCGGCAATTATCATTTCCGCCCGTTCGGCCGGCCGATGATCGAGTGCTATTTCGCCGGCCGCTGGGCCCAGGAACTGGAAGGCGGCGGCGAGGCCGCCTTCTTCGACTTCGCGGTGTCGGAATTGACCGGCCTGTTCGGCGGCGATTTTGCGCGCCGTCTGACGCCGCTTCGCATCCACCGCTGGGGCGCCGACCCTTATGCGCGCGGCGCGTATTCATACGCCGTTCCCGGCGCGGCCGACGAGCGCGGCGTACTCGCGGCGACGGTCGACGACCGGCTGTATTTCGCCGGCGAGGCCTGCTCGCGTCACGACTTCTCCACCGCGCATGGCGCCTTCATCACCGGCGTCGAGGCCGCGGATCGGCTGATCGCGGCGCGCCGGAAATCGTGATTTCCCATCGTGCCCGCGGTGTGATCTTCGGTGGACTTGAGAAAGCGGAACGCGGAGGAAACATGCCGTCCATTTTTGTCTTCGATGCTTATGGCACCCTGTTCGATGTGCATGCCTGCATCGCGCGTTTCGAAAAGGAAGCCGGGCCCGACATCGCCCGGATGTCGGAAATCTGGCGTACCAAGCAGCTCGAATATTCGTGGACGCTCACGATGGCCGGCCACTACACCGAGTTCTGGACGCTGACCGAGCGCGCGCTCGATTACGCGCTGGCGCGCGTGCCCAGCGTGCCCAAGGCGCTGAAACCCCGGTTGTTGAACTCCTATTTCGAGCTCGACGCCTTTCCCGATGCGCGCACCACGCTGAAGGCGTTGAAGGCAGCCGGCCACAAGACCGGCATCCTGTCGAACGGTTCGCCGAACATGCTCGACGGCGCGGTCGACGGCGCCAACCTGCGCGGCGATCTCGATGCCGTGCTTTCGGTCGATGCGCTGAAGATGTTCAAACCGCGCCCCGAGGTCTATGCCCTCGTCACCGATCGCTTCCAGTGCAAACCATCCGATGTGACCTTCGTCTCGTCGAATCGCTGGGACGTGATGGCAAGCGTTTCGGTCGGGTTCCGCGGCCTGTGGATCAACCGCTCCGGGATGCCGGACGAATATCCCGATTTCGCGCCGCAGAAGATTCTCAAGAGCCTTACCGAGCTTACGACTTTGTCCTGATATATTCCCGGTGGCAGGGCTGGCGGGACCGTGCCGCCTGCCCTATATGCGCTGCGCGATCCCATTCCTTCCGCGCGACCCATTCATGCCATCGATCATTTCCATCAAAGACCTGTCGAAGACCTATGCGTCAGGTTTTACGGCGCTGAAGACCATCAATCTCGACATCGAGCGCGGTGAAATCTTCGCGCTGCTCGGGCCCAATGGCGCCGGCAAAACGACATTGATCGGCATCATTTGCGGAATCCTGAATGCGTCGACCGGCACCGTCAGCGTCGGCGGTCATGACATCGTCAAGGACTATCGCGCCGCCCGCTCGATGATCGGGCTGGTGCCGCAGGAACTGACCACGGACGCCTTCGAGTCGGTGTGGGACACGGTGAGTTTCACCCGCGGCCTGTTCGGCAAGCCGCGCAACCCGGCTTTGATCGAGAAAATTCTCAAGGCCTTGTCGCTCTGGGACAAGAAGGACAACAAGATCAGGACGCTCTCCGGCGGCATGAAGCGCCGCGTGCTGATTGCCAAGGCGCTGAGCCATGAGCCGCAGGTGCTGTTTCTCGACGAACCGACCGCCGGCGTCGACGTCGAACTGCGCAAGGACATGTGGCAGGTGGTGCGCGACCTGCGCGCTTCCGGCGTCACCATCATTCTGACGACGCACTACATCGAAGAAGCCGAGGACATGGCCGACCGCATCGGCGTCATCAGCAAGGGCGAGATCATCCTGGTCGAGGGCAAGGCCGAGCTGATGCGCAAGCTCGGCAAGAAGCAACTGGTCTTGCATCTGCAGAAGCCGCTCGCGGCGATCCCGGCGGAGATTCTCGGCGACCGCAATCTTACGCTCGGCAGTGACGGCAAGGACCTGACATTCACCTACGACACGCAGAGCGAACGCACCGGTGTCACGCGGTTGCTATCCGATCTCAACCGCCTCGATATCAGGTTGCGCGATCTGGAAACCAAACAGAGTTCGCTCGAAGAGATTTTCATCGGGCTGGTCAGCGAAAACGAGCGGGCCAACGCGGGGGCGCCGGTATGAACGGCCACGCGATCCTTGCCATCTACAAGTTCGAAATGGCGCGCACCTTGCGTACCGTCTGGCAGAGCATCGTCTCGCCGGTGATCTCGACCTCGCTTTATTTCGTGGTGTTCGGCGCCGCGATCGGGTCGCGCATCACCGAAATCGAGGGCGTCGCCTACGGCGCCTTCATCGTGCCCGGTCTCATCATGCTGATGCTTTTGACGCAGAGCACGATGAACGCCTCGTTCGGCATCTATTTCCCGCGCTTCACCGGCACAATCTACGAGCTTCTGTCGGCGCCGGTGTCGTCCTTCGAGATTGCCTGCGGCTATGTCGGCGCGGCGGCGACCAAGTCGGTCATCCTCGGCCTGATCATCCTTGCCACGTCCTGGCTGTTCGTGCCGCTGCACATCGCGCATCCGGTATGGATGCTTGGCTTCCTTGTGCTGACCGCGATCACCTTCAGCCTGTTCGGCTTCATCATCGGCATCTGGGCCGATGGCTTCGAGCAGTTGCAGATCATCCCGCTTCTGATCCTGACGCCGCTCACCTTCCTCGGCGGCACATTCTATTCGACGCATGTGCTGCCGCCGTTCTGGCAGAAGATCGCGCTGTTCAACCCAGTCGTTTATCTCGTCAGCGGCTTTCGCTGGAGCTTTTTCGAATTCTCCGATGTCAGCCCGGCGGTCAGCCTCGCCATGACGGTGGCGTTCCTCGTCATCTGCCTGGTCGTGATCTGGTGGATCTTCCGCACCGGCTACCGGCTCAAAAAATAGCGCCGCCCACGAATGGCCGCATTCCGGCAGCGCCTAACGCGCGCCGCCGACGGAACTCTAACGCCTCCCCTGCATTGACCGTCCTGAATTGTGGCTGTGGCGCCGCCTGCCGGGATGGCGCCCCGCAATGGGAGACATTCACGTGAACCGTCGGCAATTCCTGGCGACAACGGCCATCGTGTCGGTCGCCGCTGCTCTGCCATCGTGGAACGTCGTGATTGGCGCGCCAACCGCCACGGCGCCGCGCGGCCTGCCCGCGCCGTTCGATCCGGCAAGCGTGCGGCAAATGGCCAAGGAACTGGCGCAGAAGCCGTATCAGGCGCCCGATCAGACCCTGCCGGACAATCTCAAGAAACTCGACTACGACCAGTACCGCAAGATTCGCTTCGTGCCGGATCGGGCCATCTGGCGCAATGACGGGCTGCCCTTTCAGTTGCAGCTTTTTCATCGCGGCTTCTTCTATTCCAATCGGGTCGATCTCTATGAGGTCGCCGACGGCAAGGCGACGATGATTGCCTATGCGCCGGATATGTTCACCTTCGACAACCTGAAGCCGCCGCCGGCCGGCACCGATCTCGGCTTTGGGGGCTTCCGTATCCATGCGCCGATCAACCGGCCGGATTACTACGACGAGGTCGGAGTCTTTCTCGGCGCAAGCTATTTCCGGGCCGTCGCCAAAGGCGAGACCTACGGGCTGTCGGCGCGCGGGCTCGCCATCAACACCGCCGATCCCAAGGGCGAGGAGTTTCCGGTCTTCAGGGCGTTCTGGATCGAACGTCCACAGCGGCAGGCGACCTCCATCGTCGTTCACGCGCTGCTCGACTCAAAGAGCGCGGCGGCGTCTTACCGCTTCACCATCCGCCCCGGTGAGATGACCATCTACGACGTCGAAATGACCGTTTATCCACGCGCCGACATCGCCGATCCCGGCATCGCGCCGATGACCAGCATGTTCCTGTTCGATGCCAACGATCGCAGCAAGATCGACGACTTCCGCCCGGCGGTGCACGATTCGGACGGGCTTGCCATGCTCAACGGCCGCGGCGAAAGGCTGTGGCGCCCGCTCACCAACCCGACAGATTTGCAGGTCTCCAGCTTCTACGACGCCAACCCGCGCAATTTCGGGCTGATCCAGCGCCAGCGCGACTTCGCGGCCTATGAGGATCTCGAGTCGCATTTCGAAACCCGGCCGAGCCTGCGCGTCGAGCCGATCGGCGACTGGGGCAATGGCGAAGTGCGTCTGATCGAAATTCCAACCAAGGAAGAAGTGCACGACAACATCGTCGCCTTCTGGCGGCCAAAAGACCCGCTCAAGGCCAAGGGCGAATACAGCTACACCTATCGCCTGCATTGGGGCGAAGGCAAAGCGCATCCAGGTCTGGCGCGCTTCGTGAAGACCGCGAGTGGCGCGGCGGGAGAGGATCGCCTCTTCGTGCTCGACATCACCGGCGACAAACTCAAGGGCGTCAAGGCCGAAGCCGTGCGCGGCGTTGTCACCGCCAACTTCGGCAAGCTCAAAAACGTCGTCACGCAGCCTAACCCGCAGACCGGCGGCTGGCGGCTGTCCTTCAACCTCGAGCCCGGCAACGCGTCGGTCGTCGAACTGCGCGCAAGCCTTATGCAGAACGACGAACCGTTGTCAGAGACCTGGGTTTACCGATGGACGCCGTAACCGACGCCCATCCGGCTCGCAGCAAGCCATCGCCAGCGGCAGCGGCAGCGGCAGCGGACAACGCGCCGCAATTCCATCCCGATGAATCGCCCATCGGGATGGCGGCGCAGGAACTTCACGCCGCCGGCGGCAACCATCCGCCCGAGGCGATCCGCCCGCGCCTGCTGGGGGCGCGGCGGGCTTTCGTTTTCCTCGCCACGGCGGCGATGACGGCTTTCGCCGCCGAGCAGATGTATCTCGTGCTGTCGGTGTCGTCGCTCACCGTGCTCGAAACCGCGATCCTCGTTCTGTTCGTCGCCATGTTTGCCTGGATCGCTTTCTCATTTGCCAATGCGCTCGTCGGCTTCGTGCTGACCTTGTCCGGACCCGATACGACCCTGGGGATCGATCCGTCGGCGCCGCTGCCGGACCTGCGGCACCGGCACGCGCTGCTGGTGCCGACCTATAACGAAGCGCCGGGCCGCCTGTTCGCGCGGCTGCAGGCAACCTTCGAGTCGCTCGCCGAGACCGGTCGGCTCGACCGTTTCGACGTCTTTATCCTCAGCGATACGACCGATCCGGCCATCTGGCTGCAGGAAGAGGACCAGTACCTCGCCCTGCTCACCCGCACCGCAAGCCGGCAGATTTTCTATCGTCACCGCCGCGACAATGTCGCGCGTAAGGCGGGCAATATCGGCGACTGGGTGACGCGCTTCGGCGGCCACTACGAGAGCATGGTCATTCTCGACGCCGACAGCCTGATGACGGGTGACGCCGTTGTGCGGCTGGCCGCCGCGCTCGAGCAGCATCAGGACGTGGCGCTGGTGCAGACGCTGCCCATCATCGTCAACGGCAACAGCATGTTCGCGCGGCTTCAGCAATTCGCCGGCAGGCTCTACGGCCCGATGCTGGCGCGCGGCATCGCCTGGTGGTTCGGCACCGAAAGCAATTACTGGGGCCATAATGCCGCGATCCGCGTCAAAGCCTTTGCCGCGCATGCCGGTCTGCCCGAATTGCGCGGACGCAAGCCGTTTGGCGGTCACATCCTCAGCCACGACTTCGTCGAGGCCGCGCTCATGCGCCGCGCCGGCTGGGCCATCGTCATGGCGCCGAGCCTGGGCGGCAGCTACGAGGAGACGCCGCCCTCCATCACCGAATTCGCCGCGCGCGACCGGCGCTGGTGCCAGGGCAACCTGCAGCATCTCAAGGTGCTGCCGGCGCGCGGCCTGCACTACATCACGCGCCTGCATTTCCTGATCGGCATCGGCGCCTACATCACCGCACCGATGTGGTTCGTGTTCTTGATCGTCGGCATCCTGATTTCGCTGCAGGCGCACTTCATCAGGCCCGAATATTTCGCCAAGGGGTTCACGCTGTTCCCGGTGTGGCCCGAGGAAGATCCGATCCGCGCGGCTTACGTGTTCGGCGCGACCATGGCGATCCTGATTTCGCCGAAGCTTCTGGCGCTCATCGCCGCGCTGCTGCGAGGCGGTGACCGGCGCGGCTTCGGTGGCGGCATCAGGCTGTTCACGAGTGTCATCGTGGAAATCGTGCTCTCGGCGCTGATCGCGCCATCCATGATGATTTTCCAGTCACAGGCCGTCATCGGCGTATTGCTCGGACGCGATTCAGGCTGGCAGGTGCAACGGCGCGACGATGGCAGCCTGCCGTTTTCCGAATTGCTGCGCCGCTACGGTCCGCTGACCTTGATCGGCGTCGTGCTCGGAGCCGCGGCTCTGGCGGTTTCGACCTCGCTGTTCCTCTGGATGACGCCGGTGACGGTCGGACTGTCGCTGGCGATGCCGCTCGCCGCGCTCACCGCCAAGGCCGGGCTGAACGGTCTACTGATGGTGCCTGAGGAGCATTCGCCGCCGCGCGAGTTGTCGCGCGCCAATGCGCTGTCGAATGAGTTGGTGGGCGCCGAGATGCCGCTGGCCGAATTGTTGCGCGACCAGCCCGATCTGATGCAGGCGCATTTGCGCAAGCTCCCGCCGTCGCCGCCGCATCGGCCGGGCGACGTCGACCGCACACTTGTCATCGCCAAGGCGAAGCTGGCCGAGTTCGACAGCCTCGACCAGGCCTTGAAAATCCTGAGTGCGCGAGAGCAGCGCTCGATCCTGTCCGATCCCGACGCGTTCCGCGCGCTTCTGGCGCTGGCGCGCCGCTAGCCCTCAATATTTGTCCGGCACATAAAGCTCGGGCGGCAGCGTCTTGCGCTCGTAATCCGGGTTGAAGACGCGATCCGGCAATTCGATTTCCTTGTGCGGCACCGGCTCATAGGGAATGAGCGTGAGGAGGTGATCGATGCAATTGAGGCGCGCCCGCTTCTTGTCATTGCCTTCGACAATGTACCACGGCGCCTCGGGGATGTTGGTGCGGGTGAACATCTCCTCCTTCGCCTTGGTGTACTGCTCCCAGCGCACGCGCGACTGCAGGTCCATCGGCGACAACTTCCACTGCTTGAGCGGATCGTGAATCCGCATCAGGAAGCGCATCTGCTGCTCTTCGTCGGTGATCGAGAACCAGTATTTGACCAGCGTGACGCCGGAGCGCACCAGCATGCGCTCGAACTCCGGAACGTCCTTGAAAAACTGTTCGACCTGATCCGGCGAGGCAAAGCCCATGACGCGCTCCACACCGGCGCGGTTGTACCAGGAGCGGTCGAACAGCACGATTTCGCCGGCCGCCGGCAGATGCGGCACGTAGCGCTGGAAGTACCATTGCGACTTTTCACGGTCGGTCGGCGCCGGCAGCGCGACGACGCGGCAGACGCGCGGATTGAGCCGCTGGGTGATGCGCTTGATGACACCGCCCTTGCCGGCGGAATCGCGGCCCTCGAACAGCACGAGGATCTTCTGTTTGGTGTGGACCACCCAGTCCTGCAGCTTGATCAGCTCGGACTGCATCCGCAGCAGATTGTGGAAGTAGGCGTGACGGTCGATCGACGGCGGATGCGTACTCTTGTAGATCTTGCGCAACTCTTCGGAGAGCGCGGGCTCGGACAATTCGAGCTCATAATCCTCATCGAGCGTATCGGCGAGTTCGGCTTCGAGCCAATCCTGGCTGCCGTGGCCGTTGGCTTTCAGGTCGTCTTTAGTGGTCATGGTCGGCGCTGGTCCGTTGGACGTTCGTTCAAGGCTTTCCGCAAACGCCGGACAATGCCGTCCTGTCACAACGGTTTCATGACAAGCGTCCGAACCAGCGCGCCTGCGCCCGCTCAGGCGCCCGCGAGCGCGTGGATGATGCGCGCCCAGGACCGGATGCCCTTGTGGAAGCATTTGAGGTCGAACTTCTCGTTCGGCGAATGCACGCGGTCGTCGTCAAGCGCAAAGCCGACCATCAGCGAGTCCATGCCGAGTACGCTCTTGAAGTCGGACACGATCGGGATCGAGCCGCCAGCGCCGACAGTGACCGCCTTGCGGCCCCATTCCTCGCCGAGCACCTCACGCGCCTTGCTGAGCGCCGGGTTGTCGAACGACAGTTGCAACGCGGCACCGGCGCCGAAATTGCCGAACTCGACCTTGCAGTCATCGGGCAGCCGGTCGCGCACGAACTTGCGGAAGGCGTCGCGGATCCTGAGCGGATCCTGCCGGCCGACAAGACGGAACGACACCTTGGCGGACGCCTCGCCGGGAATCACGGTCTTGGCGCCCTCGCCGGTATAGCCGCCGATGATGCCGTTGATCTCGGCGGTCGGCCGCGTCGTGATCTGCTCGATCAGCAGCCGGCCCTTCTCGCCGGCCGAATGCTTGAGGCCGATCGGCCCGAGGAGCGTCTCTTCGGTGAGGCCGAGCGCCTCGAGGTCGGCCCTGATATCGGCCGGCAGATCGTCGACGCCGTCGTAGAAGCCCGGGATGGTGACGCGGTTGTCGTCATCCCACATCGCGCCGAGTATCCTGGCGAGCTGCCGGATCGGGTTCTGCGCCGCGCCGCCGAACTGGCCGGAGTGCAGGTCGCGGTCGGCGCAGGTGATCTTGACCTCTTCGTAGATGAGGCCGCGCAGCGACGTCGTGATCGCCGGGGTATCGCGATCCCACATGGCGGTGTCGCACACCAAAGCAAGGTCGGCTTTGAGCTCGCCGGCATTGTCCCGGACGAAGGCGGGCAAATTCCTCGAGCCGCACTCTTCCTCGCCCTCGATCATGGTGGTGATGTGGAGCGGCAGCGTGCCGGTCACGGCCTTGTAGGCGCGGCAGGCCTCGACGAAGGTCATGAACTGCCCTTTATCGTCGCAGGCGCCGCGCGCGACGATGACCTTGCGGCCTCCGGCCAGGGTTTCGATGCGCGGCTCGAAGGGTGGTGTCTTCCAGAGATTGAGCGGGTCGACCGGCTGCACGTCGTAGTGCCCGTAAAACAGCACGCGCGGGCCCCTGGCGTCCTTTGCGGCGCCGTTCGACTTGCCGACGACGACGGGGTGCCCCGCGGTCGGCCGCACGCTGGCGTCGAATCCGATCGATTTCAGGTCGGTGGCAACGTGTTCCGCGGCCGCCTGGCACTGATCCTTGAAGGCCGGATCGGTCGACACGGATGCAATCCGCAACAGCGCGAACAGGCGCTCGACGCTGTTGTCGATATCCCGGTCGATCTGGACGAGGACGGTGTCAAGTGTGCTCATCGATTGGTTCCTTCAAGCCGGCCATCGCGCGAGACCGCGAAGCCCGCGTCAATCGCGACTCTTTCGACTTTCGTCGCGGCGCGTCGCGGTGCGACATTCAGATACTCTTAAGCGAAGTCGGTCAAGACAGCGGCCCGCTCGCTAAAGGCCGCATAAAAATTCCGTTGTCGCCATGTGTTCGTCACCTATAAGTCCCGCAAGGGGAAAACAATGCCTCAAATGCACGCATGATTTGACGGAAATGACCATCAAAACTCGTTGGCTGAATATGTGATGGTCGTCACAGCCGCAACGGTATCCGGTGCCGTATCAGTTGCCTTGGGGCACTGGGCTACAACAATCTCGTCGCACGCTTCCCATCGTGCTTGTCAATATCGGCAAAACGGTCAATATGTTTTGCAACTCTGCCGCTAGCGTGGAGAGATGAGGGGATCATGAACGAACTGGTTTCACGACTTGTCGCAAATGTAGGCGTTGATCAGGCGACCGCCGAGAAAGCCGTTGGCATCATTCTCGACTTCCTTCAAAAGGAAGGCCCCGCCGACAAAATTCAGGCCCTGATCGACAGCCTCCCCGGCGCCGACGCGCTATTGAAGGCGGAGCAAGGAGGCGGTGGCCTCTTCTCCATGGGTGGCCTGATGGGTGTCGGCAGCCGCATGATGGCGGCGGGCCTCAGCATGGGTCAGGTGCAGTCCGTGACCAAGGAAACCATTGCCTTTGCGCGCGAAAAGATCGGCGAGGACGCGATCGGCGAGATCGTCGGTTCGATCCCGGGCCTGAGCCAGTTCGTCTGAGCGCGCGGATTTCAAAAAGTCATTTCGGTTGAGCTGGTTTGGAGTTACGGATGTCCTATCCCATCACCGACATTCAGGGGATCGACGGCCATGCCGCCGCGGCCCTCAAGTCGGCGGGGGTCAGATCGACCGGCGCGCTGCTCGATAAAGCCGGCACCGTTCGAGGCCGCAAGGCGCTCGCGGAGAAGACCCAGTTCGACGAGAAACAGCTTCTGTGCTGGGCGAACGGCGCCGATCGCATGCGGGTCAAAGGCGTCAGCAAGGAATATGCGGTACTGCTGCACTATGCCGGCGTCGATACGGTGAAAGAGCTCGCCTACCGCAACCCGCGCAATCTCGCCACCGCGATGGCCAAGGCGAACGAAGAGCACAATATCGTTCGCTTTTTGCCGTCGGAAAAAGTCGTCGAGCGCTGGATCGAGCACGCCAAGAAGCTGCCGCTGAAAATTTCCTATCGCCGTTGATCGGAGTCGGGGTTCCGGCGCGCGCTTGACAGCATCCCGCCGGCCGCGCCATGCCAAGCGCATGGAGCCAGCCCGAACCATCGCGCCCGCCGCACCGCTCGCCGCGCTGCTCAAGCGCGGCCGCCCGCTGGTCATGGGCATTCTCAACGTCACGCCGGACTCCTTTTCCGACGGCGGCCAATTTCTCGACCCCAGGCGCGCCATTGCCCATGCCGAAGAAATGGTTGCGCAAGGCGCCGACATTCTCGACATCGGCGCGGAATCGACGCGGCCCTACGGTGGCGCCAAGGCGGTATCGGCCGGCGATGAACTGGAACGCCTGAAGCCGGTGCTGCCGGCGGTCGCAAAACTCGGCCTGCCGATTTCAATCGACACGCTCAAGGCCGATGTCGCCGCCTGGGCGCTCGACAACGGCGCCACCATGGCCAACGACGTATGGGGCCTGCAGCGCGATCCGGCGATGGCGACGGTTGTCGCTTCGCGCGGCGTACCCGTGATCGTCATGCATAACCGCGACGAGGCCGACCCGGCCATCGACATTGTCGCCGATGTGCTGGCCTTCTTCTCGCGTTCGATCCAGATCGCAACCACCGCCGGCATTGCACGCGGGAATATCGTGCTCGACCCCGGCATTGGCTTCGGCAAGACGCCCGAGCAGAGCATCGTCTGCCTCGCGCATACGGCGACGTTCAAGCAGTTCGGTCTGCCGCTCCTGGTCGGCGCCTCGCGCAAACGGTTCATCAATTCCGTGAGCCCGTCGCAGCCGGGCGAGCGCATCGGCGGTTCGATTGCCAGTCACCTGTTCGCCGTGCGGCAAGGCGCCGCCATCGTCCGCGTCCATGACGTTGCCGAAACCGTGCAGGCGCTGCGCGTCATCGCCGCCATCGAACAGGCCGAGACGGAGACAGCGCCATGAACGAACGCACGATGTATGACGGCATCTTTGTCCGCGGGCTGGCGCTGCACGCCTATCATGGCGTCATGCCGCATGAGGCCAAGGTCGGCCAGACCTTCACGCTCGATCTCGATCTCGACATCGACCTCAGCGACGCCGCGCGCTCCGACAAGGTCAGGGATACCGTGTCTTACGACCAGGTTGCCGACTGCGCCGGCAAGGCTTTCACCGGACAACGCTTCCGCCTCATCGAAGCCGCCGGCGGCGCCGTCGCCGATGCTGTGCTCGCCGCCTTCCCGCGCGTCCGCGCCATCGCGGTGACCATCCACAAGCCGCATGCGCCGATCGCCGCGACCTTCAGCGATGTCGGCGTCACCATCGTGCGCAGGCGGACCAAGGCCAAGGTATGAGCGGAACCCGACCATGAGCAAGGCGATGCCGGCGCGCGCTTATCTCGCCCTCGGCGGCAATGTCGGCGACAGCCGCGCCCTTCTCGATCGTGCCGTGCTGCTGTTGTCGGATACCGACGGCATCCGGCTCGTCTCCCGCTCGTCCGACTACAAGACGCCGCCCTGGGGCATGACCGACCAGCCGCCTTTCATTAATCTGTGCGTCGCCGTCGACACGACGCTGCCGCCGCGCGGCCTGCTCAAGGCGATGCAGGAGATCGAGCGGACGCTCGGCCGCGACCGGACCAACGAGCAGCGCTGGGGACCGCGCACGGTCGATATCGACATCCTCGCTTATGACGACCTGACCGTGAACGAGCCTGGCCTCGTCCTGCCCCACCCGCATTTGTTCGAGCGTGCCTTCGTGCTGATGCCGCTGGTCCAGATCGCCGGTGAGCAGAAGATTGCCGGCCAGGACCCGCGCGAGGCGCTGGCCAGGCTCGACACCGCCGGAATCGAGCGCCTGCCGCCTCAGCGCTAGCTTCCTTTGGCGTGTTTCCGGACGGCGACCCGCGCCAGCTTCGCCGGGGCGCCAGGGCATGCGACTTGCTTTATCGCAATAGCGAGATGCCGGCTTCTATGGCAGTTTGCCACCATGAGCACCGTGTCCATGAATACCCTATCCCTCGCCACCGAATTTCCGCCGACCGACGCCGCCGAATGGCGGAAACTGGTCGATACCGCCCTCAAGGGTGCCGCGTTCGACAAGCGGCTGGTCACCCAGACCTATGACGGTCTGCGGATCGAGCCGCTTTACCCTCGCGCCAGAGGCGCCCATGCGGTGGCCTGCCGCGCGCCGGGCACGCCGTGGACCGTCACGCAACGCGTCGACCACCCCGATCCGGCCGAGGCGAGCAAACAGGCCCTCGCCGACCTCGAGAACGGCGCCAGCGGTCTCGCGCTCGTCCTGGCCGGCGCGCCAGCCGCGCGTGGCTTCGGTGTCGCCGCCAAGGACGCCGGCGATCTGGACCGGGCGCTTGCCGGCGTCATGCTCGATCTCATTCCGCTGAGGATCGAGACCGCGCCTTTTGCCGGCCGCCCGGTCGCGACGATGATCGAAGCGCTGGTCGAGAAGCGCAAGCACGATCCGTCGACGCTGGTCATCGACTTCGGCCTCGATCCGCTCGGCGACATGGCGCGAACCGGAACGGCGGTGTTGCCGTGGCCTGAGTTGTCGGCGCGCGCCGGCGGCACCGCAAAAGATTTGCAGGCGAAGGGCTTTTCCCGCTCGCGGTTTCTGCGTGCCGACGGCCGCGCGGTCCACGAAGCGGGCGGCTCGGAAGCCCAGGAACTGGCCTTCGTCATCGCCACGGGCGTCGCCTATCTGCGGCTTCTGGAAACCGCAGGGTTCACGCTCGATCAAGCGCGCAAGGCCATTTCATTTCTGCTCGCCGCCGACGCCGATGAATTTCTCACTATCGCCAAATTCCGCGCGCTGCGGAAATTGTGGGCGCGCATCGAGGAAGCCAGCGGGCTTGCGCCGCAGCCTGCGCTCGTCTCCGCCGAGACCGCGTGGCGCATGATGACGGCGCGCGACCCTTACGTGAACATGCTGCGCACGACGATCGCGATTACCGCGGCCGGGCTTGGCGGCGCCGACACCATCACCGTGCTGCCCTTCACCATGGCGCGCGGCCTGCCCGACGCATTCGCCCGGCGTGTCGCGCGCAACCAGCAGCTCGTTCTGCTCGAGGAGTCGAACCTGTTCCGCGTCGCCGATCCGGCCGCGGGTTCCGGCGGCATCGAGGCACTGACGACGCAACTGGCGCAAAGCGCCTGGACGCTGTTTCAGGAGATCGAGAAGGCCGGCGGCGCGCCGGTGGCCATCGAACAAGGCCTCCTGCAAAAGAAAGTCGCCGAGACGCGTAAAGCCCGCGAGGCCAACATCGCCCGCCGCAAGGACCCGCTCACCGGAACGAGCGAATATCCCAACCTCACCGAATCGGACGTGAAGGTTTTAAACGTTGCGCGCGTCAAGGTGACGCCGCTGCCGGCCGCGATCATCTTCGACGGCATGTCGGCGATGCGTCTGGCCGAGCCGTTCGAGGCGCTGCGCGATAAGTCCGATGACCGTGCGCGCAAGACCGGATCGCGTCCGAAAGTATTCCTCGCCAATATCGGCAAACTATCCGACTTCACCGCACGCGCATCCTTCGCCAGGAATTTCTACGAGGCGGGCGGCATCGAGACGCTCGGCAATGACGGCTTCAAGGATCAGGGAGCGATGGTCGCCGCATTCAAGGTGTCGGGGACGAAGCTCGCCTGCCTCTGTTCGTCCGACAAGGTCTATGAGGCGGAGGCCGTCGCCGCCGCCAAGGCGCTCACCGACGCCGGCGCTATTGTGCACCTCGCCGGCCGGCCGGGCGAAATTGAAGCCGCGCTGAAGGAAGCGGGCGTGAAGGCCTTTATTTATATGGGCTGCGATGTGCTTTCGACGTTGCAGGCCGCGTATGATACTGTGGGGGCATCATGAGCAGCATCCCGAATTTTGCAGCGATCGATTTCGCCGAGCCGAAGCTTGCCGCCAGTACCGGCGATACCAAACCGTGGATGACGCCCGAGGCGATCCCGGTCGCCCCGGTCTATGGCGAAGACGACCTCAAGGGCCTCGACTTCCTCGACACCTGGCCCGGCAAGGCGCCCTACCTGCGCGGGCCCTACCCGGCGATGTACGCGGCGCAGCCCTGGACCATCCGGCAATATGCCGGCTTCTCCACGGCGGAGGATTCCAACGCCTTCTACCGGCGCAATCTCGCCGCCGGCCAGAAGGGCCTGTCGATCGCCTTCGATCTCGCCACGCACCGAGGCTATGACTCGGATCATCCGCGCGTCGCCGGCGATGTCGGCATGGCCGGTGTCGCCATCGACTCGATCTACGACATGCGCACGCTGTTCTCCGGCATTCCGCTCGACCAGATGAGCGTGTCGATGACCATGAACGGCGCGGTGCTGCCGGTGCTGGCGCTCTATATCCTCGCCGCCGAGGAGCAAGGCGTGCCGCACAACAAACTGTCGGGCACGATTCAGAACGACATCCTCAAAGAATTCATGGTGCGTAACACCTATATCTACCCGCCGGGTCCATCATTGCGCATCATCTCCGACATCTTCGCATACACATCGGCCGAGATGCCGAAATTCAATTCGATTTCGGTCAGCGGCTATCACATGCAGGAAGCCGGCGCGACGCAGGACCTCGAACTCGCCTATACGCTCGCCGACGGCGTCGAATATGTCCGCGCCGGCATCAAGGCCGGGCTGACCATCGACCAGTTCGCGCCGCGCGTATCGTTCTTCTGGGCGATCGGCATGAACTACTTCATGGAGATCGCCAAACTGCGCGCCGCGCGCATGATCTGGGCGAAGCTGATGAAGCCGTTCAAGCCGGAGGATGTGCGCTCGCTGTCGCTGCGCACGCATTCGCAGACGTCCGGTTGGTCGCTCGCCGCGCAGGATGTGTTCAACAACGTCGCCCGCACCATGATCGAGGCGATGGCAGCGACCCAGGGCCAGACCCAATCGCTGCACACCAATGCGCTCGATGAGGCGCTGGCGCTGCCGACTGACTTTTCCGCCCGCATCGCCCGCAACACGCAAATTGTTTTGCAGCAGGAAGCCGGCGCCACCCGCATCGTCGATCCGTGGGGCGGCTCATTCTACGTCGAGAAGCTGACCTACGATCTCGCGGCCAAGGCGTGGGCGCATATCGAGGAAGTCGAGGCGCTCGGCGGCATGGCCAAGGCTATCGAAGCCGGCATCCCCAAGCTGCGCATCGAGGAAGCCTCCGCCAAGACGCAGGCCCGCATCGATGCCGGTGTGCAGTCGGTGATCGGCGTCAACAAATTCCAACCGGTGGACGAAGCGTCGATCGATGTCCTGAAGATCGACAATTCGGCCGTGCGCGCGATGCAGCTCGAAAAGCTGGCGCGGCTGCGCGCCGAGCGCGATCCGGCGGCGCTGAAGGAGGCGCTCGATGCCCTCACCCGCGCCGCGACCGGCAACGGCAACCTCCTCGAACTCGCCGTCGAGGCCGCGCGCGCCAAGGCGACCGTCGGGGAGATTTCAGATGCCCTGGAAAAAGTATTCGGCCGCCACGTCGCATCGATCAAGTCGATCACCGGCGTCTACAAGCGGGAGGTCGGCATGACCGCAGTTGTCGAACAGGTTCGTCAGGCGGTCGAGATCTTCGAGACTGCGGAAGGCCGTAGACCGCGTCTTTTGGTCGCCAAGATCGGTCAGGACGGCCACGACCGTGGCCAGAAGGTGATCGCTTCGGCGTTTGCCGATCTCGGTTTCGACGTCGATATCGGGCCGCTGTTCGCGACGCCCGAGGAGGCCGCGCGGCAGGCGGTCGAAAATGACGTGCATATTCTCGGCGTGTCGTCGCTTGCCGCCGCACATCTCACGCTGGTGCCGGAGCTCAAGAAGGCGCTCGCCGCGCAAGGCCGCGAGGACATCATGATCGTGGTCGGCGGCGTCGTGCCGCCGCAGGATTACGATGCGCTGATGAAATCGGGTTGCGAAGCTATCTTCCCGCCGGGCACCGTGATCGCCGAAGCCGCTTTGAAGTTGCTCAAGACGCTGCACCACCGTCTCGGCCACGACCAGCAGGCGGCGGAGTGAAACTCGTCATCCGCGCGGCGGCTGCCGCCGTGTGGCTCGCGGCGGTCCTTGTCGCGCCCGGCCCCGCCACGGCTCAAGACATCAAGCCGGTGTTTTCGGTCAAGACGCGCTCGATCGAGGCGTCATTGAAAATCGATCCGCGGCTCAAGGCCTATCCGAAGCTCTATGCGGGGCTTCTCGCCGAAGGCAAGCGTGAGGTCGAGAAGTGGCGTCGTTCCGCCGATGAGGACCGCAAGGCGACGCCGGACGACTTTGCCGGAGGCCAGCGCTACGCTTTCGAGCGCAAGTATACGCAGAGCTCGGCAATCGGTCGCTATATCGGCGTCGACGTGGACGACTACCTCAATAACGGCGCGGCCCATCCCAACATCGAGACCGACACTATTCTTTGGAACACGGCGCTCGAGAAGCGCATCAGCATCCGCCCCTTCTTCAAGGAGAGCGCGACAAACGGTCCGACGCTGAACAAAATCGCCAAGGCGATCCGCGCCGCGCTCGCCGAGAAGAAGAAGCAACGCGGCGGTGACCACGTCGATCCGGAAACCAACACCGAACTCGCCAATGTACAGCCAGACCTCCTGAAAATGGGGGCGGTCTCGGTGGTTCGATCGACCGATCCCGGCCGCAGCGCGGGATTGAATTTTCATTTCTCTGCCGAAGCCGTCGGCATCTATGCCGAAGGATCCTACAACGCCTTCGTGCCCTGGCAGACATTCAAGGACGACCTTTCGCCGGACGGCGCGGCGCTGTTCGGCGGCGCGCGGCCGAAGGCCGACGAAGATAAAGACTGACGGCGGCCATTCGCGCGGCCTGAGATATCTGTCTGGAACCGTCAAACAACGGACGCACTGCGGCATTTCACGCGGCGCTTTCGGTTTGCATTGCATCATTCGCCGCGAGCCTGCGCGATTGACCAACCGCCGCGCGCGGACCTAACATCACATCATCATACAAAAGCCGGCAAAGACCGGCGCACATGGGAGCGAAGCGCATGACCAAGCTGACACGACGCCATTTCATGGCGGCAACTGCGGTGGCGGGCGCCGGCCTTGTGGCCGGGGCGAAGCCTTCTTTCGCGCAGAACTATCCGACTCGTCCGATCCAGTTGATCTGCCCGTGGGGCGCCGGCGGCGGCACCGACGCCACCGCGCGCATCGTCGCGGCGCTGCTCGAGAAAGACCTCGGCCAGCCGATCAACGTCGTCAACCGTACCGGCGGTTCCGGCGTCGTCGGGCACTCGGCCATCGCCACCGCGACGCCGGATGGTTACACGCTCGGCATCATCACGGTCGAAATCGCGATGATGCACTGGGCCGGCCTCACTCAACTCACGCCGAAGGATTTCACCCCGCTGGCGCTAATGAACGAGGATCCGCCGGGCATCCAGGTCGCCGCCGATGGCCCCTACAAGACGGTCAAGGACCTCGCCGACGCCATCAAGAAGGCGCCGCCGGGCAAGTTCAAGGCATCCGGCACCGGCCAGGGTGGCATCTGGCATCTCGCGCTGGTCGGCTGGATCACCGCGATGGGTCTGCCCGCCAACCAGGTCGCGTGGGTTCCCTCGAACGGCGCCGCGCCGGCCATGCAGGATCTCGCCGCCGGCGGCATCGACTTCACCACCTGCTCGGTGCCGGAAGCCCGTGCGATGATCGACGCCGGCAAAGCGAAAAGTCTGGCGTTGATGGCGCCGCAGCGCTCGGACACCTTCAAGGACATTCCGACGCTCAAAGAGGCCATGGGCATCGACTTCACCACCGGCGCATGGCGCGGTTTCGCCGCGCCGAAAGGCCTGCCGGCCGACATGGCAACCAAACTCACCGCATCGCTCAAGAAGATCTATGACTCGAAGGAGTACAAGGACTTCATGGGCTCGCGCGGCTTCGGCACCGTCTGGTCCGACGCCAAGGGTTTCGGCGACTTCATGGCCAAGTCCGACGCGCAGATGGGGACGGCGATGAAGGCCGCCGGCATCGCCAAAACCTGATCGCGCCTTTCAAAACGAAAACGTCCGGCGGGCAATTCCCGCCGGACCATTTTTCCAGTGACAGGAGCGACAATGCGCGCCAACGACGCCGTGTGCGGACTCGTCCTTATTTTGCTCGCGGCGGCGATGATCGCCATCACCGCGACCTTCCCCGACTTCGTCGGCCAGAAATACGGACCGGCACTGTTTCCCCGAATCCTCGGTACCGGGCTGATCATTTGCGGTCTGCTGTTGGTGCGTAACGGCGTCGCCGCCCATCGCGCGGCCGGCACGCCTTGGGTGGAGATCGCGCCCTGGGTCCATGAGCCGCGCCGCGTCGGCGCCTTCCTGCTGACCCTGGCCCTGCTGCTGTTCTATATCTTCTTCTCCGAGACCATCGGCTTCATCCCGATTGCCTTGGTATTTCTGGGCGCCATGTTTCTCTGGCTTGGCGTCCGCCCGATCACCGCGGCGATCTGCACGATCGTCGCGACCGGAGCGATCTACTGGTTCTTTGCCCTCATGCTGCGTGTGCCGTTGCCGCGCGGCTGGCTGAACTCAATTTTGTGAGATCGTAAATGCAAGCGCTCGAACTCGCCTTTAGTCTCGTTTTCGATCCCTACGTCCTGTGGGCCATCTTGTCGGCCGCGGCCTTCGGCATCTTCGTCGGTGCAATGCCCGGGCTGACGGCGACGATGGCGACGGCGCTCCTGGTGCCGGTGACGTTCTTCATGCCACCGGTGCCGGCGCTCGGCACCATCGTCACCGCGACGGCGATGGCGATCTTTGCCGGCGACATTCCAGCGGCGATGCTGCGCATTCCCGGCACGCCGGCGTCAGCCGCTTACGCCGACGAGAGCTACGCCATGGCCAAGAAGGGCCAGATCAACCTGGCGCTCGGCAGCAATCTCGTGTTCTCGGTGATGGGCGGGCTGATCGGCGCCGCGATCCTCATTATCTGCGCGCCGGCGCTGGCCGAGGTCGCGATCCAGTTCTCGTCGTTCGAATATTTCTGGCTGGCATTGCTCGGCCTGACCTGCGCCGTGTTCATGACGAGCGAAGCGCCAATCAAGGGCTTTTCCTCGCTGATGTTCGGTCTCCTGATTAATACCATCGGCATCGATCCTGCCGCGGGTTTTCCGCGCTTTACGTTTGGCAGCGTCGAATTGCTGCAAGGCATCAGCTTCATTCCGGCGATGATCGGCATGTTCGCGCTGTCGGAGATTTTGCGCGGCGTGGTCGCCATCGACAATCTCGGCGCGGTGGCCGTGCAGGCAGTCGGCAATCTGTTTTCCGGCATCTTCGGCGTATTCAAGAAATACTGGGTCAACTTCGTGCGCGGTTCCGTCATCGGGGTTGTCATCGGCGCCCTGCCTGGCGCGGGCGGCGATATCGCGGACTGGGTCTCCTACTCCGTCTCGAAGCAATTCTCC
>JBAZSM010000050.1:0-32119 GCA_041662425.1 Pseudolabrys sp.
GCGTCGTCGAAATGGTGAGCTATGGCCTCATCGTGCTGATCGGTCTGCGGCTGGTCTGGGTCAAGGGCCGCGCCTTCCTGCGTCTGCTGTTGCCGCAACAGCCGCAACTCGCGCATGCGCATGCCGTCGCTCACGATCACGCCCATGACCACGTTCATTCGGCATCCTGCAGGCATGATCATCACCACGACCATCACAACGACCATGGCCATCATGCGCACGAACATCATGGGCACGATCACGATCATGACGACGAAGGCCATGCGTGGGGTCATGCACATGCGCCGGAGCCGAGAGAACTGACCGGCAAGCACTGGCTGCGGCGCGGCCTGGCCGCCGTCTTCGCGGTAGGCTTAAGGCCCTGTTCGGGCGCGATCATCGTGCTCGTCTTCGCGCTGGCGCAGGGACTGTTCTGGGTCGGCGTCGCCTCGACCTTCGTCATGGGCCTCGGCACCGCCATTACAGTGTCGATCATCGCGACGCTGGCTGTCGCCGCGCGCGGCGTCGCCGGCCGCATCGCGGCATCGAACTCCGGCGGCGGCATGTTGCTGTTGCGCGGCTTCGAGGCCGCCGCCGCCGTGCTGATCGTCGTGTTCGGCGTGCTGCTGCTGACGGGCTACATGGTCAGCGAGCGCATGATCGGGGTGTGAGCCCTTTCGCTATCGCCAAGTTTTGAGGCTAGCATCGCCGAACAAGAATGGCGGAGCGCGCGCTCCGCCATTAGTGAGGTGGCCGAGGAGCGTCTCATGCCGGGTGATTTTCTGCGCGGGCTTGGTGTCGAACATCCCATCGTGCTCGGCCCGATGGCCGGCGGCGCGGGTTCGCCGGCGCTGGTCGCTGCGGTGTCGAATGCCGGCGGCCTTGGCTCGTTCGGCGCGGCCTATCTCACGCCGCAGCAAATCCTCGACACCGCGCGCGAAATCGGGGTGCTGACGTCGAAGCCGTTCGCGCTCAATCTGTTCGCCGGCGGCTATGAGCCCGATCGCGTCGTCGATCCCGCGCCGATGATGGCCGTGGTGACCGAGGCGCATGAGCGGCTCGGTCTTGCGCCGCCGGCGCTGCCGCCCAATTCGGCCTCGCCGTTCGACGAGCAGCTCGAAGCCATCATCGCGGCGAAGCCGGCGCTGTTCTCCTTCACGTTCGGCGTGCCGAGCGCCGATGCGATGGCGCGGCTGCGCAAGGCGGGTGTTCCGGTTTGTGGCACGGCGACGACGGTGGAGGAGGCGAGGGTGCTGGCCGAGGCGCGCGTCGATGCCATCGCCGCGCAGGGCGAGGAGGCCGGCGCGCATCGCGGCACCTTCCTGCGCACAGCCGAAGAGTCGATGGTGCCGACGCTCGAGCTGACGCGCGGCATCGTCGCGGCGACGAAACTGCCGGTCTTTGCGTCCGGCGGCCTGATGGACGGCGCCGATATCAAGCGCGCTTTCGAAGCAGGCGCTCAGGCCGCGCAACTCGGCACCGCGTTTCTGCTCTGCCCGGAAAGCGGCGTGCCCGAACCGTATCGCGATGCGCTGCGCGCGCGCAAGGACACGACCGTCATCACCCGCGTATTTTCCGGGCGCGCCGCGCGCGGCTTGCGCAATGCCTTCATTGATCAATGCGAGGGCGTGCCGGTGCTGCCGTTCCGTCAGCAGAACGACCTGACGCGCGCGATGCGCACCGAGTCTGGCCGCAAGGGCCTGCCGGATTACATATCGTTGTGGGCCGGCCGCGGCGTGACGCGGGCGCGCGAAATGCCGGCGGCCGAACTGGTGCGTACCTTAGTCGCCGAAATCGGCGGGCGTTAGTTCGATCGGCTTGCCGTGCGGCGTGCGATCGCAGGCGTGATCCCAGGCATCGCGATACTGGTGAAGCGTATCGCGCGACGCGACGCCCTTTTCGGCGACCAGCCGCTCCAATGCCGCCAGCCAATGCATGTAATACGTTTCGCCGGTGTCGGGATCGCCCGCTGCCTGCGCGCGCTTGATCTCGTCGCTCAAGGTCGCCGCCCATTCGCCCCAGGTGAACAGGCCGCGCTCGTGCAACGCCAGCGCCATGGCGAAAGCCTGCGCCTGCCACGGCTCGCGGAACACGGGACCGTCTGCATCCTGCGGCACGCCGGGCACTTCGCGCGCCGCGGTCAAGGCACCGGCGCCGTTCATCGCAGCTTCTCCAGATAGGGCTCGAAGGCGTCGATCGACACTTTCAGCGTCGGGTCGGCGTCGTCGCCCCACAATTCGCGCGCGTCGAACACCACCGTGTAGAGCCATTGCGGATGGTCGCCCCGGCCATGCGCGTTGGTGTCCGGAAACACGTGGCAGCCATTGATGCGCTCGACGATGCCGGCGTGCCCGCGCACGTAACGCGGCAGACGCGTATGCGTCACCGGGTTGATGTTTTTAGCGCGAACCATGTCGCCCGGCTTGAACATCGCCGGCGCTTGCGGTTCGCGGCCGAAGCTGCCGCGTACCTCGCAGCGCTGGACGTCGTCGAGCGTGAACGTGCCGCGCTGCAGCGGCGGGCTCTGCCGCAACGAATGACCGGCCTCGATCTCATCGGCACTGACCATGTTGCGCTCGACGATCTGGTTCTCGATGCCGAGGAACCACTTCTTGTAATAGGAGCTCGTCAGATAAACTTCGGGCGGCAGCGACTCGCGGGCAAAGCGTTGCGCGTCGATATTGACGCCGCCATTGGCGCCCATCGCGCGCACCATCGCCATCACACGGCCTTCCCATTCCTCATGGAAGGTCGGCTCGTTCGGCTCGGCCTCGACCTTGCCGAAGCCGTCCATGCCGCCCATGTCGTGAACCCCGTTCACGACAAACGATCCATGTCGTGCACGCCGTTCATGACGAAAGCTCCGCCGGGCTCTTCGGCAGGCCGGTGCCGATCATCGAGTCGCGGGTGACGAGTTCGGCGAGCTTGTCCTCGCTCCAGCCGTCGGTGCCCGCGGGGCGCATCGGCAGCACCAGGAAGCGCGTCTCCGCGGTCGAGTCCCAAACCCGGATTTCGACGTTTTTAGCCAGGGTGACACCGAAATCATTGAGGACACCACGGGGGTCCTTCACCGCGCGCGAGCGATAGGGCGCGGCCTTGTACCAGACCGGCGGCAGGCCGAGCATTTCCCACGGATAGCAGGAGCACAATGTGCAGACGACCATGTTGTGCCGCTGCGGCGTGTTTTCGACCGCGATGAGATGATCGCCGGTGCGCGCGACATGGCCGAGCGTGTTGATGGCTTTGGTCGCGTCGTCGATGAGCGCCTGCTTGAAGGCCGGATCGGTCCAGGCTCGCGCCACGACGCGCGCGCCGTTACGCGGGCCGATTTTGGTCTCGTACATCTCGACGATGGCGTCGAGCGCCTTGGCATCGACGTAACCCTTCTCGGTCAGGATCGTTTCCAGCGCGCGCACGCGCAGCTGCGTTTCCGACAGCTCGGAATGGTCGTGGTCGTGGTCGTGGTGATGGTCGTGATCGTGGTCGTGTGCCATGGGGGCAGTCTAACGCGGCGTCATCGCCGGCGAAAGCCGCTCATTCCCACACGCCGTCGTGCAATTCTGCCGCCTCGTCCTCGAGCAGCGGACCGACCACTTCGACCTTGCGCTGGCCGGCGGCGAAGACGGTGCGGCAGGGCAGCGACAAAGTCGGGTTTTCCGGGTGGTCGCCGGTGATCGTCTTGAGCCGTTGTTCCGACAGGCCGTAGACGACGCGTCCGATGCCGGCCCAGTAGATCGCGCCGGCGCACATCGCGCAGGGCTCGGCCGAGGAATAGAGCGTGCACTCGGCCAGTTCCTCGGGCTCGAAAGTCTTGCACGCAGCGGTGGCGAGAAGGCGCTCGGCATGGCCCGTCATGTCACCATCGGGCAGGTAGCCGTTTTCGGCCTCCAGCAGCACGTCGCCGTCCGGCCCAGCCAGCACGGCGCCGAACGGGTGATTGCCGCGCTCCAGCGCGCGGTCGGCGACATCGAAAGCCAGTCGCAATAATTCTTCGTCGGTCGTAGGCATTCCGCAAATCCCTGCCGGGGCCGTTTAGCGCGGCGCCAGCGACTATGCCATCATACCATGATGAACCGGATCGCCGATATAATCGACAGCCTGACCACAGCCTTTGGCCGTGCCGCCGCATGGCTGGCCTTTGTCATTGTCGTTCTGCAATTCGCGCTCGTGGGCGCGCGCTACCTGTTCGGCGCCGGCTCGATCTGGCTCACCGAAACGGTGATCTACGCGCATTCGGCGCTGTTCCTGATGGCCGCGGCCTGGACCTTGCGCACCGGCGGTCATGTGCGCGTCGATGTGTTCTATGCCAGCGCCTCGCCGCGCGCGCGCGCCTGGATCGATCTGCTGGGCAGCCTTCTATTGCTGCTGCCTTTCGCGCTGGTGCTGCTCTGGCTCTCGGTGCCCTACGCTGCGCGGTCCTGGGCGGTGCTGGAGCGCTCGCAGGAAACCAGCGGCCTGCCGCTGGTCTTCGTATTGAAGACATTCATTCCCGTGTTTGCCGTGTTGATGGCGCTGCAGGGCGTCGCCCAGGCGATCCGCAGCGCAGCCATTATTCGCGCCGGGGCATTGCATGCCCCTCGCTGACATCCTTTCCATTCTGCTGGTCGTCGCGGTCATCGCCGCGCTGATGATCGGCTATCCGGTGGCGCTGACGCTAGGCGGCGTGTCGCTCGCCTTCGCCGTCGCGGGCGACGCGCTTGGCCTCATGGATCTCTCCATCCTCGGCGCGCTGCCGCAGCGCATCTACGGCGTCATGACCAATGACGTGCTGCTGGCGCTGCCGATGTTCATCTTTATGGGCGTCATGCTGGAGCAATCGCGCATCGCCGAGGATCTGCTCGGGCGCGTCGGCCGGCTGTTCGGTCCGCTGCGCGGCGGGCTCGGCTACGCCGTGGTGCTGGTTGGCGCGCTGCTGGCGGCGTCCACCGGCATCGTCGGCGCCACCGCGGTGACGATGGGCCTGATCATGCTGCCGACCATGCTGCGACACGGCTACGACCCGCGTCTCGCCGCCGGCACCGTCGCGGCCTCGGCGACGCTCGCGCAGATCGTGCCGCCATCGACCGTTCTTGTCGTGCTCGGCGATCAACTTAACATCGCTTACCAGGCGGCGCAGCTTGCCAAGGGCTCGTTCGCGCCGAACGTCGTGTCGGTCGGCGACCTGTTCGCCGGAGCCATCGGGCCGGGGCTTCTGCTCGTCACGCTTTATCTTGCTTACATCGCGCTCATCGCATGGCTGAAGCCGCAACACGCGCCTGCCGTCGCGGCGGGCGAAGCGCCGGCTGGCAGCCTGGCCGAGGCGCTGTTCGCGCCGCTCGCGCTCATCGTCGCCGTACTCGGCTCGATCCTGTTCGGCATCGCGACGCCGACCGAAGCCGCGTCCGTGGGCGCGGTCGGCGCCTTGCTGCTGGCCTGGCGCCGCAGGCCGATCGGTCAATTGCTGCGCCCGGTCGTCGACAAGACGACGCAAATCACGGCGATGATCTTTCTCATCCTGATCGGCGCGACCTTGTTCAGCCTGGTGTTCCGCGCGCTCGGCGGCGACGACCTGATCGCGCGCGGGCTTGACCATCTGCCCGGCGGCACCGGCGGCGCATTGCTCGTGGTGATGCTGGCGATCTTCCTGCTCGGCTTCGTGATGGACGCCTTCGAGATCGTCTTCGTCGTGGTGCCGATCGTCGCGCCGGCGCTCCTGAAACTGCCCGGCGTCGATCCGGTCTGGCTCGGCATCATGATGGCGTTGAATTTGCAGACCTCCTACATGCACCCGCCGCTCGGGCCCACATTGTTCTATCTGCGCGGTGTCGCGCCGCCGCAGATCACGACGCGGCACATCTATGTCGGCATCATTCCCTTCGTGCTGATCCAGTTATTCGCGCTGCTGCTGCTGTGGGTCTGGCCGGGACTTGCCACCGCGCTGCCGCACGCGTTTTACCAATAAATCGTCATGGCCGGGCTTGTCCCGGCCATCCACGTCTTGGAAACTGCAAGAAAGACGTGGATGCCCGGCATGAAGCCGGGCATGACGGAGGAAAAGCTGGAACACTTATGAAAGCGTCAGAACTCTTCAATCTCACCGGCCGCGTCGCGTTGGTCACCGGCGCCTCGTCGGGGCTGGGCCAGCAATTTGCCAGAGCGCTCGCCGGCAATGGCGCGGCCGTGGCGCTGGTCGCGCGCCGCGCGGACAGGCTCGAAAGCTTCAAGGCCGACTTGCAAAAATCCGACGGCCGCGCCATCGCCATCGAAGCCGATGTCACCGACAGCGCGGCGATGCGCGCCGCCTTCGACGCGGCGGAGAAAGCCTTCGGCACCGTGACCATCCTCGTCAACAATGCGGGCGTGGCGCAGAAGCCGCTGCGCGCCATCGACGTCGACGCCGACGAATGGCGGCGCGTGCTCTCGGTCGATCTCGATGCGGTGTTTTACACCGCGCAGGAAGCCGCGCGCCGCATGATCGCCGCCGGCCAACAGGGCTCGATTATCAACATCGCGTCGGTGCTCGGCTTCGGCGTGTCGAAGGGTACGGCGGCCTATGCCGTGGCGAAGGCCGCCGTGGTGCAGGCGACGCAGGCGCTCGCCATCGAACTCGCCTTCAAGGGCGTGCGCGTCAACGCCATCGCGCCGGGCTGGTTTGTGACCGAGATCAATGACACTTACCTCAACAGCGAGGCAGGCATCGCAATGAAGCGCGACATTCCGATGGGCCGTTTCGGCGAGCCCGGCGATCTCGACGGCGCGCTGCTGCTGCTGGCGTCGGAAGCGGGGCGCTTCATGACCGGCGCGACCATCGTGGTCGATGGCGGGCAGGTGGTGCAGTTGAAGGGGTGATTCCTGATCCCTCTCCCGAAGGGGGAGGGTGGCCGGCCGTAAGCGCGTTTACGCGCGTCTTCGACGCGCTATGGCCGGTCGGGTGGGGACTTTTCTCGCCTGATGTTAAAACCCCACCCGGCTCCTCACTTTGTTCGGAGCCACCCTCCCCGAAGACGGGGAGGGATAAGGAGGAAACGCCAATGGACTTCTCTCTGTCTCCCGAACACGAAGAGCTGCGCCTCAAGGTGCGCGCCTTCATCGACAAGGATGTCCTGCCGCTGGAGAAGGATCCGGCGAATTTTGCCGAGCACGAGAACATTCCGCATGAGCGGCTCGAGCCGGTGCGCGCCAAAGCGCGCGCGCTTGGGCTTTGGGCGCCGCAGTCGCCCAAGGAATATGGCGGCATGGAATTGCCGATGGTCGCCTGGGCCGCGATCTACGAGGAGGCCGCACGTTCGCTGTTCGGCCCGCTCGCCATCAACTGCATGGCGCCGGACGACGGCAACATGAACATGCTGCGCCTTGTCGGCACGCAGGCGCAGAAGGATAAATGGCTGGCGCCCATCGTCGCCGGCAAGGTGCGCTCGGCTTTCGCGATGACCGAACCGGCGCCCGGCGGCGGTTCCGATCCAACCATGATCCGCACCCGCGCCGAGAAGAAGGGCGGCAAATATGTCATCCACGGCCGCAAGTGGTTCATCACCGGCGCCGTCGGCGCCTCGCATTTCATCCTGATGGCACGCACCTCGGACGACGCGCGCAAAGGCCTCACCGCGTTTCTCTATCACAAGGATCAGCCGGGCTGGCGCATCGTGCGCCGCATCGGGATCATGGGCCCCGAAGAGCATGGCGGCCATTGCGAACTCGAATTCGACGGCCTCGAAATCCCGGAAGAGAACGTGCTGCTCGGCGAAGGCGAGGGCCTGCGCCTGATGCAGGTGCGGCTCGGTCCCGCGCGGCTGACGCATTGCATGCGCTGGACCGGCTGGGCCAAGCGCTGTGTCGAGATCGCGCAGGACTATGTCGCGAACCGTGAGGGCTTCGGCCTCAAGCTGGCCGATCGTGAAAGCGTGCAGATCAAACTGGGCGAAGTCGCACAGCAGATCCAGATCGCGCGCCTCCTCACCATGCATGCGGCCTGGATGCTCGATCAGGGCGGCCGCGCGCGTAAAGAGGTGTCGATGGCCAAGGTCCATGTCGCCAATGCGCTGCATCAGGCCGCCGATGTCGCGATCCAGTTGCAGGGCGCGCGCGGCTATTCCAAGGATACCGTCGTCGAGTGGATCTATCGCTACGCGCGCTCGGCCAAACTGGTCGACGGCGCCTCGGAAGTGCACATGATGGTGCTCGCCAAATTCATGCGCCAGGAAGGCCAGGACTTCTGGCAGTGGGGCCCGGGCGAGGGCCGGCGGAACGCGCGCTAGAAGCGGCGGAAAGCGGGGATTATCCCGGGCGCCGCCGGTCGCCGGGGCGGATTTCAGCTAGATTACAAACACTGCCGAATCATGGGGTCACGCGATGTCGACCGTACCGCCCGTGCAGCCCGGCTTTGCTTATCCGCCATCCGGGGCGCGCCCGGAGCCGGCCGCTATTGTCGGTAATAACGGCGGACACGGCGCGGCGGCGACCGCGCTGGCGGGAGCTGTTTCCAACAATCCGCTCGTTGTTCCGCCTGCCGACCCGTTGATCGCCGCGCTGGCCGACGCGCTCGAGGTCGCGGCCGCGCGGCAAAATGGCCTCGCGCCCTTGTTCGCCGACCTCGAGGCGCTGGTGGCGCGGCCCGATGTTCCGGCTGCCGTTCGCAACGCGGCGCAGGCCTTGCTCGATCTCCGGCTGCCGGA
This sequence comes from Pseudolabrys sp., assembly GCA_041662425.1. Taxonomy (GTDB): domain Bacteria; phylum Pseudomonadota; class Alphaproteobacteria; order Rhizobiales; family Xanthobacteraceae; genus Pseudolabrys. The sequence goes on from JBAZSM010000050.1 coordinate 8,631, forward strand.
AAGTGCGCTCGACGGCGCGACGCTGCAAAAGGCCATCAGCCGCTCGGGCCTGTTTCTCGAGGCGGTGCTGGCGAACGGCCTCGCGCCCGATACCAATATCAAATCCGCGTTGCAGGCTTTGCGCGCCTCGCTGCAGGGCTGGCTCGGCGTCGATGGCGCCAGCGCGGACCTGCACGCCGCGCCGCCGCTGCCGCCGTTTCGCGGCTCGCTGCCGGTGGCGCAGCCGCCGGTGCCGGCCTCGATCGTCGATACCGGGTTGCGGCAGGCGGGGTTGAAGGTGCTGTCGGAAACCGACGCGGCGATCGCGCGTCACGTCATGCTGCAGATCGCGTCGCTGCCAGCCTCGCAGCAGCCGTCGCATCCGCCGGACGATCACACCCAGCGTCTGGTGCTCGATATTCCGCTGGCGACGCCGCAAGGCACCACGATCGTGCAGATCCAGATCGAGCGCGAGGCGCCGCGCCGCGAACGCGAGGTGCCGGTCTGGAGCGTTCGCTTTGCCGTCGATATCGAACCCATCGGCGCGGTGCGCGCGCGGGTGTCGCAAATCGGCGACAAGACCAGCGTCACCTTGGTGGCCGACAAGCCCGCCAGCGCCGACGCGCTCAAGGAAAACCTCGCCGCGCTGAAAACCGGATTGACGCAGGCCCAGCTCGAGCCCGGCGACCTGCATTGCCTGAGCCACGAGGCGCCGAAGGTCGCGGCGCCGCAGGGCCAGTTCCTGAACCGCGCATCATGAGCAACGACCCGCCGCCGGAACGCCCGCTCGCGGTCGCCCTTGAATACGACAAGGTCGCGGCGCCGCGCGTCACCGGCATCGGCCAGGGCGAGATGGCCGAGCGCATCGTGGAGATCGCGCGGCATCATGGCGTGCCGCTGGTGGAGAACCCGCAACTCGCCGCCGCGCTGGCAAAGCTGCCGCTCGATCAGGAAATCCCGGAGAAGCTGTACCGCGCGGTCGCCGAGGTGCTGTCCTATATCCTGCATACCGCCGGCAAACTCCGCTAGACGAAGCGCTGGCGGCGCTGCGGAATGGCTAACGACTTATCAACCCTGAATCGCCTTTCGCTCCGATGTCCTTTACGCCGCTGCAACGGTTCGTCCGTAAACAACAAGATCGCGTCTCCTGGAATGGCGGAACTCATGCACGCGTCTCGACCGGTTTCGCTCGCCATCCGCGGGCTGCGCAAGAAATTCGACCGTCCGGCGGTCGACGGCCTCGACCTCACCATCTATGGCGGCGAATTCTATTGCCTGCTGGGACCCAACGGCGCCGGCAAGACCACGACGTTGCGCATGGTCGCCGGGCTCCTGAGCCCGGACGCCGGCTCGATCGACATCGACGGCATCGACGCCATCGCGCGCCCCGAGGACGCCAAGCAGATCACCGCCTGGCTGTCGGACGAGCCGATGATCTACGACAAGCTCACGCCTTACGAATATCTCGAATTCGTCGCCGGTCTCTGGCGCATCGATGCCGGAACGGCGCAGGCGCATGCGACCGAACTGCTGTCGTGGCTCGGCCTTGAAGCGCAGGCGCATGAGCGCTGCGAAGGCTTCTCCAAAGGCATGCGCCAGAAGGTCGCGCTGGCCGGCGCGCTGGTGCACGATCCGAAGCTGATCATTCTCGACGAGCCGCTCACCGGTCTCGATGCCGGTTCGGCGCGGCTCGTCAAGAACGTGCTGCGCGAGCGCGTCGCCAAAGGCGGCACCGTCATCATGACGACGCACATCCTCGAAGTCGCGGAGCGCATGGCCGACCGCATCGGCGTCATCGCCTCGGGCCGCCTGATCGCCGAAGGCACGCTCGACGAATTGCGCATGAAGACCGGCGCGACGGCGGTCAGCCTCGAAGATACTTTCCTGGCGCTGGTCGGCAACGAGGCGGCCGCGGCGTGAAGGTAACCCGCCATGCTTCTTCGTCATTGCGGACGCCGCGACAGCGCCGATCCGGAATTCGGTACCCTATTCCGAATTTCCACCTGGATTCCGGGTTGGCGCTGCGCGCGCCCCGGAATGACGGAGAAATAACGTGAGCCAGCCCGCATCGCTTGCGTGGCTCGCCGGTCACGAATTGCGGCTCGGCTGGCGCGACTGGGTTTCGCTGATGACGGCGGGCGGCCGCTCGCGCAAACGCAACGCCATCGTCGCGCTGATTGTCTTCACCATCTTCATGCACGTCTTCGCCAACTGGCTGGTGAAGGGCTATGCCGATGTCAGCATCGGCTCGAATCCGGTGGCCTTGCTGGCCATGACCAGCACGTTGCTGCTGTCATGGGCGCTGCTGCTGTCGCCGGCGATGGAGTCGGTGACGCGCGTGTTTTACACGCGTTCCGATCTCGACCTGATCCTCACCTCGCCGGTGTCGGCGCGCAAAGTGTTCGCCGTGCGCATGGCGCGTATCGCCTTCGGCGCGGTGACGATCGCCGTGCTGCTGGCCGCGCCGTTTGTCGATGTGCTGGCGTGGCGGGGTGGCGCGCACTGGCTCGCCGCATTCGGTGTCGTGGCGGCGATGGGCGCGATCGCGACCGCGTTCGCGCTGGCGCTGACCATCGGCCTGTTCCGGGTGATCGGCGCGCGGCGCACGAGGCTGATCGCGCAGATCGTCGCCGCGGTGATCGGCGCCGGTTTCGTCATCGGCCTGCAGATCATGGCGATCTTCTCCGGCGGCACATTGTCGCGCATGGCGGCGCTGCATTCGGAATGGCTGCAGGCCCGCGTGCCGGGGCTCGATAGCCTGGTGTGGTGGCCGGCGCGCGCCATGCTCGGCGACATGCCGGCGCTCGCCGCCGTCGTGGTCGGCAGCGCGGTGCTGCTCGGCGGCGCGATTGTCCTGTTCTCGGCGCGCTTCGGCGAGCATTCGCTGGCGGCGGCCGGTGTCTCGGCCGCGTCGGTGCGCCAGCGCCGGCGTTCGCTCGCCTTCCGCCGCCGTTCGCCTGGCCGCGTGCTGCGGCAGAAGGAATGGACGCTGCTGCTGCGCGATCCGTGGCTGATCTCGCAGACCTTGATGCAGATCCTCTATCTGCTGCCGCCGGCGCTCCTGCTTTACGTCACCTTCCGCAACGGCACTGACGACTACATCGTGCTCAGCCCGGTGGTCGTCATGGCGGCGGGCCAATTGGCGGGCGGTCTGGCCTGGCTGTCGATCTCGGGCGAAGACGCGCCCGATCTGGTGGCCACCGCGCCGGTTGCGCCCTCGCGCGTCCTGTGGGCCAAGGTCGAGGCGGTGCTCGGCATGATCGCGCTGGTGTTCGCGCCGCTGGCCGCGGTGCTGGCCTTCAATTCGGTCTATGCCGCCATCGTCATGGCGCTGGGTATTCTGGCCTCGTCGGCGGCCGCGACCTTCATCCAGATCTGCTTCCGCGTGCAGGCCCGCCGCAGCCAGTTCCGCCGCCGGCAGACCTCCTCGCGCATTGCCACGTTTGCCGAGGCCTTCTCGTCGATCACCTGGGCGGCGACCGCGGCGGTGGCCGCCGGCCCGAGCTGGCTTGCCCTCGGACCGATGGCGGTCGCGCTGCTCATCCTGTTCGGCGTCTGGCTGGTCCGGCCAAGATCGGCCTGAAGCGCCCCTGAGCGGGCCCCGATGCCGCCCTAAAGCTGCGCGGCGGCGGGATCGCCGGAAATTTCCTTCTATCCCCCATGCCGGAAACGAAATTGACCGCCCGGTTCGGGGGTGTAGGCTTTTTCTAATGAGGCCGGTTTTGCCTATGGCATCAGGTGCCTATATGAATGTCGCTTGGCGCCGGTATCCTATTCGAGCCAGTCATAACGTGGCGCGGGCGTGATGCCCGGCGGGAGGCTTTCTGATGACGCTCCGACCGGTCAGCCTCGACGACAAATACGACCTGAACCAGACCCATGTCCTGGTGACCGGCTATCACGCCCTGATCCGCGCCATTCTGATGCAGAAGGAGCGTGATCGCCGCGCCGGCCTGAGCACTGCGGGCTTCCTGACCGGCTATCGCGGTTCGCCCCTCGGGGGCCTCGACCAGCAATTCATCCGCGCCGGGCGTCAGCTCGCCGCCGCCGACGTCAAATTCCAGCCCGGCCTCAACGAAGAACTCGCCGCCACCGCGCTCTGGGGCACCCAGCAGGCGGAATTGCGCGGCGAGGGCAAGTTCGATGGCGTGTTCGGCCTGTGGTACGGCAAGGGCCCGGGCGTCGATCGCTCCGGCGACGTCTTCCGCCACGCCAATCTTGCCGGCTCGTCGACGCATGGTGGCGTGCTCGCGCTGATGGGCGATGACCATACCGCCGAATCCTCGACCACCGCGCACCAGTCCGAATTCCATTTCGTCGATGTGATGATCCCGATCCTCAACCCGGCCGGGGTGCAGGAGATCATCGACTATGCCCAGCTCGGCTGGGCGATGTCGCGCTACACCGGCGCCTGGACCGCGCTCAAATGTATGCACGAGACGGTTGAGTCGACCGGTGTCGTCGATGGCAGTCTCGATCGCCTGCAGATCATCACGCCGACCGATTTCGCGATGCCGGAAGGCGGGCTCAACATTCGCCTGGTCGATACCGTGCTCGGGCAGGAAGCCCGTCTGCACGACTACAAGCGGGACGCCATGCTGGCCTTCGTGCGCGCCAACAAGATCAACAAGATGATCACCTCGGGCGGACGCGCGCCCAAGGTCGGCATCATCACCACCGGTAAATCCTATCTCGATGTGCGTCAGGGCCTCGACGAGCTCGGCCTCGACGAAATCAAGTGCAACGACCTCGGCATCCGCCTGTTCAAGATCGGCTGCCCGTGGCCGATCCCGCGCGAGGAACTGGTCGATTTCGCCAATGGCCTCGAACTCATCATCGTCGTCGAGGAAAAGCGTTCGCTGATCGAAGTGCAGGTGCGCGAAGAGCTTTACTGCACGGTCAACCAGCCGGTCTGCATCGGCAAGAAGGACGAATTCGGCAACTGGCTGTTCCCGGTCAAGGGCGCGCTCGACGCCAACGATATTGCCATCGTCATCGGCGAGCGCCTTATGAAGTACGGCGCCAACGAAGAACTCTCCGCCGCGGTGTCGCGCCTCAAGGCCGCGCAGGGCAAACTCGCCGAGACCACCGACGTCGCGCTGCGCATTCCGTATTTCTGCTCGGGCTGCCCGCACAATTCATCGACCCGCGTGCCGGAAGGCTCGCGCGCCTATGCCGGCATCGGCTGCCATTACATGGCGCAGTGGATGGACCGCAAGACGCTCGGCTTCACGCAGATGGGCGGCGAGGGCGCCAACTGGATCGGCGAGGCGCCGTTCTCGAAGCGCGATCACGTTTTCCAGAATCTGGGCGACGGCACCTATAATCATTCGGGCTATCTCGCCATCCGCGCCGCGATCGCGTCCGGCGTGTCCATGACCTACAAGATTCTCTACAATGACGCGGTCGCCATGACCGGCGGCCAGCACCACGAAGGCGGGCTCACCGTGCCGCAGATCGCGGCGCAGGTCGCCGCCGAAGGCGCCAAGCGCGTGGTCGTCATCTCCGACGAGCCGTGGAAATACCCGAAGGACACCGACTGGCCGAAGGGCCTGACGCTGCATCATCGCGATGAACTCGACATTCTTCAGCGGCAGCTCGCCGAGGTGCCGGGCGTCACGGTGCTGATCTATGACCAGACCTGCGCCGCCGAGAAACGCCGCCGCCGCAAGCGCGGCACGTTTCCGGATCCGGACAAGCGCGTCGTCATCAACGATCTGGTCTGCGAAGGCTGCGGCGATTGCGGCGTGAAATCGAATTGCGTCTCGGTGCAGCCGCTGGCGACCGAATGGGGCCGCAAGCGCACCATCGATCAGTCGAGCTGCAACAAGGACTTCTCCTGCGTGAAGGGCTTCTGCCCGTCCTTCGTCACGGTCCATGGCGCCAAGCCGAAGAAGGCCGACTCGATCGCCGAACCGGCCGGCTGGCCGGCTCTGCCGTCACCGAGCATGCCGCTGATCAATCACCCCTACGGCATCATCGTCACCGGCGTCGGCGGCACCGGCATCGTCACCATCGGCGCCATCATCGGCATGGCGGCGCATCTCGAAGGCAAGGGCGTCGGCATCATCGACATGGCCGGCCTCGCGCAGAAGGGCGGCGCGGTCTACAGCCATATCCGTATCGCCAATAACCCGGACGATATTCACGCCATCCGCGTCGCCGCCTCGGCCGCCGACCTCGTGCTGGGCGGCGACATCGTCGTCGTCGGCAACAAGAAGGTCCTGGGCGCGATCAAGCCGGGCAATACCCGCATGATCGTCAACACCGCCGAATTCCTGCCGGGCGATTTCACCCGCAACGCCGATTTCTCGTTGCCGACCGAGCGTCTCAAGCGCGCCATCGTGGGCGCCGCCGGCCGCGACAACAGCCACTTCATCGACGCTTCGCGTCTGGCGACCGCGCTGCTCGGCAATTCGATCGGCGCCAACATGTTCATGCTCGGCTATGCCTATCAGAACGGCGCGCTGCCATTGTCGCCCGAAGCGGTCGAGAAGGCGATCGAGATGAACGGCGAGGCGGTGAAGATGAACATCGCCGCGTTCCGTTATGGCCGCCGCGCCGCGGTCGATCCGGCCGCGATCGAAAGCCTGATCTCGCCGCCGCCGGAGGAAGACAACGACTCGCTCAAGCTGTCGCAGAGCTTCGGCGAGACGGTGGATCGCCGCGTCGCTTTCCTCACCGCCTATCAGAGCGCGCGCTATGCGCGTCGCTATCGCGCGGCGGTCGACAAGGTCGTCGCCGCCGAGGCCGAAAAGGCCCCGGGCCAGAGCGCGCTGTCGGAAGCCGTGGCGCGCTATCTGTTCAAGCTGATGGCCTACAAGGACGAATACGAAGTCGCGCGGCTCTATACCGACACCGGCTTCATCGAACGCGTGAAGGGCCAGTTCGCGCCCGGCGACCTGCGCTTTGAATTTCACCTCGCACCGCCGATGCTCGCCAAGATCGATCCTTCGACCGGCGAGCCGAAGAAGATGTCGTTCGGCCCGTGGATGCTGAAGGCGTTCGGCGTGCTGGCGAAGTTCAAGGTGCTGCGCGGTACGCCGCTCGATCCGTTCGGCTACTCCGACGAGCGCAAGACCGAGCGCAAGTTGGTGACGGAGTACCTGGATAAGCTCGACAGTCTCGCCGCCGATCTGACGCCGGCGAATTATCCGTCGGCCGTGGCGATCGCCTCGATCCCGGAAAAGATTCGCGGCTATGGTCCGGTGAAGGCGCGCCATCTCAAGATCGCGCAGGCCGAAGAAAAGAGCCTGTGGGAGCAATTCCGCTCCGGCGCGTCGGCTTTCATGAAAGCCGCGGAGTAGTTTTGCCGCAGGTTCACGCAGGACGGCGTGAGTCGCTTGGTTGCCGTTGCCATCGCGGTCATACTGACGTCGATTGAACGGAACGCCGTCGGCTGAAGGATAAAGCTTCGTGATCTCAGGCGATCAATTGCGGCGCGTGGCCTTTTGGTCGCATGAGCTGCCCGAACAGGAGTTCGAGCGCGCGCGCCGTGGCATCGTCGAGAAGTCGTACGCCAAAGGCGCTTACGTTTTTCATCGCGGCGATCGCTTCGACGCCTGGACCGGCGTTTCCGAAGGGCTCCTGAAGATCGCCGCGATTTCACGCTCCGGTAAAGCGGTAACGCTGGCCGGCATGCGCACCGGCGGCTGGTTCGGCGAAGGCACCGTTCTCAAGAATGAGCTGCGTCAGTACGACCTCGTCGTGCTGCGCGATACGCGCCTGGCCCTGATGGAGCGCGCCACTTTCCTGTGGCTGTTCGAGAACAGCGTCGGCTTCAACCGTTTCCTGGTGCGCCAGCTCAACGAGCGCCTCGGCCAGTTCATCGCCTTTGTCGAATACGACCGCAGTCTCGATGCGCCGGCGCGGCTGGCGCGCAGCATCGCGTGGCTGTTCAACCCGGTTTTGTATCGCGATCCCGTCCCGCATCTCGAAATCTCGCAGGAGGAAGTCGGCCTCCTGTCGGGCCTGTCGCGTCAGATGGCGAACAAGTGCCTGCAGATCCTCGAAAAGAAAGGCCTGCTGCGCATCGAGCACGGCGGCATTACGGTGCTCGACACCGAACGCTTGGCTCGCTACGGCGCGTGAGTGTGCAAGGAGAATTGTGCGGCGCGGGAAAATAGCGATATCCCGGCGCACATAGCCAACAAGTCCCGGTCTTGTCTGTCAAGAGCCCGGTTGCGGCGCGGGCATTTCGCTTCACACTGCACGGCGAATCTGGAGTCGAACCAGGACAACTTCGCGAGGTTGCGGAACAGGTTAATGGCCTGGCGCAGCCAAATACCGGACGGTCTGAGGCTTGACCGGCACCGGGCGGTGTTCTCATATCGACCGATATCAAGACCGCTCTCTAAAGGGCGGCGAGGGGAAACGCGGCCGGCGTGACACACGCGGCCTTGGGGAGGATTGTCTGTGGCGTCTCATGCCGCCGCGCGCGGGGATACGTTTCCGAAGCTGCTCGTCCGCAATGCCCGGGACTTCGCGGCGCGGCCGGCCATGCGGCACAAGGACCTCGGCATCTGGCAAAGCTGGACGTGGGCGGAGACGCTCGACATCGTCCGCGCCTATGCGATGGGCCTGTCGCGGCTTGGCCTCAAGCGCGGCGAGACCATCGCCATTGTCGGCGCCAACCGGCCGAAGCTCTATTGGTCGATCCTGGCGGCGCAGACGCTCGGGGCCATCCCGGTGCCGGTCTATGCCGATGCGGTGGCCGACGAAATCGCCTACGTGCTCAAGCATGCCGATGCGCGGTTCGCCGCGGTCGAGGATCAGGAGCAGATCGACAAGATCCAGTCGGTGCAGGACCGGCTGCCGCACCTCGAATGGATGTTCTACGACGAGCCGCGCGGCCTGCGCGATTACGACCATACCCGCCTGCGCGCCATGGACGATTTGATCGCCGACGGCCGTCAGGCATTTCTCGACGACGCCAGGCTGGGCGCGTGGCTCGACAGCGAAATCGCCGCCACCCAGGGCTCCGATCCGTCGATCATTCTCTACACCTCGGGCACCACCGGCACCTCGAAGGGCGTGGTGCTGTCGGGCGAGCGCTCGATCGCGGCGGCGACCGACACGGTCGGCTTCGACCATCTCAACGAGTTCGATGTGGCGCTGGCCTATCTGCCGCTGGCCTGGGTCGGCGACCATTATCTCAATTTCGCCCAGGGCATGGTCGCCGGCTTCTGCATGGCCTGCCCGGAAAATGCCGACACCGCGATGGCGGACCTGCGCGAGATCGGCCCGAGCTTCTATTTCGCGCCGCCGCGCACGCTGGAAGCGCTGCTCACCCGCGTCATGATCCGCATGGAAGACGCCAGCGCCATCAAGCGCAAGCTGTTCCACTACTTCATCGGCGTCGCGCGCCGCTACGGCGAGCGCATTCTCAACGGCGAGAGCGTGCCGCTCAAGGGCCGCGTGCTCTACTGGATCGGCAACCTGCTGGTATACGGGCCGCTCAAGAACGTGCTCGGCTTCACGCGCGTGCGCACCGCCTACACCGCCGGCGAGGCCATCGGCCCCGACCTGTTCGCCTTCTACCGCTCGATCGGGCTCAACCTGAAGCAGCTCTACGGCCAGACCGAAGCCTTCCTCTACGTCACCTGCCAGCCCGATGGCGCGATCTATTCCGACACGGTCGGGCCGGCGGCGCCGCATGTCGATATCCGCATCGACGACAACGGCGAGGTGCTGTTCAAGTCGCCCGGCATGTTCACCGGCTACTTCAAGGATGAGGCCAAGACCGCCGAGGCGCTGACGCCCGACGGCTACGTCAAGACCGGCGACGCCGGCTATTTCGACGACAAGACCGGCCAGCTCAAGATCATCGATCGCGCCAAGGATGTCGGCAAGCTCACGAACGGCACGCTGTTCGCGCCGAAATACATCGAGAACAAGCTGAAGTTCTTCCCCAATATCCGCGAGGCGGTGGCCTATGGCGACGGCCGCGGCTTCGTCACGGTGATGCTGAACATCGATCTCACCGCGGTCGGCTCATGGGCCGAGCGCAATAATGTCTCTTACGCGTCCTATCAGGAACTGGCCGGCCATCCTCTGGTTTACGACATGCTGGAGAAGAACGTCGCCGAGGTGAACAAGGCGCTGGCCGCCGACAAGATGATGGCCGGCGCGCAGGTCAGGCGCTTCCTCATCCTGCACAAGGAGCTCGACGCCGACGATGGCGAGGTGACGCGCACGCAGAAGGTCCGCCGCGGCTTCGTCGCCGAGCGCTACGCGCCGCTGATCACGGCGCTCTATGACGGCTCGCATGAGGCGGATATCTCGACCGAGGTGACGTTCGAGGACGGCCGCAAGGGCGTGCTGAGCGCGCGCGTCAAAATCCGCGGCGTGAAGACCGAGCCGGTGCCGGCGACGATGGGGAAGGCGGCATGACCCTCGAAAGGCCGGTTTCATGAGGGCGCCCGACGATACGCCGCAGACGCGCGCCGGCGAGGTGCTGCTTTCGGTCGAGGACGTGTCGCTGGCGTTCGGCGGCGTCAAGGCGATCAACGGCGTGTCGTTCGATATCCGCAAGGGCGAGATCCGCGCCATCATCGGTCCGAACGGCGCCGGCAAGACCTCGATGCTCAACGTCATCAACGGCTTTTATCAGCCGCAGCAGGGCCGCATCCATTTCAAGGGCAAGACGCGCAGCAAGATGCGGCCGCACGACGCGGCGGATGGCGGCATCGCGCGCACCTTCCAGAACGTGGCGCTGTTCCGCGGCATGTCGGCGCTCGACAACATCATGGCCGGGCGCACGCTGAAGATGAAGGTCAATTTCTTCTGGCAGCTGCTGCGCTATGGCCCCGCCATGCGCGAGGAGATCGAGCATCGCCGCGTCGTCGAGGAGATCATCGACTTTCTCAAGATCCAGGAAATCCGCCGCACGCCGGTCGGCCGCCTGCCTTACGGCCTGCAGAAGCGCGTCGAACTCGGCCGCGCGCTCGCCATGGAGCCGGAGCTTCTGCTGCTCGACGAGCCGATGGCCGGCATGAATCTCGAGGAGAAGGAAGACATGTCGCGCTTCATTCTCGACGTCAACGACCACTTCGGCACCACCATCGCGCTGATCGAGCACGACATGGGCGTGGTCATGGATCTGTCGGACCGGGTCGTCGTGCTCGACCACGGCATCAAGATCGCCGACGGCACGCCGGACGAGGTCAAGCGCAATCCGGCGGTGATCGACGCTTATTTCGGCGTGGCGCATTGAGGGTGATGTGAGAAAGACAAGCTCGGCCCGTCTTGTTTCCTTACCCTCCCCATTGTGGGGAGTATGGCGCGCGTCAACGCGCCGGGTGGCGGCAATGGCGATGCATTCTTGCGCAGCAACGAGCCTCACCCCAACCCTCTTCCCGCAAGGGGGAGGCGAGTAGCCATGAACGTCCTCTACAGCATCTTCGTCGATCCCTTCATGCAGATGGCGCAGGCGCCGGACCTGCTGGTGCAGACGTTGTGGGAGGGGCTGGTCGGCGGCATGCTCTATGCGCTGATCGCGCTCGGCTTCGTGCTGATCTTCAAGGCCTCCGGCGTGTTCAACTTCGCCCAGGGCATCATGGTGGTGTTCGCCGCGCTCACTCTGGTCGGCATCTACGACCTGCTGACGAAGTGGGGCGTGCCGGCGGGTGTGACGGCGGCCTATCTCGCGCTCGCGGTCTCGCTCGCGGTGATGTTCGGCCTCGCCGTGGCGGTGGAGCGCGTGATGCTGCGGCCTCTGGTCAACCAGCCCGACATCATCCTGTTCATGGCGACGTTCGGCCTCACTTACTTTCTGATCGGCTTCGGTGAATTCGTCTTCGGCGGCAATCCGAAGCGCATGATCGCCGGCGAGTTGAGCCTGCCGAGCGGCGCCATCGACTTCAAGATGGCGGGCGGCTTCGTCAGCCTGCAGAAGATCGACATCGCCGCGGTGTTGATCGTGTCGGTGATGGTCGCCGGATTGAGCTTCTTCTTCCAGCGCACGCGCATCGGCCGCGCCTTGCGCGCGGTCGCCGACAGCCACAAGGCGGCGCTGTCGGTCGGCATTTCGCTCGAGCAGATCTGGGTCGTGGTGTGGTTCGCGGCCGGCGTCGTCGCGCTCGCCACCGGCATCATGTGGGGCGCGCGTTCGGAAGTCTCGTTCTCGCTGCAGATCATTTCGTTCAAGGCGCTGCCGGTTCTGATCCTCGGCGGCTTCACCTCGATCCCCGGCGCCATCGTCGGCGGCCTCATCATCGGCATCGGCGAGAAGCTCGGCGAGTTCTACTGGGGCCCGCTGCTCGGTTCCGGCATCGAGAGCTGGCTCGCTTACGTCATTGCGCTGCTATTCCTGCTGTTCCGGCCGCAGGGCCTGTTCGGCGAAAAGATCATCGAGCGGATTTGAAAATGGTGAGTAGCGAATAGCGAATAGCGAATAGAAAGAGCGCCCTTCTTGCTATTCGCTATTCGCTACTCACTATTCACCTCTAAAGGGTTCACATGTTCTACCGCGAGGCCGGCCAGTTCAAGACCAGCTACGTTGACGACCAGGCGATCTTCCCGATCCGCCAGGATCGGATAGGCCTTGCCGTCATTCTCGCCATCGCTTTCATCGGCGTGCCGCTGTTCGGCTCCGAATTCTTCATCAGCGCCATCATGGTGCCGCTGCTCGTGTTCTCGCTCGCGGCGATCGGGCTGAACATCCTCACCGGCTATACCGGGCTGCTGTCGCTCGGCACCGGCGGCTTCATGGGGGTAGGGGCTTTCGCCTGCTACAAGCTCACCACGATTTTCCCGGACGTGAACATCATCGTCTGGATTCTGGTGTCGGGCTTCTTCGCCAGCGGCATCGGCATCCTGTTCGGTCTGCCGTCGCTGCGCATCAAGGGTTTCTATCTCGCGGTCGCCACGCTGTCGGCGCAGTTTTTTCTCGACTGGGCCTTCGTCCGCATTCCGTGGCTCGTCAACGACAATACGTCGGGCGCCATCGAGGTGCCGATGCGTACTTTGTTCGGCATTCCGGTGACGGGGCCGACGGCGCAGCCGGAGGTGCGCTACCTTGTCGTGCTGTCGGTGGTCGCCTTCCTGACGCTGATCGCATCCAATCTGGTGCATGGCCGCATCGGCCGCAGCTGGATGGCGGTGCGCGACATGGACCTGGCGGCGGAACTGATCGGCATTCGTCTTTATCGCGCCAAACTGCTCGCCTTTGCGGTGTCGTCCTATTACTGCGGCGTCGCCGGCGCGTTGATGGTGTTCCTCTGGTACGGCAGCGCCGAGCCAGCGGTGTTCGGAATCGACCAGTCGTTCTTCATCCTGTTCATGGTGATTATCGGCGGCCTCGGCAGCCTGGTCGGCTCGTTCTTCGGCGCGGCGTTGATCTACGGCATGCCGATCATCATCAAGAGCTTCGTCAGCCTCTTCGGCCTCCAGATCGCGCCGGCGACCGTCGAGCACGTGACCTTTATGACCGTCGGCGGGCTTATCGTGCTGTTTCTGATCATCGAGCCGGCCGGCCTCGCCCGCCTCTGGCAGATCGGCAAGCAGAAACTGAGGGTCTGGCCATTCCCGTATTGAGAGTGCAGACTAAGAACCAAAATCCCGCCACCGAGCGGGGCACGCCGCAAACGGCGTGATAACCAGAGGGAGAAGCCCATGAACTTTCCAGTCAACTTTAAAACATCGATGATTGCCGGTGCGCTCGTGGCGGCGACGGTCGCCACGGCTCTGCCGGCCGCGGCGCAGGAGTCGATCTACGTGCCGCTGTTTACCTATCGCACCGGTCCGTTCTCGGGTTCCGGCATCTATATCGCCGAGGGCATGCACGACTATCTCGAGATGCTCAATCAGCGCGACGGCGGCATCGGCGGTGTCAAGCTTGCCATCGAGGAATGCGAGACCGGCTACGACACCAAGAAAGGCCTCGAGTGCTACGAGGCGACGAAGAACAAGAAGCCGGTCGTGATCAACCCGTGGTCGACCGGCATCACGCTGCCGCTCATCCCGCGCGCCGCGGTCGACAAGGTTCCGGTGCTGTCGATGGCCTACGGTCTGTCGGCATCGGCGATCGGCGACACGTTCCCCTGGATCTTCAATCCGCCGGCAACCTATTGGGACGGCGCTTCGATGATCCTGTCCTATATCGGCAGCAAGGCAGGCGGCCTCGACAAGCTCAAGGGCAAGACGCTCGGCTTCATCTATCTCGACGCCGGCTTCGGCAAGGAGCCGATCCCGCTGTTCGAGCAACTGGCCAAGGATTACGGCTTCACGCTGAAGCTCTATCCGGTCGCCGCCACCGAAATGCAGAACCAGTCGTCGCAGTGGCTCAATGTCCGCCGCGACAAGCCCGACTTCATGATGATGTACGGCTGGGGCGCGCTGCAGCCGACTGCCGTCAAGGAAGCCGTCAAGATCAACTACCCGATGGACAAGTTCATCTCCATCTGGTGGGCGAGCGAGGATGACGCCGCTGCCGGTGGCCCGGCGTCGAAGGGCTTCAAGTCGCTGAACTGGCATGCGACCGGCGACAGCTTCCCGGCGGTGCAGGACATCAAGAAGTACGTCACCGACAAGGGTCTGACCCAGACCGACAAGGGCCACGTCGGCAAGCTGCTCTACAACCGCGGCATCTATAACTCGATGCTCATTGCCGAAGGCATCCGCAATGCGCAGAAGCTCTCCGGCAAAAAGGTCATCACCGGTGAGGATATGCGTCGCGGCCTCGAGACGCTCAACGTGTCGGAAGCCCGGCTGAAGGAAATCGGCCTCGGCGGCTTCGCCGGCCCGCTCAAGTTGTCCTGCGCCGATCACAACGGCCACCTCGCCACCTTCATGCAGGAATGGGATGGATCGAAGTGGGCCAAGATCGGTGGCGACATCAAGCCGATGTCCGACAAGGTCAGCCCGCTGCTTTCCGCCGCCGCCAAGGAGTATGTCGACAAGGCGACCGGTTGGCCGAAGCGCACCGAGGCTTGCGACAAGGCATCGTAGTTTGGCGTCGTAGTTTGGCGTCGTAACTTTCTTCACCCTCCCCCTTGCGGGGAGGGTGGGCAAGCGAAGCGAGCCGGGGTGGGGGTGAGTGCGAGTAGTCTCGACCCCCACCCCGCTCACCTCGCAGAGCTCGGTGAGCGACCCTCTCCACAAGGGGAGGCTGGGAAGAAGCGCAGGGGCCTGGATGAGCGTCGCAATGCAAGCTGAAATGACCGAGCCAGCGTCCACCAAAATCCTTTCCGTCAACAATATCGAGGTGATCTACGATCACGTCATATTGGTGCTCAAGGGCGTGTCGCTCGACGTGCCGAAGGGCTCGATCGTCGCGCTGTTGGGGGCCAACGGCGCCGGCAAGACGACGACGCTGAAGGCGATTTCCAATCTGCTGCATGCCGAACGCGGCGATGTCACCAAAGGCGCCATTCTGTTCGAAGGCGCCGAGGTGCAGAACCTGTCGCCCAACGAACTGGTGCGGCGCGGTTGCATCCAGGTGATGGAAGGCCGCCATTGCTTCGGCCATCTGTCCATCGAAGAGAATTTGCTCACCGGCGCCTTCACGCGGCGCGACGGCAAGGCCGCGATCAGGCGCGATATGGACCTGGTCTACTCTTACTTCCCGCGGCTGCATGAGCGCCGGAATTCGATGGCCGGCTATACATCCGGCGGCGAACAGCAGATGTGCGCGGTCGGCCGTGCGCTGATGTCGCGGCCGAAGATGATCCTGCTCGACGAGCCGTCCATGGGGCTGGCGCCGCAGATCGTCGAGGAGATTTTCGAGATCGTGAAGGATTTGAACTCGCGCGAAGGCGTGTCGTTCCTGCTCGCCGAGCAGAACACCAACATGGCGCTGCGCTATGCGAATTACGGCTACATTCTCGAAAACGGCCGCGTCGTGATGGATGGCGACGCCAGGGCGCTGTCCGAGAACGAGGACGTCAAGGAATTCTACCTCGGCGTCTCCGAAGGCCGCCGCAAGAGCTTCCGCGAAGGCAAACACTATCGCCGCCGCAAGCGGTGGCTGGCGTAAGGCGGAAGAGTAGCAATGCCCGATCACTACGACCATCTCGAAACCCGCGGCCGGGCGCTGCGCGACAGCGAGCAGTTCGCGATCCTGCACGGCATCGTCGCCCATGCGATGAAAGCGCCGGGCTGGGCCAGGCATTTGGCGGGCGTCAATCCGAAGTCGGTGACCTCGCGCGAGACTTTGGCCAGGCTCCCGGTGCTGCGCAAATCCGATCTCGCCGCGCTCCAGAAAGAATATCCGCCGTTCGGCGGGCTCAACGTCACACCGCCGGGCAAGGCGAAGCGGCTGCTGATGTCGCCGGGGCCGATCTTCGAGCCCGAGGGTTTCGGCGAAGACTGGTGGGGCGCGGCGCGCGCCTGCTTCGCCGCCGGCATGCGCGACGGCGATATCGTGCACAACTCGTTCGCCTATCACCTGACGCCGGGCGGCTTTATTCTCGAATCCGGCGCGCACAAGCTTGGCTGCGCCGTCATTCCCGGCGGCGTCGGCAATACCGAACAGCAGCTTGACGCGATCGCGCATTACAGGCCGTCGGCCTACATCGGCACGCCCGATTTTCTGAAGATTCTGCTCGATGCCGCGCAGAAGACCGGCAAGGACGCGTCCTCGATCAAGCGCGGGCTGGTGTCCGGCGCGGCGCTGCCCGGTTCCCTGCGCGAGGAACTGCGTTCGCGCGGCGTCGCCGTGCTGCAGTGCTATGCTACCGCCGAACTCGGCGTCATCGCCTACGAGACCGAGGCAACGGACGGCCTGGTGGTCAACGAGCAGGTCATGCTCGAAATCGTCCGGCCCGGCACCGGCGATCCGGTGCCCGATGGCGAGGTGGGGGAGGTGGTCGTCACCTCGTTCAACCCCGATTATCCGATGATCCGGCTCGCCACCGGCGATCTGTCGGCGATTCATGACCGTGTGTCAGGTTGTGGGCGTACCAACCATCGCATCAGCGGATGGCTGGGCCGCGCCGATCAGACCGCCAAGATCAAGGGCATGTTCGTCCATCCGAAGCAGGTTGCCGAAGTGGCAAGCCGCCATCCGGAGCTTGCACGTTTACGTCTCGTTGTCGGCCGCGCCGCCGAGCAGGATATCATGACGCTGATGGCCGAAGCGGCGACGGCCGATGCGGCGCTGGCGGGCGCTGTTGCCGCGACGTTGCAGTCGGTCACCAAATTGCGCGGCGAGGTGACGCTGGTCGCGCCCGGCTCGTTGCCTAATGACGGCAAAGTCATTGCCGACGAAAGACCGGTTGGGTAGGGCACTCTTGACCGCGGCCCGCATTTCCCGCTGATTGCGAGCCATGACCGCCGCCAACTCACATTTGCCGCCGAACCACCCGCGCATACCGCCGCGCCGGGTCGGCGTACTGCTGGTCAATCTCGGCACACCGGATGCGACCGATTACTGGTCGATGCGGCGCTATCTCAAGGAATTCCTCTCCGACCGCCGCGTCATCGAGGAAAACCGGGTCAAGTGGTGGCTGGTGCTCAACCTGATCATTCTGACCTTCCGCCCGAGCCGCAAGGGGCGCGACTACGACAAGATCTGGAACAAGGAGCGCAATGAGTCTTTCCTCAAGACCATCACGCGCTCGCAGGCGGAAAAGCTCGCCGCCGCCATGGCCGGCGACGCGCGCGTGGTCGTCGACTGGGCGATGCGCTATGGCAACCCGTCGATCAAGTCGCGGCTCGATGCGCTGCAGGCCGCGGGTTGCGACCGCATTCTCGTTGTGCCGCTTTATCCGCAATATGCCGCCGCGACGACGGCGACGGTCGCCGACAAGGCTTTCGATGCGTTGAAGCAGATGCGCTGGCAGCCGGCGGTGCGTATCGCGCCCGTCTATTTCGACAACCCGGTCTATATCGAAGCGCTGGCGGCGTCGCTTGAGCAAGCGCTCGGAAAATTGAATTTCAAGCCGGACGTCATTCTCGCCTCGTTCCACGGCATGCCCGAGGAATACCTCGCCAAAGGCGACCCGTATTATTGCCAGTGTCACGCCACTGCGCGCCTGCTGCGCGAGCGGCTGAAGATGGACGACAAGCAGTTGGCGATGACGTTCCAGTCGCGCTTCGGCCCGGCGGAATGGCTCAAGCCCTATACCGACAAGACCGTCGAGGCGCTGGCCCGGCAGGGCGTCAGGAACCTCGCCGTCATTACGCCGGGCTTTTCCTCGGACTGTCTGGAGACGCTCGAGGAGATCGCCATGGAAAATGCCGCCATCTTCAAAGAACACGGCGGCGAGAACTTCGCCGCCATTCCCTGCCTCAACGATTCGGCCGAAGGCATGGCCGTGATCGGCGACGTCGTTGCCCGCGAGCTGCAGGGCTGGGTCTAGGCGGCCGGCCCGCCCATCAACACCTCGTTAACCATAGCCCTTTAACGTCCGTTAACCACTTCCCGCCGCTTGCGCGGGCGTGCGCCCGTGCGCATGCCTTCGCGGCCGGCCTTTGGAGGCCTGCGACTGACCGTGATGCGCCGCGCCCGCGCCAAATTCCCCGGCTCGCGTCCGCTCGTCGGCCTGATGACGGCCGCTTGCGCGCTGGCGCTATCCGGCGGCGTGGCTTTCGGTCAGATCGTCACGCCGGACTCGGCCGATCCGCTGGCGCCGAA
Source organism: Pseudolabrys sp. (assembly GCA_041662425.1). GTDB lineage: Bacteria > Pseudomonadota > Alphaproteobacteria > Rhizobiales > Xanthobacteraceae > Pseudolabrys. The sequence goes on from JBAZSM010000050.1 coordinate 27,187, forward strand.
GCAGGCCGATCCGCGCAAGCCGCAGACCTTCCAGAAATTCGGCCCGCAGCAGCAGGCGCAACTCACGACAACGCCGGCATTCACGCCACCCGCATCAGGCGCGGGCGATACCGGCTTCGACTCGACCAACAGCCGCCGCGCCAAGACGAAAACCCAGGCCGGGGCCCGGAAGCCGGTGGGCGCCGCGCGCGCCCAGGCTCCGGATCAACCGCCACCGGTGACGCTGTCGCCTTACCAGAAACCGTTTCCGGCGCAGGCGACGAATGCAATGGCCTCGGCCACCGGCCAGCCGCCGGTCGAACTCGGCCCGATCCGCAAGCCGCTGAAAAAGCGCAAGCGGAGCGACGACGACGATCCCTACGCGCAGCTTGGCATGGACGCCGGCGCCTTCACGCTCTATCCGGCGGTCGAGCTGATCGGCGGTTACGATACCAATCCCGGGCAATCATCGAATGCGGCAGGCGCTTCGCTCTATAGCGTCGTGCCGGAATTGCGCGCGCAGTCGAACTGGTCGCGACACGAGTTCAAGGCCGACCTGCGCGGCAGCTACACCGGCTACTCGCCGGACACCACGCCGACGCTGAGCCGGCCCTACGCCAACGGCAAGATCGACGGTCGCGTCGATGTGACGAAAACCACGCGCATCGACCTCGGCGGCCGCGTTCTGGTGTCGACCGACAATCCGGGCAGCCCGGATTTGCAGTCCGGTCTCTCCAAACTGCCGATCTACACGACCTATGGCGGCTCGGCCGGCGTCGGGCAGAAATTCAATCGCGTCGATCTGTCGCTCAAGGGCGATGCCGAGCGCACCGTCTATCAGGAGTCGAAGCTGACCAACGGCACCAGCGTCAGCAACGATGATCGTAATTTCGATCAGTACGGCGTCACCCTGCGCGGCGGTTATGAAACGCTGCCGGGCGTCACGCCTTATGTCGAAGGCCGCGTCGATACGCGCAAGCACGATCTCGACACCGACACCTCAGGCTTCCAGCGCAATTCAAAAGGCTGGGCGGCGCTGGTCGGCTCGACCTTCGAATTCTCACGGCTGCTCACCGGCGAGGTTGGCGTCGGCTACACCGAGCGCACCTATGACGATCCGCGCCTCGAGAAACTGAGCGGACTCGTCGGCAATGCATCGCTGATCTGGACGCCTGATGCGCTCAATACGGTGAAGTTCACGGGGAAGTCGGACGTGCAGGAATCGACTGTTTCCGGCGTCTCCGGCGTTTTGACGCGCGATATCGGCGTTCAGTATGATCACGCCTTCCGCCGCTGGCTCATCGGCACGGCGAAGGCAGGCTACGGCAACGACGATTACAAGGGCTCCGATCGTAACGACGACCGTTTTATGCTCGGCCTCGGGCTCACCTACAAGCTTTCCCGCTGGGCGCAGGTGAAAGGCGAATTCCGCCAGGATTGGTTGCGTTCGAATATCAGCGGCAATAATTACAACGAAAGTACCTTCCTCATCGGCCTCCGCCTCCAGCAATAAATGTAATCGGCAAATGCCGGACATTCCATTGTCATGGCCGGCCTATGCCCGGCATAAAGCCGGGCATGACGGACGCGAGGATCAGCGAATGCCGGCGCGCAGGAAGCTCTGGATGAAGGCGCGCTGGAAGATGAGGAAGGCGATCATCAAGGGCGCCGAGCTCATCAGCGCCGCGGCGCAGATCACCGACCAGTCGACGCCCTGATCGACCGACGCGAACACCTGCAAACCGACGGTAAGGGGCCGCGTCTCCACCGAATTGGTGACGATCAGCGGCCACAAAAAATTGTTCCAGTGATAGCTCACCGAAACGAGGCCGTAGGCGACATAGATCGGCTTCGCCAGCGGCAGATAGACCCGCCGGATGGTTTGCAGCGTGCTGGCGCCTTCCATGCGCGCGGCGTCGTCAAGTTCTTTGGGGATGGTCTTGAAGGCCTGCCGCAACAGGAAAATGCCGAAGGCCGAGGCGATATAGGGAATGCCGACGCCGGTCAGCGTATCGATGAGACCGAGCTTCTGCAGCGTGCGGTAATTTTCGAGGATCAGCACATCCGGCGTCACCATCAACTGGATCAGGATCAGCGCGAACAGGATGCCGGCGCCATGGAATTTCCAGCGCGCCAGCCCAAAGGCGGCCAGGGTGCAGATCACGAATTGCGCCAGCATGATGCCGATGACGAGCATCACGGTGTTGAGAAAGTAGCGCGGAAACGGTGCGGCGACCCAGGCATGGGCGAAATTCTCGAGCGTCAGCGGCGCCGTGAGGTCGAACCGCGTCGCATAGGCAGCCGGGTGAAATGCCGCCCACAGCGCGTAGACGAGCGGCAAGGCCCAGAGCAGCGCGAAGGCCCAGGCCGCGAGCGTCGACAGTGAGAAAATGCGGTCCGGCTTCATCGCGTCACCGGTAATGAATCTTGCGGTCGAGCAGGAAGAACTGCGCCAGCGCCACGGCGGCGAGCGCGGTCAGCAGCACGACCGACAGCGCCGCGGCATAGCCAAGGTCCCAGAAGCTGAAGGCGACCTGGTAGATATAGAATAACAGCAGCGTCGTGGCATTGTCCGGGCCGCCGCCGGTCATGGCGATCACCTGGTCGACGACGCGGAAGGCGTTGATCAGCGCGTTGATGCCGACAAACAATGTTGTCGGCATCACCAGCGGCCAGGTGATGCGGCGGAATACCTGCCAGCGGCCGGCATTTTCCATGCGTGCGGCTTCATAGAGATCGGGCGGCACCTGTTGCAGCGCCGCGAGATAAAAGATCATGAAGAAGCCGGCTTCCTTCCACACCGTCACCGCCATCAGCGCGGGCAAAGCGGTCGCCGGATCGCCGAGCCAGTTGACGCTGGCGAAGCCGAGCGCGCGGCCGATCTTGTTCAGGAGCCCGTAGTCCTGCGTATAGAAGAACAGCCAGATATTGGCGGCGGCCACCATGGGCAAAATGGTCGGTGTGAAGAAGGCGAGCCGCAGCGCCGCGCGGCCGCGCACCTTGCCGTTCACCCACAGCGCCATGCCGAGCGCACAGCCGACCGCCAGCGGCACGGTGATCAGTGCAAAGACGAGATTATTGTGCAGTGCCCGCCAGAAGATCGGGTCGGCGCTCAATGTGCGATATTGGGCCAGTCCGACGAAGGGCGCGGGCTTGGTGCCGAGCGGCGTGGCGAACAGGCTGTCGAAGACGGTCTTGATTGCCGGGATGTAGGTAAAGGCCGCGAGCAGCACGACGGCCGGCAGCGCGAGCAGCCAGCCCTGCACGTGAATGTTCAGACGATTGTTGTTTTGAGCGGCCATGGCGACAGAAAAAAGCCGGCGGGAGCGACAAGCCCCCGCCGGCCCGATCGTCAGTTCTGCTTCTGATAGCCGATGAGAAGGCGCGTCGCCTCGGCCTGTGCCTGGTCGAGCGCGGGCTTGGCCTGCTTGGCGCCGGTGAGGATCGCCTGCAGCGCGTCGTTCAGCGCCTTGGTGACGCGCTGGTTGTCATGCGTCGACAGTTCGGCCACCGCCTCCTTGAGCTGGTCGCGGGCCACGATCGCCGGCGGGAATTCCTCGGCGTATTTCTTCATCGCCGGGGTTTCCCACGCATCCGCGCGCGTCGCGACGTAACCGGTGGCGATGCCCCAATCGGCGGCAAGCTCCGGCGTGGTCAGGAAGCGGGCAAGTTCAACCGCGGCCGCCTGCTTGGCTTTGTCGGCGGTCTTGAAGATGTAGATGTTGCCGCCGCCGGTCGGCGAGCCGCCACGCATTTTCGACGGCATCGCGCCGACGCCGAACGCGAACTTGGCATTCTTGCGCACGTTGGTCAGGTTGCCGGTGGTGGTCCACATGATCGCCGTCTTGCCTTCGAAGAAGTCCTTCGGGGTGGTGCCCCAGTCGATAATGCCCTTCGGCATCACTTCGTCCTTCATGCTGAGATCGGCGAAGAACTGCGCCGCTTCAACCACCTTCGGGTCGTTATAGGCGACCTTGGTGCCATCCTGATTGGCGAGGATGGCGCCGTTCTGCGTGGTCAGCGCCTGGAACAGCCAATAGGGGAAGCCCGACGACGGAATCTCGACGCCCCACTGGCTGACGTGGCCCGAGCCGTCCTTCTTGGTCAGCTTCTTGCCGAAGGCAACCATTTCATCCCAGGTCTTCGGCGCCTTGTCCGGGTCGAGGCCGGCCGCCTTGAAGGCGTCCTTGTTCCAGTACTGCACGATGGTGGAGCGCTGGAACGGAATGCCCCAAGTGTGGCCCTGCGCCTGGCTGTTTTCCATGAAGGCCGGATAAAACGCCTTGATCCAGTTTTTGTCGGCGTCGGCGGTGGCGAGTTTGTCGATCGGCTCGATCAGCTCGTTGTCGATCAGCGTGAACATGTCGGTCGAGAGCAGCACCGCGACATCGGGCGCGTTGCCGGCCTTGGCGGCGGTCATCGCCTTGACGATCGAGTCCTGATAGCTGCCGGTGTAGACCGGTTTCACGGTGATGTCGGGATGCTTCTTCTGGAAGGCTTCGACATAACCGTCGACGATCTTGGTGATCGGACCGCCGACCGCGATCGGATAATAGAACGTGATTTCGGTCGCCTGAGCGGCCGAGACGCCGAGCGTCACGGCGGCGGCCGTGGCGGCGGCGATGCGAGCCAGTTTGTTCATGGATACGCTCCCCTAGTTTGAAACAGCATGTGAGACGGAGTGAAGCTTCGGTCGTTCGGCCGAATGGAGGTTGATGGCGACGCGATGGCCACTTTGCGCGTCGTAGATGTGCGCGGCAGAGGCCTGCCAACTCACGCCGACAGCGGCGCCGACCGCCGGCACGTCCGCTCCCCGCACGCGCGCGAGGATCGGCTTGTCGCCGATCCTGCACGTGATCAGCGCTTCACCGCCGAGGTATTCGACCGCCGTGACAATGGCATGAAGGCTTGCCGCACCATTTGCGCTATCCACCGACACATCTTCAGGACGCAG
>JBAZSM010000051.1:0-32015 GCA_041662425.1 Pseudolabrys sp.
GCTGGAGATGAGCCGCTTCGACGAATTGTCGCGCGAGGTTCCGGTGATCGCCAACGTCCGGCCGTCCGGCGCCTATCTGATGGAAGATTTCTTTTACGCCGGCGGTCTGCGCGCGCTGATGGGGCAATTGCGCAGCGTGCTCGATCTCGGCGCCATGACGGTGACCGGCAAAACCGTCGCCGAGAACATCGACGGCGCCGAAGTCTACAAGCCCGACGTCATCAAATCCCTGAACGACCCCGTGTCGCGCGACGGCGCCACCGCGGTGCTCACCGGCAACCTCGCGCCGCGCGGATGCGTCATGAAGCCGTCGGCGGCCGAGAAGCGTTTGCACAAGCACCGCGGCAAGGTCATCGCCTTCGAGGACTACAACCACATGGCCCGCGAGGTGGAGCGCGACGATCTCGACGTCACCGCCGACCACATTCTGGTGCTGAAGAACTCCGGTCCGCAGGGCGGCCCCGGCATGCCGGAATGGGGCATGCTGCCGATCCCGAAGAAGCTGGTGAAGCAGGGCGTTCGCGACATGGTCCGCATCTCGGATGCGCGCATGAGCGGCACCAGCTACGGCGCCTGCATCCTGCACGTCGCGCCGGAGAGCTTCGTCGGTGGTCCGCTGGCCTTCGTGCAGACCGGCGATGAAATCGAGATCGACATTCCGGCCCGCAAGATCCACCTGCATGTGTCGGATGACGAACTCGCCCGCCGCAAGGCGGCCTGGCAGAAGCCGGCGCCGAAATATCCGCGTGGCTATGGCGCCCTGTTCTCCGATCACATCGGCCAGGCCGACGATGGCTGCGATTTCGACTTCCTTAGCCGCCCCGGCCAGGTGCCGGAGCCGGAGATTCATTAGCTTCTCGTGGCGGCACAAGGCCGGGCATGACGGACGAGACGCCTCAAACAGTATACGGCACCAGCGCCGCCACCTCGGCGCGGCAGCGCGCATAGGCATCGCCGAATTCTTCGGCCATGAAGCGCTCCTCGATGTGCAATTTATAGAGCGTCCCGACGAGTATTGCCGCGAGTCCGACCAGCCAATAGCCGACCCAGAGGGCCGGAATAAGGGCGATAAAGTACATTCCCATGGTGGGAGTCCAAGGTGGGATGCAGTCCTGCCCTATACACGGGCATAGGGCTCTTGCCAGATCGGTGTCGGACTGGCATCCGACATTCAACTGACGAATTGTAACAATTGGTGGCCGTGGCGTAACAACGGCCGGCTTCGGTACGGACTCCCCCCTAATGAGCGACGACGTCCCCTTCAACAAATCTCTCGATCTTGCCCCCGACACGGTCGATGAGGTCATGCCGGGCGTGCGCCGGGTGATGTGCAACAATCCGGGCCCGTTCACCTTCAAAGGCACGATGAGCTACATCATCGGCCGCGGCCAGGTGGCGATCGTCGATCCCGGGCCGGACGATCCGGTCCATGTCGCCGCGCTGCTCGATGCCGTGCGCAACGAAACGGTGACGCATATTCTGGTCACCCATACGCATCGCGATCATTCGCCGGCGGTGCCCGCGATCAAGCATGCGACCGGCGCCACCGTTTATGCCGAAGGCGTGCATCGCGCCGCGCGGCCGCTCCACATCGGCGAGCACAATCCGCTCGATTCATCCGGCGACCGCGACTTCGTGCCGGATGTGTATCTCAAGGATGGCGATGTCGTCGAAGGCGGCGGCTGGGCCGTCGAGGCGGTGACCACGCCCGGCCACACCGCCAATCACATGGCCTTTGCGCTCAAAGGCGAGAACGCCCTGTTTGCAGGCGATCATGTCATGGCCTGGGCGACGACGATCGTCGCGCCGCCCGATGGCGCGATGAGCGATTACATGGCCTCGCTCCGCAAACTTGCCGCCCGGCCCGAGCAGCTTTATTTTCCCGGCCACGGCCCGGCCATTCCGGAAGCCACACGCTTTGTCAGTTATCTAACCCTGCATCGTCAGGCGCGCGAAGCCTCGATCCTGTACCGCCTCGGCAAGGGCGAGACCGATATCCCGACCATTGTGCGTGCGATCTATATCGGAATCGATCCGAGGCTGACGGGCGCGGCCGGATTGTCGGTACTGGCGCATATGGAAGATCTGGTCGCGCGCGATCTGGTCGAGACTGACGGCATCCCGGCCATTGACGGCGTCTTTCGCCTGAAAGGCGCGTGAACGTGGTCTAAGGCCGTTTCGGCCGCTTCGGCGCCGGCTTTTTTTCTTCGACGGGCTTCGGTTCGGGCTTTGGCTCCGGCGCGTTGCTGGCGGCCTCGTCGATTTCGTCCAGCAGGCCGCGCAGCCGTGCCGCGTTGGTGCCGAAATCCGTGATGCCGGCGCGCGAGGCGGACCGCAAATCGATGCGCGAGCCGGTACCGGCCGGCGTAACGCGAATGACGACGTCTTCGCGAAATCCCATCACCAGCGACCGCGCGGTGGTTTCAATCGTGCCTTCGCGGCGATTGCCGGCCGGCGGTTGGGCCGCCGCGACCGGCCATTTGTGCTTGTTGATGACGCCGAGAGCGACCTCGTAGGCGCTGCGCACTGGCAGGTCGACCTGCAGCGGCACGATGTCGCCATAGGCGGCGCGCTGCAAAGTGGCGGTCTTGCCGCCGGGATAGGCGATATGATCGACCGGACGCTGCGCCGCCAGCGCGACAAAGCGCGGCGGATTGACGGTGTCGGTCGAGATATCGTTGATCGACGGCAGCTTGTAGGCGCGCTGGGCGAGATAGCCCGGATAGGCCAGCAGCAGCAGGCTGAAGAACAAACCCCGCAGCGCACGCCCCAGGCCTCCGACGCCATTCCGCCAGATCGAAATGAAGGCGATGAAAGCAAACAGGATCGAGACCACGGCAAAAGCCAGCGCGGCGCCGAACGTCGCCAGCGCCGGTCCGAACTCCAGGAAGCCGGTGGTGAGGATGACGGCCGACAAGCCGCCGACAGCGAGCGCGAACCACGCCAGCCGTGCCGACCATACCGCCCAGAGCGACAAGTTTTCTTGGATATAGGAGCGGCGCGCCACGGTGTTACCTGACGGGCTCGCGCGTGGGCGCGGCCCATTTGTTCGGTCCGGTTAAGCGTCAGAGGGATAAAGCGAACGGTGCCGCCGCGCAATGCCGGGCGGCAGACCCGGTCAGGCGACCCGGCGGATCGCGATGATGGGCTTGTCGAGCCGGGTGCGGATGTCGGCGGCGGGCATCGGCTTGCCGAAAAGATAGCCCTGGCCCTCATGGCAGCCCTGCGACCGCACCAGATTCATCTGCTCTTCGGTTTCGATGCCTTCGGCGACCACGATCTTGTCGAGGCCGGCGCCGAGGCTCGCCACGGCGCCGATAATCGCGCGCGCGTCGCGGCCGTCGCCCAGATCGGCGATGAAGGAGCGGTCGATCTTGATCTTGTGGAACGGGAACTTGCGCAGATAATTCAGGGATGAATAGCCGGTGCCGAAGTCGTCGAGCGAGAGGCTGACGCCAAGGCCGTGCAACTGCTCCATGGCATCGAGCGTGCTGTCATTGTCTTCAAGCAACAGGCGCTCGGTCACTTCGAGTTCGAGGCGATGCGCCGACAAACCGGACTTCGCCAGCGCCGCGACCACCTGAAGGCCCAGGCCGGCGTCGCGGAATTGCACCGGCGACAGATTGACGGCGACCTTGACCTCGCGCGGCCAGCTCGAGGCGTCGGCACAGGCGCGGTTGAGCGCCCATTCGCCGAGCGCGATGATCAGGCCGGTTTCCTCGGCCACCGGGATGAAGACAGACGGCGGAATGTTGCCGCGCATCGGATGCGACCACCGCATCAGCGCCTCGCACGTCGTCACCCGGCCCGAGTGCAGATCGACCAATGGCTGATAATGCAGTTCGAATTGATCGAGCGCGATCGCTTCGCGCAAATCGAGTTCGAGCGCGCGACGCTCCTGCGCGGCGTCCTCCATATCGATGGCGAAGAAGCGATGGCAGCCGCCGCCGCCGTTCTTGGCGGCATAGAGCGCCATATCCGCCTTCTTGAGCAGTTCGTCGGCGTCGACGCCGTCATGCGGCGCCATGGCGATGCCGATCGAGGCGCCGATATCGACGCGGTGGCCGGCGATCTGGAACGGTTCCTTGAGAGCCTTGGCGATGCGGACCGACAGGGCGTTGGCGTCCTGCTGGCGCGATGTCGCGGTTTGCAGGATGACGAACTCATCGCCGCCGAAACGGGTGATCATGTCGGCGGAGTTCACCAGCGCGCTCAGGCGCGCGGCAACTTCCTTCAGCAGCATGTCGCCGATGGGGTGACCCAGCGTATCGTTGATCGCCTTGAAGCGGTCGAGGTCGATCAGATGGATGGCGAGATGGTTCTCGGAATCCTTGACCGCGGCGAGCATCGCCGTGATGCGCTCGCGGAACTGGGTGCGGTTGGCAAGGCCGGTCAGCTCGTCGAAACGGGCCAGACGCGCGATGCGCTCCTGCGCGTTGTTGCGCTCGGTCACGTCTTCGAAAATGATGACCGAGCCGCCGTCCGGCATCATCCGGCGGGAAATCGCGAGCATGCGCGAGCCGTCGAGCGACACCTGGAACTGGTCGAAATTGTCCTGGCGCAAGCCGTTGACCAATTCGAGCACCACCTGCTTCACGCTGCTCGATTTGTGATTGCGGGCCCGCAGGCTGTGCCGCACGATCTGCGAAATGCGCATGCCGACACGGACCGGCGCGTTCTGCAGATGGAGAAGCTCGAGAAAACGCTCGTTCCACACCTGCAGGCAGTCCTGCGGGTCCAGCATGGCCAGACCATGCGACATGTTGTTGAGCGCGACGTCGAAGCGGTTGGCCTGTTCCTCGAAGCGGGCGGCCAGCGCGGCCTCTTTCCGCGTCATGGTCAGCGCCTGCATGATGATTTCGCGGATCGACAGCGTGATATCCATCATGCCGTAGACGAACAGCAGCACGACGAAGCCCAGCGAGCGGTGGATCCAGTCGGGATAGGTTAGCAGCGCCAATGCCATTGGCAGGGTGCAAAGCGTGAGCTGGCCGACGGCGATCAGGGGGCGTGCGGCATTGCGGCCCGAAATGGCGGCGCCGTAGCCGGCCGAAATCGTGGTCACCGCCATTTGCAGGGTGCCATCCTCGGTCTGGGTGATGGTCATCCAGCACAGCAGGCCGAGTAGGGCGGAAAAGGCCCAGGCGCCGTATTCGTAGACCAGTTCCCAGAATTTGGTGGCGTGATGGTCGGTGAGCTTGCATCGCCGGTAAAGCACCGCCGACAGGACCCGCAACATGCCGACCGCCAGAATGGCTGCTGAGACGGTCATTAGCGAGGCGTTGCCAACCCGTAGCGCCACCGCGGCGCCGATGATGGAGCAGGCGACGGCGCCGACGATCAGCGAGGCAATAGGGGCAAAAAGGGCGTCGACCAGCGCGGCGCGAATCTCGTTGGGGAGATTGGCGTCGGTCTTACGGGTCTGGAGCAGCTTCCTGATCAGCATATTGTCCCGCACGCCTCTATCGGACCAGCCGACGGTAGTGGGTTCTGATCAACAGGACGCAAACACAAAGGCCCAACCTGCTGTCGTGATGAAAAATCCCCAAACAGCTCCCGGCCAATCTTAATGAGATTCGGGGGACTTGCGCCCTGATTTTCCAGCTGAATCTGCTGGCAAATTATCCATGGAACTTATGTGTTTAACGTCGTCTTTGCCTCTTCAGTAATCTTAGTTAACGGTCAAGTTATGGGCCATTTCCGCCACTAATCGCGACCTCGCACGGCGCCAGTGCAAGTCAACCATGCGTATCCGCCAATGGTTTTATTGAAGACTTGTTAAGTTTCTGTTAGGGTAAAGGAGTAGTTAACGGGCGTGTGGAAATGTCGATGTATGCGTATTCCAGTCCCGGTTCTTCGGGCAGCAAACTTCCGTCTCGCAATGACGGACGACCGAATCCGCCGGGGATCACTCCGGCGGTTAATGTTTTCGATCTCCAGCCGGCCCTTAACGTTGTTTATTCGAAATCGGCCGAGGCGCTGGTCACCGATTCCAACGTCATCGACCTCAAGCGGACGACCGATGCGCGCCGCCTGTTCGAGCTCGAGCAACTCGAAGTAAGCTTTGAGAAGGAGCTCGGGGCGCTGTGGACGTTTATGCGCCCGCGCGGCCGGCCGAGCTACAATCCCGACCTGCTCGAGGACTTCCACGCCTGGCAGCGTGGCATTGTCGCCGAATTCCGCGATCGCCCGGGCGATCTGCAATATCTTCTGCTCGGCTCGCGCACCGACGGCGTGTTTAACCTCGGCGGCGACCTCAACCTGTTTGCTCAGTTGATCCGCAAGCGCGACCGCCAGGCGCTCATTGGTTACGGCGAGTCCTGCGTGCGCATTTTGCATCGCAACATGTACACCAACGGCCTGCCGATGATCACCATCGGGCTGGCGCAAGGCGATGCGCTTGGCGGCGGCTTTGAATCGCTGCTGTCGTTCAACGTCATCATCGCCGAGACCCAGGCCAAGTTCGGATTTCCGGAATGCCTGTTCGGGCTGTTCCCCGGCATGGGCGCCTATAGCCTCGTGGCGCGGCGTTGCGGTGCGGCCTTTGCCGAGGAGATGATGCTCTCGGGGCGCATTTACACCGCGCAGGAAATGAAGGACGCCGGTCTCGTCCATATGGTTGTCGAGCCGGGGCAGGGCATTGCCGCCGCGCGCGAATACATGGAGCGCAACAAGCGCCGCCAGATTGGCGCCCGCGCGGTGTTCGAAGCCGGACGCCAGGTGGCGCCTGTGACCCTCGACGAACTCGACCGCATCGTTCGTGTCTGGGCCGATGCCTGCCTGCAACTCTCCGACCGCGACCTCAAAGTGATGCAGAGGCTGGTTTCCGCCCAGGACCGCCTCCCCAAAACGGTGCAAGCGGCCGAATAGCCGGCGCAGCCGGGCCTGCTACGAAAAGACCGCGCTCCCGGGCGCGGTCTTTTTGCGTGTATGGCACCCTCATTTATCCGGCGCGGCAATCCGAACTATGGAACCCTGCCGCGGAGCCGGCGTTCTCGGAGGTCCCGCGCGGGCGCGCATTTTTCCAATCGCCACCTTTTGGCATGCCGCGAAAGACATTTTGCGATGAAACTGTTCAAGTGCCAGTCTTGCGGCAATATCGTTTATTTCGAAAACCGTAGTTGCGAGGTTTGCGGCCACCGGCTCGCTTTTCTGCCGGCGCAGGCTGAAATGACGGCAATCGAACCGCTCGGCGACAACTGGTGGAAGCCGCTGAACACGCCGAAGCAGAAGCGGTTACTCTGTGTCAACTCCCAGCATGACGCGTGCAACTGGTTCGTGCCGGACGAAACCACGGATGCCTATTGTGTGGCCTGCCGTCATAACGCGGTCGTGCCCGATCTTTCGGCGCCGCAAAACATCGGGGCCTGGCAGGCGCTGGAATTGGCCAAACACCGGTTGTTCTATTCGCTGCTGCGCCTGAACCTCCCGCTCAAGACGGTGGTCGACGACGCAGAGCGCGGCCTGTCGTTCGAATTTCTCGCCGATCCGCCGCCGCAGAGCGGGCAGAAGGTGATGACCGGCCACGACAACGGCAAGATCACCATTGCGCTAAGCGAGGCCAACGACGCCGAACGGGAGAAGCGCCGCATCGCGATGGGCGAGCCCTACCGCACCTTGCTCGGCCATTTCCGCCACGAGATCGGCCACTATTACTGGGACGTATTGGTGCGCGACGGCGGTCAGCTGGAGGCCTGCCGCGCCATGTTCGGCGACGACAGCGCAGACTATGGCGACGCCCTGCAGCGGCACTACCGGGATGGCTCGCCGCCGAACTGGCAGGACAATTTCGTCTCGCAATATGCGACCAGCCATCCGTGGGAGGATTTCGCCGAGACCTGGGCGCACTATCTCCACATCGTCGACACGCTGGAGATGGTCGCGGCGTCGGGCATGTCGGTCAAACCCAAGGTCGACCAGAGCGGCGAATTCGCCGCAAGGATCACATTCGATCCATACTGCGCCGATACCATCCAGCAGATCGTCGATGCCTGGCTGCCTTACGTGTTCGCCATGAACAATGTCAGCCGCGCCATCGGCGCGCGCGATCTCTATCCCTTCGTCTTGACACCGGCCGTGATCCGCAAGCTCGGCTTCATTCACGATCTGGTTCATCACGGGCTTGGGGCCACGCAAACGAAATCCGCGCCGGCGGCGGAGCCGCGGCGCGGTTTGTCGTCCATTTTACGGTGGAAGCGGACGGCGGGCTGACCAAGTTTAAGCCGAAGGTCAGTTCAAATAGCTCAAGAGGCTCCCGCCGGTGGTGCCTGACCCACTGGACGAACCGCCCGAGAGCATGGATGCCAGCCGGTAGCTGCTGACCAGGCGGTCTTGCAGGCTGGTATTGTATCCGGACGCGGTTTTCTCGGCATCGCTCATGCTGTTGTAGTGGCTGAGGAGCGCGAGGCTCTGGCTCTTGGCGTCGGTGGTGCCGCTCGAGCCATCGAAGACCGACAGCAGGCTGGTGCGATGGCGCTGATCGAGTTCACTTTTCGCCGCGCGCGATTCATCCGTCGAGAACTTGCCATCCTGATTGAGGCTGACAACGGCCAGCGATTGATTGCTGAAGCTTGAGAAGTCCGCCAGCTGTCCGGTCCTGCGCGATTTGTCGAAGACCAGTTCGGTGCCGTCGTCGCGCGCCTTGTTGGCGAGCGCGTCTAGTCTCGCACGGGCGTCAGTCGCGACGCTGGAATTGTCGGTCGCGGTACCGGCGCCGGCGACCTGCGATGTCTTGTCGAGCAGCGCGGCGACGGGATCGTTCGGATCCGTCGTTTGCGGCGCCTTCATCGGCGACTTTTTCGCCAGCGCCGCCCCTTCGTCGACGGCCTGCTTTGTGCTGGTCCAAAGCGGTGTTGCGCGTTCATCCGGCCCGGCCTTGTCGAGGTAATCGGCCGCGGCCTGATAAAGGCCGGCATAGTCGCCCGTGTGACGGGCAATGACGACGTGCGGCGCCATCGCGTCGTCGAAGCGCTTCTGCAACGTCACGCCAGCGGCGATTGTCTCATCCTTGCTGAAAAGCCCCTGGCTGTTGGCCGCGACGGCCGACAAGGTCTCCCGGCTTTGCGACGTCATGTCGAGCGCCACGCTGCCGTCGAGCATCGGCGAGGTAAGGCCGGTTGTCTTGTATTGGTCGTCGAACCACTGCCGCGCGGACGCGGCGAGGGTCGTAGCGTTGGTCTGGCTGGCCAGATAAGCCCTGGCTGCGTCGGACAGGTTGACGGTGTCGGCGCTGCCGGCGGCGGCGGGCGCGGTTTCGGCGCCGGCATTGCCGGTCGTCGCGGTTGCGGTCGCGTCGGTGCCGGAGGTTTGCGAACCGTAGGCGGTGCCGGCGGCGCTATAAGGATTCGAGCCGATCGATATCGTCACGGTGTCCGCCCCCGCGGTGAATTTCTTAACAGTCTTAAAAAATTGTGGTTAACCGCTCCTTAATAAAAAACGGCCCCCGGGGCGATCAGCGCCGGGAGCCGTCCTGAAAGCCGTCAATGGCGCGGCGGTTATTTCACGCCGAGCAGTTCGACGTCGAACATCAGTACGGCGTTAGGCGGGATGACGCCGCCAGCGCCGCGTTCGCCATAGCCGAGCGCGGGCGGGATGATCAGCGTGCGCTTGCCGCCGACCTTCATGGTGGCGACGCCTTCGTCCCAGCCCTTGATGACGCGGCCGGTGCCGATCGGGAATTCGAACGGCTCGCCGCGATCGACGGACGAATCGAATTTCTTGCCCTTCATGCCATTGGTGTAGAGCCAGCCGGTGTAATGCATGACGCAGGTTTGCCCGCGTTTCGGCTCGGCTCCGGTGCCGATTTCCGTGTCCTTGATCTGCAGTCCCGATGCTGTTGTCATGAATTTTCCGGCGGTTTGAGCGAAGGCGGGGAGGGGCGCGAGGCCCGCAGCGAACGCTGCGAGCAGGGCGGCCCGGCGGGTCATTGGCATTAAGGCCACTCCTTGTGCCGATGCCACGTCGGGCATCGTTGCTGCGCGCCTTTTAGCCGAGGCCCCGCAAATTCCCAAGGGGGCCCGTCTTCCAAGGGGGCACGTCGCGGGCAATTGCGGCGCCCCTTGGCTAGTTGGCCGCGTCGGCCTCGCCGTCTGCGGCGCCGGGCGGGTTCATCAGCGCGGACAGTTGCACGTCGTCCGCCGCGATCGCGCGCGGGTATTCGGTGCCGCAATCCACGCAGCGAAAAAAGCAGGTGAACTTCGTCCCGCGTGACGAGCGGTGCATTTCCTTCAGCGTGGTGTTGCCGCCGCATACGGGGCAGAGGGGCGGCAGGTTTTTCTCTGTCATCGTGCCCTCCGTTTGTTTCAGGTGAGGCGCGCCACGCAGAATCCGCTGGCGCACGATTTCGCCGTCGTCGCGCATGCGATGCGCGGCGTGCCAATTCGTCCTTACTCTCCGGCGGATGGTCGAGCGGTGCGCTCGCGGTTGGCATGGAACAACGCGCACCCTGGAACGATGGTGCCGTCACGTTCCGTTACACGCGGGGCAATTGGTGATGTAACCAACGGGAACCGCCGGAGTTGTACTCACGGCGAAAACAAGGCGGCATCAGGATCGCGACGGCCGCCGCCGGCGCATAGAGCATCACCAGCCCGCCGATACGGCGAGGTTACGCGGCTGAAAGCGCCTTGAGCTCGTCCGGTGCATCCTCGAACGCAAACGGATTGAGAAATTGTCGTCGCCAGAACAGGTTTCGTTCGACTTGCGACAGTTGGGCGGCGTCGCAAACCTCGACCCAGTCAAGGCATGATCTATAAATAGGTCATATCGTCTTAGATGATCTATCTATGGATATATCACTCCGCCGCCTGCACCCCCGGCAGCGTGTAACCGCTGAACTGCTTCCGCAGCGTCATCTTCTGGATCTTGCCGGTCGCGGTGTGCGGGATTTCGTCGACGAACGCGACGTCATCCGGCATCCACCATTTGGCGATCTTGCCCTGCATGAAGCCGAGGATCTCCTCCTTGGTCGCGGTCTCGCCTTTCTTGAGCACGATGACGAGAAGCGGGCGCTCGTCCCATTTCGGATGCGTGACGCCGATGGCGGCGGCTTCCGCCACCTTGGGATGGCCGACGGCGAGATTCTCAAGATCGATAGTCGAAATCCATTCGCCGCCGGACTTGATGACGTCCTTGTTGCGGTCGACGATCTGCAGGTAGCCGTATCGATCCATGGTGGCGACGTCGCCGGTGTCGAACCAGCCGTCGTCTTCGAACACCGGGTCGTCGTCGACCTTGTAATAGGCCTTGGCCACCGCCGGGCCGCGCACCTTGAGGCGGCCGAAGCTCTTGCCGTCCCACGGCACGTCGCTGCCCCCGTCGTCGGAAATTTTCATGTCGACGCCGAACGGCGCGTGGCCCTGCTTCATCTGCAGGTCGAGCAGGGCGTCGCCGCTCAACGCCACATAATCCGGCTTGATGGTGCAGAGCGAGCCGAGCGGGCTCATCTCGGTCATGCCCCAGGCGTGGATCACCTCGACGCCATAGACGTCCTGGAAGGTCTTGGTCATGGCGCGCGGGCAGGCCGAGCCGCCGATCACGACGCGGTTCAAATGCGGCAGCTTGCCACCGGTCTTTTCCAGGTCCTGCAACAGCATCAGCCAGATCGTCGGCACCGCCGCGGTGAAGGTCACCTTGTAGGTGTGGAGCAGTTCGTAGATCGAGGCGCCGTCCATCTTGCAGCCGGGCATCACCATCGTGGCGCCGACCATCGGCGCGGTCAGCGCCAGGCCCCAGCAATTGGCGTGGAACATCGGCACCACCGGCATGATGGTGTCGCGGCTCGACGCCGCCATGGCGTCGGGCATGGCCGCGATCATCGAGTGCAGCGTGTTCGAGCGGTGCGAATAGAGCACGCCCTTGGGATTTCCGGTGGTGCCGGAGGTGTAGCACATGCCGGCGGCGGTGTTCTCGTCGAACTGCCGCCATTGGAAATCGCCGTCGGCTTCCGCAATCCAGTCTTCGTAGGCGACCGCGTTCTTCAGCGTCGTCTGCGGCATGTGCGCGGCGTCGGTCAGGACGACGTATTTCTCGATCGTCGGCACCTTGTCCTGGAGCTTCTCCATCAAAGGCACGAAGGTCAGATCGACGAACATCATGCGGTCGCCGGCATGGTTGACGATCCAGATGATCTGGTCGGCAAACAGGCGCGGGTTGATCGTGTGATAGACGGCGCCGATACCGGTGATGCCGTACCAGCATTCGAGATGCCGCCAGGTATTCCAGGCCAATGTCGCGACGCGGTCGCCGAACTCGATGCCGTCCCGTTCCAGCCGCTGCGCGACTTTGAGCGAACGCGCGCGGACCTCGGCATAGGTGGTCTCGACGATCGGCCCTTCCACCGAGCGCGTGATGACCTTGCGCTCGCCGTGAAACTTGGCGGCATGGTCAATGATGCGATGAAGCAGCAGCGGCCAATCCTGCATCAGCCCGAGCATGGCAATTCCCTCTCCGAGTTTTTTCGGGGCGAGCGTATTGCCCGCCGCCGGCAGCCTTTTGGCTTTGGGCTGGCCCCTCGCCAGCCGAACATTGCGTCGCAGGTTAGCGGGCGCCGAGGCCGGTGAAAACGGTCGTCTCGCCTGTCCGTTCGAATTGTGCCTCGCACAAATGCCGCATTCGTGGCAGAAATCGCGGCAATGAGGCGGCTGGCGGTATTCTTTTGCATCGCGGTGTCGGGCGGCGTTTCGCCGGCTTTTGCCGATGATGTTCCGTTGCCCCGTCCGCGCCCGGCCGTTCGCGCCGCGCCGGCGCCGTGGCGCGAGCCGATGTCGTTTCGCGAAGCCGCCGGGTTCTTCTTCCGATCGAGCGAGGTGACCTCGGCGCCGTCGGCCTGCCGGTCGCGTCTTGAACAGATGGCCGCGCTGGTGCCGATGCCGCGGCTGATCGGGCCGGGCGGCTGCGGCGGCGGCGACATGGTCGAACTTGACGCGGTGTTGCTCGCCGGCGGCAAGCGCATCGAGCTCAAGCCGAAACCGCTGCTGCGCTGTGAGATGGCCGAGCAGTTCGCGTTCTGGGTTCGTGATGACGTCGTGACGCGGGTCAGCCAAAGCAAGCTGACGCTGGCCAGCGTCGAAACCTATGACGACTATAGCTGCCGCGGCCGCAACCGCGTCTTCGGCGCCAAGCTCAGCGAGCACGGCAAGGGCAATGCGGTGGATGTGCGCAGCCTCACTTTCGCCGACAAACATGTCGCGATGCTGACCGACAAGACGTTCGCCAAGGACATCCGCACCGACCTGCGCGCCTCGGCCTGCGCGCGTTTCAGCACGGTGCTGGGGCCCGGCTCGGACGGCTATCACGAAGAACACATCCATCTCGATCTGGCGCAGCGTCGCGGCGGCTACAAAATGTGCCAGTGGAACGTGCTCGAACCGCCACCGCCTCCACCGCCGCCGAAGCCGGCCGAGGTCGCGAAGGTGGATACGGCCAAGCCCGAGGTAATGCCCGAGGTAACGCCCGAAGTAACGCCCGAGGCAAAGTCCGAGGTCAGGCCGGAAGCGGCAAAGCCCGACGAACCGGCCGATGACGGCGACGTCGATGATGGCGCCGAGGCGGGCAAGTCCGCGCAGCCGGTGCAGATGACGCTGGCCGATGTGCCGCTGCCGCGCCCGCGGCCTCCGAAGAAAGCCAAAAAAGCCCGCCGCGGCGTCCACTTTCCCTTCAACCTTTTTCGCTAGCGGTGGGGTGATGACGATCGACGCGCCCAGCCGATTTGCACCGCCTCTGCCCGGCTCAGGGGGCGTAACCCGTCGCGGCCTGATCAAGACCGGGCTTGGCCTCACCGGCCTTGCCGGCATCATGGTGCCGGGCACGACGGTCTATGCCGCGATGGAAGCGGCCAACGAACTGTCGATCACCGATTACACGCTGCGGCCGCCGGGCTGGCGGGCCGGGCAGCGCCTCACCATCACGGTCATCGCCGACATTCATGCCGGCGGGCCGAATATGGGGATCGAGCGCGTCCGCCAGGTGGTCGACGCCGGCAATGCGCTCGGCAGCGACCTCATCGTGCTGCTCGGCGACTACTTCGCCACGCATCGCTTTGTCACCGAGGTGGTGCCGCCCGAAGCCTGGTCGGTCGAACTGGCGCGGCTGAAAGCCCGCCTCGGCGTCTACGCGATCCTCGGCAATCACGACTGGTGGCATGGCATCGAACCGACGCGCGCGGCGCTGCACCATGTCCGCATCCCGGTGATGGAAAACGACGCCGTGCTGCTGGGCGAACCGGGGGCGCGATTCTGGCTGGCGGGTCTTGGCGATCAGCTCGCCTATCGCCTCGGCCATAGCCGCTTCAGGGGCGTCGACGATCTGCCGGGGACGCTCCGGAAAATGGATACGCCCGATCCGGTCGTCCTGCTGGTGCACGAACCCGATATCTTCACCGAGGTGCCGGAACGGGTGTCGCTCACTTTGGCCGGCCACACCCATGGCGGCCAGATCCGCCCGCCGCTGATCCCGCCGTTCTGGGCGCCGTCCGCCTATGGTGCGCGTTTTGCGTACGGCCACATTGTCGAGCAGGGCCGGCACATGATCGTGTCCGGCGGTCTCGGCACCAGCATCGCGCCGCTGCGCCTCGGCATGCCGCCGGAGATCGTCCGGGTGACGCTGGGCTGATTGTCATTCCGGGGTCCGCCGGGCCGTCCCGCAACGGCGGCACTTCCGCAAAACAAAAACGGCGCCCGAAGGCGCCGTTTTGTCTCAGTCCCCGAAATCTGTCTTAGCGCAACAAGGTTCTGTCTTATCGGAACAAGGTGCTGGCCGACGCCAGCTTCGAGGACGACGAGCCGAACGGCGCGTCGCCCTGGCCCGGCGCCAGCACCACGACCACCGCGCCCGGCTTGACCCGGTTGTAGAGGTCGATGACGTCCTCGTTGGTCATGCGGATGCAGCCCGAGGAGATCGCCTGGCCGATATATTCCGGCTGGTTGGTGCCGTGAATGCGGTACAGCGTGTCCTTGTTGCCTTCGTAGAGATACAGCGCGCGGGCGCCCATCGGATTCTGCGGGCCGCCGGACACGAAGTTCGGCACGTCCATGCGCTTCTTGATTTCTTCGGTCGGCGTCCAGGTCGGCCACTCGGCCTTGCGCTGGATCTTGGCGACGCCGGACCAGGCGAGAGCCTCTTCGCCGACGGTCACGCCGTAGCGGATCGCCTTGCCGCCATCCATCACGTAGTAGAGGTAGCGCGCGTCGGAATCGATGACGATCGTTCCGGGCTGCTCCTTGCGGTGATAGCTGACGATCGAGCGCTGAAACTGATCCGGAATCGTCACTTTTTCGTAGGGCGCCGCCGCCAGGAGCTTCTTGTCCCGCGGCGTCATGCTCGCTTCGGAAGCGGGCTCCACCGTGGACTGCATGCAGCCACCGAGCATCAACCCGACGCCAAATACAGCCAACATCAAAGCCTTAGCGCGCATTTCCGTCCTCTTTCCCGGTCGCCGAGTCGGCGCCCGCCCTGTCGAATTCCGCATCGCAATTAACCGAAGAAGCCGTGCATTAGCCACGGTTGTTGCTGCTGCTGCTGCTGCTTCCTGTGGGGCTGTTGCAGGAAAGCCGCACATTTTTCGGCATTTTAACAGCCGCCAGGTACGACGCTTGCGCTTCTTGGGAAAACAGCATTGCCTGCAACGTGTTAATAGAGGGTTTACCATAACAAAGGGTATACTGGCCGGATGAACTCAATCGCTGATTTGATAGGCTTTCGCCGCAATCGAATGCAGATGGTTGCCTAATTCCGCCCCAGTTACGGACAACAAACCCTTCGGGAAGATCCCAAGGACCAACGGAGCAAAATTGAAATGACCGCGCCCAAGGGTACGGAGCGTCCGCAGCAGCAGCAACAGCAGGCCTCGTCGGGCCAGCTCAACGAACGCTACGGCAAGATCGGCATCTCTGCCGTCGCCGGCGCCGTTCGTCACAAGCCGGAACAGAAGCCGGTCGAGACCAAGCGCTTCACCGCGCTCGAGAGCGACTGAGCGAACTGACGCTCTGTTTATTCGCGGCTGGCCCGGTCTGAGCGCCCAGCCGCCTTCTCGTCTCAGACAACATAAAGACGGCACACGCCGCCGCGCATGGGATGTGGGCGGGCGCGACCTGCCACGTTCGTGCAATTTCCATCTTGCGCGAAGCGGCGCGATCTTGCCATGAAGAGTGAACCAGGGCGAAAATCCACACAACGCGGCCCGCGCCGGCAAGGTGACTGATGCTCTCGATCTACGTCCAGCGCGGCACCTTACTCGGGCGGGTCCAGGTCGAGCCCGGCGAAGAACTCACCGAAACGCCGGTCTGGATCGACCTCGTCAACCCGACGGTTCGCGAAGACAAACTCGTCGAGCAAATCATCGGCGTCTCGGTGCCGACGCGCGAAGAAATGCAGGAGATCGAGGTCTCCAGCCGGCTCTATGTCGAGAACGGCGCGCGCTATATGACCGCCACCCTGATGTGCCAGTCGGACTCGGCGACGCCGAAGACCACGGCCGTCACCTTCATTCTGGCCAACCACTGTCTCTGCACCGTGCGCTACGACGCGCCGCGCCCCTTCGCCATCGTCGAGCACAAGCTCGGGCGCTTCTGCGGGCCGAAGGTGTCGGGCGACAGCGTGCTGATGGACCTGCTCGACGCCGTCGTCGACCGCTCGGCCGACATTCTCGAGCGCGTCGCCGCCGAGGTCGACCAGGTTTCGCACACGATCTTCGAGCCCGACGAGGGATCGGCGCCGCCGTCCTATAATGAAGTGCTCAAGACGCTCGGCCGCAAAGGCGATCTCACCTCAAAGGTGCGGGAATCGCAGGTGTCGGTTGGGCGCCTGTTGTCCTTCCTCGCCAACGAAGGCGAGGCGATGAAATGGCCGAAGGACTACAAGCTGCAATTGACCTCGATGCAGCGCGACGTGATTTCGCTGTCCGATCACGCCACTTATCTTACCGGCAAGATCCAGTTCCTGCTCGACGCGCTGCTCGGCATCGTCTCGATCCAGCAGAACGACATTATCAAGATATTCTCGATCGCGGCGGTGATCTTCATGCCGCCGACCTTGGTCGCCTCGATTTACGGCATGAACTTCAAACACATGCCGGAGCTCGACTGGGGCTTCGGCTACCCGCTGGCGATCGTCATCATGCTGGCGGCGGCGATCGGCCCCATCCTGGTCTTCAAATGGAAGAAGTGGCTTTGAGGCGAGGGCGCCCCCGGCGCGCCGCAACTGTCCCAATTTGAAAACCGGACTTGTTGAAAAGCGGACTTGTTGAAAAGCGGATGGTGGCGGGAACCCGACGGCGCCGGCCGCGTTTTCAGCGCATGCGAAACAAATCACCGCGCATCATCATCACCTGTCCCGAGACCGGTATCGCGGTGATCAGCCGCATCGCCTACGAGGACATGATCAATCCGCTCAGGGCGCCGCTGTCGTTCAAATGCCCGTGCGGCGAAACGCACAAGCTGCAGTTCGACGGCGCGCCGGGCAGGTCCGCTAACCGGCCGGCGCCGTTGGACACGCCGCGCGCCTTGTGACGGCTCAGACGTGCTGCCCGCCGTTGATGTGAATCTCGGCGCCGTTCACGTATGAGCTGGTGTCGGTGCACAGCACGTAGATGATCTTGGCCACTTCGTCGGGCGTGCCGAGCCGTTGCATCGGAATCTGCTCGACGATCTTGTCGGTGCCCGGCGACAGGATGGCGGTGTCGATCTCGCCCGGCGCGATGGCGTTGACGCGAATGCCGAGGCGGCCGAAGTCGCTCGCCATTTCCCGAGTCAGCGAGGCGAGGGCGGCCTTCGATGTCGCATAGGCCGCGCCGGCGAACGGATGGACGCGCGATCCGGCGATCGACGTCACGTTCACCACCGAGCCCTTCACCGCCTTCAGTTCGTCGACCAGCCCGCGCGCCAGCATGATCGGCGCCAGGAAGTTGACGTTGAACACCCGCTTCCAGACATCGATGGTGGTGTCGAGCGAGCCGAGACGCTTGCCGCCTTCCGCTTTCGGCGAAATCGCCGCGTTGTTCACCAGCGCGTGCAATTCGTGACTGTCGAGGCGGCGCTTGATCTCGTCGATGGCTGCGAACGTGTTCGCCTCGTCGGCGAGGTCGACCTGGATGTGATCTTCCGGGCCTGCGTCCCACGGGCAGTTTTCCGGAAACGGATGCCGCGAGCAGGTGATGACGCGCCAGCCGGCGGCGGAAAAGCGCTTCACCGTCGCGTGGCCGATACCGCGGCTGGCGCCGGTCAGCAGCAGCGTCCGGCGCGGCTGGTTGCTTTGCGAAGTCGGCATGTCATTCCTTTACTCACGCGCGAAATCCCGCGCGCCGGAAACTTACCTCACGGATAAAGCCGCGTCTTGCTCCATGCCGCGCCCGGCGCGTCGCGCTTGAAGACGACGCGGTCGTGCAGGCGGAACGGGCGGTCGTGCCAGAATTCGATCTGCGACGGCACGATGCGAAAACCCGACCAGTGCGGCGGACGCGGCACGGTGCCGAGCGCGTATTTGGCGGCATTGACGGCAACCGCCTTCTCGAAAGCGAGGCGGCTTTCCAGCGGTCGTGATTGCTGCGAGGCCCAGGCGCCGATTTGCGCCTGCTTCGGCCGCGATGCGAAATAGGCGTCGGCATCTTCTGGCGTCACGCGTTCGACGATGCCGCGGACGCGGATTTGCCGGTTCAGCGACTTCCAGTGGAACACCAGCGCCGCTTTCGCGGTCTGGCCGAGTTCCTGGCCCTTCTGGCTCTCGGTGTTCGTATAGAAGACGAAGCCGTGCTCGTCGGCGCCCTTGAGCAGCACCATGCGGGCATTCGGCATGCCGTCGCGGTCGACGGTGGCGAGTGTCATGGCCGTCGGATCGCGCGGTTCCGACGCGGTGGCGTCGGCGAGCCAGGCGGCAAACAGGCGCATCGGCTCGTCGGCTTCCGTAAAATCACCACTCATTAACTTTACTGTGCGTTCAATTGGAGTCGTATCGGACATTGGGGAGTGTCTCGCGTGGCCGGCCGTCAGACCCGTCATCTGGCCTGTGAAGCGGCCCGCAGGGACCGTCGTTCCTTATATAGGGGAACCGCGGCCGTCCGCCTATGGCGCGGGCTTGCGGGTGTTTGCGGGTTGCTGCTGGCGATCGGCGCCGGTGGTTGCAGCCTGTCGTCGCAACTCGATTCATTTCTGCCCTCCGGTTCCGACCAGACCGGCTCGATCACGCCGCCGCCCGGTTCCAAGGGCGCCGACGGGCTGCCGCCGGCGGCCGACCTCGCTTTTGCCCGCGCCGCGGTCAAGGAAGTGCTGGCGCGCGGCGCCAAGGATTCGAGCCTGCCGTGGGAAAATCCGGCGACCGGCGCGCGCGGCACGGTGACGCCGATCTCGCAGGCCTATGCCAGTGGCGACCAGACCTGCCACGACTTCCTGGCGAGCTACGTCAACGGCCCGTCCGAGGCCTGGCTGCAAGGCGAAGCCTGCAAACCCCGCCGCGGCGGCTGGGAAGTGCGCTCGATGAAGCCCTGGAAGCGCTCTTAGGACTTGCGCTCCTGAGACTTGCGTTCCTAAGACTTGCGCTCTTAAGACCTGCGCTCTTAAGACTTGGCCTCGATTAGACTTGGCCTCCGTCACCTGGCCTCCGTTGCATCCAGGGCACCGAAACCCCACATTGAGGGTCGATTCGACGGCGTTCCGGCGCCAGGGCGGGCTATTTCACCAAATTGCGGAGTGAGCACGGATGCGCGACCCCTACACAGTTCTGGGGGTGTCCAAGACTGCAAGCGAGGCGGAGGTCAAATCCGCCTTCCGCAAGCTCGCCAAGAAACTGCATCCCGACGCCAACAAGGACGACGCCAAGGCGGCGTCGCGCTTTGCCGAATTGAATGCGGCCTACGAGATCGTCGGCGACGACGAGAAGCGCAAGGCCTTTGACCGCGGCGAGATCGACGCCGAGGGCAAGCCGCGCTTCCAGGGCTTCGCCGGCCAGCCCGGTGGCGGCGGGTTCAATCCCGGCGCCGGCGGATTCGGCAATGGCGGCGGTTTCGAGAACTTCTCGTTCGGGCCGGACGGTTTTCAGCGCCGTTCGAGCGGCGCCGGCGGTTCGGGATTTGAGGATCTGCTGCGCGGCATGTTCGGCGGGCGCGTCCAGCCGGGCGCCGGCGGCCGCGGCCATGCGCCGGAGTTCGAGCCGGAGGATTTCGGCTCGCAGGCGACCGGGCAGGATCTCGCAGCGACGCTCGCCATCTCGCTGACCGATGCCGCCAGGGGCACGGCCACGCGCGTCAGCCTGCCGACCGGCAAGGATGTCGAGGTCAAGATCCCCGCGGGCATCACCGACGGTCAGCAGATCAGGCTGAAGGGGCAGGGCTATCCCGGCCCGCTCGGCCGCAATGGCGACGCCATCATCACCATCAGCATCGCGCCGCATCCGCTGTTCAAGCTGGACGGCGACGATCTGCGGCTCGATCTGCCGATCACGCTTTATGAGGCGGTGCTCGGGGCCAAGGTGCGCGTGCCGACGCTCGATGGCGCGGTGGAGCTGGCGATCCCGGCCGGCACCAATTCCGGCCGTACCTTCCGCCTCAAGGGCAAGGGCATCAAAGCCAAGGGCGCCAAGACCAAGGGCGCCATGACCAAGGGCGCCATGACGGCCGGCGATTTGCTCGCCACCGTGCGCGTCGTGCTGCCCGATCATGTCGACGACGAACTCAGGCAGCAGATCGAAAAGCTGCGCGACGACAAGCCGTACGATCCGCGGAAGGATCTCGGGTGATGCGCCCCGTCATTCCGGAACGGCCAGCCGGGCCGGAATGACGATTCAACTCTTCTTGGCGCCGCCTTTGTCGACCTGATCGTAGACGTTCTTCGCCACCGTCTCGAGCCTGTCGCGATCCGATGGGCCGCTCACCACATAGCCGATTTTGTCATCGACCCAGCTGAACGCCGCGTATTGCTCGCCGCCCTTGAAGCGCAGCGCGGTCGGCTGTTGCCCCGCCTTGGCGCAGTAGATCGTATAGCGCTCGCCCGACGGGCCTTCATACATGTAGAAGGCCGCCGCCTCGCCGGTCGGGCCCGGCAACAGCCGTCCGCCCACCAGCTTCAGACCGAGCGACGACAGATTGGGAATGCTGAGTTCTGTTCCGACGCGCTTCGACAGCCACTGCCGCAGATGCGCCTCCTCGGAGCCCGGCACCTCGACCGGATGGCGCACCTCGACGACGTAGAGCCGATAGGCTTCCAGCGCGTCCGCGGTGAATTGCTCGAAGCCCGAAGGCTTGCTGATTGAAACGCCGTGCGCCATCCAGCCGGCGCCGCCGCCGCCGATAAACGCCACAAGCACCGCCGCTGCCGCCATCATCCTGAACGGCCGCCCATTGCCGCGCGCGGCTACGATGTCGCCGGCGATAATGCGATCAAGCTGCAAACGTTCGGGCACCGGCTCGTTCGCCACCGATCCATAACGCGCGCGAATGCTCTCGGCCTGCGCCCGCCATGTCGCGACCAGGCTGGCGGCATCCGGATTGGCGGCGAGCCAGGCGCTGACGGCTTCCTTGCGGTCGCCCGGCAGTTCGCCGTCGACGTAAGCGTGCAGCTCTTCGTCGGTTACAGGCCCTGTCACGGGGTTGTCACGATCCGTCATGATTTTGGTCGTCCTATTTCACGCGGCGCAGCGCCGGGCGCCCGCCTTCGAGGAAATTCTTGATTTGACTGCGCGCACGCGCGAGCCGCGACATCACCGTACCGATCGGCACGCCCTGGATTTCGGCGACCTCGCGGTAACTCAAGCCTTCGAGCACGACGAGAAGAAGGGCGTGGCGCTGCTCCTCGACCAGCGCGGCGAGCGCGCGCTCGATATCGCGGCCACCGGCCTCCGGCGCCAGCTCGGTGGCGTCGCCATCCTCGATGGGCGACATGGCCGGCCGCCGCGCCAGCGAGCGCAGGCGATTGCGGTTGAGGTTGGCCAGGATCGTGTACATCCAGGTGCGCAGGTCGCCGCCATGGAACAAATGCTCCGAGCGCAGCGCCCGCACCAGCGTGTCCTGAACCAGGTCGTCGGCCATGTCGGCGTCGCGCGTCAGCGCGCGCGCGAAGCGGCGCAGCGCCGGAATGGTCGCCTCGATGCCTTGGCGGAACGTGGCCAAATCCAAGCCCTCACTGTCGTCAGTTGTATCGAAAAACCCCGTAACTTCAGAGATATTCCGCAGGCGGGGCCGGAATTCATGACCGTGGGGCAGGTTTCCGGCGCTTGCTTGATGGCCCCCGGACCCTATGCCATACGGTGGCTTCCGGCGGTGGCCGGTCGAAGCGAGGACGCAAATGGCTGAAGTCTCTGGTTTAATGCGCGGCAAGCGCGGGCTGATCATGGGCGTGGCCAATAACCGCTCGATCGCCTGGGGCATCGCGCGGGCCTGCCGCGACCACGGCGCCGACCTCGCATTTACCTATCAGGGCGACGCGCTCAAGAAGCGGGTCGAGCCGCTGGCCGAAGAGGTGGACGGGCTGGTGGTCGGCCACTGCGACGTCACCGATACCGCCTCGCTCGATGCCGTGTTCGCCCAGGTCGAGCAGGCCTGGGGCTCGCTGGATTTCATCCTTCACGCCATCGCTTATTCCGACAAGGACCAGCTCGACGGCCGCTACGTCGACACCACCGAAGACAACTTCACCAAGACCATGCTCATCAGTTGCTACTCCTTCACGGCGATCGCACAGCGCGCCGAGAAGCTGATGACCAATGGCGGCTCGATGCTGACGCTGACTTATTACGGCGCCGAGAAGTGGATGCCGCATTACAACGTCATGGGTCTGGCCAAGGCGGCGCTGGAATCGTCGGTGCGCTACATGGCGGCCGATCTCGGCGTGAAGAACATACGCGTCAACGCCATCTCGGCCGGTCCGATCAAGACGCTCGCCGCCTCCGGCATTGGCGACTTCCGCTATATCCTGAAGTGGAACGAATATAACACGCCGCTACGGCGCAACGTGACGCTGGAGGATGTCGGCAAGGCCGGCATGTTCTTCCTGTCCGATCTGTCGAGCGGCATCACCGGCGAAATCCAGCATGTCGATGCCGGCTATCATGTCGTCGGCATCAAGCATCCCGAGGCGCCGGATTTTCCGGTAAAGTAAATCAGCGCATGATCCCGAAAAGTGAGAACCGGTTTTCGGATCAGATCATGCGCAAAATAACATCATGATGGTGCCTCGTACCGTTTATTACATCCGTCACGGCGAGACCGACTGGAACGTGGCCGGGCGGCTGCAGGGCCATCGCGACATTCCGCTCAACGACAAAGGCCGCGGCCAGGCCCGCCATTGCGGTCTCGTGCTGCGCGATCTGTTGGCCAAAGAGGGCCGCGATCCGGCCGCGCTCGATTATGTCTCCAGCCCGCTGTCGCGCGCGGCCGAGACGATGGAGTGGGTGCGCGAAGGCCTCGGTCTGGCGCGTGACGGCTATCGCCGCGATCCGGCGCTGATCGAGCTCTCCTTCGGTGACTGGGAAGGCTCGACCATCGCGCTGCTGCACCAAAATGACCCGGTGCGCATCGGGCAACGCGAGCACGACAAATTCCATTTCGTGCCGCCGAACGGCGAGAGCTACCAGATGGTGACCGCGCGCATGAAGCGCTGGCACGACAGCCTGACCGCGGACGCCGTGGCGACCGCCCATGGCGGCACGATGCGCGGTCTGATGGCCTGCCTCGGTATTGCGCGGCCGGCAGCGGCGCCGCTGATCGATATTGTCCAGGGCGTGGTTTACGTATTTCGCGGCGGCGAGCTGACGCGTTACGCCTGAGGGCGGCGCGGCAGCGGAATTTTGCCTCCCGCCCGCCAATTTGACCCGGGATAGGGCCCGGGCTACCTAAACTCCGCAACAGCGGATAGATCATGTCCTTCAACACCTTCGGCCATTTATTCCGGTTTACCAGCTTCGGCGAAAGCCATGGGCCGGCAATCGGCTGCGTGGTCGATGGCTGCCCGCCGCGCATTCCGGTCACCGCCGAGGAAATCCAGACCTTCCTCGACAAGCGCCGCCCCGGCCAATCGCGCTTCACGACGCAGCGCCAGGAGCCGGACGCGGTGAATATCCTCTCCGGCGTTTTCACCGACGAGGCGACCGGGCAGCAGGTCACGACCGGCACGCCGATCATGCTGATGATCGAGAATGTCGATCAGCGCTCGAAGGACTATTCCGACATCAAGGACAAATATCGTCCGGGCCACGCCGGCTACACCTACGATATCAAGTACGGCATCACCGATTATCGCGGCGGCGGCCGCTCGTCGGCGCGCGAGACCGCGGCCCGGGTCGCCGCCGGCGCCATCGCGCGCAAGGTCGTGCCCGGCATGATCGTGCGCGGCGCGCTGGTGCAGATGGGGCCGCACAGAATCGATCGGTCGCGCTGGGACTGGAGCGAGGTCGACAACAATCCGTTCTTCTGTCCCGATCCGGTGGCGGCGAAATTCTACGAGGAGTATCTCGACGGCGTGCGCAAGTCGGGCTCGTCGATCGGCGCGGTGATCGAGATCGTGGCCGAAGGCGTGCCGCCGGGTCTCGGCGCGCCGGTCTATGCCAAGCTCGACGGCGATCTCGCCGGCGCGCTGATGGGCATCAATGCCGTCAAGGGCGTCGAGATCGGCGATGGCTTTGCCGCGGCGGAATTGTCGGGCGAGGAGAACGCCGACGAGATGCGGGCCGGCAATGAGGGCCACCCGGTATTCCTGTCGAACCACGCCGGTGGCGTCCTCGGCGGCATTTCGACCGGGCAGGCGATCGTTGCGCGTTTCGCGGTCAAGCCGACGTCCTCCATCCTGACGCCGCGCAAGACCGTCGACCGCTACGGCCACGAAACCGACATCATGACCAAGGGCCGCCACGACCCCTGCGTCGGCATCCGCGCCGTGCCGATCGGCGAGGCCATGGTGGCATGCGTGCTCGCCGATCACTATCTCATGCATCGCGGGCAGGTGGGTGAGCCGAAACCCTGGCCGTTCGAGAAGAAGTAGTCGACGCTTGCATTCGAGGAAGTGAAGTTGCCCAACACCCACAGTAAAGTCGAAGCGGCGATCAAGGCCTTCGCCAAAGGTGAACTTGTTGTCGTAACCGACGACGACGACCGCGAGAACGAGGGCGATCTGTTCGTGGCCGCTTCGCTGTGCACGCCCGAGAAGATGGCCTTCATCATCCGCCACACCTCCGGCATCGTCTGTGCGCCGCTCGACGCCGGTCACGCGCAGCGCCTGCATCTCGATCCGATGGTGGCGCGCAACGATGCGCCGCTCGGCACCGCTTTCACCGTGACAGTCGATGTGAAGCACGGCCTCACCACCGGCATCTCGGCCGAGGAACGCACCAACACGGTGCGCGCCTTGGCGAACGACAATATGGGTGCTGCCGATTTCGTCCGCCCGGGTCACGTCTTTCCGCTGGTGGCGCGCGAAGGCGGCGTCTTGATGCGCACCGGTCATACCGAAGCCTGCATCGATCTCTGCAAGCTGGCCGCGCTCCCGCCGGTCGGCGTGCTGTCCGAACTGATGAACGATGACGGGACCGTGATGCGCGGGCCGCAGGTGACGGCCTTTGCCGACAAGCACAAGCTGACGCAGATTTCGGTTGCCGATCTCATCGCCTATCGGCAGGCGCGCGAGAAGCTGGTGACCCGCGTCGGCGAATTCTCGCTCAATTCCGAGATCGGCCCGCTCAAGGGCTATGCCTATGTGACGCCGTTCGACAAGGTGCATCACATGGCTTTTGTCTATGGCGATGCCGGCGACGGCAGGGACGTGCCGGCCCGCCTGCACCGCGCCGACGTGATCGGTGACGTGTTCGGCGGCGGCAAGGCCATTCGGGCTTCGCTCAAGCGCTTCAAGGAATCCGGGCGTGGCGTGATCGTCTACCTGCGCGACGGCACCGCTGGCGTGCCGGTTGCGGCGATTCCGCAGGAGGGGGAGACCGGAACCGAAAGCACGCGCTCGCAGCAATGGCGCGATGTCGGCGTCGGCGCCCAGATCCTGAAAGACCTCGACATCTCCTCGATCCGGCTGCTGACCTCGAGCCAGCGCACCTATGTCGGCCTGAGCGGCTTCGGCATCGAAATTGCCGGGACTGACGTGCTGGAAAGCTGAGCCGGCGGCCTTTTTTCGGCGCTCACGCCGTGCCAACATTGCTCACTGTGCGTAATGCATGGAGGGCGGCATGGGGCGATCTCGTCTTTATGATGCTGTCGCGGGTGGTGCGATTGCCGCTCTTGTTGCTCTTGCCGCTGCCGTGGCCGCATTCGCGGCGCCGCACCCACGCCTCGCCGAATTCAGCGCCAGCGCCATTTCCGTCGATGTCGAGCTCGTCCTCGCCGTCGACGTGTCCTATTCGATGGACCCGGACGAGCAGGCGCTGCAGCGCGATGGCTACGTTCAGGCGCTGACGTCGCGCGAATTTCTCTCCGCCCTGCGCGAGGGCGCGAACGGCAAGATCGCCATCACCTATTTCGAATGGGCAGGCTCAAACGACCAGAAGATCATCATGCCCTGGCGGGTGATCGACGGGCCGGAATCGGCCGACGCGGTGGCGGCTGAAATTGCCCGCGCGCCATACCGGCGGGCCTCGCGCACATCGATCTCCGGCGCGCTGGAATTCGCCAAGCCGTTGTTCGATAGCTCGGGTTATCGCGGCCTTCGCGGTGTCATCGATGTCTCCGGCGATGGCGCCAATAATTCCGGCGAACTGGTCGCGCCGGTGCGCGATGAAGTCGTCAAAGCCGGCATCACCATCAACGGCCTGCCGCTCATGCTCAAGCGCGTCAACTACGCCACGCTCGATGTCGACCAGCTCGACGTCTATTATGAGGATTGCGTGATCGGCGGCGCCGGCGCTTTCGTGGTGCCGATCAAGGATCGCGAGAAATTCGTCGAGGCAACAAGAACCAAGCTCATCCTTGAGGTTGCCGGTCGTGAGCCGGAAGCGAAAATCGTTCCGGCGAGCGCCGACAAGCCGCGCATCTCCTGCGCTATTGGCGAGAAGATGTGGCAGGACCGCTGGGGCGGGGGAATGGATTTTCGCTAGGTTGCAAGGCAATCCATTGTCATGACAAGAGTGATGATTGGCGCCAGCTACCGCTCGAACTTCGCCACCAATTCGACGTGTGACGAATAGCGGAACTGATCGACCGGCGTGACACTCACGAGTTTGTAGCCGCCGTCGATGAGGATGCGCGCGTCGCGGGCGAAGGTCGCCGGATCGCACGACACCGCGATCACCACCGGCACCTTGCTTGACGCCAGTTCGCGCGATTGCCGGTCGGCGCCCTGGCGCGGCGGATCGAAGACGACGGCGTCGAAGGCCTTCAACTCCATCGTCGCAAGCGGGCTGCGGAACAGATCGCGCGCGCGCGCTTCGAGCGGCTTGAGGCCGGGCGCGCTTCGAATGCCGCGCTCCAGTGCCTTGATGGCGTTCATCTCGCTATCGACCGCGTGGACCCGTGCAATCTCACCGATACGAAGCGCAAAGGTGCCGATGCCGCAGAACAGGTCGGCGACCCGCAAAGTCTTGCCGCCTTTGGCCTTGCCGACGTGTTGGAGGACCAGCGCTGCCAGTGCCGCTTCTCCCGCGGCGGTCGCCTGCAGGAAGGCGCCGGGCGGCAGCGGCACGTCGGCGCGGCCGATTTTCAACGTCGGTTCGACGCGCTGCAGGACGACTTCGCCGTGCCGCGTGATGCGGGCAAGTTGGTGTTTGTCGGCCAGGCGGGCGAGCTCGGAAAGGCGCGACGATGGCAAGGGACCGGAGCCGCGCACATCGACGTCGAGCCCGCGATCGCTCGCCGTGACGTGAATGTCGAGCGGCTTGTTCGTGGGCTTGAGCACCTCGGATATCGCCCATGAGGCCGCGATGGCGCCGTCAAGGCTTGGTGCGAGGATCGGGCATCGATCGATGGCGACGATGTGATGCGCGCGCGGCGCGGCAAAGCCGACTTCGAGCAGGTCGCCATTGCCGCGCCGCGCATGCAGGACGGCGCGGCGCCGGCCCTGGCCGTGGGCATCGACGATCGGCTCGACCGGCGCGACGATGCCGGCCTGGGCCATCGCCTCGATCACCAGTTCGCGCTTCCAGAGCAGATACCCGGCGTGCGACCAGTGCTGTATGGCGCAGCCGCCGCAGACGCCGAAGTGCTTGCACACGGGCGCGATGCGTTCATGGCTTGCCTTGTCCACGCTCAGCAAGTGGCGGCGGTCTGGTTGCCCGGCAATGGCCTCGACCGTCACCGTCTCGCCCGGCAGTGTGTAGGGCACGTAAATCGGGCCGGCGGACGCATCGGCGATGCCGTCGCCGCGATGGCCGAGGCGGGCGATGGTGAGTGGCTCGGTCATGCGCCCGGCTTAAAGCATTTTCGGCCGAAGTGGAAACCGGTTCGCCGATGCCACGTCATCGGCATCAGGCGTGGGCGTGACCCGGCAGGTCGGGCATATAGCCGCGGCGGGTCAGCCCGTTGAAGCGCCACAGCAGCAACACCGCATAGAGTCCAAGACCGACGGTAAAGCCGATCCAGATGCCGACGGCCCCGAATCCGGCGCCGAAGGCCAGCGTATAGGACGTGCCGAAGCCGATGCCCCAGAAGCTCAGCGCGGCGAACA
Organism: Pseudolabrys sp.; assembly: GCA_041662425.1. Lineage (GTDB taxonomy): Bacteria > Pseudomonadota > Alphaproteobacteria > Rhizobiales > Xanthobacteraceae > Pseudolabrys. Next base: position 28,575 of record JBAZSM010000051.1, read on the forward strand.
TCAGCGGTACGCGGGTATCGTTGAGTCCGCGCAGCGCGCCGGCCGTGATGGTCTGGACGCCGTCGGCGATAAAGAAGGTCGAGCCGGAGGCCAGCAGCGTCGCCGCGAGCGCCAGCGTTGCGCCGGCGTCCGGAGCGCTCGCGTCGAGGAAGGCGAGCGGGATCACCTGCCGCGTCATCAGGACGACAACGACCATTGTCGCCATGAACGCCGCGCCCAGCGCGATGGCCGCGAAACCGGCGCGCCGCGTCGCCATCGCATCACGCCGGCCGACGGCGTGACCGACGCGCACGGTTGCGGCCATCGAAATACCAAACGGCGCCATGAACAGGATCGACGCGACCTGGAGCGCGATCTGATGGGCGGCGAGCGCCGTGGTGCTGATCCATCCCATCAGGATGGCGGCGATGGCGAACAATCCGTATTCGAGCAGGAACGCGCCGGCGATCGGTCCGCCGATCACAAACAGGCGTCCGAGCAAAGTCCAGTCGATGCGCCAGAAGCGGCCGAGTACCTGATACTTGCGAAAAGGCCGCTGCGTATAGGCAACCCACAGCGCCGCCGCGCACATGCCGAGATTGATGGTTGTCGTGGCGACACCGGCCCCTAACATATCGAGCCGCGGCATGCCGAACGCACCATAGATCAGCGCATAGGCCAGCAGCAGATTGACAGGGATAGCAACGAGCGTGATCCACAGCGCCGGCTCCGGACGATTAACCGCGCCCATGAAGCCGCGCAACGCAATGAACCACCAGCCGGGCACAAGGCACCAGCCGAGCCCCATGAGATATTGGCCGGCGAGCCTTGCCGCCTGCTCGTTCTGATCCAGCGCACGAAGAAAATCCTCGCCCATTGACATTGCGCCGGTCATCGGCACGCCGATCATGAGGGCTGCCCACAGCCCGACGCGCAAGGCGCGGCGCACCATGCGCGGCTCGCGCGCGCCATAGGCCTGTGCTGCCAGCGGCGATACGGCCGACATCAGCCCCATGCCGAGCACGAACCCGACGAACAGGATGATATGCGCCAGCGCCGCGCCGGCGAGCGCCGTGTCGCCGAGACGGCCGATGAGCATGAGGTCGCTCGTCATCATGGCGACCTGGCCGAGCTGTGTCAGCGCGATCGGCGTGGCAAGCTTCGCCGTGGCCTTGAATTCGTGAAGCCAAACGTTCTGGCCCACCGGTGACTCCAGCCCGGCGGCAATATGCGATTGTCCTGTCGTCATGGCGCGCACCCTAGGGCGCGATGTGGCGCAATAAAGGCCAGGCATTGTCGCAGGCCGGCTTTCGTCGTGTTGCGTGGCGGTGTGGTCACAATTCGATGACGCAAAGCGATGGCAAGGATCGCCGCCGCTTATGACAGCTTCGCGGCGATGAGATACTCGACGTTGCCGTCACCACCTTCGATCGGCGAGGGGACAACACCGAGGACGCGCGCGCCCTGCGAGGCGACCAGCGTCACGATATCGTCGCACACCGCCGCGCGCACGGCCTCGTCGCGGACGATGCCTTTTTTGATATTGGCACGGCCGGCTTCGAATTGCGGTTTGATGAGCGCGATGAGTTGCGTTGGCCTGGCGGCAAGGGCGAGCGCCGCCGGCAGTACCAGTCTGAGCGGGATGAAGCTGACATCGCAGACGATGAAATCCGGCTTCGGATCGAGGCGCGCCGGACCGGGCGCGCGAATATCGGTCTGCTCCATCGAGACGATACGCGGATCGCCGCGCAGGCTTTCATGCAGTTGCGCGGTGCCGACGTCGACGGCGTAGACCTGCCGCGCGCCGCGTTCGATCAGGACCTGCGTGAAACCGCCCGTCGAAGCGCCGATATCGAGGCAGACGCGGTTCTTCGGATCGAGATTGAAATGATTGAGCGCGGCGACCAGCTTGAGCGCGCCACGCGAGACGTAAGGATGCGCCGGCGTTGCTTCGAGCGCGGCGTCGGCGGCAACTTCTTCCGAGGCCTTGGCGACGACCTTGCCGTTGGCTTTCACCAGCCCGGCGTCGATTGCATCCTGTGCCTTGGCGCGGCTTTCGAACAGCCCGCGTTCGACAAGCAGGCGGTCGATGCGGAGCTTTGTCACCATGAGCCGGCCTTACGCCAGCTTCACCGTCTCGGCGGCGACATCCTTGCCCAGCGCCTCGAACACCCGGCGCACGATGCCCTTGGCGTCGAGGCCGGCGGTGGCGTACATCGCGCTCGGCGTATCCTGGTCGAGGAAAACGTCTGGCAGCACCATGGCGCGGAATTTCAAGCCGGTGTCGAACACGCCGTGATCGGACAGCGCCTGCATGACGAATGAGCCGAAGCCGCCGACGGAGCCTTCCTCGATCGTCACCAGCACTTCGTGCTCGCGCGCAAGACGCAGCACGAGGTGCAGATCGAGCGGCTTGGCGAAGCGTGCGTCGGCCACCGTCGTTGACAAGCCATGCGCGGCCAGTTCGTCGGCCGCCTTCAAGGTTTCGGCCAGCCGCGTGCCGTATGACAGCAGCGCAACCTTGTGGCCTTCGCGCAGCACGCGGCCCTTGCCGATTTCGAGCGGCACGCCGTGCTCGGGGATAGCGGCGCCGGTGCCTTCGCCGCGCGGATACCGTAAACCTGACGGTCGGTCATGAATCGCGACCTGGGTTGCCACCATATTGGTCAATTCGGCCTCGTCCGCGGCCGCCATCAGCACGAAATTCGGCAGGCAACCGAGATAGGCGATATCGAACGATCCGGCATGGGTCGGGCCGTCGGCGCCGACAAGGCCGGCGCGGTCGATGGCGAAACGCACCGGCAGCTTCTGGATGGCGACGTCGTGGACGACCTGGTCGTAGCCGCGCTGCAGGAAGGTCGAATAAATCGTGCAGAACGGCTTGAAGCCTTCGGCGGCAAGGCCGGCGGCGAAGGTCACGGCGTGCTGCTCGGCGATGCCGACGTCGAAGCAGCGGTTCGGAAATTCCTTTTCGAACAGATCGAGCCCGGTGCCGGACGGCATCGCCGCCGTAATGGCGAGAATCTTGTCGTCCTTGCGCGCTTCCTTGACCAGCGCGTCGGCAAACACCTTGGTGTATTGCGGCGCGCCGCCCTTGGACTTCGCCTGCGTACCGGTGGCGACATCGAACTTGACGACGCCATGATACTTGTCGGCGGAGGTTTCGGCCGGCGCGTAGCCCTTGCCCTTCTGCGTCACGACGTGGACCAGGATCGGGCCGATCTCGGCATCGCGCACGTTGCGCAGGATCGGCAGCAGGTGATCGAGGTTATGGCCGTCGATCGGGCCGCAATAATAGAAGCCGAGTTCCTCGAACAGCGTGCCGCCCATCACATAGCCGCGCGCGTGCTCGACGGCGCGGGTGATGGCGCGGTCCCAGCTCTTGGGCAGATGCTTGGTGAGCTGTTTGCCGACGTCGCGCAGCTTGAGATAGGTCGAGCCGGAGCCGAGGCGGGCGAGATA
>JBAZSM010000052.1:0-30085 GCA_041662425.1 Pseudolabrys sp.
GTCGACCAGCTCGACCTCGTCATCGGCCTTTCCTACGTGACGCTTCTGACCACCGTCGGCGCCCTGATGATCAACGAAGGCGTGCAGGCGGAACTGCGGGCGCGCCGCGGCGGCCCTGCGACCCTGCGGCGACCGGGCAGCCACAACTGGGTGCATGGCCTGCCGCTGAAAATGCGCTTCAAACGCTCCAAGATCTACGTCTCGGTGATCCCTGTCTGGGGCATAGGCTTCATGATCGGTTTCATCGGCGCGGTGCTCGGCATCGGCGGCGGCTTCCTTCTGGTGCCGATGCTGATCTATTTCCTGCGCGTGCCCACCGCGACCGTGATCGGCACCTCGATGATGATGACGCTGATCACCATGACCTCGGCCACCGTCATGCACGCCGCCACCAACCATCTGGTCGACGCGGTGCTGGCACTGATCCTCATGGTCGGCGGCGTCATCGGCGCGCAGTTCGGCGCCCACACCGGACAGCGTATGCGCGCCGAGCGGTTGCGCCTGCTGCTCGGCCTGCTGGTCTTCGCCGTCGGCATGCGCTTTGCCTACGAGCTGGTGGTCAAGCCCGACGATCTTTATTCGCTGCGTCTGGTGCGGAGCGATTGATGCGCCGTCTCCTCATCAGCATCGCTATCGTCACGGCGGCGGGCGGCATCGCGCCGGCCCAGGCGGAACGCCTGGTGGTATCGCTGTCGAACCACCGCGTCGCGGTGACATCGAGCTTCGTCGGAGCGGATATCGTGCTGTTCGGGACCATCGAACCCGATGCGCCGCGCACGGCGCTGCGCAGCGCCTACGATCTGGTCGCCACCGTGAGCGGGCCGCAAGTGACGTTGCGGACGCGGCGCAAGGAGCGCGTGCTCGGTGTCTGGGTCAATGTCGAATCGCGCGAATTCATCCGCGTGCCGTCTTATCTCAGCGTGCTGAGCAACCGGCCGGTCGCCGAAATCGCCAACCTTGAAATCAACCGGCGGCTGCAGCTCGGCCTTAACAATGTCATTCTCACGCAGCGCATCGGCGCCGATTTCGCCGACACCGTGCCGGACGACCCGTTCCGCGTGAACTTCATCAATCTGGAAAAAGTGGCGGGCCAGTATCGCGAAGTATCGAATGGCGTGACGTTCCTGACGCCGACCGTGTTTCGCGTCGCCATTCCACTGCCGGCGGATGCCACGACCGGCACCTACACGGTCGATGTCAAGCTGTTCGCCAACGGGCAAATCATCACGCGCACCAACACCGCGCTGGAAGTGATCAAGACCGGTTTCGAACAATATGTCTTCGAGGCCTCGCAAAATCACGGCCTGATCTACGGCATGGTCGCGGCGATGATGGCGCTGTTCATCGGCTGGGCCGGCAGCGTGGTGTTCAGACGGGACTAGCCGCATTTCCCGGGCGCGGCACGCAATGACGCGCTGCAGACTCGGGACCGTCTCAAGCTCTGAATGCGCGAAGGTTCCGGTTCTGCCGTGCATCGTTCACTGCGTTCATTCTGCACCGCGCCCGGGACAACAGGTTAATCCCCCAAGCATTTTTTTGCCGCGAAGGCGTAGAGCCGGTCCGGCCCCAGCATGTGCGCCGTGAAGGCGACCGTGCCGAACAGGTCCGCGAACGCGGCGTCGCGAATATTCAATCCGCCGGTGAATTCGCCGAAAGCCGGCATCACCATGCGCCCGGCGTCGGCGGCGAAGCAGCGGCGCCGCACCGACCGCCCGCGCTGCGAGATCTTCGCCACCGGATGCAGATGGCCTGCGATTTCACCTTCGGCCCCAGTCGGCAGATGGCGGAAGGTGAGCGGGCCAAGCGCCAGCATATGTTTGAAAACGCCGCCGATGCCATCGGCCGGATCGGGATCGTGGTTGCCAGTGATCCAGATCCAGTCGCGGCCGCGCTGCAGGATGGCAATGGTATCGCGGTCTTCAGCGCCAAGCCGCGACGGCCCGCCGCCATCATGGAAACTGTCGCCGAGCGCGACGACGATGCGCGGCGCATAGTGCGCGATGAGCTTCGTCAGGCGCGCGAGTGTTGCGGCGGTATCGTATGGCGGCAGCAGCATTCCGCGCGACGCAAAGCTCGAGCCCTTTTCGAGATGCAGATCGCTAACCGTGAGCAGGCCGCGCTCGGGCCAGTACAGCGCGCCGGAGGGATCGGCGACGAGGGGGGCGGAGGCGAGCACGACGACGTGTTCCGTTCGCCCCCGCGCCGGGACATCCTCTTGATCGCCGTTTGCGCGGATCGCGCTCAATTCATCGCCTCGTTCACCAGTTCGTCGGCGGCTTCCGCCAACAGCGTGTCCGCCGCCTCGCCATAGACCGTTTCGCGGCCGATCTCCAGCATCACCGGCACCGCCAGCGGCGAGACATGATCGAGCCGTTTATGGACGATTCGGCCCTGCACGCGCGACAGCATTTCCGACAGGCGCTTGATATCCAGCAGGCCGGTGGCGGCATCGGTCCGCGCGGCGCGCAGCAGAATGTGGTCGGGCTGGTGCTTGCGCAGCACGTCGTAGACGAGATCGGTGGACATCGTGAGCTGGCGCCGCGATTTTTCCTCGCCCGGGAACCGGCGCTCGATCAGGCCCGCGATGATGGCGCAGGAACGGAAGGTGCGCTTCATCAGCGCCGATTCATCAAGCCATTCTTCGAGGTCGTCACCGAGCATATCCTCGGCGAAAAGTTCCCTGGGCGACAGATCGCCACGCGAAATGCGCAGCCCCATGTCGCCGAGGCCCCAGACCGCGAGCGCATATTCATTGGCGACGAAGCCGAGCGGCTTGAGACCCATGCGCTCTAAGCGCCGCGTCAGCAGCATGCCGAGCGTCTGGTGCGCCAGACGGCCCTCGAACGGATAGCAGACAAGATAATTCTTGCCGCCGCGCGGAAAGGTTTCGACCAGCAGATCGCCGGCCGGCGGCAGCATCGAGCGCCATTGTTGAATCTCCAGCCATTCGCGAACCTGATCGGGCAGCGCGCGCCAGGCTTTCGGATTGGCGAGAATGTCGCGCACGCGTGCTGCAAGATAAGTCGAGAGCGGAAACTTTCCGCCTTCATAGGCCGGTACTTTCGGATCGGTTGCGGTGGAGCGCGAGACATAGACCTCGTTCTCCACCAGCGCTTCGTATTTCAATATCTCGCCGGCGAAGACGAAGGTATCGCCCGACGTCAGACCCTCGATGAAATATTCCTCGACCTGGCCGAGCACGCGGCCGCCGCGCGGGATCATGACGCTGCCGCCGCGCCGGGATCGCATCAGCCGCACTTTCAGCATGTCGGCTTCGACAATGGTGCCGATATTCATGCGGTAGCGCTGCGCCACATTGGGATGGGTGATGCGCCACTTGCCATCCTTGCCCTGCCGTATTTTCGCAAAGCGCTCGTAGGCTTTCAGCGCATAGCCGCCGGTGGCGACGAAATCGACGACGGCATCGAAATCCGCGCGCGCCAGTTTCGCGTAAGGCGCGGCGGCGCGGACTTCGTTGAAAAGATCGTCCGAAAGAAACGGCTCGCCCACCGCACGGCCGAGCACGTGCTGGGCCAGCACGTCGATCGCGCCGGTTCGCAAAGGCGGCGTATCCTGCGCGTTCTCGGCGACGGCGTCGATCGCGGCGCGGCATTCCAGCACTTCGAAGCGATTGGACGGCACCAGCACGGCCTTCGACGGTTCGTCGAGCCGATGATTGGCGCGGCCGATGCGCTGCAGCATGCGCGACGAGCCTTTCGGCGCGCCGATATTGATGACGAGATCGACGTCGCCCCAGTCGATGCCGAGATCCAGCGACGAGGTACACACCACGGCGCGCAATTTACCGGCAACCATAGCGTCCTCGACCTTGCGGCGCTGCGCGACATCGAGCGAGCCGTGGTGCAGGGCAATCGCGAGATTGTCGTCATTGATGCCCCACAGCGACTGAAAGGTGAACTCGGCCTGGCTGCGCGTGTTGACGAATATCAGCGTCGTCTTGTGGCGCTTGATGAGATCGTAGATTTCGCCGAGCGCGTGGCGCGCCGAATGCCCAGCCCAGGGAAGATGTGCCTCGGTGTCGAGCATTGTCACATTGGGCTGCGCGCCGGCCTGCGCGACGACCAGATCGGCAAACGCCTGGCCGTCCGCCGGCTGCGGCACCAGAAAGCGACAAAGCTCGTTAGGCTCGGCAACGGTCGCCGACAAGCCCACCATGGTAAGCCCCGGCGCCAGCGTGAACAGCCGCGCCAGGCCGAGCGACAACAGATCGCCGCGCTTCGACGTCACCAGCGAATGCAGTTCGTCGAGAATAACGCGCTTGAGCGAGCCGAACAGAAACGGCGCATCCGCCGAGGCCAGCAGAAGCGCGAGTTGTTCCGGCGTGGTCAGCAATATGTCCGGCGGATCGCGGCGCTGGCGCTGGCGCTTCGACGTCGGCGTGTCGCCGGTGCGGGTCTCGAGCCGGATCGGCAACCCCATCTCGCGCACCGGCGCTTCGAGATTGCGCGCGATATCGACGGCGAGCGCCTTTAGCGGCGAGATGTAAAGCGTGTGCAGGCCGCCTTCGCGGCGTATGCCCGAACCCGTCGAGATGAGCTTCTTTCCTTTGGCCGTCGTCCTTGGTCGTATCGCCTGCTCATGCAGTTCCACCAGCGTCGGCAAAAAACCCGCCAGCGTCTTGCCGCCGCCGGTCGGCGCGATCAGCAGTGACGATTTGCCGGCGCGCGCTTTTTCCAGCAGCGCCAATTGGTGCGCGCGCGGCGCCCAGCCGCGCGAGGCGAACCAGCGCGTGAAGGCGTCAGGAAGAAGATCGGGTACGGCGAGTTCGGCCAGCGCCATGTCGTCCATTCTATCTCAGTCAGCACGACAGGGAACGCGCCACCACGACCAGCCCCGGAACCTCGGCGCCCTTCTCATGGCGCGCCCAGGCTGTTTGAAGCGCCCTGAGTTCCAGCCCGCCGGCGGCGATCGCTTGGCGCACGTGCGACTCTGAATGCGCATAGCGTAACGTGTCGCGCAAAATGACGCCGTCGCTGTCATGGGTCTCGACGCTGAAGGCTAGAACACCGCCGGGCTTCAGCGCGCGGGCCGCCGGCGCCCCGATCTGTATCAGCTCATGGAAATAGATGAACACGTCGGCGGCGAGAATGAGATCGAGCGAGGCTTCCGGTACGGCGCCCAGGAAGGTCATCGCTTCGGCGGCTTCGAGACGGTCGTAGACATTCTTGCCGCGCGCCAGCGCCAGCATACCGGGGGACAGATCGACGCCGGTGAGCGAGCCGCAGAACGGCCGAAAGGTTTCGCCGGCAAGCCCCGTGCCGCAGCCGAGATCGACCGCATGGGCAAAATGCACCGGCTCGTCTAACGCGCGCTTCACCGCGTCGAGCAGGATTTGCGGGCCGCGATAGCCGAGATTGCCGACCAGAGACGTCTCAAATTTCGGCGCGTAGCCGTCGAACAGCGACTGAATGTAGCCGATCGGCATGGCGACCGGCGGCAGCGCGCCAAGCCGGGCGAGCCGTACCGCCGCGCCATGGGCATCGAGCGGATCGGCCGCGCGCGCTTGCTCAAAGGCCGCCACTGCAGCGGCGCGGTCTCCCAGCTTTTCGCGCGCCTCGCCCAGCGCGAACCAGGCGGCGGCGAAGCCAGGCGCCAGCATCACCACGTCGGCCAGCAGTTCCGCGGCGGCGTCAAAATCGCCGTCGTCGGCCAGCCCGCGCGCCCATTCGTAGCGGCGGTCGGCAATCAGGTCGCCGGAAGATTGGATACGGCCATTCAAGGGCAAAACTCGCATTGGCGGATTTGACGCCACTCTAAGCTGACGTGTAGCCAGACGCCCCCTCCGGCCCCTGAAAGGCACAGGCGCTCGGCGATCAATTGCAACGGCATCATTCATGCGGTCGCACCATACTCCGGCGAATACCGCGCAGAGCGATGAAATGACTACCGAAATGGCTGCCGGCCACTTTCAATTCACCCTCGCCCGGTCTAGCTTCGCGCGGATTTCCAAAGGTAGGGGCGACTAGATGTTCGGGTTCGGCGGTTCAAAAAAGCGGCTTCAAAGAGAAAACGCGGAGTTACAGACGCAAGTCTCGAATCTGCAGTCCGCTTTAGCGAAGCATACGCATTGGGGTGACCCGACCTACGACGCCGACCACATGCGCCTGTGGAACAAGAACGTGTCTTTCATGCGGGACCCTCTATTCCTGCACGCCTATCAGAGGGGCGTAAATTCAAACCATGGCCTCGGTGCCCCGGGCACGATCGATATCCACATTGAATATCGTATCGCCGTATGCTGCTGGGCCGCGTGGCACTGCAAACATCTCGATGGAGATTTCGTCGAGTGCGGGACCAATACAGGAATCATGTCGTTAGCCATCTGCGACTACATCAACTTCAATGAGACAGGCAAAGATTTCTACCTCTTCGACACGTATCAAGGCATTCCGCCCGAGCAAATCATGGAGAATGAGGGCCACGCGCATCAGCAGAATACGCGATATCGCGACTGCTACGATATCGCGCGACAGAACTTCGCGCCTTATCCCAGGGCCAAGCTCGTCAAGGGCCGGGTCCCCGATACGCTCACGCAGCATCAAGTAGACAAAGTCTGTTACCTGATGCTGGACATGAATATTACGATCCCTGAACGGGCGGCCCTGGAATTTTTCTGGGACAAGATCGTTCCCGGCGGGATTGTTCTTTTCGACGACTATGGGTGGGCAGGATACGAGGCCCAGAAAGACGCCCACGACGAATTCGCCAGGTCGAAGGGGGTCCAGATATTCAACCTTCCGACCAGTCAGGGCATGCTTATCAAGCCACCAAAATGATGAGTTGGTAGGCCGGAACACCAGCGTTTCACTGCCTTTGCCGCAGCATTGTCACTACGTTGGACTGATCGCAGGACGGCGCTCGCGTTTGTGGAATTGACGCCTATCTAATCCGGCATGCGGCCCGAACACATACTCGTCCCGACGCCATCCGGCCTGTGCAGCAAGGCCGGCGGCTTTCATATCGACCCGACCCGGCCGGTCGACAAGGCCCTGATCACGCACGGCCACTCGGACCATGCCCGCGCCGGACACGGCCACGTCCTGGCGACGCAGGAAACCCTCGACATCATGCGGTTGCGCTACGGCGCGAATTTCGCCGGCTCGACGCAGGCGATCCGCTATGGTGAGACCATCGCGTTCGGCGGCATGAAGGTAAGCTTCCACCCGGCCGGCCACGTACTCGGTTCGGCGCAGATCAGGGTCGAGTGCAAGGGCACGCGCATTGTCGCCTCGGGCGACTACAAGGATGTCGCCGACCCGACCTGCGCGCCGTTCGAGCTCGTGCCCTGCGACGTGTTTATCACCGAAGCGACATTCGGACTGCCGGTGTTCAGGCATTCCGATGCCGAAGGCGAAATCCGGAAACTGCTGCATTCGGTCAAGGTGTTTCCCGAGCGAGCTCACCTCGTGGGCGCCTACTCGCTCGGCAAGGCGCAGCGCGTCATCGCCATGATGCGCGCGCAAGGCTACGACAAGACGATCTATCTGCATGGCGCGATGGAGAAGATCACCGCCTATTACAAGGAACGCGGCGTCGATCTCGGCGAGGTCGAACTCGTTCGCGGCGGCAAGAAGGCCGAGCTTGCCGGCACCATCACCATCTGCCCGCCGACCGCCATGTCCGACCTGTGGTCGCGGCGTTTTCCCGACCCGGTGCTGGCTTTCGCGTCGGGCTGGATGCGGGTGCGCGCCCGCGCCCGCCAGCGCGGCGTCACTCTGCCGCTGGTCATTTCCGATCATGCCGACTGGGACGGGCTGACCAGGACCATCAGCGCCACCGGCTGCTCGGAAGTGTGGGTGACGCATGGCGAGGAAGACGCCCTCGTGCACTGGGCGCATATGCAGGGGCTTAAAGCGCGACCGCTGGCGATCGTCGGTTATGGCGATGAGGAAGAGAGTGAAAATCCGGCGCCCGCCGAACCGGATTCCGGGGCGGACACATGAACCGCTTCGCCGAACTGCTCGACCGCCTCACCTACGAGCCGGGGCGCAACAACAAGATCAGACTGATCGCGGCCTACTTCCGCGACACGGAAGATCCGGACCGCGGCTACGCGCTGGCAGCAATGACCGGCGCGCTGTCGTTTAAGAACGCGAAAGCGGGGATGATCCGCGCGCTGATCGCCGAACGCACAGACCCGGCTTTGTTTGCGCTGTCCTACGACTATGTCGGCGATCTGTCGGAAACGGTGGCGCTGATGTGGCAGCCGCGAGACGCCTCCGTGCCGTTTCCCGCCGACGACATACCGGCCGATTTGTTTGCGCCAGCGCACGATCCTGCAAGTCTGTTGCGCAATGATCCCGCTCCCACCCTTGCCGACGTCGTCGAGACTCTGTCGACGCTCGGCAAGGCGCAACTGCCGGCGCAGATCGCGCGCTGGCTCGATGTGCTCGATGAGACCGGCCGCTGGGCGCTGTTGAAGCTCGTCACCGGCGCGATGCGTATTGGCGTCTCGGCGCGTCTGGCCAAAACCGCCGCGGCCTCGCTCGGCGGCAAGGACGCCGACGAGATCGAAGTCATATGGCCCGGCCTTGAGCCACCTTATCGTGAGCTGTTCGCCTGGCTCGAAGGCCATGGCGACAAGCCGAAGAGCAGCGATCCAGCGCCGTTCCGTCCGGCGATGCTGGCGCATGCGGTCGAGGACGGCGATCTCGCGGCGCTCGACCCGAACGACTTCACCGCCGAATGGAAATGGGACGGCATCCGCGTGCAGGCCGTCGCCGGGCGCGACGAGCACGGCGATCTCGTCACGCGGCTTTATTCGCGCACCGGCGAGGACATCTCCAAAAGCTTTCCCGATCTCGTCGCATCGTTACGTAAGCCCGGCGCGATCGACGGCGAGCTCCTGATCCTGCGCGACAACCGCGTGCAGTCGTTCAACGTGTTGCAACAGCGGCTGAACCGCAAAACCGTGACACCGAAACTGACACAGGAATTTCCCGCGCACCTGCGCGCCTACGATCTGCTCGCCGATGAGACCGGCGACCTGCGCGAACTCGGTTTCGCCGCGCGCCGCACAAAACTGGAAACGTTTATCGCCACGCTCGACGACCCGCGTGTCGATCTGTCGCCGTTGATCGCGTTCAAGACATGGGACGAACTGATTGCTGCCCGCGCCGATCCGGCGCAAGGCGGCGCCGGTGAAGGCGCCGATGCGGTCGAAGGCGTCATGCTCAAGCGCCGCGATGCGGCTTACGTGCCCGGCCGGCCCAAAGGCCAATGGTGGAAATGGAAGCGCGATCCGATGGTGGTCGACGCCGTGCTGATGTATGCGCAGCGCGGCCACGGCAAACGCTCGTCGTTCTATTCCGACTACACTTTCGGCGTCTGGAACGGCGCGGATGAACTGGTGCCGGTCGGCAAAGCCTATTTCGGCTTTACCGACGAGGAGCTTGCCGAAATCGACCGTTTCGTCCGCCGTAACACCATCACCAAGTTCGGCCCCGTTCGCGAGGTCGCGCATGGCGCGGATTCCGGGCTGGTATTTGAGATCGCCTTTGAAGGCCTGCAGCAGTCGACTCGACACAAGTCCGGCATCGCCATGCGCTTTCCGCGCATCAACCGGCTGCGCTGGGACAAGAAGCCTGCCGACGCCGACCGGCTCGAGACGCTGGAGAAGATGCTCGCCAAGACGTAGCTTGACCACCCCGCCAACTTCGCCTCAGGTATCGCCATGCCAAACGAAATTGAGCGCCTGGAGCCCCGAATGAGCAACGACACCGTCACCCGCATTTTTGGCGGCTCGCCGCTCGCCGTCATCGTGCGCCTCATTCTGGTGTCGATCCTGGTCGGCGTCATTCTCTCGGCGCTCGGGCTCAACCCGTTCGACATCTGGCAGAGCTTGCAACGGCTCGTTCATTCGATCTGGAATATGGGCTTCGACGCCATCCGCTGGGTGTGGGGCTATTTCCTGCTCGGCGCCGTCATCGTCGTCCCAATCTGGCTGATCATGCGGGCCGTCAACGCACCGCGCGGGAAATAAAGCGACCGTCCCTTGACTCCCACCGTTCAGGTCAACTCCGCCCGCATCTTCGCGATCGCGGGCCCCGCCATGCTCGCCAATATCACGACGCCCATGCTCGGCGTCGTGGCGACCGCGGTCATCGGCCGGCTGGGCGATGCCGCCATTCTCGGCGGCGTGGCCATGGCCTCGCTGGTGTTCGATTGCATCTTCTGGCTGTTCGGCTTTCTGCGTAGCGGCACGGTGGCGCTGACCGCGCAAGCCTTCGGCGCGCGCGATGCCGGCGAGCAGCGCGCCGTCCTGGCGCGCGCCATGATGACGGCGGCCGCCGCCGGCGTCGCGTTTATCATGCTGCGAACGCCGCTGGCCTCGTTGGTCTTCGACCTGATGGGCGGCAGCCCGGACGTCACCGCGGCGGCCCGCCACTATTTCCTGCTGCGTACCTGGTCAGCCCCTTTCGCGCTCGGCAATTACGTCATGCTCGGCTGGTTCGTCGGCCAGGCGCGGCCGATGCGCGCCTTATCGGTCCAGATCACCGTCAACGTCATCAACATGACGCTTACGGTGTTGTTCGTGCTCGGGCTCGGCTGGGGCGTGGGTGGCGCGGCGCTGGCGGCGGTGATCGCGGAAGCCTGCGGCCTAACACTCGGGCTGACGATGGCATGGCGCATACTCGGCGGCCGCTTCGAATGGGGACACGCCTCGCATTTCGACCGTGAAAAACTGCGCCGCATGTTTCTCATCAACCGCGACATCATGCTGCGGACCGCGGCCCTGATAACGGTGTTTCTGTTCTTTTCGGCGCAAGGCGCGCGCGCCGGCGATCTGCCGCTGGCGGCCAACGCCGTGCTGCAAAATCTGGTCTTCATCGGCACTTTTCTTCTCGAAGGATTGGCCAATGCGGCCCAGCAGCTTTGCGGCGCCGCCTATGGCGCGCGCGATCGCGCCGCGTTTTCACGCGCCGCGCGCCTTGTTCTGATGTGGGGCGCTGTCTTTGGCGCCTGCGCCGCGGCCGTATTCTATGTCGGCGGCGCATCGATGATCGAACTGATGACGGCAAGCGAAGACGTCCGTCGCGTCGCCATCACCTATCTGCCGCTGGCGGCCTTGGTGCCGCTGATCGGCGCCATGGCTTTCTGTTTCGACGGCATCTACATCGGCGCAACCTGGACGCGCGACATGCGCAACATGATGACCGGCGCTCTGCTTATCTATCTCGTGGCGTCGTGGGCCACGACGTCGCTCGGCAATACCGGCCTTTGGATCGCGCTGCTAACGTTTTATGTGTTCCGCAGCGGCTTGCTCGCCGCACGCTATTTCACGCTGGTCCGCACCCAACTGCCTGATTAACCGCCAGCGCGGGCGTCTGCATGCGTCGGAAAAAGTCGCTTCAACCCGGCCAGCTATCGGCGGTGATATCGGCGGCGTCGACACCGACCATGGTGGCGAGCGATTCACGGTTGCCGCGCTTGATGGCGGCGGCGATGTCGGCCTTCATCTGCGCCACCAGACCGATGCCCTGATAAACGAGCCCGGTATAGAGCTGCACCAGCGTGGCGCCCGCCTTGATCTTGGCGATCGCGGTCGCGCCGGAATCGATGCCGCCCACGCCGATCAACGGGAAGGCGTTCTCCGTGCGCACGAATGTCTCCGCCAGCATTCGCGTCGACAGCTTGAACATTGGCTTGCCGGACAAGCCGCCGGTTTCGCGCGCCTTGTCCTGATCGCGCAGCGCGCCCGGCCGCGAGATCGTCGTGTTCGACACGATCATGCCATCGACGCGGTGCTTGCGCGCGACGCCAACCACGTCGTCGAGTTCGGCCAGTGTCAGGTCGGGCGCGATCTTGACCAGCACCGGCGTCGGCCCGGCGCGCAGGCGCATGCTTTCGCGCGCCTCGATCACGCGGGCCAGCAGATCGTCCAGCGCATCGGCCTGTTGCAGGTTGCGCAGGCCGGGCGTGTTCGGCGAGGAAACGTTGACGGTAAAATAGCTGGCGACCGAGGCGAAGGTCTCGATCAGGCGGACATAGTCCTCGGTGCGGTCCACCGAATCCTTGTTGGCGCCGATATTGACGCCGACGATGCCGCCCTCGTTGGCGCGCGCGGCCAGGCGGGCGAGCGCGGCCGGAGCACCACCATTGTTGAAACCGAGCCGATTGATGACGCCGCCGTCGGCTTCGAGCCGGAACACCCGCGGTCGCGGATTGCCGAGCTGCGGGCGCGGCGTCAGCGTGCCGACCTCGACAAAGCCGAAGCCGAGCTTGAGCAGCGCGTCGGGCGCCACGGCGTCCTTGTCGAAGCCGGCGGCCAGGCCGATCGGGTTGGGGAAATTCAGGCCGAAGGCGCGAACCCGCAATTCCGGCGGATCACGGTCCGGCCGCCCGTGCGGCACAAGGCGCAGCGCCTTCAGCGCCAGGCTATGCGCGTCTTCGGGGTCGAGCGCCCGCAAGAAGGGGCGCGACAGGCGATCAAAAAAACCGATCACCGCGGCAAACTCCACATCAGGCGCCACCGGGCCTCGTCGGCGGACGGCGGCGAGTCGAAAGCTCGCCAGACACATAGGCCGCGGCGGCGCCAAAAGCGATGGCCGAGGTTAATTTCTTGGTCCAAACCACAGAAAGCAGTGTGACAAAGCCCGAACCGGAGGCTATAATTCCTAGCTATGGATCGATAATCGCGGCCCGTTCCATTTCAAAAGGTTCGAGGCCCCAACGCCGGTGACGCCATGCTGACACACGCCCAAATCTGGAATGCCATCGACCGCCTGGCTGCCCGGTCCAAGCTCACCGCCTCCGGGCTGGCCAAAAAAGCCGGTCTCGATCCGACCACCTTCAACAAGTCGAAGCGCATCACGCCGGAAGGCCGGCCGCGCTGGCCCTCGACCGAATCGGTCGCCAAGGCGCTGGCGGCGACCAACACCAAGGTGGACACCTTCGTCAGCCTCATCACCGACGGCGGCAAGCAGCCGATTTCCAACGTGCCGCTGATCGGCTTCGCCGAGGCCGGCGCTGAAGGCTATTTCGACGATGCCGGTTTCCCCGTCGGCAAAGGCTGGGAGGAAACCTCCATTCCGTCGGTGACGGACGAGCACGCCTATGCGCTGGAGATTTCCGGCGACTCGATGAAACCGGCCTACCGCGAAGGCGACATCATCATCGTTTCGCCGACCGCGCCGGTGCGCAAGGGCGACCGCGTCGTCGTCAAGACCCGCAAGGGCGAGGTTATGGCCAAGGAGCTCAAGCGCAAGCAGGTCAAGAGTATCGAGTTGAAATCGCTCAACTCCGAACACCGCGACCGCTCGCTGCAGATGGCCGACGTCGAGTGGATCGCGCGGATCGTCTGGGCGAGCCAGTAGCCCCCGCCTTACGCCAGACTAATAAACTGGTTCAACTTATTTTCTTACCGGGAATGCGATTCGCGCTTCATATTGTCGATGTAGATTGCGGCCGCCGAATAGCGGCCGAATTTCCTGACAAAGGGGGGACACATATGAATCGTCGACACGCGCTGAAAGTTCTCGCTGGACTGGCGTTATGCCCGGTCTGCGCACCGGCCGGCTTTGCCGCGGATGGCGCACACTGGAGCTATGAGGGCGAAGGCGGGCCGTCGCATTGGGGCGATCTCGACGCCGCCAGCAAGACTTGCTCGATCGGCTCGCAGCAATCGCCGATCGATATCCAGAGCAGCATCAAGTCGCAACTGCCGCCGTTGCAAATGGCTTGGCGCAAGAAGTCCGACATGATCGTGAACAACGGACACACCATCCAGGTCAATGCCGACCCGGGCAACATGCTCGCCGTCGGCGCATACAAGTATGAGATGCTGCAATTCCATTTCCATCATCCGAGCGAGCACCTGATCGCCGGCAAGGCGTTTCCGATGGAATGCCACTTTGTACATCGCGATGCCGCCGGCAATCTGGCGGTCGTTGGTGTTTTGATGACGGCGGGTCAGGCAAACCCGGCGTTCAAGGCGATCGCCGCGGCCATGCCGGGCTCTGCCGGCAAGCCCGTCAAGATGACGGCGATCGACATGAAACATCTCTTGCCTGCCAGACACGGCTACTATCGCTATTCCGGTTCGCTGACGACGCCGCCGTGCAGCGAAGTGGTGAACTGGCTGGTGCTGCGCGAGCCGATCCAGGTCGCCCGCGCCGACATAGACGCCTTCGCCAAGCTATTCCCGATGAATGCGCGCCCGCCGCAGAAGGATCACCGGCGTTTCGTGCTGAGTTCGTGAGGCGTATTTGATCCCTCCCCGCTTGCGTAAGGGGCGCAGAATTCCTTGCCTGTCATTCCGGGGCGCGGCCGTAAGGCCGCGAACCCAGAATCCAGCAAGGAACTCAGACAATCTGGCTGGCTTCCGGGGCAGCGCGTTCACGCGCGTCCCGGAATGACTCCGGCAATCTAAGCGCTGCGCGCCAGCACGCCGTCGATCATGTCAACCGTGTTCTTGATGCCGTAGACGGCGACGAAGGAGCCGAAGCGCGGGCCCTTCTCCTGGCCAAGCAGAACCTGATAGAGCATGTTGAACCAGTCGAGCGACACGCCCGGCTTGCCGTCCTTGGCCTTCTTCTTCTGATCGAGGAACGGCTCGCGGCGGCCGATCTCATAGACCACGTCCTGGATCGCTTCCGCCGTCGAATCCGGCGACAGGTTCGACAGCGCGTCGCGCAGATCGAGCAGCGCCTTGCGCTCGTCCGGCGCGGGATTGCGGAATTTCTTTTGCGGCAGAACGAAATCGTGGAAGTAGTGAATCGCATAACCCACGGCGTCGTTGAGCTTCGGATGCGTCTGCGGCGTTACGCCCGGACGATAGCGGCCGATGAAACCCCACAGCGTTTCGGCGTTCTCGGCGTTCGATGACGACACCAGCGTCAGCAGCATCGAGAACGTCACCGGCATATCCGCCGGCGGCGGATTGCCCGAGTGGATGTGCCAGACCGGATTGCCGAGGCGCTGCTTCCAGTCCTGCTGGCGCGGATAGCCTTCGAGGAACTGCTGGTAGTCGTCGACCTGACGCGGGATGACGTCGAAGTACAGCCGCTTGGCCGACTTCGGCTCGCGATACATGAACAGCGACAGGCTTTCGGGGCTGGCATAACGCAGCCACTCTTCGATTGTCAGGCCGTTGCCTTTCGACTTGGAAATCTTCTGGCCGTTCTCGTCGAGGAACAGCTCGTAGTTGAAGCCTTCCGGCGGCTTGCCGTCGAGCGCCTTGCAGATTTCGCCGGACAGCTTGACCGAGTCGATCAGGTCCTTGCCGGCCATTTCATAATCGATGCCGAGCGCGACCCAGCGCATCGCCCAGTCCGGCTTCCATTGCAGCTTGCAGGCGCCGCCGGTGACCGGAACGGTGACCGGCTCCTTGGTGTCGGCGTCTTCGTAAGTGATCGTGCCCGCCTTGGCGTCATGCGCCAGCACCGGGACCTGAAGCACGATGCCGGTTTTCGGATCGATCGGCAGGAAGGGCGAATAGGTCGCCGCGCGCTCCTCGCGCAGGCTCGGCAGCATGATCGCCATCACCTTGTCGAAGCGCGCCAGCATCCTAAGCAGCGCTTGGTCGAAGCGGCCCGATTGGTAGCACTGCGTCGCCGACATGAATTCGTAGTCGAAGCCGAAGTGATCGAGGAACGTGCGCAGCCGTGCGTTGTTGTGCTCGCCGAATGACGGATGGGTGCCAAACGGATCGCGCACCTGTGTCAGCGGCTTGCCGAGGTCGAGCGCGAGCGCTTCCTTGTTCGGGACGTTGTCCGGCACCTTGCGCAGGCCATCCATGTCGTCCGAAAAAGCGATCAGCCGCGTCTTGACCTTGTCCTCGGTCAGCACGCGGAAGGCGTGGCGCACCATGGTCGTGCGCGCGACCTCGCCGAAGGTGCCGATATGCGGCAGGCCCGACGGGCCGTAGCCGGTCTCGAAGATGACCTCGTCCTTCGGCTTCGCTTTCAGCCGCGCGACGATTTTCTTCGCCTCCTCGAACGGCCAGGCGTTCGACTGCTCGGCAAGGGCCCGCAGTTCTTGAGGGTTGAGATTCGGCGCAATTTCAGCGGTGGTCATCGACATTCCGGCCTCCGGCGCGCAGACATAGGCAACGCGCCGAACCCCGTCAATTCAGCCCGAGAAAAGCAGCGATCTTGAGCCCGTCCATGACACCCAAGAGCAAAAGCGCCGCCGTCATCGGCGGCGGGCCGGCGGGGCTGATCGCGGCCGAAACGCTGGCGGCGGCGGGCTTCGCGGTCACGGTCTACGACCGGATGCCGTCCTTCGGCCGCAAATTCCTCATGGCGGGACGCGGCGGTTTGAACCTGACGCATTCGGAGCCGCTGCCGGCATTTCTGCAGCGCTACGGCACAGCGGCGCCGCTGCTGCGCCAGGCGGTCGAGGCGTTTCCGCCGGAGGCGCTGCGCGCGTGGAGCGAGGCGCTGGGGCAAGACACCTTCGTCGGCTCCAGCGGCCGCGTGTTTCCCAAGGCGTTCAAGACCTCGCCGCTGCTGCGCGCCTGGCTGCGGCGGCTCGGCGAATTGAATGTGGCGGTCGCGCTGCGCCATCGCTGGACCGGATGGGACAGCGATGGCTGCCTGAAATTTTCGACGCCGGATGGCGACATCTCGGTCGCGGCTGACGTGGCCGTGCTCGCGCTCGGCGGCGCGAGTTGGCCACGGCTCGGTTCGGATGGTCACTGGGCTGCGCCGCTCGAAGCACGCGGCGTCACCATCGCGCCGCTGCGCCCATCCAACGTCGGATTCAAGGTTACCTGGTCGGAGGCGATGACCCGCTTCGCCGGCGAGCCGCTCAAGCGTATCGCCATCACCTTCGGCGAGCGCAGCGCACGCGGCGAAGCCATCGTTACGGCCGACGGTATCGAGGGCGGCGCGATCTACGCTTTATCCGGGCCGGTACGCGATACGATCGAGGCCAAAGGCGAAGCGCGCATCTTCATCGACTTGCGGCCGGACATTTCGCTTAAGGCGCTCGCCGAAAAATTGGCGGCGCCGCGCGGCAAACAATCGCTGTCGAATACACTGCGCAAGGCGCTCAAGCTCGCACCGGTCGCGAGCGGCCTGTTGCATGAGGCCGCGCTGTCTTTCGGCAAACCGCTGGCGTCGCTGAATGCCAACGATCTTGCCGCCCTCATCAAGGCGGTACCGTTGAGGCTTTCCGGCATGCAGGACATCGCCCGCGCCATCTCAAGCGCCGGCGGCATTGCCTTCGCCGGCATCGACGCGCATTTCATGCTGACGAAATGTCCCGGCGTCTTTGTCGCCGGTGAGATGCTCGACTGGGAAGCGCCGACCGGCGGCTATCTATTGCAGGCCAGTTTCGCCACTGGCGTGGCGGCGGCGAAGGGCGCGGCAGCATGGCTTGCCGGCTCCCGGACATGAAGAAGGGCCGCCCGCAGGGGCGGCCCTTCCATTGTCGAACCACAGGCCGTGGGCCGCTAGGCCAGGCAGATTCCCACCGAGGCGAGAATCCAGGTCACGGGTGCCGACGGCTGCGGCGATAGACAATGAGACACTGGATCACCTCCTTTCTGATGTTGACGGTGGACGTAGCGTAATCGGTCCACGCCATTTTGGAAGCGTCTTTAGGTCTCAAAACGGGCTGATGGGAAAATACCTGAGCCACAGATCGGTGAAGCGCCCCTGCTCCCACAGCCGGAACAGCGCCCAGTTCAGGGCTTGCCGAAGCAGATCGTTGCCGCGCCTGACCGCAATGCCGACGCCTTCGCCGAAATATCGGCTCTCCATGTAGGGCCCGCCGACAAAGGCGCAGCAGTTGCCGGAATCCGTGCCGTTGAGCCAGAACGAAAGCGAGATGCCATCGCCGAACAGTAGATCAATCTCGCCTTTCTTCAAGGCGGCACGCGCGGCGTCGGCGTCCGGATAGGAATGCAGCTCGGCTTCGGTGAACAGTATCTTGATGTAGGCTTCGTGCGCCGTGCCGGCAATGACGCCGACCTTTTTGCCTTCCAGCGCCTGCGGCCGCACATCCTCGATGCCGGAATTGCGCCGCGCCGCGAACCGCGCCGGTGTCCGGTAATACGGATCGGTGAAGTCAACGCGCTGGCGCATCGCCGGCGTCGCCGCGAAGGACGCAATCACCGCATCGCCCTGATTGGTGTTGAGGCCGTCGATCAGCGTATCGTAACGGCGCATCTGCACCGTGCAGGCGACCTTGATCTCCTCGCAGATGAGACGCGCCAGATCGACATTGAAGCCGACCGGCGCGCCGTCCGGCCCGGCATAGTTGAACGGCGGGTAATCGGTCTCGGTCAGGAAACGGATCACGGTTAGGCGCGACAGGTCCGGCCGCTCGGGCCGGCGCCGCGGGTCCCAGAAGCCGGGCACGTCGACCGGGTTTCGCACGGGGTTGGTGTCGGGCGCGTCGGCGGCCGTTGGCTCGCGCGGCGTGGGGACATGGGCCTGCGGCCAAGCCGTCCCGGCGCTGAGCATCAGCGCGAGCGCGCCGAACATCCCGCCCCACCGCAGCCTGTGAAAGACACTCATCCGCCGGCTCAAATCCTGGAAAGATTCGGCCGGACCATAGCATCGCCATCGTGGCCGTCGAGCCACAATCGCGATGCCGACGGAGGTCAGCACTCAGGTGGTGAGGTACTTTTCGATCTCGTGCACCGGCATCTTCACAAGATCCTTGTCGACCTCGGCGCGAACCGCGGCACGAAGACCGTGGCCGTAAGCCTGACGCAGGACGCCGAGCGCGCGTGGCGCGGCCACGACGATCAGCGACTTGACCTGATGTGCGCTGACCGCAGCGTCGAGTTTGCTCGCCAGATCGACAAGGAAAATATCTTCTTCCTGGGTGTGCCAATCGGTTTGGCCGACGGCGCTGCGGCCGGGGCCGACGGACGAGTGCGAGCGGCCCGGCGCATCGGTGCCGAGTTCATGTGTGGCGAGCGCCTTGTGCTCGAAAACGTCGCGCGTCTTCAGATTGGGGAACTTGGCGTCGCCGACATTCTCCAGAATCAGCGCCTTGGCGCCATCGCAAACCACGACCCAGTCGCCTTGGTGAATTGACAATGCGGGCATAAAGCCTCCCTTGTAACGCGTCTTTGCAACACTTCCTCGTGACGCTTTCTTGCAGCACTTCCTTGCGGCCGGATTCGGGCCGCGATGCTGCATTACAACGCGTCCGCCGCCGGCGCGGTTTGCGCCAGATCAACGCGGGAGGCATTGATTTTGTTGCCGGTGCGCCGTGGTCATTCCGGGGCGCGGGCCAAACGCGCGAAACGCCCCGGAATAACGATCGTCAGTTGGTGCCGTCGAGCAGGCGGCGCGCAATGACCTGGGCCTGGATTTCCGCGGCACCCTCGAAGATGTTGAGGATGCGGGCGTCGCACAGGATGCGCGATATCGGGAATTCGAGCGCAAACCCGTTGCCGCCATGGACCTGCACGGCGTTGTCGGCGTTCGCCCAGGCGACACGCGCGCCATAGAGCTTGGCCATGCCGGCCTCGAGATCGCAGCGGCGGCCCGAGTCCTTTTCGCGCGCGGCATGATAGGTGAGCTGGCGCGCGATCATGATCTCAACCGCCATCATCACGATCTTGTCGGCGACGCGCGGGAAGTCGGCGATCGGCCGCGAGAACTGAATGCGCGCCTGCGCATAGTTCATTGCCTGCTCCATCGCCGCCTGCGCCACGCCAATGGCGCGCGCGGCGGTCTGGATGCGCGCGGATTCAAACGTCTGCATCAGCTGCTTGAAGCCGAGACCTTCGATGCCGCCGAGCAGGTTTTCCGCCTTCACTTCGAAGCCGTCGAAGGCGATCTCGTATTCCTTCATGCCGCGATAGCCGAGCACTTCGATTTCGGTGCCGGTCATGCCCTTTGCCGGGAAGGGATTTTTGTCGTCGCCGCGCGGCTTTTCCGCGAGCAGCATGGAGAGGCCGCGATGCCCCGGCTCCTTCGGATTGGTGCGCACCAGCAGCGTCATCAGATCGGCGCGAACCGGATGCGTGATCCAGGTCTTGTTGCCATAAACTTTATAAACGTCGCCTTCGCGCACCGCGCGGGTTTTCAGCGACGCCAGATCCGATCCGGTGTTCGGCTCGGTAAACACCGCCGTCGGCAGCACTTCGCCCGACGCGAGCTTCGGCAGCCACTTCGCCTTCTGCTCCGGCGTACCGCCGCCGAGAATGAGTTCGGCCGCGATCTCGGAACGCGTGCCGAGCGAACCGACGCCGATATAACCGCGCGACAACTCCTCGGAGACGACGCACATCGACTCCTTGCCGAGCCCCATGCCGCCGTATTCTTCCGGAATGGTCAGCCCGAACACGCCGAGTTCGGACATCTGGCCGATGATTTCCATCGGGATGTAGCTGTTGGTGCGGTGCCAGCCCTGCGCGCTGCCGACGACTTCGGCGTCGGCGAATCGGCGCATCTCTTCACGGATCGATTCCAGCGTCTCGTCGAGACCGGCAATGCCGACGGTGGCGCCATGACCCTGGCGCATCAGTTCCATGAGGCGCGCGCGGCGCTCCGTGGTATTGCCGTTGGTCATCAGGGTCTCGATGCCGGGCGTCATGCGCGAAGCGACCTGCGCCATCGAAAGACCCATGTCGGCCGGTCGGACGATCTCGCCCTGGCTCATCGGAATGCCGCCGGCAACCTGCGCCAGCAATTCGCCAAGGCCGATCCAGGTGAGATGTTCTTCGACCTCGCCGAACGTGCCCGAGGTCGTCATCCGGTCGGCATAGGCGACAAGCTGCTTCACCGCTTCAGCGTAAGTCGCGAGCCAGGCGAGGCCATGGGTCGCGCGCTGTTCGCGGTCGAACAGCTTGGCGACCGGATGGCCTTCGACCACGACCTTGCCGCGCACCTTGACGGTGGCATCGGCCAGCAGCGCGTCCATGGCGACGACCGCTTCGCGGCCCAGTTCGATCAGATCGAGTTCGGCGGCGCGGGATGCGGCAATCGGCATGTTGGTTCTCGACAATGGACGTTCAAACAGCCCGGCGGGCACTAAAGACTACGCGTGCAGTGCACAAATGCAAAGTGGCAGAGGCCCTGAATACCGGCCCGGGCCGGAAATTGCGACAAAATTAACCATTTCCGGGTCTTCTCGGTGGGGACCAAGGGTGCGCGGCGTTCCCCCATTTCGGTGAAACTGAACCGGCCCATGCGCTTCAGAAAACTGCCGATTCCGTCGCTGTCGCTCCACCGGCTGCTGACGTCCTTTTCGGTGCGCTCGCGCATCGTCGTCCTGGCGCTGGCGCCGCTCGCCGGCTTCGCCGCCAATGCGCTGACTTACACGACCGGCGAGAAGGATGTCGGCCAGGCTTTCCGTTCCGTCGACGAGGCGCACCGGCTCGCCGACGCCAGCCGCGACTTCAAGAACGCTATTTCCCTGATGCGCATCGCGGCGAAGGACTTCGCGCGCGATCGCAGCTCGCCGCTTGATACGTTCCCGCAATCCCAGGACTTCGCCAACCGCAGTCTCGACGCCATTGAGTCCCTGATCGGCGACGTCCAGGCCGAGGCGATCGGAGCGTTGCGCAGCGATCTCGCCTCGATCGGCCGCAACTACACTCAGCTCTATGACGTGCAGCGCGTGCTCGGCTTCACCGATGAAGAAGGCCTGCGCTGGGCGCTGAAGAATTCCGGCAACCGGATCGAAGCCGCCATCAATGAAAGCCAGAGCTGGCTCGCCGATGCCGAAGCCAAGAAGATCGTGGTGCTGCTGCTCAATATGCGCCACCAGGAGGCCGAATATCGGCTCAATCCGCAGGATCTGACGCGCTATCAATTTGATGCCATCTATCGTGAATTCGTCCGCACCTTCGAGAGCATCGATGGCACGCCC
Source organism: Pseudolabrys sp. (assembly GCA_041662425.1). Classification (GTDB taxonomy): domain Bacteria; phylum Pseudomonadota; class Alphaproteobacteria; order Rhizobiales; family Xanthobacteraceae; genus Pseudolabrys. Next base: position 21,805 of record JBAZSM010000052.1, read on the forward strand.
GCGATGAAGGGCAAGCTCGAAAGCGAGATGAAGGATTATCACGCAACTTTTGCCGACTGGGTCTCGCTCAACGACAAAGCCTATCCGCTGCGCGCGCTGATCGATATCGACAGCCAGAACCTGCTGCCGCGCGCCGACGCGATTATCGCGTCCGCCAATACGGCGGCGCAAAGCGCCGGCCAGACGCTCGCCGCCTCGCAGGACCGGACCCGTCACGGCATCATCGCTGTCGGTGTCGCGATGGCGGTGCTCGGGCTGGCCTTCAGCTGGCTCATTGGCCGCAGCATCACGGGCCCGCTCGCTGGCCTTGCCGGCGCCATGAAACGGCTGGCGACCGGCGAGACCGCGACGAAAATTCCCGGCACCCGCGCCCGCGATGAAATCGGCGCAATGGCCCGCACCGTTCTGGTGTTTCGCGACTCCATGATCGAACGCCAGGAGCTGGCGCGCGTGCAAATGGAGCAGGGCCAGTCACGCGAGGCGCGCAGCGAAAGCATTGCCGCCGCCGTCCGCCGGTTTGAAGACTCGGTCGGCACGGCGCTCGGCAAGCTGCGCTCCGCCTCGCATGACCTCGACGCAAGCTCCACCAACCTCAACAAGGCCGCCGATATCGTATCGGCCGAAGCACAGGGCGCCGAGCAGCGCGCTAACGCCGCATCGGGCAACGTGACGGCGGCAGCGAGTTCCGTCGAAGAACTGGCGATGTCGATCGATGCCATCGCCGCGCAAGCCAACAAGTCGACCGAAGTCGCGGAGCGCGCCGTATCCGAGGCACAGCGAACCGCCAAGACGATGACCGAACTCGGCGATGCCGCGACCCGCATCGGCGAAGTGGTCGGGCTTATTCAGGCCATTGCCGGCCAGACCAACCTGCTGGCGCTCAACGCCGCGATCGAAGCGGCGCGCGCGGGCGACGCCGGACGCGGCTTTGCCGTGGTGGCGTCCGAGGTAAAATCGCTGGCCGCCCAGACCGCGAAAGCAACCGAGGAGATCGCCGAGCAGATCGGCGGCATCCAGAACGCCGCCGCCGGCGCCAGCCTCGCCATCGAGCAGGTCAATGCGATCATCCGCGACATGGCGGCAATCGCGACCTCGGTGGCGGCGACCGTCGAACAGCAGAACTCGGCGGTGGCCGCGATCGCCGAAGGCGTCAGCCATGCGTCCGACGAGGCGCGCACCGGCGCCGAAACGATGAGCCGCGTTTCCGGCGTGACGGGCGACGCGCGCGTGACCGCCGCCAGCGTCAAGCACCTGGCCGATGCCGTCGGCGTCGAGGCGGAGAGCATCGACGGCGAGATCCGCCGGTTCCTGGACGACGTGCGCGCGGCCTAGTTTCCTCTCGGCGCCTGCGGGGAGAGTTATAAACGCGCGCTCTTGCAAACCGTCGGCCAATCGCCATTCTCCTGTTGGCGGATCGAACATCCCGGGACCCGCGCATTGCGCCTTTTCAGACTGTCATTTCGAATTCTGTTGGATGCCGGCCGGCAGTTCCTGGCCGATGACGGTTGGGCCATTGCCAGCCACATCGCGCTGTCGACGCTGATGGCGCTGTTTCCGTTCCTGATCGTTTGTACCGCGCTGGCCGCAGCGTTCTTCGGTTCCAAGGAACTTGCGGACGAAGCCGCGCGGATCCTGCTCGAAGCCTGGCCGGCGCAGGTGGCGGGGCCGATCGCGCTCGACATCCGCGGCGTGCTCACTGGCAGCCGCGGCGATGTGCTGACCCTCGGCGTGTTGTTCGCTCTCTATTTCGCTTCGAGCGGAGTCGAAAGCCTGCGTATCGGCCTTAACCGCGCCTACGGCATGGCGGAGCGGCGGCCGTGGTGGCTGCTGCGCATCGAATCGATCGGCTACGTGCTGATCGGCGCGGTCGCGCTTCTCGCCTTTTCGTTTCTGGTCGTGCTGGCGCCGTTCATCTGGGACAAGGTGCTGCGCTACGTGCCGACGCTCGAACCGCTCAGCGGCCTCGTCACCTTTTCGCGTTTCACCACCGCCGCCATCGTGCTGATCATCTCGCTGATGATCGTGCACGCCTGGCTGCCGGCGGGCCGGCGTTCATTCATGGACATTGCGCCGGGCATCATCGCCACGCTGGCGTTGTGGCTGATCAGCGGCGCCGCCTTCGGCCGCTATCTCGCCGACTACGCCTTCGCCTATGTGACGATGTATGCGGGGCTCGCCTCGGCGATGATCGCGCTGATCTTTCTTTATGTCAGCGCATCGATCTTCATTTTCGGCGGCGAACTGAATTCGGTCATACAGAAACTGCGGCTCGGCCGCGCCACCGCGTCGACAGAGGCCGAGACACGGCCAAACGCAGCGCCGACCGAGGACAGACCGGCGCTTCCGTGATTGCGGCTATGACTGCCCGGCCACTTCCTGCACGTCCTCGAGCGTCTTCAGGCCCGTCATCGGCGCGTTGACCAGCACGGACATGTTGCCGGGCGGATGCTGGTTCTTCCACATCATGGTGTGCGCCTTCGGAATTTCCTGGAACGGGAACGTCTTCGACAGGCACGGGTCGATGCGGCGCTCGAGCACAAAGCGGTTGGCCTGGCTCGCCTGCTTCAAATGGGCGAAATGTGAGCCCTGGATGCGCTTCTGCCTCATCCAGACGTAGCGCGCGTCGAAGGTGATGTTGAAACCCGTGGTGCCGGCGCAGAACACCACCATGCCGCCGCGCTTCACCACCATCGACGACACCGGGAACGTCGCCTCGCCCGGATGCTCGAACACGATATCGACGTCGCGTTTGCCGGTGATGTCCCAGATCGCCTTGCCGAAGCGGCGGGCTTCCTTGCTCCAGTCGTTATATTCCGCCGAGTTCACCTGCGGGAGCTGACCCCAGCACTTGAACTCCTTGCGATTGATGGCGCCCTTGGCGCCAAGATTGAACACGTATTCCATCTTCGATTCATCGGACACCACCGCGATGGCATTGGCGCCGGAGGCCGCGACGAGCTGCAGGCCGAACACGCCGAGGCCGCCGGAGGCGCCCCAAACCAGCACGTTGTCGCCGGGCTTGAGCGTGTGCGGCGCGTGGCCGAATAGCATGCGATAGGCGGTCGCGAGTGTGAGCGTGTAGCAGGCCGACTCTTCCCAGGTGAGATGCGCCGGCTTCTGCATGAGCTGGCGCGACTGCACGCGGCAGAACTGCGCGAAGGATCCGTCCGGGGTTTCGTAACCCCAGATGCGCTGCGACGGCGACAGCAGCGGATCGCCGCCGTTGCAGTCCTCGTCATCGCCGTCGTCCTGATTGCAATGAACGATGACTTCGTCGCCGACCTTCCAGCGCTTCACCTTGGCGCCGACCGCCCAGACGATGCCCGAGGCATCGGAACCGGCAATGTGATAAGGTTGTTTGTGGACGTTGAAAGGCGTGATCGGCTGACCGAGGCCGGCCCAGATGCCGTTGTAGTTCACGCCGCCGGCCATCACGAGCAGCAGGACTTCGTCCTCACCGATCGTCCAGGTCGGCACGACTTCGAGCTGGAACGACTTCTCCGGCGGCCCGTGACGATCCTGGCGGATCACCCAGGCATGCATTTTGTCGGGGACATGACCGAGCGGCGGGATCTCGCCAATGTCGTAGAGGTCCTTGAGCGGGGCAACGCTCCGCGCGGGGGCAGCAACCGGCATCAGCAACTCCCTAGAAAACAAGCGGTTATTAGTTCGAGAGCCCGGTCAGTGTGACTTAATTTATATTGCATTGCAACAATAGAACCGCCAGACTAAAGGCAAAGCCAGCATGGACAAGACCGCCACCGACAGGTCCCGATAAAAACATGGCCGATAAAGATATGGCCCATAAAGACATGGCCGACAAAAAGCATCGCGACAAACCGTGGATTTTCCGCACTTATGCGGGCCATTCCACGGCTGCGGATTCGAACGCGCTCTATCGCAAGAACCTCGCCAAAGGGCAGACCGGCCTGTCGGTCGCCTTCGATCTGCCGACGCAGACCGGCTACGACAGCGATCACGTGCTGGCGAAGGGCGAAGTCGGCAAAGTCGGCGTGCCGATCAATCATCTCGGCGACATGCGCGCTTTGTTCGACCAGATCCCGCTGGCGCAAATGAATACATCGATGACCATCAACGCCACCGCGGCGTGGCTGATGGCGCTGTACATCGCGGTGGCCGACGAACAGGGCGCGCCGCGCAACGCCCTCACCGGCACCATCCAGAACGACATCATCAAGGAATATCTGTCGCGCGGCACTTACGTTTTCCCGCCGGCGCCGTCGATGCGGCTGATCAAGGACATCGCGATCTTCACGACGACAGAGTTGCCGAAGTGGAACCCGATGAACATCTGCTCGTATCACCTGCAGGAAGCGGGCGCGACGCCGGTGCAGGAGCTCGCCTACGCGTTGGCGACCGCCATCGCCGTGCTCGACACCGTGAAGAAGTCGGGCGAGGTGAGCCAGGAAAAATTCGGCGAGGTCGTTGGCCGCATCTCGTTCTTCGTTAACGCCGGCATGCGCTTCGTCACTGAAATCTGCAAAATGCGCGCCTTCGTCGATCTGTGGGACGAGATCACGCGCGAGCGTTACGGCATCACCGACGCCAAGCAGCGCCTGTTCCGCTATGGCGTGCAGGTCAACTCGCTCGGCCTCACGGAGCCGCAGCCCGAAAACAACGTCGCCCGCATTTTGATCGAGATGCTGGCGGTCACCTTGTCGAAGAAGGCACGCGCCCGCGCCGTGCAGTTGCCGGCGTGGAACGAGGCGCTCGGTCTGCCGCGGCCGTGGGATCAGCAATGGTCGCTGCGCATGCAGCAAATCCTCGCCTACGAAACCGACCTGCTCGAATACGGCGATCTGTTCGACGGCTCCAAGGTGATGGACGCCAAGGTCGAGGAATTGAAGGCCGAAGCCAGGGAAGAATTGAAGCGCATCGAAGAAATGGGCGGCGCAATCGCCGCCGTCGAAACCGGCTACATGAAACAGCGCCTTGTCGCTTCGGCGAGCGCGCGCTTCGAGGCGATCGAGCGCGGCGAGCAGATCGTGGTCGGCGTCAATAAATATCTGGAAACCGAACCCTCGCCGCTCACCGGCGGCATCGACGCCATCATGACGGTGTCGGAAGATGCCGAGCGCGATCAGCTCGAACGCCTGAAAGCCTGGCGCGAACAGCGCGACAACGCCAAGGTCGCGGACGCGCTCAAGGAGCTCAAGCGCGCGGCCGCCGGCGACGGCAACATCATGCCGGCCTCGATCCTCTGCGCCAAAGCGGGCGTCACCACCGGCGAATGGGGCTGGACCTTGCGCCAGGCGTTGGGCGAATACCGCGCCCCGACTGGCGTCGGCAACGCCATGCGCAACGATGTCGAAGGTCTCGACGACATCCGCGCCGATGTCGACCGCGTGTCAAAGAAGCTCGGTCGCCGTCTCACCTTCCTTGTCGGCAAGCCCGGCCTCGACGGCCATTCCAATGGCGCCGAGCAGATCGCGGTGCGCGCCCGCGACGCCGGCATGCAGGTGGTCTATGAAGGCATCCGCCTGACGCCGGAAGAAATCGTCGACGCCGCGCGCGAGCAGAAGGCGCATGTCGTCGGACTGTCGGTGCTGTCGGGCAGCCACATGCCGCTGGTCGAGGACGTCGTCGGCCGCATGAAAAAGGAAGGCCTCGACATTCCGGTCGTGGTCGGCGGCATCATCCCGCCGGAAGACGCCGCCGCGCTGGAGAAATCCGGCGTCGCCGCGGTCTACACGCCGAAGGACTTCGAGCTCAACCGCATCATGTCAGACGTCGTGCGCATCGTCGAACAGAAGAACGGCATGACCAACGCGTGACACGCGGCCTGATTTGATCCACGCTCTCCCTTCGTAAAAAAGGGAGGCGACGATGAGCGATCAGACGAAAGCCCCTGGCACGACCCCCAATCCAAAAATCTTTTACGTCCTCTGCGCGCTGTTGATCCTGTCGTTTCTCTGGCGCGCCTTCGTGCCGGCAAACGAATATCCCGGCCGCACGGCGCAGATGCTCGAAATGGGCGTCGATGCGCTGTGCATCGCGGGCCTGATCGGCATGCGCAAAGTGAACCCAACCTGGTTCTGGATCGCATTGGTTTGCGGCATCGGTCTTTTCGCCATTCGCCTGCACAGCGATGCAAGCTGGTGGACCGGGCACTGGCATTATTCGCTATCGCGCTGATCGGCGCAAAGATACACGCGCCAATGCCTGAATCAATTGGCTCGGGCTCACCGGCTTCACGAGATAGAAATCCATTCCAGCCTCCTTCGCGCGCGTTTCATCCGCGGCCGTTGAACGTCCGGAAATGCCGACGATCGGCATGTATTTCGCCGCGCCATCGAGCGCGCGAATGCGGCGCGTCGCCTCCGGCCCATCGATGCCCGGCAAGGTAATATCCATCAGCACCGCATCGTAACCGCCGCGCGCGGCGGCTTTCACCGCCGCCTCGCCCGACTCGACGAAGTCGGCGCGGTGACCAAGTTCTCTCAGGATCGTGTTCATCACCACGCGGCCATAGGGATTGTCTTCGGCGCACAGGATCGACAGTGAACGGCCCGGCGCGGCCAGCGCGCCGGTCGCGGCGTCCCGGTTTGAGGATTTCAAAGGCTTCACCAGCGCCGTGAGCTTGAACGTCGAGCCCTTGCCCAGCGCGCTGGTCACCGTCAGGTCGCCGCCCATGACCTTGGCGATGCGCTTGACGAAGACGAGGCCCAAGCCGGCGCCGCCATAACGCCGCGCCACTTCTTCATTCGCCTGCGCAAACGGCTTGAACAGGCGCTTCACATCCGCGGCCACCAACCCGATGCCGGTATCGGCGAACGCGAAGACGAGACGCAAACGGCCGCGCGCCGCGCTCTCGACACCGGCTTTGAAAGTTACCGAACCTTCGCGCGTGAACTTCACGGCGTTGTCGGCGAGATTCTCCAGCGCCGCGCGCAACCGCAAGGCGTCGCCCGACGCCATCGCCGGCAAGTCTTTGGCGATAACGGTCTCGGCCGCGATCGATTTGTTGCCGGCGCGTGCGCTGAGCGCCTGCCCGACCGCCTCGGCCAGTTCGCGCGGCGAAAACGGCTCGTCGCGCAGCACCAGACCCTTGGCATCGGCGCGCACCGCGTCGACGATCAGCGTCGCGAGTTGCGCCAGATGATCGGCGCCGCTTTTGACCGCGTTGGCCCAGTCGCGTTCGCGTTGGCCGAGATCGGATGCCGCCAGCAACTCGGCCAGCGCGACAATGCCGGTCAGCGGCGTGCGGATATCGTGGGCGATGCCGGCGAGCGCAGCCTCGATGGCGCGCGCCGGCGGCAGCGGCGGCGGCTTGCGCGCCTTTTTGCGCGCCCGCCAGACCGGCTTCTTTTTCGCTTTGCTGACGGCTTTTTTGCGCCGGACCATCGCTCCTCGCCCCTGCGGCGACCATGCCACGGCGGGGCCGTTCAATCGAGCCCGATACGGAGGCGAATATCGGTGAGGGTTAAGCCCTGCGCCCGCAGTTCGCGCAGGGCGGTCGCCGCCGTCGATTTCGACAGTTTGCGGCCTTCGGCATCGAGGATCAGCCGGTGATGGTGGTATCGGGGCGCAGGCAGGCCGAGCAACGATTGCAGCAGGCGATGCACGCCGGTCGCATGAAACAGATCCTGCCCGCGCACGATGTCGGTGACGCCCTGCAGCGCGTCGTCGACCGTGACCGCGAGGTGATAACTCGCCGGCGCGTCCTTGCGCGCCAGAACGACATCGCCCCAGGCCGCCGGATCGGCGGCGATCATGCCGCGCTCCGCCTCCTGCCATGTGAGCGTGCCGGTGCGCGCCACCGCCTTGGCCATATCGAGCCGCAGGGCGTAGGGCTCACCGGCGGCGATGCGGCGTGCGCGTTCGTCAGCCGACAGTTCCTTCGCCGCGCCGGGATAGAGCGGCGCGCCGTCGGGATCGCGCGGCCAATCCTGGGACCTTGCGCCCTGCCGCACGCGCGCCGCGACCAAGCTGGCGATCTCGGCGCGACTTTCGAAGCTCGGATAGACGAGCCCCATCGCCTCCAACTTGCCCAGCGCGGCACCATAATCGCCGAAGTGCCGGGACTGCCGCCGCACCGGCTGTTCCCACCGCACGCCGAGCCACGCCAGATCCTCGTCGATGGCGGTCTCGAATTCGGGGCGGCAGCGCGTGACGTCGATATCCTCGATGCGCAGCAGCATCCTCCCGCCGGCGGCGCGCGCGGCATCGGCGTTGAGCAGCGCCGACAAGGCGTGGCCGAGATGCAGATAGCCGTTCGGCGACGGCGCGAAGCGGAAAACGGGTGGCATGGCTTTTCTAT
>JBAZSM010000053.1:0-29564 GCA_041662425.1 Pseudolabrys sp.
TTCGGCCTCGATACCGGCATCACCATGCTGCACGAGGAAGGCCTCGACAACGTGTTCGCCCGCCACAACCGCCTCGCCGAAGCGACGCGCCGCGCGGTCAAGCACTGGGGTCTCGAAATCCTGTGCAAGGACCCGAAGTACTACTCGCCGACGGTCACCGCCGTGCTGCTGCCGGAAGGCTTCAACGCCGACCAGTTCCGCGCTCTGGCGCTGGAGACCTTCAACATCTCCTACGGCGCGAGCTTCGGTCCGTTCGTCGGCCGCTACTTCCGCATCGGCCATCTCGGCGACGTCAACGATGCGACGATGATGGGTTGCCTCGCCACCACCGAAGTCGCGCTGCAATTGTTCGGCGTGCCGATCAAGAAGGGCGGCGCGCAGGCGGCGATGGACTATCTGCTCTCCGCCCACGGCGACGCCAAGAAGCAGGCCGCGGAGTAAGCTTCTTCTCTACTCAAGAAAATAACGTTGTCATGGCCGGGCTTGTCCCGGCCATCTCGTATAGGGACGCAACGTGCCCGCCTAAGCGAGATCGCCGGGTCAAGCCCGGCGATGACAAGCCTATGTGTGTTTAAGCCGCCCTGCTCCACCCATTATTCGCCAGCACATGCGCGGTGAAATCGGCGACCGCGGCCAGCGTCGCCTCCGGCGCTTCGCGCTGCGGCGAATGTTTTGCGCCGGGCAGCAGCGCGACATCGACCGGGCAATAGCATTCCCGTTCCGCGGCCTCGATCTGTCTCACCGTCCCGTACTGGTCGTCTTCGCCCTGCACAATCAGGATCGGCACGCGGATATAGGCCAGTTGCGCGGTGATATCCCATTTGCGGAAATCCGGATCGAGCCAGGCATCGTTCCAGCCGCGAAAGGCGTTGTCCGGGTCCTTGTGCCAGCGCCCGAGCTTCGCTCGCAGATCGGTCGTCTCGTAAGCCTTTTTCGCCTCGACGATGGACGCAATGCCCATGTCCTCGGTGAAGAAATGCGGCGCCATCAGAATCAGCCCGCCCAGGCGATGGTCCTGATGCGAGCCGGCATAGATCGCGGCAATCGACGCACCATCGCTATGGCCGAACAAAATGACATGGCGAGCGCCGATTGTCTCGAGCAGCGCCGGCAGCACCTCGCGCGCCTCCTCATGCATGTAAGTCAGCGGCCGCGGCAGCGTCACCGGCGATGACTGGCCGTAGCCGGCACGCGAATAGGCGAACACGCCGCAGCCGGTCGCTTTCTGCACCTTCTCGGGAAAATCGCCCCACAATCCAACGCAGCCGAGCCCCTCATGCAGCATGACAATGGTCGGCGCCGTATCAGGACGCGGACCGACCATGCGGTATTCGAGAGAGTGGCCGGCGATGGAGACAAAGCCGGAGTCGGATAAAGTCATCGCAGTCTTTCTTGTATCGCGTTGTCATGGCCGGGCTCGTCCGTTCTGCAACAACACCGTTTTACAAACGGCGTGCCCGGTGATGACAGGTGTGTTTACGGCTGCTCGCTCCTCAACTTGAACCGCTGAATCTTGCCCGTCGCCGTCTTCGGCAGTTCGGTGCGGAACTCGATCCAGCGCGGATACTTGAACGGCGCGAGCTTCTGCTTGACGTGATCCTGCAACGCCTGCGCAAGCGCATCGTTCGCCTTGCCCGGATCCTTGAGCACGACGAAGGCGCGCGGCTTGATCAGCTTCTGCTCGTCGTTCCAGCCGACCACGGCGGCTTCCAGCACGTCGGGATGCGACGACAAGGCCGCCTCGACCTCAAAGGGCGAGACATACATGCCCGAAACCTTCAGCATGTCGTCGGCGCGGCCGCAGCAGATGAAGTAGCCGTCCTCGTCCTCGATGTATTTGTCGCCGGAGCGCGTCCAGTCACCCTGGAAGGTCGAGCGCGACTTCTCGCGGTTGTTCCAGTACATGATCGCCGAGGTGGGCCCGCGCGAATACATCTCGCCCATCTCGCCCTTCTTCACCGGCTCGCCATTCTCGCCGATGAGCTTGATCTCGTAGCCCGGTACCGGCTTGCCGGTCGTGCCGTACTTGGTCGCGCCCGGTCGGTTGGTAAGGAAGATGTGCAGCATCTCGGTGGTGCCGAGGCCGTCGGAGATGGCGACGCCGTAGCGCTCTTCCCATTTGCGCGCGATCTCTTCCGGCAACGCTTCACCGGCGGAGATGCAGCGCCGGATTTTGACGTCCGACTTCTGCGGCGCGCTCGGTGAGTTGAGAAAGCCGGCATAGAAGGTCGGCACCGCGAAGAACACGGTGACCGGATGTTTTCGCAGCAGCGCGGCGACGCCATCCGGCGTCGGACGGTCGGCGTTGAGCACCACGGTCGCGCCGACACTGAGCGGGAATGTCATGGCGTTGCCGAGGCCGTAGGCGAAGAACAATTTCGCCACCGAATAGACGACGTCGCTCTCTTTCAGCCCCGCCACCGGCGTGCCGTAAAGATCGGCGGTGATCTTGAGGCTGCCGTGAACGTGGACGGCGCCTTTCGGCTTGCCGGTCGAGCCCGACGTATAAAGCCAGAACGCCATGTCGTCGGCGATGGTCGGCGCAGTGTAGTCCTCCGGCTCGTCGGCACCGATCACGTCCTCGAACAGGCGATAGCCGTGAGGATTGGCGCCCGACACGACGACGTGTTCGAGGTCGGGACTCTCCTTAATGAGCGCCTCGAATTTCGGAAACAGCGCCTCCGACACGACCAGCACCTTGGCGCGGCTGTCCGCCAGCATGAACCGATAGTCGTCTTCGGTGAGCAGCGTGTTCACCGGCACGGCGATGATGCCGGCCTTCAGGCAACCGAGAAACGCGGTTGGCCAGTCGACGGTATCGGCAAGCGCCATCAGCACGCGCTCCTCGCGGCGCACGCCCAGGCCCCGCAGCGCCGCGCCGAAGCGCGCGACCCGGTCGGCCAACTGGCCGTAAGTATGGACGCCCCCGGCGTCGATATAGGCCGGCTTGCCCGCGCGTCCCGCATCAAGATTTTGTCGCAGCACGTCGGCGGCGAAGTTGTAGCCCCGTGGGCTTGCGCCCATCGCCTGAGCCGCGTCCGTTTCCGTCGCGCTTTTTTCGGCGACCCTCATTTTGTTTTCCTCCCGGAGTATTGCGGTATTATGCCCAGACCGGCGCGGGCTGCCTAGCGCAGCATAATTCCAAAGCAAAAAGCGCCACCGGGAGTGAAACCTCATGATTTCCAGCCGCGATCGTATTGTAACGACCCATGTCGGCTCGCTGCCGCGCAATGACAAACTGTCCGATCTTCTGGTGCGCCAGGAGCAGGGCTCGAGTTTCGACCCGGCCGAAATGGCGGCGGAGCTGGACAAGGCGGTTGCCCACGTCGTCGGCAAACAGGCCGCGGCCGGCATCGACATCGGCAATGACGGCGAGCAGCAGCGCGTCGGCTTCCAGACCTACGTGCCGCAGCGCATGTCGGGCTTCGGCGGCATATCGAAGCGGCGGCGCGGCAAGGAATTCGAGGATTTCCCGGAACTGGTGGCCAGCCTGACGCGGCGCTTCCCGCATGTCTCGAAGCAGCAGAACGCGCCGGAGTGCCAGCACGAGCTGAAATATCTCGACGTCAAGCCGATCAACGACGAACTCACGCGCTTCAAGCGCATCGCGGGCGATCAATTCGCCGAAACCTTCATGACGGCGCCCTCGCCCGGCATCATCTCGTCGACGATGCTGAACGCCTACTACGACACGCATGACGCCTATCTCGCCGCGCTGGCGCGCGAGATGCGCAACGAGTATCTCGCCATTCACAAGGCCGGCCTCGTGCTGCAGATCGACGCGCCCGATCTCGCCATGGACCGCACGATGCTCTATCGCGATCTCGACGACGCGGCTTTCATCAAGCGCATCGAAGCCCATGTCGCGGCGATCAATGCCGGCATCGACGGCATTCCGGCCGAGCGGGTACGGCTGCATGTTTGCTATGGCAACTGGGAAGGCCCGCACATCTACGACGTGCCGCTGGAGACGATCCTGCCGGCTCTGTACCAGGCCAAGGTCGGCGCGCTGTCGATCGAATTCGCCAATCCGCGTCATGCGCACGAATACGCCGCGTTCAGGAAGCATCCGCTGCCCAAGCACATGCTGCTGCTGCCCGGCGTGATCGAGACGACATCGAACTTCGTCGAGCATCCGGAAGTCGTGGCCCGGCGCATCGAGGATGCCGTCGCGGCAGTCGGCGACCGCGAGCGCGTCATTGCCTCGACCGATTGCGGCTTCGGCACCTTCACGAACAGGGAATGGGTGATCGAGCCGGCGGTATGGCTGAAGCTCAAGTCGTTGCGCGAAGGCGCCGACCTCGCCTCGACCCGGCTGTGGGGCCGGAAGGTGGCGTAATCAACACCGTCATTCCGGGTTCGTACCTTCGTTGCGCGCCGGAATGACTTCGTCTGATGATCGCGCTATGCTCATAACAACACGTCAATAAATACGAGGGAGAGGCCCATGGACCAGACCGTCCGCAAGATCAGCGCCGAGGACATCAACCCGCGTCACAACTGGGGCCGCGCGCTGCCGTCACTGGGCATCACCGGCGTCGACTTCGAAGAGCGCGTCGATTATCGCCGCCTGCACCGCTATCGCCTCGGCCGCACCAAACAGGCGCTCGACAAATCCGAACTCGGCGCGCTGCTCGTGTTCGACGTCAACAACATCCGCTACATTACCTCGACCAAGATCGGCGAATGGGAGCGCGACAAGCTGTGCCGCTGGGCGCTGCTGACGCGCACCGGCGAACCGATCCTGTGGGACTTCGGCTCGGCCGCCGTGCATCACAAGTTGTACGCGCCGTGGCTGGCGCCGGAGAACTGCAAGGCCGGCATCATCGGCATGCGCGGCATGGTCGATCCGGCCTTCGGCCTGATGGCCAAGCACGCCAAGGAAATCGCGGCGATGATCAAGGAAGCCGGCGTCGGCGACATGCCGGTCGGCGTCGACATCATCGAACCGCCGATGATGTTCGAATTGCAGAAGGCGGGCATCAACGTGGTCGACGGCCAGCAGGTGATGCTGGAAGCGCGCGAGATCAAATCGGCCGACGAAATTCATCTTCTCAACCGCGCCGCGGCCATGGTCGACGGCGCCTACCACATGATCAACGAAGAGCTCAAACCCGGCGTGCGCGAGAACGACATCGTCGCCATGGTCAACGAGTTTCTCTATCGCCACGGCTCCGACGACGTCGAGGCGGTGAACGCGGTATCCGGCGAACGCTGCAACCCGCATCCGCACAACTTCACCGACCGCATGATCCGCCCAGGCGACCAGGCCTTCTTCGACATCCTGCAAGCTTTCATGGGATACCGGACCTGCTATTACCGCACCTTCAATGTCGGACGCGCGACGCCGGCGCAGCACGACGCCTACAAGCAGTGCCGCGAATGGCTCGACAATGCGATGATGCGCATCAAGCCCGGCGCGGCGACGGCGCACATCGCCGAAGCCTTCCCGACGGCGGAGGAGTTCGGCTTTCCGGACGAAACCTCGGCCTTCGGCCTGCAATTCGCCCACGGCCTCGGCCTGGCGCTGCACGAGCGGCCGATCATTTCGCGCGTGGTTTCGATGGAGCACCCGACCGAGATCAAGGAGGGCATGGTGTTCGCCATCGAAACCTATTGCCCGGCGACGGACGGCTATTCGGGCGCGCGCATCGAGGAAGAAGTCGTCGTCACCGACACGGGCTGCAAGGTGATCTCGCTGTTCCCGGCCGAGGAACTGCCGATCGCGAACAGGTATTGAGCCGGCCGCCTCCGGGCGTATAAGCGTGCCGTCCCCCGTGACCCGCGGGGACGGCACACTTTGGAGCGCACGCGGCCATGACCGAGCCTGATCGACGGTGGCCCACCGGCATCTTCGGCGCGATCGGCCGCGGCCTTCGTGGCAAATGCCCGGCCTGCGGCGAAGGCCGGATGTTCCGCGCTTTTCTGAAAGTGGCCGATACCTGCCCCGCCTGCGGCGAAGAGCTGCACCATCACCGCGCCGACGACTTTCCGGCCTATCTGGTGATCGTCATCACCGGCCACATCCTGGTGCCGATCGTGCTGGCGGTCGAAACCGAGATCGTGCCGCCGCTCTGGGTGAGCATCAGCCTGTGGCCTTCGCTTGCCTTCATCATGGCGCTCGGCCTGCTGCAGCCGGTCAAGGGCGCGGTGGTCGCCATTCAGTGGTTTGGCGGCCTGCACGGCTTCGACGTCGCGAAAAAGGCGCGTGAGGCGGTCAGCGCCGGCTAGGCGGTGCGCACGCGGGCGATGAAATCCTTGGCTTCGTCCTGAAGCGCGGCGGCCTGGCGGTTGAGATCGGCGGCCGAGTGCTGGATCTGCAAGGCGCCGGTGCGTGTGCGCATGGCGAAATCGTTGACGCCGTCGATCGACTGCGACACCTGGCGCGAGCGCACGGCGGCGCCTTCGACGGTTTCGGCGATCTTCTGCGTCGCCTGACTTTGCACGCTGACCGCTTCGGTGATGGCCCGCGCCACGGTGCGGATGCGGCCGATGGCCTGCGAAATCGACTGCGTCGTGTCGCGCACGCCGCCGATGATCTGCCCGATCGACAAGGTCTTGCCGCGGATATCGGCGAGCGCCTGCGTGGTCTGCGTCGCCAGCGACTTCACCTCCTGCGCGACCACGGCAAAGCCGCGGCCGGCTTCGCCCGCGCGCGCGGCTTCGATGGTGGCGTTGAGCGCCAACAGGTTGGTCTGGCTGGCGATGGCCTGGATCATGCCGGCGACCTTGTCGATATCGCCGACCGCCTGGGTCAGCCCATCGACATTGGCGACGGCGACATCGGCGCGTTGCGATGCGTCGAACACCACATCCCGGGCGCTGCCGAGCTGCGCATCGAGGTCGACAATTCCTCGATCGCCGACGACACGGTGCCGGCGACCTCGGTGGTTTCCTGCGCGACGATCGCCGCGGTGCCGGCGTGGCGGCCGGATTCGTCGGCGACCTCGCTCATCGCGTGCGCCGAACGGTCGAGTTCGGAAGCCGATTGGGCGAGCGCGGCGGCGACGCTGAGAATCTTGCTCTCGAAATTGCGGGCGAACTGATCGAGCGCCTGGTGCTTGTCGAGCGCGGCCTGCTCGCGCGCGCGCTTGCGCATCTCCTGCGCGTCCTTCAGCGCCGCGGCGTTGTCGCGGAACACCAGCACGGCGCGCGCCATGGTGCCGACTTCGTCGCTGCGCCTGAGACCCTCGATCGGCGTGTCGAGCCGGCCTTCCGCGATCTCGCGCATGACATCGGCGAGCCGCCGCAACGGCCGCGCCACCGCGCGGTGCGCCAGCAGCATGGCGCCGAGAATGGTGGCCAGCGTGCCGCCGATCAGCATGATCGTCAGCAGCCTGTAGGTTTGCGACTTCTGCTCGCTCGCAGCCTCGATCGCCGTGCGCGTCTGACCGCCGAGAATGTCGATCAGCCGGTTCATGCTGGTGGTGGCGTCGACCAGCGCCGGGTCGAACTTGAATTCGAGCAGGGTGCGCGCGGCCTCCTGGTCGCCGGCCTTGATGGCCGCCTGCACCTGGTCGGCGATGCTGTTGACCAGTTCGAGGCGCCGGATCATGCCGCGAACGTCATCGCCGCGCGCCGGCAGGGCTTCGATCACGCCGTTGAGCCAGTGCTTGGCCGAGGCGTACTGCCCGGCGCGCTCGTCGATCGCTTCGCGCGCCGTATCGGGATCGCTGGCCGCGGCCATCTTGTAGGTGGCAAGCCCGAGCGATTCGGCGGCGATCTTGGATTCCGTCAAAATGAGCCGGACCGGCGCGATCTGACCCGTAATGATGTCATTGACGCGGTCGATCTCGTGCAGGCTGCGCAGGCTGTACCAGTTGGCGGCGGCCGACAGGATACCGAGGGTCCCGATCAACAACATGGCTTTGGCCGCGATGGGCAAGCGAATCGAGAAAGCGCGCTGCATCGAACGTCCAGGCCATGGGAGAAAAACGATTGAGCGGTATCTACGCGTTCATCCGTTCCCGATTGCTTAATGACGAAGTCACGCAATCGTCGTCTGCATCGAAATGATTTTGGCACGATACCGGTGCGGAAAGATGATTTGTGACGGTGTGAAAGATATCCTGCGGTGACGTGAAATGAGGCACCGGCGGAGACACGCACTGTGGCCCGGAAGCCACGCGAACCACAGTCTTTGTTACGGCATCTTAACTTGAATCGGGGCGCCCAAGCCGGTTCAGTCCAGTTGTTGTGCGCAGTTGCTGTCTGCGCCCCGCTTGGGGAATGGACGGCGGCTAAATCCTCCACCTTGTGCACGAGGGGCTCCCGCAAGGGAGCCCCCTTTTTTTTGGGTTTGCCGCGGGGCCGTGTTATTCCCGGCCACGGCGAAAATATTCCGGGCCGAAACGGGGAATATGACGGCACCCCCGGGATTCTCCTGACGAGGCCAGCCTCGACAACCACAGTCACAGGAGAAACCTTTATGAAAAAGCTTATCGTCTGCGCCGCCGCCCTCACCCTTATGGCGACCGCCGCCTTTGCCCAGTCGGCGCCCGTGAAAACCGGCGATAGCGCCAAAGGCCAGGTGCTCACCAACACCAGCGGCATGACGCTTTATACCTTCGACAAGGACGCCGCCGGCAAATCGGCCTGCAACGGCCCCTGCGCCGCCAACTGGCCGCCGCTGATGGCCGCGGCCGACGCCAAGGCCGCCGGCGCCTATACCATCGTCGCGCGCGAGGATGGCAGCAAGCAGTGGGCGAAGGGCGACAAGCCGCTCTACACCTGGAAGAACGACAAGAAGCCGGGCGACATTACCGGCGACGGCTTCCTCAACGGCGCGTGGCACATCGTCAAGCCGTAGGATTCTTTCTTTCTATTGAAGAGCGCAGCCGCTACTGCGCTTCACCCTCTCCCCGTAAGAACGGGGAGAGGGAATAGAAATCACTCCAGCCCCGTCCCGACATTGACGTTTTCCGGCTCGAGCTTCATGCCCGACGCGAGCGCCATGGTCTCGATCAGCGCCGCGAAATCCTGCTCGAGATAGGCCTCCGGATCCTTCTTCAGCGTCGCCGCGCCGAAATGACTCTGCAGCACTTCGCGCGTCGCCGCCGTCACCGGCATCGGCACGTCGAATTCGCGGGCGAGCGAGAGGCCGAGATCGAGATCCTTGCGCAGCAGTTCCGGCGTGAAGGTCGTGGTGAAATCGAGATTGACCAGCGCCGGCGATTTATAGCGCGTGAACATCGACCCCATGACGCCGTTGTTCATGAAAGCGAGAAAGGCGTGGCGCGGCACGCCCATCTTGTTGGCGAGCAGCGTGATCTCGATCAGATTTTCAATGACGACGCCGAGCATGACGTTGTGCGCGATCTTGCAGACACGGGCGAGATCGCCCTCGCCGACATAGGACACGCCCTGCGGCGCGATGGCCTGCAGCAAGGGCGTCACCGCCTTGGCGGCGGCGTCGGGACCGGAAACCACGGTCGACAGCTTGCCCGCCTTGATGACCTTGCCATTGCCGGAGACCGGCGCGCAGACATAGTCGCTGCCGGCATCGAGCAGCTTGCGGCGGATATCGGCGGAGTCTTCAACCGAAATGGTCGAGCAATCGACCACGATCTTCGGCGCCTTGCCGCCGCCGGACAGCACGCCGTTCGGGCCGAAATAGATTTCGTCGAGATCCTTGCCGGTCGACACGATGGAAAAGACGACGTCGAGGCCGGCGAGGTCGGACAACTTGTCGACCACCTTGCCGCCGCTCTTGGCCAGCGGCTCCGCCTTGGCGCGCGTCCGATTCCAGATCGTGACCGCGTGGCCCGCCTTGAGCAGGCGCTCGGCCATCGGCGCGCCCATGCGGCCGGTTCCGACCCAGCCGATCGTTTGCACGTTTTTCGACATGACGTTTCTCTCCCTTGCATTTCGCACCGCGTTGGCCGCGGCGATTTCTCTTGTTCACTCGCATAGCCGTTCTGCGAATTATGCGCCAGTGGTGGGCAGAGGTGCACGCGCGCCGCCGCCTGCTATAAAGGTCCTTCGCCTTTGCGCGCCCGGTGCCCACCGGCGACAAGTCACGACCCTTCTCACGACATTGCCCAGGATTTTCCCATGACCTTGACCGTACCTGCCCGCAGCAAGAACGAGCCGCGCGTCGAGGACGATGCCCTGGTACGGGGCGCCGGCCAGTTCATGGACGACCCGCGCCTGCCGAAGCAGACCTATGCGGTGTTCGTGCGCTCGCCCCATGCTCATGCGCGTATCCTCTCGGTGAAGACCGAGGCGGCGGCGGGCGCCAAGGGCGTGCTCGCCGTGCTCACCGCGGCCGACATCAAGGCCGCCGGTATCGGCGACATTACGCGCCACGGGCCGCTGGCCGGCCGCGGTGGCGCCAGGATGATCGTTCCGTTTCGCCCGGCGCTCGCCGGCGACAGGGCCATGCATGGCGGCGATCCGGTCGCGATGGTTGTTGCCGAGAGCTTGCCGCAGGCGCAGGACGCCGCCGATCTCGTTGAGGTCGAATATGAAGAGCTCACGCCGGTCGTCGATCTCGACCAGGCCATGAAGGCCGCGACGGTGCTTTACGACCAAGCGCCGGGCAATCTCATCATCGACTGGCCGGGCACCGCGCCGTCGGAAGACAACGAGAAACAGGTCGCCGACCTCATCGCCAAGGCCGCGCATGTCGCCAAGGTCACGGTGACCAATCAGCGCATGGTGGTGGCCTCGATGGAGACGCGCGGCGCGACCGGCGTCTACGACAAGACAGGCGATCGCTACACGCTCTATGCCAGTTCGCAGGGCGCCGACACCTTGCGCGGCGCCGCGGCCTCGATCATGGGCCTACCGAACGACAAGCTGCGCGTCGTCACCAAGGATATCGGCGGCGCTTTCGGCATGAAGACGCCGGTCTATCCCGAATATATCGCGGTGCTGGTGGCGGCCAAGAAGATCGGCCGCCCGGTGCACTGGATGTCGACGCGATCGGAAGCTTTCGTCACCGACACGCAGGCCCGCGACACCGTCACGCATGTCGAACTCGCCTGCGACGACAAGGGCAAGTTCACCGCGCTGCGCGTGCGCCATCTGTGCAATCAGGGCGCCTACGTGTCGAATGCCGGCGTGCAGATCAACACCGTCAACTTCGCGCGCTGCCTGCCGGCGATGTACGACATCCCGAAGATCGACGTGTCGGTTGCCTGCTATTTCTCCAACACCATTCCGATCGGTCCCTATCGCGGGGCCGGACGGCCGGAAGCGAATTTCGCGCTCGAACGCGTGGTGGAAGAAGCCGCGCGGCTTCTCAAGATGGACCCGGCCAAGCTGCGCCGGAAGAACCTCATTCCGGCGTCGGCCATGCCGTTCAAGACGCCGATCCAGACTTACGACTCCGGCGATTTCCCCGGCGTCGTCGACAAGGCGCTGGCGCTGGCCGACTATGCCAACTTCGCCAAACGCCAGCGCGAGGCATCGAAGCGCGGGAAGCTGCGCGGCATCGGCATCTCCTGCATGCTCGAACATGCCGGTTCGCTGCCGACTGAAACGGCATCGGTGAGCTTCGCCGGCGGCGACAAGCTCATCCTCGGGTGCAATGTGCAGTCGACCGGGCAAAGCCACGCCACCGTGTTCGGCCGCCTGCTGGCGGCGAAACTCGGCATCGATCCGAAAACCATCGAGCACCGCCACGGCGACACCGATCTCGGCCTCACCGGCTTTGCCTCGGTCGGTTCGCGCTCGGCGATGTGCGCCGGCTCGGCCATCGTCGTCACCGCCGACACCATGCTGACCAAGGCGAAGAAGATCGCGGCTTCGGCGCTGGAAGCATCAGAGGCCGACATCCAGTATCGCGACGGCCGCTTCGAGGTGGTGGGCACCGACCGCCGCGTCTCGCTATTCGAGACCGCGCAACGCGCTCGAGAGATGGGCGAAAGCCTCGATACCAAGGACAAGGCGGAAGCGCCGCTGACATTTCCCAATGGCTGCCACATCGCCGAAGTCGAAATCGATCCCGAGACCGGCCATTTCGATATCGTCACCTACACGGCGGTCGACGATTGCGGCAATGTGCTCGACAGAATCGTGGTCGAGGGCCAGGTGCAGGGGTCGATCGCTAATGGTTTGGGTCAGGCGCTGATCGAGAACGCGGTCTACGATTCCGGCAGCGGACAATTGGTGTCGGGCTCGTTCATGGATTACGGCATGCCGCGCGCTCACGACATGCCGGTCGAGCTGCGCGAGGCGACGCATGTCGTGCCGGCGACCACCAATCCGCTTGGCGTCAAGGGCACCGGCGAAGCCGGCACCACGGCCGCAATCGCCGCGGTGATGAACGCGATCTCAAACGCCATCCCGAATGGCGCCGCCGACCACATGGACATGCCGGCGACGCCGGCGAAGGTATGGGAAGCGTGCGTAAAGGCTGGCGTGACCAAGTAGCCGGCGTCATGGCCGGGCTTGTCCCGGCCATCCACGTCTTGCTTGGCAATTAAGGAAGGCGTGGATGCCCGGCACATGGCCGGGCATGACGGCGTTATTACTTTAAGCTTGGCTGATGAACTTCGTGTTCAGATACGCCTGCAGGCCTTCGATGCCGCCTTCGGAGCCGTAGCCCGAATCCTTGACGCCACCGAACGGCGTTTCCGGCGTCGATACCGCGACCGAGTTGATACCGACCATGCCGGCCTGGATGGCGTCGCCAAGGGCGTTGGCGGTCGCACTCGAACCGGTGAACGCATAAGACGCCAGACCGAAAGGCAGGGAGTTCGCGCGCTCAATGACTTCATCGAACGTCTTGAACGATACGATGGGTGCCAGCGGGCCGAACGGCTCCTCGGTCATGATCCTGGAATCGTCCGGGATATCGGTGATCACGGTCGGCTCGAAGAAGAAGCCCTGATTGCCGTGGCGGTTGCCGCCGGCCGCGATCTTGCCGCCGCGGGCCTTGGCGTCGTTGACGAAGGATTCCATCGCATCGAGGCGGCGCGGATTGGCGAGCGGCCCCATCTTGGTGTCCTTCTCCAGACCATCCCCGAGCGTCAGGCCCTTGGCGTATTCGACGAAGCGCTCGACGAACTTCGGATAGCTCTTCTCCTGAACGTAGAAGCGCGTCGGCGAAATGCAGACCTGACCGGCATTGCGATACTTGAACGCCGCGATGGTGTCCGCCGCCTTGACCGGATCGACGTCATCGAACACCAGCACCGGCGAATGGCCGCCGAGCTCCATGGTCGAACGCTTCATGCCGCGTGCGGCGAGCGCGGCGAGATGTTTGCCGACCGGCACCGAGCCGGTGAACGACACCTTCTTGATGATGTCGGACGGGATGAGGTGCTCCGACACTTCGGCGGGAACGCCGAAGACGAGATTGAGCACGCCCGCCGGCAGGCCGGCATCGGCGAAGCATTTCACCAGTTCGACCGCGCCACCCGGCACCTCTTCCGAAGCCTTGATGATGAGCGAGCAGCCGGCGGCGAGCGCGCCGGCCATCTTGCGGATCGGCGTCAGCGTCGGGAAATTCCACGGCGTGAAAGCGGCGGCGACGCCGACCGGCTCCTGCAGCACGATCTGGCGGATGCCTTTCATGCGGCCCGGCACGATGCGGCCGTAAGCGCGGCGGCCTTCCTCGGCATACCAGTCGATGATATCGGCCGAGGTCAGAACCTCGATGCGCGATTCCGGAAACGGCTTGCCCTGCTCCAGCGTCTGCACGCGGGCGACGTGATCGGCGCGTTCGCGCAACAGATCGGCCGCCTTGCGCATGATCTTGGAACGGTCATAGGCCGAGGTCTTGCTCCAGGTCTTGAACGCCTTGTCGGCGGCGGCCAGCGCCTGATCGAGATCGGCCTTCGAGGCGTGCGGCAGCCTGGCCAGCACCTTGCCGTTCGCCGGATTGATGACATCCTCGCTTTTGCGATTGTCGGCACCCAGCCATTGTCCGTCGATATACAGTTTGAGATCGGTGTACATGCAAACCTCTTGGTTACCCGGTGACGCAAGAAAATCTCGTGGCGTGGACTAGCACTTTCGACCGCGCCCAGCCACCCGCCGCGGCCGGACCCGTCCTTCATCGAAAGGCGTTGCGCAGCGCAGCATCGCGCCGGGCACTATAGTTCCAGCGGGCGCGCCCGGCTCAGGAGCCGGTGAACTTCGGCTTGCGCTTTTCCATGAAGGCGCGGCGGCCCTCGATAAAGTCATTCGAGGCGAAGCAGGCCTGGACCATGGCTTCCGCCCTGTCGAGATCGCGCTTGTCCGGATCCTTGAGGATCTCGCCGACGATGAATTTCACCGAATCCACGGCGAGCGGCGCGTTGCCGGCAATCGTCGCGGCATAGTCGTTGACGTAAGTCTCAAGCTCGCCGTCGGGCAGCACGCGATTGACGAGGCCCATCCCCTTGGCCTCCTCGGAGGTGAACTGTCGCGCGGTGTAGAAGATCTCCTTGGCGAAAGACGGCCCGACAACGTCGACCAGCTTCTTGAGGCCGGCATAGCGATAGCCGATGCTGAGCTTGGCCGCGGGCACGGCGAATTTCGAGCCCTCGGTGCAGATGCGCAGGTCGCAGGACAGCGCCAGCCCCATGCCGCCGCCGATGCAATAGCCGCGGATCATGGCGATGGTCGGCTTGGGGAAATCGTAGAACGCGGCATAGGCGCGGTCGACCGCCTCGTTATAGCGGTCGGAAGCTTCCTTGCCGGCGCGCTCGTTCTCGAACTTGGAAATGTCGGCGCCCGAGACGAAAGCCTTGCCGCCCGCGCCGGTGACGACGACAACGCGGATATTGCTGTCGTTCTTGAATTCGTCGAGATAGCTCTCGGCCGCTTCCCACATGTCCAGCGAGACGGCGTTGAGCTTGTCCGGATTGTTGAAGGTGAGATAGCCGACCTGCCCCTCTTTGCGGGACAGCATTTTGTCGGTTCGCACGGGCGCGTTCATTTCGATGGTCCTTTAGACGGCCTTGGCATCATGCAAGGCGGCGATTTCATTGTCGGCGAAGCCGAATTCCTTCAGCACCTCGTCGGTGTGCTGCCCTTGAGCCGGCGGCGTCGCGACGATGGCGCTTGGCGTGCGCGACAGCCCGATCGGCTGGCCGACGAAAGTCTGCGTCTCGCCGTTCGGTTTCTTCGCGGTTTGCGCGATCTTCAAATGCTGAACCTGCTCGTCGGCGAACACCTGGTCGATCGAGTTGATCGGCCCGGACGGCACGCCGGCTTTTTCAAACAGCGCAATCCATTCGGCGCTGGTCTTGTCGACGGTCCTGGCCTCGAGCGCGGCGTTGACGGCCTTGCGGTTCTTCGAACGCAAGCTGTTGCTCTTGAAGTCCGGATTGTCGAGCAGCTCCGGCGCGCCGATCGCGTTGCATAGCCGCTCCCAGATCACCTGGCCCGCCGCCGCGATGTTGATGTAGCCGTCGGCGGTCTTGAACACGCCGGTCGGGATCGTGGTCGGATGATCGTTGCCGGCCTGTTTGGCGACTTCATGATGCTGCAGCCAGCGCGCGGCCTGGAAATCCAGCATGAAGATCTGCGCCTGCAACAGCGAGGTGTTGACCCACTGGCCTTCGCCGGACACTTCGCGCTCCAGCAGCGCGGTCTGGATGCCGAGCGCGCAGAACAGACCGGCGCACAGATCGGCGACCGGAATGCCGACGCGCATCGGGCCGCGGCCCGGCTCGCCGGTAATCGACATCAGGCCGCCCATGCCCTGCGCGATCTGGTCGAAGCCCGGACGGTCGCGATAAGGACCGTCCTGGCCGAAGCCCGAGATGCTGGCCAGCACGATGCGTCTGTTCACCTTCTTCAACGACTCGTAGTCGATGCCGAGACGATCCTTCACGTCGGGCCTGAAGTTCTCGACGACGACGTCGGCCTTCTCAACCAGGCGCTTGAAGGCCGCGAGGCCCTGCGGCGACTTCAGGTCCAGCGTCATGCTGCGCTTGTTGCGGTGCAGGTTCTGGAAGTCGGCGTTTTCGCGCGGGCCGCCCGGGCCCTCGCCCTTTTCCAGATGCGGCGGCGTCTCGATCTTGATGACATTGGCGCCCCAGTCGCCCAATTGGCGGACACAGGTCGGCCCCGAGCGGACACGGGTCAGATCGAGAACGGTAAAGCGGGAAAGGGCCGAAGAGGCCCGTGGAAACGGCATTGAGGCGGCTCCGCAGGGTCAAAAAGCTGGAAAAAGGCCCGCGACCTTCCCCGATCCGGGCCGGGATGTCTATCGGCGGTAACGATTGGCCCGGCGGGGAGGTTTCGTTCACGATGCGGGGCGATATTGCCTGAAACGGCCTTGAAAAGAACACCGCATGCTGTCATATCAGCGTTGCGGATGAAGGCTCGATTCGAGCTTAATCGCGGGCTGCGTGCACGAATTTCATTCCGACGTTCTTTTGCCGTCAAACGATTTTCGCCCCGCCTCTTCCGCCTCACCTGAGACCGACACGACAACCCTGGCAACGCGGGATGTCTGAAACCCCGCGATCCGCCGTGCGCCCAAGGTGCGCCCGGTCGTGTCGCCGCATTTAGAAAAGAGACGTTTTGACTTCATTCAACGACTTCGGCCTCGCAGAGCCGATCCTTCGCGCTTTGGCGGAAGAGAAATACGAAACCCCCACCCCGATCCAGGCCCAGACCATCCCCTTCGCGCTCTCCGGGCGCGATATCGTTGGCATCGCCCAGACCGGCACCGGCAAGACCGCGGCCTTCGCGCTGCCGATCCTCAACCACCTGGTCAAGATGCGCATGCGCCCGGCCCAAAAAGCCTGCCGCGTCCTGGTCCTGTCGCCGACGCGTGAATTGTCCGGCCAGATCTCGGACAGCTTCCGCGCCTATGGCCGCCACATCCGTCCGATGGCGATCGAACTCGCGATCGGCGGCGTGCCGATCAACCGCCAGGTTCGCGGCATGTCGCGCGGCGTCGAAGTGCTCGTGGCAACGCCGGGCCGTCTGCTCGACCTCGTCAACCAGCGCGCCGTCAACCTGCAGCAGGTCGAAATCCTGGTGCTCGACGAAGCCGACCGCATGCTCGACATGGGCTTCATCCGCGACATCAAGAAGATCGTCGCCATGCTGCCGAAGCAGCGCCAGACCCTGTTCTTCTCGGCCACGATGCCGGGCGAGATCACCAGCCTGGCCGAGCAGATGCTGTCCGATCCGGCCCGCGTCTCGGTAACGCCGGAATCGACCACGGTCGAGCGCATCACGCAGCGCGTCATTCTCACCGAAAAGTCGGCCAAACCGGCTCTTCTGGTCGATGTGCTCAAGTCCGAAACCGTCGATCGCGTGCTGGTTTTCACCCGCACCAAGCATGGCGCCGACAAGGTCGTGCGTCAGCTTGAAATCTCCGGCTTCGCCGCGGCGGCGATCCACGGCAACAAGTCGCAGAACCAGCGCGAGCGCGTTCTGGCCGACTTCCGCAACGGCAAGATGCGCATCCTGATCGCGACCGACATCGCGGCGCGCGGCATCGACGTCGACGGCGTCAGCCACGTCATCAACTACGATCTGCCGAACGTGCCGGAATCGTATGTCCACCGCATCGGCCGCACCGCGCGCGCCGGACGCGACGGCATCGCCATCTCGTTCTGCGATCACGAAGAGAACGGCTTCCTGCGCGACATCGAGCGCACCATCCGCATCAAGATCCCGTCCACCGACAAGCGCACCGGCATTCGCCCGGCGTCGCAGCCGGCGGCGCATCATCATGCCAATGGCCGGGACGCGCAGAAGCGCCATCGGCGCGGCGGCAATGGTCAGGGTCAGGGGCAAGGCAATGGTCCCCGCAACGGCCAGCAGGAGCGGCCGCAGCGCGCTCATGGTCATCAGAATGCTGGTCATCAGAATGCCGGTCATCAGAATGGCGGGCAGGCCCCGGCAGGCGGCGGCCAGTCGGGCGAGATCGGCACCATGAAATTCATGCAGCGGAGCCAGGGGCCGCGGGATCATGCCCCGCGCGGCAATGCACCGCGCCGCAACACGGAAAATCGCGTTCCCCGCTAAGGCGGGACACGCCCCGGATAGCCGCCCCAAGGCCAAAATGGGCCTTGGGGCGGCGTCGGGTTTTCGGATAAAGGTAGCCCGCCCGCCCCAGGCGGCTGACCGGGAGAGGATTTGGATGCCCAAGGAAGAAATGCTGGAATTCGACGGGACGGTGACCGAAGTGTTGCCGGACGGCAATTTCCGGGTGAAGCTCGATAACGAACACGAGGTGCTGGCCTACACCGCCGGCAAGATGCGCAAATTCCGCATCCGCACCGGTGTCGGCGACCGGGTAATCGTGGAAATGTCGCCCTACGACCTGCAGCGCGGCCGCATCAGTTTCCGCCACAAGGGCGATGCGCCAGCACCCGGCCCGGCAACCCGCCGGCCGAATTTCCGCCGCCGTTAACGGGCGGACACCGGCAGGCACCCTCGCCTGCCGTGAATTACACCGGCGAGACTTCGTCGGTAATCACCTTAAAGCCCGCCAGCGTGCAGAGCCCGAACGACGTCACGATGGCGACGTCGGTAGCATCGCGCCCGCGCGCCATCAGGATACGGCCGATGCGCGGCACGTTGTTGCGCGGATCGAACAGGTGCCAGGCGCCGCCGAGATAGACCTCCATCCAGGCCGCGAAGTCGCCCGCCGCATAAGGCGGCGGCATTCCGATGTCGCCGAGATAGCCGGTGCAATAGCGCGCCGGGATATTCAGGCAGCGACAAAACGTGATGGCGAGATGCGCGAAGTCGCGGCAGACGCCGCGCCGCTTGTTGTAAACCTCCCAGGCCGACATGGTCGGATCGGCATGCTCGTAGCCGAAGGTGATGTGGTTGTGCACGTAGTCGCAGACGGCCTGCACCAGCGACCAGCCCGCCGGCAGATGGCCGAACTGTTTCCAGGCCACATCGCTCAAACGATCGGTTTCGCAGTAGCGGCTGCCCAGAAGATAAACCAGGACGTCGGGCGGCAGCTCGGCGAGCGCATGCTGATAGGCATGGGCGACGACCGGATCGGTCCTGCCGCTGTCCTCGATCGTAAAATCCGCCGTGATCTCCAGCCGGCCTTTCGGCGCGGTGATGACATGACAAAAGTTGCCGAAACTGTCGTGATAGGTGCGCGCCGGCAGCGGCGGTTTGAAATTGATGCGGTCCCAACTCAGAAGATCGGGCGTGCGCGAGGGATGCACGCTCAATTCCAGAATCATCGGCGTGGGCTGCGGGCAGTCATAGGCAATCTCGTAGCCCGCGCGGATTTTCATGCAAACTCCATCGCCGGCGTCACGTGATGCACCGGACGCATGCCAAGAAAAAGACAGCTAAAAAGTTCCGAAATATGATGGCGCATGCGCCGGAAGTGCCGAAATGACATTTTCCCGCGCGCGACACACGCAGCATAGCAGATAGCGATGGCGACGTCCTTGCGAATAGCAGCCGAAAGGATCGTAATGCAGGCCATGCCAGCCACTTTACTGTCACAAGACGAGCCGTCTCCCGTCACCATCCATAATGCCGGCGGCACTTCGCCTTTGCTTCTGGTCGCCGATCACGCCGGCAAGCGCATCCCTGCCGCGCTGGGCGACCTCGGCGTATCCGAGACCGAACGTGCGCGTCACATCGGCTGGGATATCGGCATCGCCGGCGTATCGCGGCGCCTCGCTGATGCGCTCGACGCCGTGCTCATCCAGCAGAATTATTCGCGTCTGGTGATCGACTGCAACCGCCCGCCGGGCGTGCCGTCGTCGATACCGGAGATCAGCGAAGTCACGGCCGTGCCGGGCAATGCCGGATTGAGCGAGGCCGACAAGGCCATGCGCGTCGCCGAAATCTTCCAGCCCTATCACCGCGCCATCGAAGCCGAATTGACCCGCCGCCTGCAAAGCGGGCACCCGGTGGCGCTGGTCGCGATGCACAGCTTCACGCCGGTGTTCAAGGGTTTCGTGCGGCCCTGGCACGCCGGCGTACTCTACAATCGCGACGACCGGTTTTCGAAACGGCTGAAAGCCTTGCTGGAAGCCGAAGGCGATCTCACGGTCGGCGACAACGAGCCTTATCGCGTCGACGATCTGACCGACTACACGATCCCGGTGCATGGCGAAAAGCGTAACCTGCATCACATCGCCATCGAAATCCGGCAGGACC
Source organism: Pseudolabrys sp. (assembly GCA_041662425.1). Classification (GTDB taxonomy): domain Bacteria; phylum Pseudomonadota; class Alphaproteobacteria; order Rhizobiales; family Xanthobacteraceae; genus Pseudolabrys. The sequence goes on from JBAZSM010000053.1 coordinate 20,047, forward strand.
TGATTGCTGACGATGCCGGAGAAGCGGCATGGGCGGCACGGCTGGCGCGGCTGTTGCCGCAAACCTACCGGTCGCTGTGAAGGCTGCGGCATTGCGGCACCCAGGCCGGCCGTAAATTGGACCGTTTACCGCTCGCCGCCCCACAAAGCCCACATTACAATCGGGTAATCGCGGCCTCGTCTTCAACCGGGTGTGCCATGAAATCCGCCGGCCTTCGTCTCGCATGGATCGTGCTGCTCGCCGGTATGATCGCTGTGGCGCCCGCCATCGCACCCGCGCAAGAAGCCGCCAAGACCAACGGCCAGCCCAGGCAGAACGAAAAACGTGACGCCGGCCCCGGCATCCTCAAGCTGCTGCCGGCCGACGCTGTCACCGAGCATTCGATCGCCACGCCGCAAGGCAAGCTCGATTACACCGCGACCGCCGGCACGCTGGCCTTCTTCGATCAGTCCGGTAGCCAGAGCGCTTCGGTGTTTTATACGGCGTATATCGCCAAAAACGGCGGCGCCAACCGGCCGCTGACATTCGCCTTCAATGGCGGGCCGGGCGCGGCTTCCGCCTATCTGCAGCTCGGCGTCGCCGGTCCGCGTATTCTCGAACTCGGACCGGATAGCCACGACGCCGCGCGCGCGACTTTGGTCGACAATCCGCAAACCTGGCTTGGCTTCACCGATCTCGTTTTCATCGATCCGGTCGGCACCGGCTGGAGTCGCGCCGCCAAAGCCGACGATGCCAAGAATTTCTGGGGCGTGCGCAGCGATGCCGACGCGATGGCGAAGGCGATCGCGCTCTATGTCGCGCACAACAACCGCGGCGGTTCGCCGAAATATCTGCTCGGCGAAAGCTATGGCGGCTTCCGTGCGGTAAAGACGGCGCGCGCGCTGCTGCGCGATCAGGGACAGGCCGTGAGCGGCATCGTCATGCTGTCGCCGCTGCTCGAAGGCTGGATGACCTTCGGCGACGACACCTCGGCGCTGCAGGCGGCGCTGCAACTGCCATCGCTCGCCGCGGCGGAGCTCGAGCGCAAAGGCGCCTTCAAGCCGGAGGCTCAGGCCGCGGCGGAAAAATTCGCCATGACCGATTATCTCACCACGCTGGCCGGACGGCCGCCGCAGGGCGAGGCCGCGCGCGCATTCTATGGCCGTGTCGCGGACATGACCGGCGTGCCCGAGGCCACCATCGCCACCGCGCGCGGCTTCGTGAACGATTTCGTCAAGACGGTGCGCGCCGGGAAAATCGTCAGCCGCTACGACGCCGATTATGCGGTCGACGATCCGAACCCCGAACGCCGCTCGTCGCGCGGGCCCGATCCGATCCTCGACGGCGTAAGCCGCGCCTATGGCGGCGGCTTCGCCGATTACGCCCGCAACGAACTCGGCTTCAAGACGGAGATGACCTACATCCTTTTGGCCAACGACATCTCCGGCAGCTGGGACTGGGGCCATGGCGGCCGCTTCCAGGCCAGTTCGGACGACGATATCCGCACGCTGCTGTCGTTCAGCCCGTCGTTCCGCATTCTGGTCGCGCATGGCTATGCCGACATGGTCACGCCCTATGGCATGACGCGTTATGTGCTCGATCATCTGCCGCAGATCGGGGCGGCCGGCCGCGTGCAGCTCAAGGTCTATCGCGGCGGTCACATGTTCTATACCGCGCAGGAGTCGCGCAAAGCCTTCAGCGCCGACGCCGCCGCCTTTTATCGCGCGGCGGAGTAGCCGGGTCCGGAATAGGCCCCTGGCCGACTTGAACACCCAAGCCGCCATCTGTCATGGTGGCAAGGCCGGCTGTTGCGGGTGTTTGGGGGCTTCTCTTGGAATTGATTCTGACGGAGCTGGTGAGTGCGTGCCTGCGCTGGCTGCATGTCATTGCGGGCATCGCCTGGATCGGCTCGTCGTTCTATTTCATCCATCTCGATCTCAGCCTCAAGAAGCGCGAAGGCCTGCCCGACGGCGTCAAAGGCGACACCTGGCAGGTGCATGGCGGCGGCTTCTACCAGATGATCAAGTTCATGGTGACGCCGGCCAGGATGCCGGACGAACTCACCTGGTTCAAATGGGAAGCCTATGCGACCTGGCTGTCGGGCTTCGCGCTTCTGGTCGTCGTCTACTACATGCAGGCCGATCTGTTCCTGATCGACAAATCGGTGCTGAACATGAGCGCGCCGATGGCGGCGCTGATCGCTTTCCTCAGCCTGGCCGCGAGCTGGCTGGTCTATGAAGCGCTGTGCCGCTCGCCGCTCGGCAAGCACGAGGTGCCGCTGGCGCTGGCGGGCTACGTCTATCTGGTCGCACTGACCTACGCCTTCACGCACGTCTTCAGCGGCCGCGGCGCCTTCACCCAGATCGGCGCGCTGATCGGCACCATCATGGTGGCCAACGTGTTCGCCGTGATCATGCCGAACCAGCGCAAGACCGTCGCGGCGCTGATCGCCGGCAAGACGCCGGACGCGGCCTGGGGCGACCTCGGCAAGCAACGCTCGATCCACAACAACTACCTGACGCTGCCGGTCGTGTTCCTGATGCTCAGCAATCATTATCCGTTGCTGTTTGCCACCAGGAACAACTGGATCATCGTCGCCATCGTGCTGATTATCGGCCCGGTCATCCGCCATTTCTTCAATGCGCGGCATCAGGGCAAGGACAGTCCGTGGTGGACATGGTTTGTCGCGGCGTTCGCGATGATGCTGGTGCTGTGGCTGTCGAGCAACGGCCCGAAGGACGGCAAGACCGGCGCGCTGCCGCAGACGCCGAAATTCGCGCAGGTCACCGAGATCGTGATGTCCCGCTGCAGCATGTGCCACACCGCCGAACCGGTCTGGGCCGGCATCGGCGAGGCGCCCAAGGACATCCGCCTGGACACGCCGGACGGCATCAAGCTGCACGCCAAGCTGATCGCGCTGCAGGCCGGCCGCTCCAGCGCCATGCCGCCCGGCAATGTCACCGACATCACGCCGGAAGAGCGCCAGGTTCTGGCGGCATGGTACGCGGCCGGAGCGCCGGTTGAATGACGAGCCTGGACCAGCTCAACGCCATGCCGGCGGCGGATTTCACCGCGGCGCTGGCCGATATCTATGAGCATTCGCCTTGGGTGGCCGAGGCCGCCGCCAAGCAGCGGCCCTTTGCGACGCTGCGGGCGCTGCACGACGCGATGATCGCGGCGGTGCGTGCCGCTGCGCATGACGCGCGGATGACGCTCATCACCTCGCATCCCGATCTCGCCGGCAAGGCCGCGCGTGCCGGCGCGCTGACCGCGGATTCAGCCAGCGAGCAGATGAGCGCCGGCCTCGATCGCCTGAACGAAACCGAATTCGCGCGCTTCCATCGGCTCAACGATGCCTACAAGGCGAAGTTCGGCATTCCGTTCATCGTCTGCGTGCGCCGCCACACCAGGGATTCGATCCTCAACGAGTTCGAGCGCCGCCTCGCGCATGGCGACGCGGCCGAGACCGACACCGCGCTCGGCGAGATTTTCCGCATCGCCGCCTTGCGGCTCGACCAGCGCGTCGCCGCGCCGGACAGACTGCCGGTGTCGGGACGGCTATCGACCCATGTGCTCGACACCCATAGCGGCATTCCTGCTGCCGGCGTGCCGGTCGAACTGTGGGAATTGTCGCGCGACGGCGACAGCCGCCTGCTCGTGAAGACCACGACCAACAAAGATGGCCGCACCGACCCGCAATTGATCGCGGGGCGCCCGGTGCCGGCCGGCAGCTACGAATTGCGGTTCTCGATCGGCGGCTATTTCAGGAACCGCGGCGTGGCGCTGTCCGCGCCGCCATTCCTCGACGTCGTGCCGATCCGGTTCGGCGTCGCCGAGCCGGAGGGCCATTACCACGTGCCGCTGGCGGCCTCGCCCTGGGCCTATTCGACCTATCGCGGCAGCTAGAGGATTTCCTGCCTAAACGGTGGGCCCAAAAGACGCAATTGCCGCGTGGATAGGCAGGGACTGGCGACAATTGGTGCCTTCAACTGCCGAGCAATTTGGCACAGTATTGGCTTGTCACTTTTGTGGACGCCGCTGGGGGAAGTCGGGGGCGTGGCCAGTTTGAGTCAGGGGCAGCCTTCGTATGCTGGACACCGTGTCGGCCAACCATCCCGCGCGCGCGCCTCTGCTCCAGGCCATCGGGATCACCAAGCGTTACGGCACCTTCCTCGCCAACGATAACGTCAGCATCGACCTCTATCCCGGCGAAATTCACGCCCTTCTGGGCGAAAACGGCGCCGGCAAGTCGACGCTGGTCAAGACCATGTACGGCCTGATCCAGCCGAGCGCGGGCGAACTGCGCTGGCTCGGCGAGAAAATCGAACTCACCGGGCCGTCCGATGCCCGGTCGCGCGGCATCGCCATGGTGTTTCAGCATTTCTCGCTGTTCGACAATCTCACCGTCGCCGAAAACGTCGCCCTCGGCCTCGACGGCTCGGAAACCTTCGCCGCCATGTCGGCGCGTCTGGCGCAAGTGTCGCGCGATTACGGCCTGCCGCTCGATCCCAAGCGCGAAGTGTGGCGGCTGTCGGTCGGCGAACGCCAGCGCATCGAAATCGTGCGCGCGCTGATGCAGAACCCGAAGCTGCTCATTCTCGACGAGCCGACCGCGGTGCTGACGCCGCAGGAGGCCGACCAGCTGTTCACCGTGCTCGACCGGCTCAAGGCGGAAGGCCGTGCCCTGCTCTACATCAGCCACAAACTGGATGAGGTGAAACGCCTCTGCGATACCGCCACCATTCTGCGCGGCGGCAAGAAGATCGACACCTGCAACCCGCGCTCGGAAACCGCGGCGTCGATGGCGCGCATGATGGTCGGCGCCGACATCGGCGAGGTCAAGGCAATGACGGCCCGCACCGTTACCGTGCCGCGGCTTCTGATCCGCGATCTGTCGCGGGAACCGGACGATCCGCACGGCACCTATCTGCGCAACATCTCGGTCGAAGTGTATGGCGGCGAAATTCTCGGGCTGGCCGGCGTCGCCGGCAACGGCCAGGACGAATTGTTTTCGGCGCTGTCGGGCGAGCAGTTCTCGCCGCATGAAGACAACGTCATCATCGACGGCCATGCCGCCGGCCATCTGACCGTGACCCAACGCCGCCGCCTCGGCGCCGCCTTCGTGCCGGAAGAGCGGCTTGGCCACGGCACCGCGCCGCGCATGAAACTGTCGGAAAACGCGCTGCTCACCGGGCATGCGGCGAGCCATATGGTCCATCACGGCTTCATCGACAAGCCGGCGACGCTCAGAACCGTCGACGACACCACGAAGACTTTCGATGTCCGCAAGGCCAAGCGCGATCCCGAAGCCGCCAGCCTGTCGGGCGGCAATCTGCAGAAATTCATCGTCGGCCGCGAAATCCTGCGCGAGCCCGGCGTGCTGGTGGTCAGCCAGCCGACCTGGGGCGTCGATGCCGGGGCCGCCGCCGTGATCCGCCAGGCGCTGCTCGATCTGTCGAGCCGTGGCACCGCGGTGCTGGTGATCAGCCAGGACCTCGACGAGCTTGCCGAAATCTCGGACCGCATCGCGGTCATGTTCCACGGCACCCTGTCGGAGCCGATGGCGGCGGCCGACGCGACGCGCGAGAAACTCGGCCTGTTGATGGGCGGCGCGTCCCCGGCCGAAGCCGCGAGCGCGCAGGAGGCATCGCATGCAGTTGGTGCTTGAGAAACGCGCCGAGCGCTCGGCGCTGATCGCGGTCGCCTCGCCGCTCATCGCCATCGTCCTGACCCTGGTGACGATGTCGATCCTGTTCGCCATCCTCGGCAAGAATCCGATCGCCGCGCTCAATGTCTATTTCGTCGAACCGCTGACCGATCCCTACACGCTGGGTGAAATCGTGGTGAAGGCGACGCCGCTCATCATGATCGCGATCGGATTGGCGTTCTGCTATCTCGCCAATGTCTGGAATATCGGCGCCGAAGGCCAGTTCATCATGGGCGCGGTGTGCGGCAGCTATCTCGCCGTCGTCACCAACGGCACCGGCGCCGGCCCCTGGGTGCTGCCGGCGATGCTGGTCATGGGCGCGGCCGGCGGCGCGTTGTGGGCGCTGATCCCGGCGATCTGCAAGGTGCGCTTCGGCGCCAATGAAATCCTCACCAGCCTCATGCTGGTCTATGTCGCCGACCTGATCATGGACTATCTGGTGCGCGGCCCGTGGCGCGACCCGAAGGGCATGAACTTTCCGACCACCGCCTCGTTCGATCCGGTGGCGACGGTGCCGACCTTGATGGACGGCAGCCGCGTTCATGCCGGCACGATCGTCGCGCTCCTCGTCGTGATCGCGGCGACCGTGATGCTCGGCCGCACCATCAAGGGGTTCGAGATCCGCGTCGTCGGCGCGGCGCCGCGCGCGGCGCGCTTTGCCGGCTTCAGTTCGAACAAACTGGTGCTGTTCACCTTCGCGGTGTCGGGCGGCCTTGCCGGCCTCGCCGGCATCATCGAGGTCGCGGGTCCTGTCGGCGTGCTGCAGCCCGGCATCTCGCCCGGCTACGGCTTCACCGCCATCATCGTGGCGTTTCTCGGCCGGCTCAATCCGGTCGGCATTATGATCGCGGGACTGTTCCTGGCGCTCACCTTCATCGGCGGCGAAGGCGCGCAGATCTCGATGAAGATCCCGCTCGATCTCACCAAGGTCTTCCAGGGCATTCTGTTGTTCTACGTACTCGCTTGCGACAGCCTCATTCTCTACCGCATCCGCCTGATCGCCGGCCAAGGCAAAGCCGCGCCGAAGACCGCATAGGGACGGACAAGGACATCGTCATGGGACTGATTGAAGCCATCTTCCTGTCCGTCATCGCGGCCTCGACACCGCTGCTGCTGGCGGCGGCCGGCGAACTGGTGGTCGAACGATCCGGCGTACTCAATCTCGGCGTCGAAGGCATGATGATCATGGGCGCGGCCTGCGGCTTTGCCGGCGCCTGGCTCACCGGCTCGACCTTGATCGGCGCGCTGTGCGGCATCGCCGCCGGCGCGGCGCTGTCGTCGGTATTCGCGCTGCTGACGCTTGGGCTTGCGGTCAATCAGGTCGCGGCCGGACTGGCGCTCACCATTCTCGGCGTCGGCCTCTCCGGCCTGATCGGCGCCGGCTTTGTCGGCGAGAAAATCAATCCGGCGCCGCATCTCTATCTACCGGTGCTGACCGGCCTTCCGGTCGTCGGAAAAATCCTGTTCGGCCAGGACGGCTTCGTCTATTTCTCGGTGGCGCTGGTCGCCGCCATCTGGTGGTTCCTCTATCGCACACGCAGCGGCCTGATCCTGCGCGCCACCGGCGACAGCCACACCTCCGCACATGCGCTCGGCTATTCCGTGCTCAGGATAAGGCTGCTGGCGGTTTTGTTCGGCGGCGGCTGCGCCGGCCTTGCCGGCGCCTTCCTGCCGCTCTCCTATACGCCGTTCTTCATTCCCGGCATGACCGCCGGCCGCGGCTGGATCGCACTGGCGCTCGTCGTATTCTCGTCGTGGATGCCGGGACGGCTCGTGGCGGGCGCTTATCTGTTCGGCGCCGTGAGCATTCTGCAACTGCACGCGCAGGCCTTCGGCCTGGGCATTCCCTCGCAGTTGATGACGGCGCTGCCGTATCTTGCGACGGTGATCGTCCTCGTCATCATTTCACGGGCGCGCGGCGGCGGCGGTTCGGTGGCGCCGGCTTCGCTCGGCACGGTGTTCGTGCCGGATCGGTAAAGCATGATCCCGAAAAGTGGATACCGGTTTTCGGAAAAGATCATGCTCAAAATAGGAGCTTCCGTCAGGGCACGCGGACGGGCGGCGTGCCGGGCGGACTGAAAGTAACAACCCGTTTGGATAACTGGAGTTGAACCATGAAAAAGCTACTGATGACGGCCGCGGCCGCCGCGCTGGCGCTGACGGCAACGGCATTCAACGCATCGGCCGCCGACAAATTGAAGATCGGTTTCATCTATCTCGGTCCGGTCGGCGATCTCGGCTGGACCTACATGCACGAAGTCGCCCGCCAGGCGTTGGTCAAGGAGCTCGGCGACAAGGTCGAGACTACCTATCTCGAGAACGTCAACGAAGGTCCCGACTCCGAACGCTCGATCGTGCAGCTGGCGCGCACCGGCCATGACCTGATCTTCACGACCTCGTTCGGCTACATGGACCCGACGCTGAAGGTCGCCAAGCAATTCCCCAAGATCAAGTTCGAGCATGCTACCGGCTTCAAGAGCGCGCCGAACATGGGCACCTATTCGGGACGCTTCTACGAAGGCCGCTACATCCAGGGCGTCATCGCCGCCAAGATGTCCAAAACCGGCACGCTCGGCTACATCGCCTCGTTCCCGATTCCGGAAGTCATTTCGGGCATCAACGCCACCATCCTCGGCGCCCAAACGGTCAACCCGAACATCAAGCTCAAGGTGATCTGGGTGAACACCTGGTTCGACCCGGGCAAGGAAGCCGACGCCGCCAAGGCGCTCGCCGACCAGGGCGTCGACGTCATCATGCAGCACACGGACTCGCCGGCCGCCATGCAGGTCGCCGCGCAGCGCGGCATCTACGCGTTCGGCCAGGACTCGGACATGATCAAGTTCGGCCCGAAGACGCAGCTCACCGCGATCGTCAATAACTGGGGTCCGTATTACATCAAGCAGGCCAAGGCGGCGCTGGCCGGCACCTGGAAGGCCGAGGACACCTGGGACGGCCTCAAGGAAAAGATGGTCGTGATGGCGCCTTACACCAACATGCCGGGCGACGTGAAAGCGCTGGCGGAAAAGACCGAAGCGGCGATCGTCTCCGGCGAACTGCATCCCTTCAAGTGCCCGGTCTACGGACAGGACGGCAAGGAAGTCGAATGCAAGGGCGGCAAGAACCTCGATCCCGGCCAGATCCTCGGCATGAACTTCTACGTCAAGGGCGTGGACGACAAGTTCCCGGGGAAGTGAGTCTTGCTTGATCCCTCGCGCGCGCTATCCCTCCCCTGAAAGGGGAGGGTCCGGCGCGCAGCGCCGGGGGTGGGGTCGTCGCTTAACGATTGGCATAACCCCACCCGGCTCGCATTTGCTCGCCACCCTCCCCATCCGAAGTCGGATTTATCCGACTTCGGCATTTAACATGCCCAACTCGGGTAAACCCGAGTTGGGTTGGGGGAGGGACAAGAGAGAACAAACCGCGAGTGCGTTTGTGGACCTTTCACCCCTGCACCATCCGCGCCGCCGCCTGATGGCGGCGCATCAGCCCGGCGACATCAAGCCCGGGAATGGCGCCGTCGATCACCGTCCAGTTGCCATCGATCATGACGCGGTCGGCGCGATGCGCGCCGCACAGCACCAGCGCCGCCAGCGGATCGCCGTGACCGGAAAACCGCAATTCATCGAGCTTGTAGAACGCAAGATCGGCACGCTTGCCGACCGCGATCTCGCCGAGTTCAGGCCGGCCGACACAGGCCGCCGAGCCCTTGGTCGCCCAGCGCAGCGCATCCTTGTGGCTGACCCGGGTGACGCCATAGCGCCCGCGCTGCAGCAGGAACGCGGCGCGCACTTCCTGCATCAGATTGGATTCGTCGTTCGACGCCGAACCATCG
>JBAZSM010000054.1:0-29238 GCA_041662425.1 Pseudolabrys sp.
GTGCGCGGTGACGAGATAATCCATCGCCGCCTGCACGCCGCCCTTCTTGATCGGAACGCCGGCCAGTTGCAGCGCCATTTCGGTGCAGGAAAGTCCGCCCATCAGCATCGCGTCGTTGATGTCGCCGAGATGGCCGATGCGGAAATACTTGCCGGCGAACGGGCCGAAGCTGGCGCCATAGGAGATGTTGAAGGTCTCCAGCGCCATGGCGCGGAACTGGTCGGCGTTATGGCCTTCCGGCAGCAGGATCGCGGTGACCGTCGGCGACTGGTACTTCACATCCTTGCACAGGATTTCGAGGCCCCAGTGCTTTGCCGCGATGCGCGTTGCTTCCGCCAGGCGGTTGTGTCGGGCGAACACGTTGTCGAGGCCTTCCTCGTGCAGCATGGTGATGCCGGTATCGAGGCCGAACAGCATGAGCGTCGCCGGCGTATAGGGGAAGAAGCCGACCTTGTTCATGTTCAGCATGTCCTGCCAGTCGAGGAACGACTTCGGCAGCTTCGAGGTCTTGTTGGCTTCCAGCGCCTTGTTGCTGATGGCGTTGAACGACATGCCGGGCGGCAGCATGATGCCCTTCTGCGCGCCGCCGACGGAGACGTCGACGCCCCATTCGTCATGGCGATAGTCGACCGAGGCCAGCGAGGAGATGGTGTCGACCATGAACAGCGCCGGATGGCCGGCGGCGTCGATCGCCTTGCGGACTTCGGCGATCGGCGACAGCGCGCCGGTCGAGGTCTCGTTGTGCAGCACGCACACGGCCTTGATCTCATGCTTCTTGTCGTCGCGCAGGCGCGCCTCGATGGCCTTCGGATCGACGCCGGTGCGCCAGTCGGTCGGGATCAGTTCGGGTTGAAGGCCGAGCTTGTCGGCCATCTTCTTCCACAAGGTGCCGAACTGGCCGGTCTCGACCATCAGCACCTTGTCGCCGGGCGACAAGGTGTTGGTCAGCGCGCCTTCCCAGGCGGCGGTGCCGGTCGCGGTATAGATGATCACCGGGTTGGTGGTCTTGAAAATCGTCTTGATGCCGTCGAGGCAGCGCTTCGCCAGTCTGGCGAATTCGGGACCGCGATGATCGATCATCGGCGTGTCCATCGCCCGCAGGACGCGATCGGGAACCGGGGTCGGCCCGGGGATGTGCAGGAAGTGACGCCCGACCTGACGCGAGGAATTCTGAGCCATAGGAAATCCGCTCCTGGAACGGCTGATAAGGTTCGATTGGTGGGTCTGGACCACGGCTCCGTTCCGGCAGGGAGCGGCGCTTGTGGCCTTGAACTATGAATGCGACATTCCGGTCAAGCGGATTTCCGCAATCGGCTCATGCAATAATCCTATGTGAAGCAAAAGGATGGGCGTCTTGGCGGTTATTCGACCCGGCCTGGAACGGCGGCTGAAGGCCGAATTGACCAGCGATGTGCGTTTCGACCCCTTTACCCGCGGCCGCTACGCCACGGATGCGTCCCATTATCAGATCACGCCGGTCGGCGTGGTGGCTCCGCGCACGATAGGCGAAGCCGAACGGGCGATAGGCATTTCGCGGGCGGAAGGCGTTACCGTCCTGGCGAGGGGCGGCGGCACCTCGCAGTGCGGGCAGACCGTGGGCGACAGCCTGGTGGTCGACTGCTCCCGGCACCTCAACCGCATCGTCGACCTCGACGTGACGCGGCAGCGCTGCTCGGTCGAGCCGGGCATCGTGCTCGACGATCTCAACCGCCAGCTCAAGCCCCACGGCCTGTGGTTTCCGGTCGACATCTCGACCGCCTCGCGCGCCACCATCGGCGGCATGGCCGGCAACAATTCCTGCGGCGGCCGTTCGCTGCGTTACGGCACCATGCGCGACAACGTCATCGGCATCGACGCCATCCTCGCCGACGGCACGCCGGCGCATTTCGGCCCGATCGGCGGCAACGCCGACGACGTGCCGGCGCCGCTGCGGCCGCTGGCGCAGGATCTGCTCGCCATCGGCGCGCGAGAACGCGACGAGATCGCCGCGCGCTTTCCCAAGGTTCAGCGTCGCGTCGGCGGCTACAATCTCGATGCCCTGGTGCCGGGCTCCTACAAAAGCATTCAAGGTCTGGGCGGCAACGACATCAACCTCGCGCATATCCTCGTCGGCTCCGAGGGTACGCTCGGATTTTCCACGCGCATCGATCTGAAGCTGTCGCCGCTGCTCGGACGCCGCGCCGTCGGCGCCGTGCATTTCGGCAGCTTCTTTGAAGCGATGAACTGCGCGCAGCACATCGTGACGCTCAAGCCGATCGCGGTGGAACTGGTCGACCGCACCATGATCGAACTGGCCGGCGCGATTCCGATTTACAAGCCGACGCTCGACAAGTTCGTGCGCGATCTGCCCGAGGCGATCCTGCTCGTTGAATTCGGCGAGACCGATCACGAGGAAAACCTGCGCCGCTTGCGCCGTCTCAAGGAGCTGATCGGCGATCTCGGCTTTGCCTGGGATCATGCCGGCGCCAAATGGGGTGGCGTGGTCGAGGTGCTCAATCCCGATCTGCAGGCCGCGATCACCGAGGTCCGCACCTCGGGGCTGAACATCATGATGTCGATGAAGGATCAGGGAAAGCCCGTGTCCTTCGTCGAGGATTGCGCGGTGCCGCTCGAGCATCTCGCCGACTATACGTCGCGGCTCACCGCGATCTTCGAGAGGAACGGCACGCGCGGCACCTGGTATGCCCACGCCGGCTCCGGCTGCCTGCATGTGCGGCCGGTGCTCAATCTGCGGCTCGAGAAAGACGTTCACGCGATGCGCGCGATTGCCGAAGAGGCTTTCGCCATGGTGCGCGCGTACAAGGGCTCGCATTCCGGCGAGCATGGCGACGGTCTGGTGCGCTCCGAATTCAACGAGCCGATGTTCGGCTCGCGCCTCGCCCGCGCGTTTGAGGAGGTGAAGGACCGCTTCGATCCGACCGGCCTCTACAATCCCGGCAAGATCGTGCGGGCGCCGAAATTCGATGACCGGTCGCTGTTTCGCTACAAGCCGGACTATCGCGGCATCGACCTGAAAACCGAACTCGACTGGTCGGTCTATCCCGGTGCCGGCGGCGGTTTTCAGGGCGCCGTCGAGATGTGCAACAACAACGGCGCCTGTCGCAAGTCTTCCGGCGGCGCCATGTGTCCGTCCTATCGCGTCACTCGCGACGAGCGCGACGTCACCCGCGGCCGCGCCAATACGCTGCGGCTTGCGCTGTCGGGTCAGCTTGGTCCGGATGCGCTCACGTCCGACGCGATGGCGGAGACCTTGTCGCTGTGCGTGTCGTGCAAGGCCTGCCGCCGCGAATGCCCGACCGGCGTCGACATGGCGCGCATGAAGATCGAGATGCTGGCCGCAAGGGCGAAACAGCATGGCCTGTCGCTGCATGACCGGCTGGTCGGCTATCTGCCGCATTACGCGCCGTTCGCCGCGCGTCATCCGGCGCTGTTCAACCTGCGCGATGAAATCCCGCTGCTGAAGCGCGCCTCCGAGCGCTTCGCCAATTTCTCCGCGCGCCGCAGCCTGCCGAAGTGGCGCAGCGACATCTATCTGGATCGCAACGACTGGGCCCATCGGCCGGCGCCGCGCGACGGTGACAGCCAAAAGCCGGTGCGCGAGGTCGTGCTGTTCGCCGACACCTTCAACCGCTATTTCGAGCGCGAGAATCTCGACGCGGCGATGAAGGTCTTCGCCGCCGGCGGCTATCGCGTTCATGCGGCGCTGCCAAGGGACGGCAATCCGCGGCCGCTGTGCTGCGGGCGCACGTTCCTGTCGGTCGGCAAGGTCGACGAGGCGCGCAAGGAAATGCGGCGCACGCTCGAGGCCCTTGCACCATTCGCCAGGCGCGGCGTGCCGATTGTCGGGCTGGAGCCGAGTTGCCTGTTCACATTCCGCGACGAGATGCCGGCGCTGTTGAAGGCTGACGGTGTCGCCGAGGTCGCGGCGCAGGCCATGCTGTTCGAGGAGTTTCTGGCGCGCGAACAGAAATCCGGCGCGCTCGACCTGCCATTGGCGCCGCTGCCGAAGCAGGCGCTGCTGCATGGCCATTGCCACCAGAAATCCTTCGCCGTCATGGGCGCGGTCGAAAGCGTGCTGCGCGCGGTGCCGGAATTGAAAGTCGAGGCCGTGGAATCGAGCTGCTGCGGCATGGCCGGTTCGTTCGGCTACAAGGCCGACACCATCGATGTGTCGCTGAAGATGGGCGAATTGTCGCTGCTGCCGGCCGTGCGCCAGGCGGCCCAGGACGCGATCATCGTCGCCGACGGCACCTCATGCCGGCATCAGATCCACGATGGCGCGGCACGCGAGGCAATCCACGTCGCGCGCGTGCTGGAGATGAGTTTGCAGGCCGCGTCCGGCTAGCCCGCGTAGAACATTCTGATCAGCACAAGCGACAGCCATGGCACGTAAGTGCACAGCAACAGCACCACGGTCAGAACGCCGATAAAGCCGAGATTGGCTTTGGTCGTCGCCCAGATGTCCGACTTGGCGATGGAGCACGAAGCGATCAGCACGCTGGCGACCGGCGGCGTCTGCTGGCCGATGGCGAGGTTGAGTGTCAGCACCAGGCCGAAGTGGATCGGATCGATGCCGACCTGATGAATCAGCGGCAGCACGATCGGTACGGTGAGAATGATTGCCGCGGCCGAGTGCAGGAACATGCCAATGATCAGGAAGAAGACGTTGAGGATCAGCAGCACGAAATAGGGGTTGGTCGTGATGTTGATGATCGAGGCGGCCAGTTTTTGCGGAAGCTGGCTCTCGGTCAGGAACACGCCGACCAGCGCGGATGCCGCAACCAGCAGCATCACCACCGCGGTCTGGATCGCCGAGTCGACGCAGGCCTGATACAGCGATTTCAAGTCGAGATCGCGATAGATGATCATGCCGATGGCGAGTGCGGCCAGCACGGCAAGCGCGGCGCCCTCGGTCGCGGTGACGAAGCCGCCGAAAATGCCGCCGAGAATGATGACCGGCATCGCCAGCGCCCAGATCGACTCGCGCAACGCCTTGCCGAGCTTGTCGAGCGAGAAGCGCTGTTCGACCGGGAAGTTGTATTTCCATGCGTAGTAGTAGCAGAGCGCCATCAAGCCGAGGCCGCCGATGACGCCGGGGATTATGCCGGCGACGAAAATCTTGACGGCGGATTCCTGCGCCATCGCCGCGTACAGAATCATCGGGATCGATGGCGGGATGATGATGGCGAGGCTGGCGGACGACGAGGTCACCGCGGCGGCGAATTCCTTGGAATAGCCGCGCGATTTCATTGCCGGGATCAGCAATGTGCCCAGCGCCGCGACGTCGGCCACCGCCGAGCCGGAAATCTCGGCAAAGAACATGGACGAGCCGACCGTGACCATCGCCAATCCGCCACGGATGAAGCCGAGGACGGCGGTCGCGAGGTTGATCAGCCGCCGCGCGATCGACGAGGCATTCATGATGCCGCCGGCGAGCACGAACAGCGGCACCGCCAGCAGCGGGAAATCGCTGGCGCCCTGGAACATGACCAGCGCCGTGTTCGGCAGCATATAGGCGCCTTGCATGATCCAGATCGCCAGCATGGCGACGACGCCGAGAGCGACCGCGATCGGCACATTGATCATGACCAGCGCGCCCATTCCGAGCAGCATCAGGGTGATCGCAGTGTTCATGACTGGATCTCCTTGCCGGCCTGGCCATGCGCAAGCGCTTCCTGGAGCTCATGATCGACCAGGGGCCCGCGCCGCGCTTCGCCCAGCAGATCGGGCAGACGCAACAATTCGGCGACGATGAACAGCACCGATGCGATCGGAATCACCGACTGGGTGATCTGGAGCGGCAGCCACGGGATCGACACCAGCGTGTCGCCCTTGAGGATTTCGACGACCTGCGTGCCCATGATGGCGAGCACGACAAAGAAGAAGATCGTCACGGCCGAGGCAAACGCGGTCGACGCCACGCGCCAATTGGCCGGCAGCGAATTGACGAAGCCGGCGAAGCCGATGTGGGCGCCGCGCAGCGCCGCCAGCGCGCCGGCGTAGTACGTCAGCCAGCACAGCGAGATCGAGGCGATCTCATCGTACCAGACCAGCGACGCGCCAACCCAGCGGAACACAAAGCCCGTGGTGATGATGAGAGTGACCGCCAGCATCAGAAAAACGGCGATGATTTCGAGAATGCGATCGTAAATCTTGCGGATGGCGGTCATGGTCATTCCATTCCGGAGCGCGGGCATCGGGCCGCGAACCCGGAATCCAATTAATGGATGAAGATGATAGCGCTGGGTTTCCGGGGCGCGCTCGGCGGCGCCCCGGAATTACCCAGGCCGTCACGAACCCTTGGCGAGGCTCAAGGACTTGTCGATCAGTTGTTTGCCGGTCGGCACTTCCTTGGCAAATTCGTCATAGATGGCTTTCGAAGCCGCAACAAAGGCCGGCTTGTCGGCCTGGTTTACCTGGATGCCCGACGCCTTCATCTTGTCGATCAATTCGCCATCGAGCTTGGCCGCGAGCTTGAGAATTTCCGGTTCCACGGCCACCGCGGTGTCGGTCAGCACCTTCTGCACCTCGGGCGAAAGCCGCGCCCAGCTTGCCCCGCCGGTGAGATAGGCGGGCGTGTAGACGTGGCCGGTGAGCGACAGATATTTCTGCACTTCCTGGAATTTCTGCGAGTAGATCTGCGTCAGCGGGTTTTCCTGGCCGTCCATCACACCGGTCTGCAGCGCGACGAAGACTTCCTTGAGCTCCATCGGCGAGGGGCTCGCGCCATAGGCCTGGAACATCTTCACGCGCCAGACGCCGCCCGGCACGCGCAGCTTCACGCCCTGAAGATCGGCCGGCTTGACGATCGGCCGCTTGTTGTTGGTGATCTCGCGGTAGCCGTTTTCCCAGACACCGAGGATGCGGTATCCCGCCTTCAGCGCCACCGGTCCGAGGATCGGATGCGTGACCTCCTTGGCGATGCGCGCGGCATGTTCGCGGTTCTGCACCAGGTAGGGCATTTCGAACACGCCGAATTCCGGAGCGACCGAGGTCATCACGGTCGAGACCAGTGCGAGATCGACCGTGCCGAGCTTCAGCTTCTTGAGGAGTTCCGAGTCGCCGCCGAGCTGGCTTGAGCCGTAGACCACGACCTTGGCCTTGTCGCCGAGCTGGGCATTGGCCTTCGCGGCGAAAAGATCGGCCGACTGCGCGAACAGCGAGCCCGGCGCGCCGACATGGCCGAACTTGATTTCGGTTTGTGCCGAAGCGGCGCTGGCGGTCAGGGCAAGTGCCGCGAGTGCCGTCAGCGACATCTTGGCGAGCGTACGGGATATCAGCGACATTGGGGGCATCCTCCGGTTGCTTTATGGGCCGGTGGCGTTTGCGTCGTCCATCCGGCCGCGTTTTTTCGTTGCCGGTATCAATGCAAATTGGGCCGCGCATGACAAGCCGACATGCCGACAAGGCAGGCCTGCCGGAGCGTCTGCTGCAAAGCGAAACGAACCCGCTGTGCGGCACGCCGTCGCCACCGGCCCTGTTAAAGACCCGGGTTGCGGGCTTACCTTCATTGCTGCACCGCGCTATCTTGCCGCGCCGGTCACCGCAACAGAGTACGAACCCATGCGTCCCGCCAAAGTGATCCTGCCGGTCCTGTTGCTGATCGCCGCGACCCTGCCTGTCGCCGCCCAACATGGCGGCGCGCCGGCGCCGAAGAAGGACGGGCCGACGCTTCAGAAGGTGCGTTTCGGCACCAACTGGGTGGCCGAGGCCGAGCATGGCGGCTTCTATCAGGCGCTCGCCGACGGCACGTACAAGAAGTACGGCCTCGACGTCGAAATCGTCCCCGGCGGGCCCAACGTCAACAATCGCATCCTCCTGCCGGTGGGCAAGATCGATTTCTTCATGAGCGTGAACTCGCTGCAGAGCTTCGACGCGGTGGAACAGAAAATCCCGACCGTCGCGGTGGCGGCGTCGTTCCAGAAAGACCCGCAGGTGCTGCTCGCCCATCCCGGCATGGCGAACACGCTGGACGATCTCAAGGGCCTCACCCTGTTTGTCTCCAAGGAAGGCATGGTCAGCTACTTCAAGTGGCTCATGGCCGATTACGGCTTCACCGACCGCAGCGTGAAGCCCTACACCTTCAATGCCCAGCCCTTCCTCGCCGACGAGAAGAGCGCGATGCAGGGCTATGTGACGTCCGAGCCTTATGCGATCGAGACCCAGGGCAAGTTCAAGCCGAAGATCTTTCTGCTCGCCGATTACGGCTTCAACAGCTACTCGACCTTGATCGAGACGCGGCGCGATCTGGTCGAGAAGGATCCCGACCTGGTGCAGAGGTTCGTCGATGCCTCGGCTATCGGCTGGTACAACTATATTTATCACGACAACAAGGCGGGCAACGATCTCATCAAGAAGCAGAACCCGGAAATGACCGACGCGCTGCTTTCCTATTCCGTTGCCAAGATGAAGGAATATGGCGTCGTCGATTCCGGCGACACGCTCAAGCTCGGCATCGGCGCCATGACCGATGCGCGCATGGCCAGCTTCTACGACAAGATGGTGCGTACCGGTGTGGTCCGGGCGGGGCTCGATTTGAAGAAGGCCTATACGCTGCAATTCGTGAACAAGGGCGTCGGCCTCAATCTGCGGCCGAAGTGACCGCTGTCCGGCAGCATCGTGGTTTTCAACCAAAGCGCCCCCATTACATCGCTCAAAGACGTCGGCAAGACGTTCGATAACGGCACGGCGGCGCTCGCCGGGCTGAGCCTCGATGTCGGCGAAGGCGAGTTCGTCTCCCTGCTCGGGCCTTCTGGCTGCGGCAAGTCGACGGCGTTGCGGATCATCGCCGGCCTGAGCACGGCAACGCGCGGCACGGTCGAGTGGCCGCGCGGCCGCACCGGGAATTCGGCGACCGGCGACATCGGCTTCGTGTTCCAGGAACCGACCTTGATGCCGTGGGCGACGGTCGCCGGCAATGTCGAATTGCCGCTGTCGCTGGCGCATGCCGAGCCGGCGCGCGCAAAACAGGCGGTGGCCGCGGTGCTCGCCCATGTCGGTCTCACCGAGTTTGCGCACAGCTATCCGCGCGAATTGTCGGGCGGCATGAAGATGCGCGTCTCGATCGCCCGCGCACTGGTCACGGAGCCAAAGCTGCTGCTGATGGACGAGCCCTTCGCCGCGCTCGATGAGATCACGCGCTTCAAGCTCAACAATGAATTGCTGGCCTTGTGGCAGGCGCTGCGCCGCACGGTGATCTTCGTCACCCATTCGGTGTTTGAGTCGGTCTATCTGTCGCGGCGCATCGTGGTGATGACGCCGCGGCCGGGGCGCGTGTTTGCCGAGATCGAAATTCCGGCGTCTTATCCGCGCGACGAGCGCTTCCGCACCTCGGCGGAATATGCCGGCTATTGCCGCCAGGTCGCCGAAACGCTGG
Source organism: Pseudolabrys sp. (assembly GCA_041662425.1). Lineage (GTDB taxonomy): Bacteria > Pseudomonadota > Alphaproteobacteria > Rhizobiales > Xanthobacteraceae > Pseudolabrys. The sequence goes on from JBAZSM010000054.1 coordinate 9,377, forward strand.
CCGCCGCGATGGAGCAGGGCGCATGAGCCGGCGCCTCCTCCGCATCGTGTTGCCGGCCTTGTTGCTGGCCGCCGCCGTCATCGTCTGGGATGTCGCGGTGCGCGTCTTCGCCATCCCGGCTTATGTGCTGCCGGGCCCGGGGCTTGTGTTCGGCGCGCTGGTCAACGACGCCGGCCTGCTGTTCGGCTCGCTGCTGGTGACGCTCGGCATCACCTTCGAGGGCTTCGTGCTGGCCGGCGTCGGCGGCATCGTGCTCGCCGTGGCCTTCAATCAATGGAAGCTGGTCGAATATTCGTTCTATCCCTACGCCGTCATCCTTCAGGTGACGCCGGTCGTCGCCGTCGCGCCGCTGCTGCTGATCTATCTGCCGCAGCACCTGGCGGTGCTGACCTGCGCCTGGATCGTCGCGTTCTTTCCCGTGCTGGCCAACACCACGCTGGGGCTGAACTCGGTCGATCACAACCTGATCGCGCTGTTCGATCTCTACAAGGCGTCGCGCTGGCAGGTCCTGATGCGGCTGAAACTGCCGGCGGCGCTGCCGCAGATTCTCACCGGCCTGCGCATCGCCGGCGGCCTGTCGCTGATCGGCGCGGTGGTGGCCGAAATCGCCGCCGGTTCGGCCGGCGCCGGTTCGGGGCTGGCCTATCGCATCGCCGAGTCGGGCTACCGGCTCAACATCCCGCGCATGTTCGCCGCGCTCGCGCTGCTGTCGCTGGCCGGCGTCGCGATTTTCCTGGTGTTGTCGGCGCTGTCGCATCTGGCGCTGCGGCGCTGGCACGAAAGCGAAGTGGGCCGCGAACGCTGATCAGCCGTAAAACCGCGTCGCCACGCCGAGCAGCGCCATGACGCCGATCACCTCGATCAGGCTGCGGTGAAAGCGGAAGGTGAGGATCGCGGCCGTCGCCGCGAGAATGGCGACGTGCCTGTCGAGCGCATTGGGATCGAAGGCATACCAGCGCACGATGCCGGAATGCATCTCCGTCACCGTGCCGAACAGCACATGCAGCGCGAACCAGACCGACAGGTTGAGAATGACGCCGACCACCGCGGCCGTGATTGCCGAGAGCGCGCCGGCGAGTTTTTTGTTGCCGCGCAGTTCCTCGATGAACGGCGCGCCGGCGAAGATCCACATCATCGACGGCACGAAGGTCACCCAGATCGTCAGCGCCGCGCCGAGAATGCCGGCGGCAAGCGGCGTGAACGGCGCGGCGTCGCGAAACGCCGCGAGAAAGCCGACGAACTGCGTCACCAGAATGAGCGGGCCGGGCGTGGTCTCGGCCAGCCCGAGTGCATCGACCATTTCCGGCGCCGTCAGCCAGCCATGGGTCGCGACCGCCTGCTGGGCCATGTAGGCGAGCACGGCATAGGCGCCGCCGAAGGTGACGACCGCCAGTTTCGAGAAGAACAGGCCGACCGACACCAGCACATGCTCGGGGCCCAGCGCGAGCACGGCGATCAGCACCGGCAGCCACCACAGCACAAGCCCGATGACGACCGACAGCGCCGCATGCCGCCAGCGGCCTTCCCTGCGCGGCGGCGCATTGTCGTTGGCGGACGCGGGCAGGGCGGCCGGCCGGACGGCTAGAAAGCCGATCAGCGCCGCGCCGGCGACGATCAGGGGGAATGGCAGCGCCAGAAAAAAGATGCCGACAAATGCCGCCGCCGCGACCGCGGCGAGCCATGCCGATTTCAACGCCCGTTTGCCGATGCGGATCAGCGCCTCGATCACGATCACCAGCACCGCGGCCTTGATGCCGTAAAGCGCGCCGTCGACAAAGCCGATGCCGCGACCGTAGGCATAGAGCAGGCTCAGGCCCAGCATCACAAACGCGCCGGGCAGCACGAACAGAATTCCGGCGGCCAGCCCGCCGCGCACGCCGTGCATCAGCCAGCCGATATAGGTCGCGAGTTGCTGCGCCTCCGGACCCGGCAGCAACATGCAGAAATTCAAAGCGTGCAGAAACCGCGGTTCGTCGAGCCACTTCTTCTCGTCGACGACGACGCGATGCATCATCGCGATCTGCCCGGCCGGACCGCCGAACGAGAGGCAACCGATCTTGAACCAGACTTTGACCGCTTCGCTCAGGCTCGGGTGCATCGCGGGTTCTTCTGTTGTCATGGCGTCCGCCTTCAACCGAACACCAGCACGAGGCCGGACAGCATCAGCAGAACGAGGATGATCCGGCGGAAGCTGCGCTCGTCGAGATGGCCATAGAGCCTGAGGCCGATCCACAGGCCGGCGCCGAGACCGGGCAGGCCGTAAAGGTAGATGCGGACGAGATCCATCGTCACGGTGCCGTTGATGGTCAGCGAGATCGCCGTCAGCACGAAGGCGGCGAGAATGACCGGCTGGAATATCGCGCGCTGCTCGTCCCGGCGGAAGCCGCGCAGCTGGCACCAGACCGTGATGATCGGCCCGGCGAGCCCGGTCATGCCGCCGAGGATGCCGTTGAAAAATCCCACCGCGACATCGCCGGTCAGCGATGGTTTCACGGTGTGAACGTGCGGCCGGATCAGGAAATAGCCCGAATAGGCGATCAGCAGCAGGCCGACGCCGTCGCGGATCGTGTCGGGCCTGATATAGGCCAGCAGCGCCGCCCCGAGCGGCACGCCGAAAATGCCGCCGCCGATGAAGGGCGCCAGCGTGCGCCCGTTCAGCGCGTGCCGCACCTTCCAGATGCTGTAGCTTTGGACCAGGATGCCGTAGCCGACGATCAGCGCGGCGGTCTGTGCCGGCGTCAGGATGTGGAGCCAGATGCCGGACACGACCAGCCCCATGGCGAAGCCGGCGAGCCCGCTGACGATGCCGCCGACAAACGTCGACAGGACGAAAAGCGCGAGAATCGGGCCGTCCATGGCTGCACTCAGGCCGTTTCAACCAGCGCTTGGACCGGAACTGGATGCCGCCCGGGACGGATGGCTGCTATCTGTGGAGGAGGCTGCATTTTCCTCGCCAAACCGATTATACCATCGTGAAAGTCAAAACAATCAGCCTCGGGGGAAACGCGACAATGTCCAATAACATCGATCTGAAAGGCCGCTTCGCGGTGGTGACCGGCGGCGCGCAGGGTATCGGCCGCGCCATCGTCGAGCGCTTTCTGGCGTCCGGCGCCGCGGTCGCGATCTGGGATCGCGACGAGCCGCTGGCGAAGAAGACGGCCGGAGAACTCAAGGGCCGGGTCGAGGCCGTGGCCGTCGATGTCACCGATTTCTCGAGTGTCGAGCGCGCGCGCGACGCAACCGTCAAGGCTTTCGGCCGCATCGACATCCTGGTCAACAATGCCGGCATCGCCGGCAAGAACACGACGACATGGGACTATCCGCTCGACGAGTGGAAGCGCGTCCTCAGCGTCAATCTCGACAGCCAGTTCTACTGCTGCAAGGCCATCGTGCCCGGCATGATCGCCCAGGACTATGGCCGCATCGTCAATATCGCCTCCATCGCCGGCAAGGAAGGCAACCCGAACGCGGTCGCCTATTCGGCCTCGAAGGCCGGCGTCATCTCGCTGACCAAATCGCTGGCCAAGGAGACCGCGGGCAAGAACATCTCGGTCAACGCCATCACGCCGGCTGCGGCGCGCACTGCGATTTTCGATCAAATGACCCAGACGCACATCGACTTCATGCTGTCGAAGATTCCGCGCGCGCGTTTCGTCAACGTCGATGAGGTTGCGGCGCTCGCCGCGTTCGCCGCCTCGGAGGATTGTTCGTTCACGACCGGAACGGTCTTCGACATTTCGGGTGGGCGGGCGACCTATTGAGCGATCCAGCGGCCCTTCGTCGCCAGCGTCTCACCGGCATCGCATTCATGTGCGGTGCCGTTGCGACTTTCTCATGCCTCGATACGACGGCGAAGTATCTGGTCCATGACATGGACCCGTTGCAGGTCACCTGGGCGCGCTATACCGGCGCCTTCGTGCTGGCGCTGATCTACCTCAACCCGTTCAAGCGGCCGAGCATGATGGTGACGCGACGGCCGTGGTTGCAGGTTGGGCGTTCGACGCTGCTGCTCGGTTCGACGGCATTGAATTTCTTCGCCGTGCGCTATCTGCAGCTCGATGAGGCGCTGGCCATTCTGTTCTCGACGCCGTTCCTGGTCGCGGTGCTCGGCAGCCAGTTCCTCGGCGAGCGCGTGGGCGCGAGCCGCTGGATCGCGATCGGGGTCGGATTCCTCGGCGTGCTTCTGGTGACGCGACCGGGCTTCGGCAGCATGCATCCGGCGGCGCTGCTCTCTGTTGGCGGCGCGATCTGCTACGCACTCTATTCCATCGCGACGCGCCTGCTCGCGCGCACCGATTCCACCGAGACGACGACGTTCTATACCAACATGGTCGGCGCTGTCGCGATGATCCCGATCGTGTTCTTCGTCTGGACGCCGCCGTCGACCATTCTCGCCGGCGTTCTGATGGCGATCACCGGCTTCTTCGGTGGCTTCGGCCACTATCTCCTGGTCTGCGGCCACCGGCTGGCGCCGGCCTCGACATTGTCGCCTTTCATTTACACGCAGATGATCTGGACCTCGACGCTGGGTTTCCTCGTTTTCGGCGACGTGCCGCATCAATGGACCATCGTGGGCAGCGCGGTTGTCGTCGCCTCGGGTCTCTATTTGCTGCACTACGAGCGCCGGGTGGGCCGCACGATCGTCGAAGGGGAGGCCAATCAATAGGCCGCCATGCGCCGATACGGCAGTTGCGGCCGCAAGAGCATCAAGGCTAAGTTTCGCCCCGACAAAAAGAACAAGCCGACTGCAAGTGCGAGGAAATTCCCCATGGCGACCGCGCAAGACCGGGCCCAGGTCCCGCTCGGCCAGGTTTCCCCCGGCTCCGGGCTGAACGACGATATCGGCGAAGCCAAAAGGCTGGCGATCTATCGCTCGCAGCTTCGCATTCGTGAAGCCGAGCAGCGGGCCTACGATCTGTTCCTGCAAAATCTGGTCAAGGGCACCAGCCATCTGTCGTTGGGGCAGGAAGCGGTGGCAACCGGCTTTGCCGAGGCCATGCAGAAAGGCGATCTGTCGTTCTGCACCTATCGGGGCCACGCCCACACTCTGGCGCGCGGCGTCCCGGTCGAGAAGGTGCTCGGCGAACTCATGCAGCGCGACAACGGCCTGATGCGCGGCAAAGGCGGCTCGATGCATCTGACGTCCGAGGAGCACGGCGTAATGGGCTCTTACGCCATCATCGGCGCGCATCTTCCCATCGCCTGCGGCGCCGCCTGGCGCGCGCAATACAAAGGCGACAAGGACGTCTCGGTCTGTTTCTTCGGCGATGGCACGACCAACATCGGCGCGTTTCACGAAGCGCTGAATTTTGCCGCCGTATGGAAATTGCCGGTGGTTTTCGTCTGCGAGAACAATCTCTACATGGAATACACGCCGATCGCCGACGTGACGGCGGTTGAGCATCCCGCCGCCGACCGCGCTTCGGCTTACGGCCTCGAGCGGATCATCGTCGATGGCAACGACGCCGATGCCGTCTATCGCACCGCGCAGAAGGCGTATGCCAAGGCGCGCGCCGGCGACGGGCCGTCGCTGATCGAGGCCATGACCTATCGCCACTCAGGCCATTCGCGCGCCGACCCGGCCAAGTATCGCCCCGAAGGCGAACTGGAAAAATGGAAAGAGCGCGATCCGATCAAGATCTATCGCGAGCGCCTGAAGCAGTTCGGCGTCAGCGAGTGGACGATTGCGGAAATTGACGCCAGCGTGCGCAAGGAAGTCGACGACGCGACGGAAACCTGCAAGGCCGCGCCGATGCCGCCCGCCGAAATCCTCACCACCGACGTCTATGCCGACGGCGGCTGGGCTTGGCGCAATTGATTTGGCGAAATCGATTCGGCGTAATTGAAAGTGAGAATCTGATATGCCGGAAATCACCTATCGCGACGCGGTGATCCGCGGCATTGCTCAGGAAATGGCGCGCGACAACGATGTCGTCTTCCTCGGCGAGGATGTGGCGAAAGCCGGCGGTGTGTTCAAGGCGACCGTGGGATTGTATGAGCAGTTCGGGCCGTTGCGCGTGCGCGACACGCCGATTTCGGAGCAGGCCATTCTCGGCGCCGCCATGGGCGCGGCGATGACCGGCCTCAAGCCCATTGCCGAGATCATGTTCTCCGATTTCTTCGCGGTCTGCTTCGACTACATCGCCAACGAATTCCCGAAGAGCCGCTATATGTCGAACGGCCAGACCAAATGCCCGCTGGTGGTGCGCACCGGCAACGGCGCCGGCTCGCGCTTCGGGGCGCAGCATTCCCAGTCGGTCGAGAACTGGTGCATGATGATCCCGGGCCTCAAGGTCGTGGCGCCGTCGTCACCGGTCGATGTCATCGGTTTGCTGGCCGCCGCGGTGCGCGACCCCGACCCGGTGATCTTCCTCGAACACAAGTCGCTCTACGCGACCAAGGGTGAGGTTCCGGATGGCGAGATCGTCGACAGGCTCGGCACCGCCAAGGTGCTGCGGCCGGGCCGCGATGCCACCATCCTGGCGCTGGCGCTGATGGTGCCGCGCGCGCTCGCCGCAGCGGATGTCCTGAAATCGGAACACGGCATCGACTGCGAGGTTGTCGACGTGCGCTCGCTGGTGCCGCTCGACACGCAGACCATCCTGGCGTCGGTTGCGAAAACCCACCGGCTGTTCACGGTGGAGGAAAATCCGCGGCTGTGCGGCTGGGGCGCGGAGATCGTGTCGATCGTCGCCGATGAGGCCTTCTACGATCTCGACGGTCCACCGGTGCGCATAACAACGCCGCATATTCCACTGCCCGCGGCGGACGTGCTGGAGGATATCGTGCTGCCGACGCCGGAACGCATTGTCGAAACGGTGCGGCGGTCGCTTGGAAGTTGATCTGGTCATTCCGGTGGGCGCCGAAAGGCGCGAACCCGGAATCCAGAAACGGATACTGAGTTTGCATCTGGATTCCGGGTTCGGCGTTGCACGCCGCCCCGGAATGACGGGAAAAGGAAATGCCATGTACGACAATCTTCTCGCTAATGTGCCGACCGACCTCTGGATCGGCGGTCAATGGAAAAAGGCCTCCGACGGCGGCCGCTTCGACGTCATCGATCCCGCGACCGAGAAAGTCATCGCCTCGGTCGCCAGCGCCACGGTCGACGACGCCAAGGCCGCGCTCGACGCCGCCGAAGCGGCGTTCCCGGCCTGGGCCGCGAAAAAGCCGCGCGAGCGCGCCGAGATCCTGCGCAAGGCTTTCGAAATCATCATGCGCGACGCTGAACGCTTCGCCAAACTGATCACGCTCGAGAACGGCAAGGCGCTCTCGGACTCGCGCGGCGAGGTCGCATACTCCGCCGAATTTTTCCGCTGGTACGCCGAGGAAGCCGTGCGCAATCTCGGCTCGATGTCGACCGCGCCATCGTCGGGCGCGCGTATTCTCGTCCAGCACAAGCCGGCCGGCATCGCGGTGCTGGTGACGCCGTGGAATTTCCCCGCCGCGATGGCGACGCGCAAGATCGGCCCGGCGCTGGCCGCGGGGTGCCCGGTGGTGCTCAAGCCGGCGTCGGACACGCCGCTCACCATGCTGGCGCTGATGCCGGCGCTGGAAGAAGCCGGGGTGCCGCCCGGCGTCGTCAACGTCATTCCGTCGCGCTCGTCGGGCAAGGTGGTCTCGGCGATGCTGCATGACCCGCGCGTGCGGGTGGTGTCCTTCACCGGCTCGACCGAGGTGGGCCGGAAACTGCTGCATGAGGCCGCGGACAACATCGTCAAGCCGGCCATGGAACTGGGCGGCAACGCGCCGTTCCTGGTGTTCGACGACGCCGATGTCGACGCCGCGGTCGAGGGCGCGATGATCGCCAAGATGCGCAACATGGGCGAGGCCTGCACCGCGGCTAACCGCTTCTATGTGCACGAGAAAGTCCATGACGAGTTCGCCGGGAAGCTTGCCGCCAAAATGGGTGCCCTGAAAATGGGCAACGGTCTGGACGACGGCGTCGCGGTTGGGCCTTTGGTCAACAAGGAAGGCCGCGACAAGGTGATCGAGCTGGTCGGCGACGCCGTCGCCCGCGGCGCCACGGTCATGACCGGAGGTCAGGTTCCCGGCGGCCCGGGCTTTTTCTACCCGGCGACCGTCGTCACCCATGTGCCGGACGGGGCCATGATGCTGAGCGAGGAAATCTTCGGGCCGGTCGCGTCGATCCAGACCTTCAAGATCGAAGACGAAGCGATCAAGCGCGCCAATGACACCGAGTATGGTCTGGTCGCTTATCTCTACACCAAGGACCTGTCGCGCGGCCTGCGCGTCTCCGAGAAGCTCGAATTCGGCATGATCGGGCTCAATCGCGGCCTCGTGTCCGATCCGGCGGCGCCGTTCGGCGGCGTCAAGCAGTCCGGCCTCGGCCGCGAAGGCGCGACCGAAGGCATGAAGGAGTTTCTCGAGACGCAGTATGTCTCGGTGACGTGGTAGTGGTGAGTTGATGGACGTCTTGATGCCGCAGCTCGGTGAAACCGTCACCGAGGGCAAGATCACCAAATGGTTCAAGGCGGCCGGCGATGCGGTGAAGCCGGGCGAGAATCTGTTTGAGATCGAGACTGACAAGACGTCCATGGAAGTGCCGTCCATCGCCACCGGGACGCTCACCGATATTCGCTTCGGTGTCGGTGAAGTCGCCAAGGTCGGCGCGGTGATTGCTGTCATTTCAGGTGCGAGGGAGGCGGCACCGGCAAAGCCGGCGGGAGCAAAGCCTGCCGAAGTGCCGAAAAGCATACCTCCATCTCCGCTCGTCCCCGCGAAAGCGGGGACCCAGTCTTCCTTCGCTCTGGATCCCCGCCTTCGCGGGGGTGAACGGAGTCAAAGTCGCGATTTCGCCTACGCCGACATGTCGCCGTGGCGTGAAGTCCGCACACCGGAGCGCAATTACGGACCGGCGAAATTGGCGACCGGCAGCGCCGTCACGCCGCTGGCGCGCCGTCTCGCCTCGGAACGCGGCATCGACCTTGCGCGCGTTGCCGGCTCCGGCCCGCATGGCCGCATTGTCGCCACCGATATCGATAAGGCGCCGCGCCCGGCCGAGACTGCGCAAGCAGCGCAATTCAACCTTGTGGCCGATGTCGAGATTAGCCGCCTCATCGTCATGCGCGACGAGGCCAAGGCGGCCGGCGCCGATTTTTCGCTCGGTGACTTCGTCGTCAAGGCCTGGGCAATGACGCTCAAGCGCGTCACCCCTGAGGCGAACACCGATATCGGCCTGATGACGAATGTCGATGGCCGGCGCGTGACGAAGGCGATCCGCGATGCCGCCGGCAAGTCGCTCACGGTTATCGCTCAAGAGGCGCGCGAACAGTCCGCGGACGCGCCGCCGCCCGACGCGGGCGTTGTCAGCGCTGTCTCTATCCATTCGGCACCCGGCATTCGCGAATTCACGGCCGTCGTCGCACCGCCCCTCGCGTCGGTGCTCGCGGTCGCCGCGCCGCGCCGCGCACCCGTCGAAGCCGGGGATGGCACCGTCAAATTCGTCGACCAGGTGACGGTGACCCTGTCATGCGATCACCGTATGGTCGATGACGTGCTCGGCGCCGAACTGCTGGCGGCGTTCAAGGCTTTGATGGAAAATCCGGTGGCCGCGCTGGTCTGACCAATAAACTGTAGGGGAAATGGTATGGCGAACGAGAAACGCGATGTGCTTCTGATCGGCGCCCGCAAGCCGGCGCTGGTCGGCGGCCTGGAGGGCAAGGTCAACCTGCATGACTACCTTGGCGCCAAGGACAAGGACGTGTTGGTCAAGGAGATCGGCCCGAAGATCGGCGCCATCGCGCTCGCCTATACCAGCAATAAAGTCGATGGGCCGTTCCTGTCGCAGTTTCCGAACCTCAAGCAGGTGTCGAGCTTCGGCGTCGGCTACGATCACGTCGACGCCAAATGGGCCGGCGAACACGGCATCATCGTCACCAACACGCCGGATGTGCTCAACGAGGAAGTCGCTGACACCGCGCTCGGCCTTCTGCTGTGTACGCTGCGCGAATTTCCGCAGGCCGATCGCTATCTGCGCGCCGGCAAATGGCCGAACGCGCATTATCCGCTGACCAAGGCGACACTGCAGGGCCGCACCGTCGGCATGGTCGGCATGGGCCGCATCGGCAAGGCCATCGCCAAACGTCTCGAAGCCTTCGGCGTCAAGGTCGTCTATCACAGCCGCAATCCTCAAACGGGCGTGGCCTACAAGTATTATCCCAACCTCGTCGAGATGGCGCGCGATGTCGATACGCTGATGATCATCGTGCCCGGCGGCGCTTCGACCAGGAACATGATCAATGCCGAGGTGCTCAAGGCGCTCGGGCCCGAGGGCGTCGTCATTAATATGGCGCGCGGCAGCGTCGTCGACGAGCCGGCGCTGATCGAGGCGCTCAAGAACAAGACGATCTATTCGGCCGGTCTCGATGTTTTCGCCAACGAGCCGCAAGTGCCTCAGGAACTCATCGACATGGACCATGTCGTCCTGCTGCCGCATCTGGGCTCGGCGAGCGAAGCCACCCGCGCGGCGATGGACCGGCTCGTCGTCGACAACATCCTGGCCTGGGCCGACGGCAAGCCGCCGCTGACGCCGGTGTCCGAGACGCCTTATCCGCCGAAGCGGTAATCGCGCGCACGCTCGGTCGATGCTAGTCTGGCCGTCATTCCGGACGCCGCGCAGCGGCGATCCGGAGTCCAGACAGGTGTTCCGGTCTTATGTCTGGATTCCGGGTTCGCGGCCTGCGGCCGCGCCCCGGAATGACAGGGAATAGGCGCGATTGTCATGAAACGATTGTTCACGGCTTTTTTTCTGGGACTGTTTTTGGTCTCATCCGCCCCCGCCCAGACGCCGCCGCTCGGCGATTCCGCCAAGGAGATGCTCGGCACCTGGGAGTTTTCCAACGCCGACCGTGACAAGCGCTGCACCGCGACCTTCAAAAATGCGCCGGCCTCGGGCGGCTTCAAGGTCGAGTTTGACGCCAATTGCGTCAACCTGTTCCCGCTCGTCGCCCAGGTCGCCGGCTGGCGCTATCCGGACGACGGCAACCTGTTTCTGTTCGACGCCGACGGCAAAACGCTGGTCGAGTTCAGCGAAGTCGAGAGCGGCATGTTCGAGGCGCCGACGCCGGGCGTGGGCGTGCTGTTCCTGCAGAACGCCGCCGCCGCCGCGCCGCCGCCGAAGCGTCCGGAGGAGGTTGCCGGCGACTGGAGCATCGCCGGCGAAACGTCGCTGTGCGATCTGTCGTTCTCGACCCACGCGTCGGGCGATGGTCTGACACTCGCCGTCAAGCCCGGCTGCCGCGCCGACATCGCCAAATTGAATTTCACGCGCTGGCGCATTGAGGGCAGCGAATTGCTGCTGCTGCCGGCGCAGGGTACGCCGTGGCGTTTTGTCGAAAACGACAGCGACAACTGGCGCCGCATTCCGGAAAGCGCCGAGCCGATCAATCTGGTCCGGCGGTAGTGCCCTTTCCATGCCCTCTGCTTGTGCCTTGTTGCAAGAAGCCCGCATCGTGATTATTTGTTAATCATGGCAACGCCAAAGATCCAGCTCACCGACAAGCAGTTTGCGCGTATTGCTCGTGCGTTGGCCGAGCCGCGCCGCTACGAAATTCTCAAGCAGATCGGCGCCGCCAAACAGCCGTGCGTCGCGTGCAGCGCATTGCACGAGACGCAAGACATCACGGCTGCGACTTTGTCGCACCACATCAAGGAACTGGAGACCGCCGGCCTCGTCGAGATCGTGCGCGACGGCAAGTTCATGAATCTTGTGCTCCAACGCGACGTGATGCGCGCCTATCTCGACCGTCTCGCCGAGATCTGACACTCGCCAAGCCCTCCGCTGCGGTCTTGACTTCGATAGTTCGATGATTATCTAACTATCGAAGCGATGTCGCTTCGTCAAGGCTTTGGAGCGGAAACATGAGCGATCTGAAGGGGAAAGTGGCGGTGGTCACCGGTGCGTCAAAGGGCATCGGGGCGGGTATCGCCAAGAGTTTTGCCGCTGCCGGTGCTTCGGTGGTGGTCAATTATGCATCGAGCAAGGAAGGCGCCGAGCGCGTCGTCAGGGAGATCACGGCGAACGGCGGCAAGGCCATCGCGGTGCAGGGTGACGTCGCGAAAGCTGACGACGTGAAGCGAATCTTCGCCGAAACCAAGAAGAACTTCGGCAAGCTCGACGTGCTGGTCAACAACGCCGGCATTTACAATTTTTCGCCGCTGGAAGGCGTCAGCGAATCCGAATTTCACCGCCAGTTCAATACCAACGTACTCGGCCCGATCCTGACCACGCAGGAAGCGCTCAACCATTTCGGCAACAGTGGCGGTAGCGTCATCAACATCAGTTCGGTCGCCAGCGTCGCCAACATGCCGACAACGGTGGTGTATTCGGCGACCAAGAGCGCGCTCGACTCGATCACGCGTGTTTTGTCCAACGAGCTCGCGGCTAAAAAAATCCGCGTCAATACCATCGCGCCGGGCGGCGTCGAAACCGAAGGCACCCATGCCGCGGGTGTCATCGGTAGCGATTTCGAAAAGCAAATGGTGGCTGGCACACCCCTTGGCCGTCTCGGCCAACCTAACGATATCGCGCAGGTGGCGGTGTTCCTCGCCTCGGAAGATTCAGGCTGGCTCACCGGTGAACGCATCACCGCGGCGGGCGGATATCGGTAATCTCTATCGCTCCTCCACAAGGAGAGGGGGCTACGACATTGGCCGGGTGGGGTTTTGGCGACATACGACGCGATGACCCCACCTCGGCTTCGCCGACCCTCTCCATTCAGGGAGGGGGAAGAATTCAAATCAATTTCAATCCCTTGAAGCTGGCGTGGCCGTCCTTGCCGACGATAATGTGGTCGTGCACGGCAATGCCGAGAGGCTTTGCCACGTCAATGATTGCCTGCGTCATCTGGATATCGGCGCGCGATGGCGTTGGATCGCCCGAGGGATGATTGTGCACCAGGATCAGCGCCGTCGCCGATAGCTCCAGCGCGCGCTTGACTACCTCGCGCGGATAGACCGGGGTGTGGTCGACCGTGCCCTTCTGCTGCACCTCGTCGGCGATGAGCTGGTTGCGCTTGTCGAGAAACAGCAGGCGGAACTGCTCCTTGTCCTCATAGGCCATCGTCGTGCGGCAGTAGTCGATCACGCTTCCCCATGACGACAGCACGGTGCGCTTGCTGGCTTCGCCGCGCGCCAGCCGGCCCGCCGCCGCCTGCACGATTTTCAGTTCATCGACAGCGGCATCGCCGACGCCCTTGATCTCTTTCAGCAGATTGCGGGGCGCGGCGACCACTTCACCGAACGAACCGAAACGTGCAATCAGTTCCTTGGCCAGCGGCTTGACGTCGCGTTGCGGGATGGCCCGGAACAGCACCAGTTCGAGCAGTTCGTATTCGTTGACGGCGTCGGCGCCGGCCTTGCGGAAACGCTCGCGCAGCCGCTCGCGGTGGCCGTGGTAATGCGGCGTCGCCTCGGCGAGGCCGCCGGGGCCATCGATCGCTTCATCGTCCGCGCTATCGGAGTCCGACATGGGTTACGCGCCCGCTCAACCAAGGCGGGTACTATAGGCAGATTCCGCGCAAACGGCGAGGCCGGTTCAGACTTTGTAGGGCGGCTTGTCGAGCCCGGCCGGCGAGAAGGTGAAAACCTCGACGCCATCGGCGGTGACGCCGACCGTATGCTCGAACTGCGCCGACAGCGAGCGGTCGCGGGTCACCGCGGTCCAGCCGTCCGACAGCACCTTCACGTGGGGGCGGCCGAGATTGATCATCGGCTCAACGGTGAAGAACATGCCGGGCTTGAGCACGACGCCTTCGCCCGGGCGGCCGACATGGACGATATTCGGCTCGTCGTGGAACAGCCGGCCGAGGCCGTGGCCGCAGAAATCGCGCACCACGCTCATGTGCTGCGCCTCGACATAGCTCTGGATGGCGTGACCGATATCACCGGTGGTGGCGCCGGGCCGGATCACGGCAATGCCGCGCATCATCGATTCGTGCGTCACTTCGATCAGGCGCTCGGCGCGGCGCGGAATGTCGCCGACCGGATACATGCGGCTCGAGTCGCCGTGCCAGCCATCGAGGATCAGCGTCACATCGATGTTGACGATGTCGCCTTCCTTCATCGGTTTGTCGCTCGGGATGCCGTGGCAGACGACATGATTGATCGAGGTGCAGGTTGATTTCTTGTAGCCCCGGTACATCAGCGTCGCCGGCAATGCGCCGTTGTCCATGGCGAAGTCGTAGACGAGCTGGTCGATCTTGTCGGTCGGCACGCCCGGTTTCACATAGGGCGTGAGCATGTCGAGGCACCGCGCCGTCAGTTGCCCGGCCTTGCGCATGCCCGCGAAAGCCGCAGGCCCATGAATCTTGATTTGCCCGGTTTTCCGCTGGGGCGACACGGTGGCGTCGATGTAGGTCATGCCGCCAATGTAAGGTTTGGGGGCCGGACGGGCAAGTTCAGGCGTATGAGCCAAGTTCAGGCGTATGAGCATCAAAAGTCCCGGAATCCGCAATGGGATCTCTGCCACCGGGCTTATGGGTTCCGGGCTCCGGCCTTCAGCCGACCCCCGGAACGACGGCATCCGTCACGCAATCTTCCCGCCCAGTTCGTCCTCGATGTGGGCCCTGACGATCTCGTCGAAGTTGTTCTCGGCCCGGAATCCGAGTTCTGCCGCGCGCTTGGCGTCGATGCGTTCCGACCAGCCGGACACGATGCGCATGATGAGTTCGTCCGGCTCGCGCTTGATGCGGGCGGCGACCTTCGGCCCGGCGATCCGTGTCAACGAGTCGATCTGCTCGGCCACCGTGCAGCATACGCCCGGCATGGCGAGGTTGACGCGCGGCCCGAGCTGCTCGCGGGTCAGGGTTGCGGCATGCAGCAGGAAGCCGACCGCGGCGCGGGGGCTCGCATGGGTATGCCGCACCGTGTCGGCGACCGGCAGGATTGCCTCGTGGCCGGCCAGCGGTTCGCGGATGATGCCGGAGAAAAAGCCCGATGCCGCCTTGTTCGGTTTGCCTGGGCGCACGCAGATGGTCGGTAGGCGGATGCCGACGCCGTCGAGAAAGCCGCGCCGGTTATAGTCGGCGAGCAGCAGTTCGCTGATCGCCTTCTGCGTGCCGTAGGACGTCAGCGGCGTCAGATGGAAGTCGTCCGGGATGGCGTAAGGGAACGGCGCGCCATAGACCGCGATCGAGGAGGTGAAGATGAATTTAGGGTGATAGCCTTCGGCATGGCGGATCGCCTCGAGCAGCGCGCGCGTGCCGTCGAGATTGACGTGGTAGCCCTTGTCGAAGTCGATCTCGGCTTCGCCGGAGACGACGCCGGCGAGGTGGAAGATCACCCCGGGCCGCTCGGCGATCAGCTTCTCCGCCGCGCCCGGCGCGCCCAGATCACCGGTGACGATGTCGACCTTGCCGCCAAAGCCCTCGGGTGTCGACGGCGCGACAACATCGGTCAGCGTGAACTTGTCGATCGGCTTGACGCCCTGTGCACCCACTTGCAGCCCGCCATCCTTGATCAGACGGGCAATGAGCTTGCGCCCGATCATGCCGGCTGCGCCGGTCACCACCACATGCATTCGCGTCTCCCCTTTCAGTTCTTTTATTTTTGAGCGTCTCTAGTGTCTTTAGCCTCGGCCAGTTGAAACCGGTCGAGGTGTCTCAAATCCGGAAACAGGACCATCCACAGCCCGGCGACGAGCAGCGAGCCGATGCCGCCGATCAGGACCGAGGGCACCGCGCCGACCAGGCCGGCGATTGCACCGGACTCGAACTCGCCCAGCGTATTCGACGAGCCGACAAAAAGGTAGTTGATTGCGCTGACCCGGCCGCGCATCTCGTCCGGCGTCTCGGTCTGTACCAAAGTGAAGCGGATCACGACGCTGACCGCATCTGATGCACCCAGCACCCCGAGCGCGGCCATCGACAGCGGCAGCCACGTCGACAGACCGAATACGATGGTCGCGGCGCCGAACACCACCACCGAGATGAACATCTTGCGGCCGATATTGCGCTCGATCGGAAAGCGCGACAGCACGGCCGCGGTGATGAGCGCGCCAACGGCCGGCGCCGAGCGCAGCAGGCCGAGTCCTGCCGGACCGGCGGCGAGAATGTCCTTGGCGAAGATCGGCAACAGCGCGGTCGCGCCGCCGAGCAGAACGACGAACAGGTCGAGCAAGATGACGCCGAGCAGCCTTCGGCGTCTGCGGACGAAGTCGAACCCGGCCAGCGCCGAGCGCAGCGTCGGTGGATCGCGGCTCGGCACATTGCCCTTGATGCGGATCGCGCTGACGCATGAAATCGCCGCGACGAAAAACAAAACGCACAACGCGCTCACCGCGCGCGGATCGATGGCGTAGATCAGGCCACCAAGGGCCGGTCCGCAGATCACCGCCACCTGATTGGCCGAGGTCCAGGCCGCGACGGCGCGAGGCAGTAGTCTCGCCGGAACCGTTCCCGGCACCAGCGAATGTCCGGTCGGCAATTCAAAAGCGCGGGCGCAGCCGATGGCGAAGACAATGCAGAACAGAAGTTCGCGGCTCAGCCCGCCTGCCAGCATGGCGACGGTCATCACGACGGCGCTGGCCGCGTAGACGGTCTGCGACAGGCGCACGATGAGGCGGCGGTCATAGCGGTCGGCGGCGTGGCCGATCACGAGCGTTAGCACGACGGCTGGAATGAACTGCAGCAGGCCGACATAGCCGAGGTCGAAGGCGCTGCCGGTGATCGCATAGATCGACCAGCCGATAACGACGGCGAGCGCCTGATAGCCGATGGTCGCGAACAGTCGTGCCAGCCACAGAAAAACGAAGGGCTTCTGCTGGATCAACCCGCCGGACGCCGACGCTTGCGCATCACTCATCCGGCAAAGCCGTTCAACTCGCTGAGGGAGGCCTTTTGCTTTCCGGCGGCATCGAAATTGTCCGGAGATAGCCAGCGTTCGAACGCCGCCTTGCGGGCCGGCCATTCGCTATCGATCATCGAGTACCACGCATTGTCACGGTTGCGCCCCTTGGCGATGAGATAGTTGCGAAACACACCTTCGAACGTAAAGCCGTAACGCAGAGCCGCACGCCGCGACGGCGCGTTGAGCGCGTTGCATTTCCATTCGTAGCGGCGATAGCCCAGCGTATCGAAAGCGTAGCGCGCCAGCAGGTACTGCGCCTCGGTGCCGATTCGGGTGCGCTTGAGCGCCGGCGAATAAAGCACGTGGCCGACTTCGATCACGCGCATCTCAGGGCGGATTTCCATCAGCGTGAAATAGCCGACGGCCTGGCCTTTATCGTCAATGATGGCGTAAGCGTAGGGGTCGGATAAGGCGGCGCGCTTGGCGATGAACTCGGCAAAGATCGCCGGATCGGTGAAGGGTCCGTCGGTGCTGATATAGGTCCAGACATCGGGGTGGCCCTTCATCGCGGCCCACAGGTCGTCGGCGTGATGATCCTGAAGCTTCTCGATGCGGCCGTAGCGGCCTTCAATGGTGACAGGCCCCGGACGCTTGGCCGGAGTCGTATCGACTTTAAGGCCGACGGGTTGCCCGGTTTCGGGCAGTGGTTCCGATTGCAGCGTGAAATCCGGCATGGCGGCCTACTGTTTCGATGCGGCGCTTCGAGCGAAAAATGCGTCCAATTCGCGACCGGATATCACGCCGCCCAGGCGGTCGAAACGGCCGTCTTCGGCAATCTGCGTCGCCGATTTGATGAAGGCATCCATGGCGACGCGCGCGAGTGCGCCGCCAACGCTGATGCGGCGGACGCCCATTCCGGCGATATCGGCAACTGCGAAACCGTTGGCGGACGACATCAGCAAGTTGACCGGCTTCGGCGCCACGGCTTTGACCACGGTCTCGATTTGCTCGCGGGTCTTGATGCCGGGCACGTAGAGACAATCGGCGCCGGCTTCGGCAAAGGCGGCAAGCCGGCGAATGGCGTCGTCGAGATCTGGACGGCCGTGGAGAAATCCTTCCGCGCGGGCCGTGAGCAGAACGTCGGAGCCCGACTGGTCGATCGCCTGCCGGGCCGCCCGCACGCGGGCTACCGCCCTGTCGAAGTCGTAGAGCGGAGCGCTTTCGTCGCCGGTGAAATCTTCGATCGACAGCCCCGCGACGCCGGTGTCGATGCAAAGCCGGATATTGTCGGCCAGCGCGTCAGGCTCGTGCGCATGGCCGTTCTCGAAGTCGGCGTTGAGCGGAATATCTGTCGCCGCGGCGAGCTCGCGGTAATGCTCCAGGACTTCGTCGCGTGAGAGACTGCCGTCCGGGAGACCGAGTGAATAGGCGTGACCCGAACTGGTGCTGGCCAGCGCCGGAAAGCCTAGGCTCTGCAGATAGAGCGCGCTGCCCACATTCCAGGGATTGGGAATGACGAAGCAGCCGGTCTTGTGCAGCTCTCTGAAAATCCGGCGCTTGTCGGCGGCGGTCGGCATGGTGTTATCGGTCCCGGACGAATGCGCGGACGGTGCCACGGTCGGACCGAAAAGGACAATGGCATTCCTTGATGGATCGATGAATGCCTGTCATGGACCGAGCGGGCTGCGCGCCCTCTCGGCACAAACGGCTCAGGACTCGGATGCCTGCCGCTTGTCCGGGATGGCGGTGGCCTTTGCCGGAGCTCCCACCTGCAGGGGATTTGGCGCGCGCGCCAGAACGAGGCGGCCCTGCGTGTCGAAAGTGCTGACGATTGTCTTCGGGCGGCTGTTCAGGAGATAAGTGCTCAGGCTGCGTTGGGTGCGTTCCGGCAGGTCCAGATACGCCCGGATCAATTCGACGATGCCGGGCTCGCGCGTCCAGTAATAGAGCTCGAGCAGCCGGCTGGTGTCGGCCCCGCCATCGACCAGGGTCTTGAGGACCGGCCAGGCCGGGTTGTTGCGGATGCCCTCATCGGCGTCGGCTTTGCGTCCCGGTTTACGTCGCATGGCCGGGCTCCGCATTGAGAGGCATCTGGGCCCTGCGGCGAACCGGGCTCGAACTGACGGATGCCTCGTGGGCGTCATCGAAGTTCGCCGGTTCCATGGGCCAGATCCCGCTCCGTGTGAATTTCGTTACGCACTTTCGGATCGCTCGTGGACAAACGGTTCAAGGCCGCCCGCTTGCCTCATCATACGCGATACAGGTTGTGCCGTCATCACAAACCGATGCTTCCGGTTGCACGGCCCCGAGCGACTGGGCCGAGCCTATCGCAGCTCAACTTTTTGGCGGTCGAGTAGACAAAGATTCAATCAATACGTGTATTTATGACGCGGTGGCACTTGTTTGCTTTTGCCAGGAGGATGCGGTGAAGTGCCGCGCAAAATGAACCGGCCGGGAGGCTCAAACGATGCTCAAGACGATCGCGGCATTCGACCGCATCGGCGAGGAAAATGCTTTCGCGGTGCTCGCCCGCGCCAATGCGCTGATCGCGCAGGGCCGCGACATTATCAATCTCGGCATCGGCCAGCCTGATTTCCGTACCCCGGACTTCATCGTCGAGGCGGCAGTGAAGGCGCTGCGCGATGGCCACCACGGCTATACCGCGGCAACCGGCATCCCGCCGCTGCGCGAGGCGGTGGCGGCCGATCTCCATAAGCGTTTCGGCGTCGAAGTGTCCCCCGACAGCGTCATGATCATGCCCGGCGGCAAACCGACCATGTTCATGTCGATCCTGATGTTCGGCGAGCCCGGCGCCGAGATCATGTACCCCGATCCCGGATTCCCGATCTATCGTTCGATGATCGAGTTCACCGGCGCGACGCCGGTGCCGGTACCGATCCGCGAGGAAAACGCTTTTGCGTTCTCGGCCGAGGAAACCCTCCGCCTGATCACGCCGAAGACACGGCTCATCATCGTCAACTCGCCGGCCAATCCGACCGGCGGCGTTACGCCGAAATCGGAAGTCGACAAGCTGGTCGCCGGTCTCGCCAAGG
>JBAZSM010000055.1:0-29141 GCA_041662425.1 Pseudolabrys sp.
CTGATCGAGCACCCGGCCGCGGCTCTTGGCCGCGTGGCGCAGCGTGAGCGCGCCATCGTCCGCCACGATGACAAATCCACTGTGGAAATAGTCGAGCCCGGGCCGTTGCGACAAAAAACCGATGATGTCGCCGGACGACAGCAACATGCGGTTGTCCATCAGCGCCTCGCGCGACAGCGCCATCATCGATACGCGGCGCGCGCGGAGCCCCGGCGTCGAATAGAGACGCTTGTCCACCGTCGCACTGCCGGGCAGGAGCAACGGCTTGCACAGGCGGTTGGCGACATTGCTGGCGCACCAGTCGGCGAAATAGTGATTGCGCTCATGCCAGGTGACATCGCCGCCGCGGTAGCGAATGACGCGCAGCCACGGCTGGAACTGCGAAGGCTCGTGCGACAGCGCCGCCGCCATCACGGCTTCGCAAAACGTCACACAATCGAACACGTCATCGCGGACCACGAAACGCTCGGCCCGCCGCGGCCCGCCGATCAGCGTCTCGCCGCGATAGGGCGAGCCGATCAGCGCCTTGGAGATAGAGGCGATGCGCTGCGCCACCGCCGGCAACTTCGAGGCTTCACCGATCAGCCGCGTGATGCGCGCATCGCGCACCGGAAGCGGCGCCAGCGCGAGAGCCGGCGCAACGCCGGCCACCGCAACGGCGCCGCCGGCCATCGCGGTGAGGAAATGACGCCGGTTGATCGTGCCGGGTTTCATGTTCCGCTTTTCTTGTCGCCTTCGCTCAGTCGCGCACCACGACGAGACGATCGGTGCCGGACTCGGCACCCCACAACTCGCCGGGACGGCCGAGCATCTGCCGCACATCCGAGCGGCGCCTGTTGCTCGGGAAGCGTTCAAACTTTTCGGTCGCCGGATCGAAACGCACAAGCGCATTCGAATTCCAGTCGGACAGCCACACCTTGTCCTTATCGTCGACGAATACGGCGTAGCAGCCATTGTCGGTGTCCGGCAGCTTCCACACCCGCCACACTTTGTTGAGCGGATCGTAGCGGCCGACTTCGCCGGAACCCCAGAAGCTCACCCATAGTATGTTCTTCGAGTCGGACCAAATGCGGCGCGGACCGACGCCGGGGCGTGGCGGTGCGATCATCAGCGCGTCGCCGGAGACCGTATCGATCCTGGCGATGTGATCGCCGGCCAGCGATGCGTACCAGACCTCGCCGCTCGGCGTCGTTGTGATGCCGTACGGCCCCGCGCCTTTCGGCGCCTTCCAGGCTTCGACCTTGCCGCTGGACGGATCGACGCGGCCATAGACGCCGTTCTGCCCGGTGAACCACAGAATACCTTTGCGGTCGAAGGTCGCGGTGTTCAGGTTGGCGTTGGGAAATTCCTTCGGCAGCGGAAAGACCTTCACCGCCTTGCTGGTCGCGTCGTAGCGCACGATCGCATTCTGTCCGCCGTCGGTGATCCAGGCGGCACGGTCCGGCCCGACGATGACGCCGTGCGGCGCGGAGTCCGCGCCGAGCGGCACCTGCGTCACCTTGCCGGACTTAGGATCGAGGATGCCGAGCGCGCCTTGATATTGCGCGGTGTACCAGACCGTGCCGTCGGGCGCCGGCGCGACATCGTGCGGATGCGCGCCTTTGGTGACATCGTAGTAAGACACCTCCGCGGCCGGTGCGGGATGTGTCGTCAGCGCGATCACCGCCACCGCCGCCACCACGAACGGGATCATGTCGCCCTCCGCCTATTCGGCAGCCTGACCGGATTTTACCCAACGCGCGGCAGCCGCGTCATCGTCGGCTTTCGCTTCCACCCAGCTCTTTTCAGGCCCGGTCTCGCCGGTAGCCTTCTCGACCTGCTTCCAGAACGGCGCGCGCGTCTTGAGATAATCCATCAGGAAATCGGCGGCGGCAAAAGCCGCGGCACGATGCGACGACACGGTCGCAACCATCATGATGTCGTCGCCCGGCACCAGTCGGCCGTAACGGTGAATGACGGTCGCGCCGATCAGCGGCCAGCGCGCGGCCGCTTCCGCGACGTGGCTTTCGATCTCTGCTTCGGCCATGCCGGGATAATGTTCGAGGGTGAGCGCGGCGATGGCCTCGCCATTCTCCGAACCGCGGCAGATGCCGGTGAACGTCACGACCGCGCCCACATCGGTGCGGCCATGCGTCAGCTTCGCCGTCTCGGCGGCGGCATCGAACGGCTCGCTCTGGACTCGGACGGTGATCGTGGTCGGCATATGGGTAATCTAGTGCATCGCGCCGGTTCCGTCATCCCGATGCGGCGGCCGCCTCGGGGCGACGGATCAGCCTCCCGTCATCGGCGGGAAAAACGCGATCTCACGGGCCCCGCCGATGGCCGTCTGTGGCTTGACGTGGGTACGGTCGATGGCGGCGCGGATCACCTTCGGGTTTTCGAAGGCATAGGCATATTCCTCGCCGCGCCCGGCGAGCCAGGTCATCAGGTCGCCGATGGTAGCGATGCCCGCGGGAAGCTCGACATCCTCCTCGGGCTTGCCGACGCGCTCGCGCACCCAGGCGAAATAGCGGATCTTGATCTGTTGGCTCATTGTACTCCGCGCATTCCCACTTTCGGGACGATGCTAGTCGTCGATCATGTGGCGCAGACCCGCCCGCAGATAGTCCCAGCCGGTGTAAAGCGTCACGATTGCCGCCAGCCACAACAGCGTGATGCCGATTTCGATGGTCAACGGCAGCACCTTCTCGCCCGCCTCGCCGGCGATCAGGAAGCCGATGGCGAAGAGCTGGACGAACGTCTTCCACTTCGCCAGATGCGTCACCGGCACGCCGACTCGCAGTTCCGCAAGAAATTCGCGCAAGCCCGACACCAGCACCTCGCGGCATAATATAATAACCGCGGCGAGCAGCGCCCAGCCGCGGATCGTGGTTCCCGCCGCGAGTATCAGGAGGCTCGAGGCCACCAGCAGCTTGTCGGCGATCGGATCGAGCATGCGGCCAAGCGAGGATTGCTGGCCCCAGGCCCGCGCCAGATAGCCGTCGAAAAAATCGGTGACGGCGGCGGCGATGAAAACCGCGAGCGCCGCCCAGCGCAGCCACAGGCCGCCGGCGAAAATGCTCTGCCAGAACAGCAGCCCGACCACGACCGGCACAGCGGCGATGCGGGCATAGGTCAGAATATTCGGCAGCGACCATGGGTGCGCCGGCAGCCGTGAGGATTGGGTTGCGTTCATGTGGGGCACAAGGAACACGGGGCCCGGCATCAGGTCAACCATCACCGTAAGGCCGGCCGCCATGCGCCCATCATGGCGGCGTTTATACGCTATTCGATCGGCGCTTTCGGCAATTTGGCAACGCCCGGCTCCATGACGAAGGTCTGGTCAAGCGAATACCATTGGCCTTTGACGTCCGCCGACGGCCCCGGGCCGGTATGCGGCACGAAATCGCCGATCAGGGCGCGGGTGACGCCGAACTGGACATCCGTCTCGAGCTTGTCGTCGCCGCTGACATAAATCTGCGAAATATGCGTCTTGAAGCCCTCCTTGTAGATCAGGAAGTGCAGATGCGCGGGGCGGAAATTGTGCCGCCCGGCATGGCGCAGCAGGTCGCCGACCGGACCTTCGATCGGGATCGGATAGCCTGCCGGCTTGACGCTGCGAAAGCCGAAATGGCCGCTGGCGTCGGTCGTGAACTTGCCGCGCAAATTCATGTCGGCCTGGTTCGGGTCCTGCTGCTCGTAGAAACCGTCCGGCGAGGAATGCCAGACATCGACCTCAGCGCCGGCGACCGGGCGGCCTTGCGCGTCCGTCACCTTGCAATTGACGAGCAGCTCCGGTCCCGGCGTCGGCGAACGCACGATCGAGCCGCCATTCTCGGTGCGCGGCGAATTGAGCCGCCAGAACGGCCCGAGCAGATTGGCCGTGGTTTCCGTCTGGCCGTTATTGCCGTTGTTGAGCAGGCACACCAGCGCCGAGAAGCCGAGCGAGCCGGCCATCAGCACCACCTCGTTATGCGACGCGTTCGTCAGCTGCCCAAGCCTGGCGACGATCGCCGCGCCCTTGTGGAATTCCTCTTCGGTGAGATGAACCTCGCGCGCAAAGGCGTGCAGGTGCTTGACCAGCGCGCCGACGATCTCGCGCAGCCGCTGATCGTCAATGTTTTTGTAGGCGTCGAGAACGGCCGGCGTGACGTCCGCCTGGTTCCGGATGATCAAAGGCGCGTCTCCCCTTCACGCGCCGGTTCGGTCCGGCGCCTTCTCGTGAAAGAACTCATATATCTTTCGCGCCGTCTCCGCACTAACTCCCGGCACGCGCGACAAATCGGCGAGGCTCGCGCGCTCTATCGCTTTCACCGTGCCGAAATGGTGAAGCAGCGCCCGCTTGCGCGTGGGCCCGATCCCCTCGATCTCCTGCAGGCCCGCCTCGCGGATATCCTTCTTGCGCCGCGTGCGGTGCGAGCCGATGGCGAAGCGGTGGGCTTCGTCGCGCAGCCGCTCGACGAAATAAAGCACCGGATCGCGCGGCGGCAGTTTGAACGGGTTCTTGCCCGGCATGAAGAAAGTTTCGCGGCCGGCCTCGCGATCGCGGCCTTTGGCGATGGCAACGAGGGGAACGTCGGTCACGCCCATCTCGGCCAAGGTTTCCTGCGCCGAGCGCAGCTGCCCTTGCCCACCGTCGATGAGCACGAGATCGGGCCACGGCGATTCCGGCGCCTCGCCCACCTCGCCCGCCGGCACATGGCCGGTCGCCACCGCGGCGATAGCGTCATCGATCGGCGTGCGCGGGTTTTCTTCCAGTAGCCGCTTGAAGCGGCGCTGCAGCACCTCGCGCATCATGCCGTAGTCATCGCCCGGGGCCAGATCGGCCGACTTGATGTTGAACTTGCGGTACTGGTTTTTGCGAAAGCCCTCCGGCCCGGCTACGATCATGCCGCCGACCGCATTGGTGCCGGCGATGTGGCTGTTGTCGTAGACCTCGATGCGGCGCGGCGCCTTCGTCAAGCCAAAGGCCTCGGTCATCGCCGCGAACAGCCGTTGCTGCGAGGCGGTATCTGCCAGCTTCCGCCCCAGCGCCTCGCGCGCATTGGCGAGCGCGTGCATGACGAGATCCTTGCGCTCGCCGCGCTGCGGCACCGCGACCTCGACCTTGCGGCCGCTTTTGGCGGTGAGCGCCTCGGCCAGCAGCGCGCGCTCGTCGAATTCATGCGAGACGATGATCAGCCGCGGCGACGGCTTATCGTCGTAGAACTGCGCGAGGAACGCGCCCAGCACCTCGCTCGGCCCCAGCGCGCGATCGGCCTTGGGGAAGTATGCGCGGTTGCCCCAGTTCTGCCCGGTGCGGAAGAAGAACACCTCGACGCAGGAATAGCCGCCTTCCTGATGCACGGCGAAGACGTCGGCTTCCTCGAGGGTGCGCGGATTGATGCCCTGCGTCGAGGTAATGGCCGACAGCGCCGCCAGGCGATCGCGATAGATCGCGGCGCGCTCGAAATCGAGGTCGTGCGAGGCGGTTTCCATCTCGCCCGCCAATTCCTTCTGCACCGTGCGGCTCTTGCCGTCGAGAAAGGCATTGGCCTCGCGCACCAGTTCGGCATAGCCCTTGAAGTCGATCTCCTGCGTGCACGGACCGGAACA
This sequence comes from Pseudolabrys sp., assembly GCA_041662425.1. Lineage (GTDB taxonomy): Bacteria > Pseudomonadota > Alphaproteobacteria > Rhizobiales > Xanthobacteraceae > Pseudolabrys. The sequence continues at coordinate 5,575 of JBAZSM010000055.1, forward strand.
GCGCTTGATCTGGTGAAGCAGGCACGGCCGTGTGCGCGACTCGAAAAAAGAGTCCGAGCATGAGCGCAGCAGGAACGCCCGCTGCAGGGCGTTGATCGTGCGATTGACCGCGCCGGCCGAGGCGAACGGCCCGTAATATTGTCCGGGCCGCGTGCGCGCGCCGCGGTGCTTTAAAATCTGCGGCGCCCAGTGGTCCGACGTGATGAGAATGTAGGGGAACGATTTGTCGTCGCGCAGCAGCACGTTGAAGCGCGGCCGCAGCCGCTTGATGAGATTGGCTTCGAGAAGCAGCGCCTCGGTCTCGGTCGCGGTCGAGACGAATTCCATCGACACGGTCGCCGCGATCATCCGCGCGATGCGGGCGTCGTAAGCCACCGGCCGCGTGTAGTTCGTCACGCGCTTCTTGATGCTCTTGGCCTTGCCGACGTAGAGCACCTCGCCTTTCGCATCGATCATGCGATAAACGCCCGGTCCGGACGGCGCATGCTTGACGGCGCGCGCAATCGCGGCACGGCCGTGCGCCAGCGTACCGGCCTCCGGGTCTGCTTCGCCAAGGTCGAGTTCGAGGTCGAGTTCGGGCAGCGTCGGCGCGTCGTCGTCCTCGCGCAATTCGCTGTCCGGATCGATGTCCTTTTTGGCCCCGTTCATGCCGCGAATATAAGCCGGCTTCGCCGCTTGGCTACTCGGCCGAATCCTCTATTCCGCGACATCGGCGTCGGGGGTTCGCCAGGCCAGATGCTGGCCGCCATCCACGGCAATCGTGACGCCGGTGACGCTTTCCGCGCCGGCGAGATAGACCACCGCCGCGGCGATATCCTCCGGTGACGGCCCCCGACCAAGCGGGACGAGCGCCGCCTGCGCCGCGAACTGCTCGCCGTTCTGGCGTGGGCTCGGCAAAGTCGGCCCCGGCGCCACGGCGTTGATGCGCAACGGCGCGAAGGCCTGCGCCAATGTGGTCGTCGCCGCATGGAGCGAGGACTTGCTCAGCGCGTAAGAGAAGAACTTCGGCGTCGGCCGCAGCACGCGCTGGTCGACGATATTGACGATCGACGACGAGGCGGCGCGCGGCGCCTGCGCGGCGAAAGCCTGGGCCAGGAACAATGGCGCGGTGAGATTGACCGCGATGGCGCGCTCGAAGCCGTCGCGCGTCATGGTCGCGGCATCATCCTCATCGAACAGGCTCGCATTATTGACGAGCAGCGTCAGCGGCCCGAACGCCGCCGCCGCCGGGATGATGCCCTCGACGGCGCCTGCGTCGGCAAGATCGCCGAGCACGACCGATGCATGGCCGCCGTCGCGCTTGATCGTGGCGGCAAGCTCTTCGGCCTCGTCGCGCGAGTGGTTGGCATGGAGCACGACGATATAGCCGGCGCGCGACAGCGCTTGCGCGATCGCGCGGCCGATACGCCGCGCAGCGCCAGTGACCAGCGCCGCGCGCGGCCCGCTTTTGTGCATGTCGTTCATCCGCGATCCGTCATCTCGATCCGTCTTCCGACGGCATTTTGGTCTATCGCAATCGGGCGCCGGAAAGCCGCCTCGAATTGCCCGGACGCCAACATGGTAAACGCCGCAGAAAGGATAAACGGCAACCGTTCTTTAGGGATAACGGCGTGTCAGGGTTAGCAAGTAATAACCGCTTAACTGCCAAAGCGCGATAACTCGTCCACGAAAAATTGTCCAAGTTTGGCAACCAAGCCAAAGGGCAATCGGGGTGTTTTCCGCGAGACGATGTGCGCGAAAGGCGCGCAACAGAACGCTGAGCGAGTGGTGGAGAGTAAAATGAAAAAGCAAATTCTGGCGATGAGCATGTTGGCCTTCGCAGCGGCCACGAGCGCCGCCACAGCCGCTGATATGCCGCGTAGCCCCTCGCCCTATTACTCGCAGCCGACGCCCGGCTCCTACTACAACTGGGGCGGCTGGTACGCCGGCGCCATCGTCGGTTATCAGTGGGGCGACGTGCCGAACACCAACACCAAGCCGAGCGGCATCCTTGGCGGCCTGACCGGCGGCTATAACTGGCAGAATGGCCAGTTCGTGTTCGGCGGCGAATCCGACCTGCAGATCTCGAGCGCCGACGACACCTTCGCGCCCTACAAGTTCTCGAACCCCTGGTTCGGCACGCTGCGCGCCCGCGTCGGCATGGCGATGAACAACATCCTGATCTACGGCACCGGCGGTATCGCTTACGGCGGCCTGAAGGGCGAAAGCGGCGCCCTGTCGGAATCCAAAACCCATATCGGCTGGACCCTCGGCGCCGGCGTCGAATTCGGGATCGCGCCGCAGTGGTCGGCCAAACTCGAATACCTTTACGCCGACCTCAGCAGCCGGACCTACTCGATCACCGGTGTGGAAAACGGCCTCGAGTCGAACTTCATCCGCGTCGGCGTCAACTATCACTTCTAGCCGCGCGCCCCGGCCCGCCAACCCAGGCGGCACACCGGATCCTTTGAAGCCCCGGACCGAAAAGTCCGGGGCTTATTCTTTGGCCGCACGGTATCGGAACGCCGCCCACTGGCCGGTAGCGTAAACATACCGTTAATATTCCAAGACCCAAGTATTCGGCTGCAGAATTCATGGCATTCACCTGCCCGAAATGCGGCGGCAAGGTGTCTTTTCATTGTCGTTCGCGTGTTGTCGAGAACACGATAACTTATTGTTTTGTGTGACATATTTGCACTAGACGCTCCGATAAAAGCGAATACTGTCCGGCCAGGTTTTGGGGCTACACGACGGAGAAGTAAGAATGAAGCGCGTTGTTTTCCTGGCCGCTGCGATGGCGGTTTTCACTGTGGGCGCCGCCAATGCGGCCGATCTGCCTCGCCGTCAGGCGATGCCGACCAAGGCGCCGATCTATGCCCCGATCTACAACTGGTCCGGCTTCTACGCCGGTATCAACGGCGGCGGCGGCTGGGGCAATGCCTCGGTCAGCGGTCCGCTCTCGACCGGTGGTGATTTCAACACGTCGGGCGGCCTCGTCGGCGGCACGCTCGGCTTCAACTATCAGGTCAACCAGATCGTCTATGGCCTCGAAGGCGATATCGACTGGAGCAACATCAAGGGCTCGGCCACCTGCGCCGTCGGCGTCACCTGCGAAGCCAAGAACACCTGGCTCGGCACCGCGCGCGGCCGCGTCGGCTACGCCTTCGATCGCTTCCTGCCTTACGTGACCGGCGGTCTCGCCGTCGGCGACGTCAAGACTTCGGCTTCCGGCTTCGGCAGCACGTCGACGACCAAGGCCGGCTGGACGCTCGGTGGCGGTCTCGAAGCCGCGGTTGCGGGCCCGTGGACGGCGAAGATCGAGTACCTCTACGTCGATCTGAAGGACGCCAGCGCCCCGATCGGTTCGAGCACCGACTTCAAGAGCAACATCGTGCGCGGTGGCCTCAACTACCGCTTCTAAGCGCGATCCAACGCAAGTTGCGAAAAACCCCGGACTTCGGTCCGGGGTTTTTTGTTGGCGGTTGAGTAACCAAACACTTCGCCCCCGCGCCACGATGGAACTCAGGTCCCCAAAGTTCCATGACGTGTTGCATCCGCGCCATACAAACTATTCGCATGACACGTCCGTGGAACGGAGTCGCAGGCCGCGCGTTTGTTTGTCATCGGGGGACGGCGCCTTTGCGTCCGTCCGAATGACTTCTAACGAAGCCACAGTGCATTCGAACAGATGAGGTGCGTCATGAAAAAGTTTCTTCTCGCTTCCGCGGGTTTACTGTCGCTCGGCATCGCGTCGGCGCAGGCTGCTGATATGCCCGCGCGCATGGCGACCAAGGCGCCTGTGTATACGGCGCCGGCGCTCTACAACTGGACCGGCCCCTATGTCGGCATCAATGGCGGCGGCTCGTTCGGCTCCGGGTCCAATGGCGGCCTGGTCGGCGGCACGCTTGGCTATAACTTCCAGACCGGGCCGTGGGTCTATGGCCTCGAAGGCGACATGAACTGGATCAAGGCCAATGACTCGAGCGTCAGGAACAACTGGCTCGCCACCGTGCGCGGCCGTTTCGGCTACGCGATGGGTTCGACCGGCAGCATTCTGCCTTACCTGACCGGCGGCGTCGCCTTCGGCGATATCGAAAACTCGGTCGCCGGCCTCGGCACCGTCAGCGACAGCAAGACGGGCTGGACGCTGGGTGGCGGCGTCGAAGCGGCGATCTCGGGTCCCCTCACCGCGAAGGTCGAGTACCTCTACGTCGATCTTGGCGACGGCCCGACCCTCGCCGGCGTCGGATCGAGCTATCACACCAACATCATTCGCGCCGGCCTCAACTACCGCTTCTAGGTCCGGATCGCTTCGGAACTCCAAGAAGGCTGTGACTGAGCACCAGACTGAACGCCCCGGCGCTGATCCCGCGCCGGGGCTTTTTCACGTCCGCCGATCCGAACGGCCAAGACCGCTTGGGCTACGGCATCTTCGTCTTGGCGAAAGCCGGCACGCGCGCTGCGAATTGGTCGTGCCAGGCCACCAGCTTTGGATATTTCTGGCGCCAGGTGCCGCCGAGCCTGAGATCGCAATAGCCGAGCGCGCAGGCGAGCGTGATCTGTCCGACATCCGGCGGGGTGGTCAGTGCCGGCGGCGATGCCTCAAGCTCCGCCAATGCGCGATCGATCTTGCCGGTTTGTCGATCGACCCAGGCCTGCACTTTCATCTCGGCCGGACGGAAGCGGCCCTCATAGACGATCAGCAGCGCGGCATCGAGCACGCCGTCGCACAAGGCTTGCAGGCGCAAGGCGGCAAAGCGCGCCTTCGGCTCGGCCGGCACGATGCGGCCGCCGCCGGCGAGATGGTCGAGATAATCGAGGATGACGCGCGAGTCGAACAGCGTGGTGCCGTCTTCGAGGATCAGCGTCGGGATCTTGCCCAGCGAATTCTGGCCGAGGAATGAATTTTCCGGCGCCGCCGTGTCGGCGTCCTGCAATTCGATTTGGTTCGAGAGACCGAGCAGCTCGGCGGCAATTTTCACCTTGCGGACAAAAGGCGACGCGGGACTGTGACGCAGGATCATCATGGACAAATTCCGTTAGCTCGCGCGAACCTTATCGGCCGCGCCGGTGAAGACAAAGCTTGAGCGCCCGCGCGCACCCGAAGGCACGCACGCGACACTTTTCTAGCGCAAAGTCGCGACGCTGTCGCAAGCGCATCGCGAAGCCTTGCTGGTCGCGAAGCCTTGCTGGTCGCGAAGCCATGCTGGTCGCGAAGCCTTGCTCGTCGACCTTGAAGTGTCTTGCTAACTGACGATCAGATTGACGGCTTTCGGGCCCTTGCCTTTTTTATCGGGCTCGACGTCGAAGGTGATCTTCTGCCCCTCGTTCAACGCCTTCAGCCCGGCCTGCTCGACGGCCGTGATGTGCACGAACACATCGCGCGCGCCGTCATCCGGTTTGATAAAGCCGTAGCCCCGTTCCGTATTAAAGAACTTCACCACTCCACTCTGAGCCATCGAGACGATCCTCCCCGCTAGTCCATCGCCGGCCCCACGCGCGGCGAATGGCACGGCTTCCAACAACGGGAAAGCGTCGGCCTCTTTCGGGCCTCAGTTATTCCGCCGGCCCCCAAACAAGGAGACGGAACGCCACTGCCAATGTTTCAACTACACACTAAGTGGGCGCGCGGGGAAAGAGGCGAGAGCGGATCAAATAGCCGGTTGATGCAGCGCAATAGACTAATGTTCGCCGGCCAGCCAATCGAGCCGCAGGCTGCCACCATCGGTTTCACGCGCAAGCAATTTGGCCAGAGCCGGCAAAAGGACGTTCAGCTCGGCTTCCAGCTTCCACGGCGGGTTGACCAGGATGAGGCCGGAGCCGTTGAGCCGGGTCTGGTCCCTGACCGGCGAAACCAGCAGTTCGGCGCGCAGCACCTTGGCGATGCCGAGCTTGCGGACGCGCTTGGCGAAGGCATCGGCCTCGCCGCGGCCCTTAATCGGGTACCAGAGCGCGTAAACCCCGGTCGGCCATTTGCCGTAGGCAATGCCGAGCGAATGCGACAGGCGATGGAAATCGGCGTCCTCTTCGAACGGCGGATCGACCAGCACCAGGCCGCGACGCTCCGGCGGCGGCACGTAAGCCGACAGCGCGGTCCAGCCGTCGATGCCGATGGTCTTGATGCGGCCGTCATTGGCCAGGTGCCGCGCGAGGAGCGAGGCCGCGTGCGGCTCGATCTCGCAGGCGATCAATTTGTCCTGCGCGCGGAGAAAGGCGCGGGCCAGCGCCGGCGAACCGGGATAGAGCTTGAGCCTGCCGCGTTCGTTGAGCGCGCCGATGACGTCGAGATACGGCTTGAGCAGAACGGCGACATCGCTCGCCAGTTCGCCAGCCTCGGCCGCCGCGACCAGTCGGCCGATGCCGTCCTGCCACTCGCCGCCGCGCTTGGCCTCCGCGCTCGTCAGATCGTACAGACCGGCGCCGGCATGGGTGTCGATCACGCGAAACGCCGCCGGCTTCTCGCAGAGATAATCGAGAATACGGGCGACGACCGCGTGCTTGAACACGTCGGCGAAACTGCCGGCATGGAAGGCGTGACGATAGTTCATCGAAAAAACTGCAAGGGCGGCTCGCCGATCGGCGCGCGAGAGCGCGCTTTGGGCTGGGCGCGTATGCGCGCCGTCCCGTTACGCCATAAATCGCCGGCGTTCAACGCGGCGTGCCGCGCAGGCCGAAATGATCGCGCCGCGGCACCCAGCGCGGCGGTGGCGACCGATAAAAGCGCCGCCGGATCGACCGCACCAGCGGTTCCTTCAGCGCGACACGCAGACGCACCGACGACAGCGAGGTTTGTGCGTTTCGCGGCAGCAGGGCGCGGACCAGCCGCCGCAGCAGCAGCCAGAAAATCCGCACCGAGACGCCGAAAGCCGCCAGCGCGCCGATCAGATGCAGGCCCGGCGGCAACTGCAGCATCTGATGCGACCGGCACAGGCCCTGCAAAGGCGTGATGACGAAACCGGCGCAGGAAAGCTGCGCCTGCGCCGCAGCGTCCGCCGGCAACAGCCAGGCGACGATGCCGCCCGGCACGATCATCGGCCACAGCGCGATATAGCTGAGGCCGACGAACCACATGACAAAACGGATATGATCTTTGACTCGTGTCATTGGCCGCCCGGCGCTGTGTCTCATCGGCACGCCCGGCACCGATGCCGTTCGACGCATTCAAGCGCTTCGATCGTGCCGCTAAATTGCCCGGCAAGCGAGATTGCGTTTCGGCTTTTCCATAGCCAAGGGTTGCGAGCGTTAGCACGCGTTTAACGCAATCGCCGAGTCACGATGACAGGCGCGACACGCCTTCGCGCGCGATCGACGGATAAAACAGTTTTTCTCAGCCGCCGCGCATCGCCGGCATGACGACCTTGTCGCGCCGGCACGACCGCCGCGCCGTTTCGGGACAGGCGTGGAAGGAAAAATCCTTGCCGAGGCAGACATGCACCTCGCTCAAGCGCTTGCTGTCGCAGGTCACCGCCAGCGCATCATGCGTCAGTCCGGGATTGGCGGCGACGAAGGCGTTGGCGACCTCGCCCGGCGAAACCAGACGGGGCTTGTCGCGCTCCAGATAATCCGGCGGGATTTTCACCACCGCGCGCGCCTTGCGGACGGTCTCGAAATAGCCGTTCGCCGACAGGCCCGAGCAGGTCCCGTGCCGGTCCCACTCGTGATAGACCAGCGGCGGGCTCGGCATCAGATCGAGCATCGCGCCGACAATGGCGCGGTTGAGCCGCGGCGCCGGCACTTTGCAGTAAGAGGGAAAGCCCCTGTCGTATTGCGGCCACAGGCCATGGACGACGAAGGCATAAGGCCGTCCGGCGCATTGCTGATCGGGCCTGCGGCCCGCGGCGCGCTCGGCCGCCGCCTCGCAGTATGACGGCGACCAGGACAGCGACAGCACGTAGAAATCGAACCGCCCCGGCGCGTTCTGCCGCCGGTCCTCCTGCGCGCTGGCTTGCGCCAAGGCGACGACGGCAAACAGGAATACGAACGCCAGCGTCAGCGCCGCCGAGCGGGCGAAAGGCGCGATCCGTGGCCTGACCAACGCAATCCCGCCAAGTCGATGCCTGGACATCCCCGCCATTAGCCCCTCACCAGAACAAAAACTGAATTGATCGATGGCAAAGTTTCCCGGAAACCTAGCCTGAATGACGCGAACGTTTCAAGAACAAAACGGTACGAACAGCGTACAGCGGCCCACAAAAAGGACGGCCCGGCTCTGTGCCGGCACCGCGCTCTCGCCGATTGCAGGGTTCCTGCCGTCCGTCAGGGGCGGGCCATCTTGCAGGCCGGGCTGTAGGCCATGCTGGGATCGAAGCCGACCAGGCAATACGTCACGCCCCAGGTGGCGCCGATCATGCCGCCATCCTCGGTGATGAAATAATCGACCCGGTGCTTGCGGCCATCGCTGACCTCGGCGGTCGCGGTGCAGAATCGGCGCGGGATGGTGCCGCGCGCCCAGGGGCTGAACGCCACCTGCCGCACCTTCTCGTAGCCCAGGATCTGCACGCTTGAGTTCCAGAACCCGCTTTGCGTGCTCTCGAACCGGCTGGTGATCGTGCCGAGCGCCGCCTCGCAGGCCGGCACATCGCCATCGAAATTCGTTCCCGACAGGTAGATGCCCTTTTCGAGCCAACTGGCGGCCTGGGTCCCGCCGGAAAACCCGGCCACGGTCAGGGCGGCCAAGGCTGATGCGGCGGCAAAGCGCGCGAAACGATCCAAACCGAACATGAATTGAACTCCCGCTGGGCCACCATCCTAGCGCAATCCGCCGGTCAGCGGAAAGGCGGAAAAGGAAATGTCGCGGACATCGCCGCAAGCCGCGCCAAGACGCCGCAAGGCGCCACAAGACGCCGCAAGGCGCCACAAGACGCCGCAATTTCGCGTTGGTCACAAATTCGTCGGCGCGTCAGCCGAGTTGACCACAGATTCGATGACCGCCGGACTCGTGACTCGGCTTGCATCGCTGCATCATCCGGCTCGCACGAATCGAGTCGCGTTCGTGGATTCGCTGCCGCGATGTCGGTTCCGCGTTTGTCGCCGACATGGCCTGTGCGTTGCGTGCGCGTTGTAGTTCCGGTTGCGTTTCGTTGCGTCAGTAAAAAAGTTGTTTGTTCGTGATGCGTGGTCGCGTGCGGCCGCGTTGTTTGCGTTGGTATGTCGCGTCGAGGTTTGTGGCCGCGTTGACGTGTGTAACCGTATTTGCGTAACCGTATTGTGGCGTAACGCGCTTGGCGTTACTCGCTTGGCGCAACGAGGCTGGCTGGCCACCAGGTGTTGCGGCGTTGGCTGCCGGCGCAGTGCCGGCAGCCGCGCCGAAAGTGCCGCCATCTGTCAGGCTTTCCAGTTGCCCAGCACCGCTTGCGTCAATGTCAGCGCGGCGACGGCGGCCGTGTCGGCGCGCATGATCAACGGCCCGAGCGACAACCGCACAACGTTCGGCCGCTTTACCAGCATCGCGCGTTCCTCTTCCGAAAACCCGCCTTCGGGCCCGATCAGCACCGCCATCGGCATCGCCGTCAGCGCGGCGTCGGGTAGCAGCGCACTCGGCCGCGGCCGTGCTTTGGCGAGAGCCGCGAGCGGATCGGCGACGTCGGCATCCTCGTCGCAGAAGATCAGCAGCCGATCGGGATCGGTCTCGGCAATTGTCTTGAGCTGAACCGGTTCGGTCACGTCGGCGATGGTCAGCACGCCGCATTGCTGCGCCGCCTCGACGACATTGGCGCGCATGCGGTCGAGATTGATACGCGTCACCTGCGTGTGCCGGGTGAGCACCGGCCGCAGCCGCGACACGCCGAGTTCGACCGCCTTCTGCACCACGTAATCGAGACGCGCGTGCTTGAGCGGCGCAAACAGGAAGTCGAGATCGCTGGCCGCCGGCTGCGGGCGCAATTGCCTGTCGATGCCGGCGAGCAGCGCGCGCTTGCCGGTTCCGGTCAGCGCCGCGCCCCATTCGCCGTCGCGGCCGTTGAACAACAGCACCGCGTCGCCGGCCTTCAACCGCAGCACGTTGCACAGGTGATTCGCCTGGTCGCGGTCGAGCGGAACTTCGGCGCCCTGGCGAAGGGGGGCATCGACAAAGACGCGCGGCGTGCGGAAATCGTAGCGGGGCATGAGTTTGCTGCGGTTTGAACGGTTTTATCCGATGTCCGGAACGGGCATGGAGCGGTGGAAGCTGGGCAAAGGGCAGCCCGCGAGAGCGTCGATTTAGCGCAAAATGCCGCCTTCCCGACGCATTCGCCGGGTTGTTATAAGCCTCCGCACGACCAACCGCTTGTGTAAACTGCCGGTGGTCGGGAAAGGATTCCGTCGATGCGCCTGTGCCGGGCTTTCAACATTGCCGCCTGCCTCCTGCCGCTCGGTCTGAGCGCGATCGCATCCGGCGTCGCCAACGCCCAGGCCGCCTGGCCTGCCCCGCCCCCGAGCCAGCAGCAGCCTGCCGGCGCGTGGCCGGCGCCGGCCTCGCAGTCGGTCGAGCCCGCGCAGGCGCCCTCAGGCGGCTGGCCCGCTCCGGGCGCCGCGCAACCGGCGCCGTCGGGCGCCTGGCCCGCGCCCGGCGCCGGCCAGGCTCCGCCGCAGCAGGGCTTTGCGCCGCCGCCGTCGCAGGGTTTCCAGCCCTCGATCGGACTTCGGCAGCAGCAGCCGCAGCAGGAGCCGCCCTGCTTCAAGGACTTCATGGTGCTGCGCACCGACGCCGACAAGAAAGGCAAGGCGATCCAGGCCGCCGGCAAGAAGAAGGTGCCGCCCGCGGTCGCCTGCCGGCTGTTCAACGAGTTCTCCGCGTCCGAAGGCAAGATGGTCAAGTTCGTCAGCACGAACTTCGAGAAGTGCCAGATCCCGAAGGAAGTCGTCGAGAACATGACCAAGAACCATGCGAAGACGAATGAAATCCGCACGCGGGTTTGCGAAGTCGCCGCCGCCCCGCCGAAGCCGCGCGGCCCGAGCCTGAGCGACGCGCTCAACGCGCCGGTCCCCGACTCCTCGAACGTCAAAACCGGCCGCGGCACTTTCGACACACTCAGCGGCAGCGCGCTCGGCAAATGAGCGACAGCGGCGGACGCGTCGCCGATGCGACCGATAACTGGGTCGATCTGCGCGCACCCGCCGCGGCCCGGCCCTATCTGAGGCTGGCCCGCCTCGACCGCCCGATCGGCTCGTGGCTTTTGCTGATGCCGTGCTGGTGGTCAGTCGGCCTGACCGGGCTGGCGATGGATCGCTCGCCGAACGGCTGGCACATCATCCTGTTCTTCATTGGCGCCTTCGCCATGCGCGGCGCCGGCTGCACCTGGAACGATCTGGTCGATCGCGATCTCGACGGCAAGGTCGAACGCACGCGCTCGCGGCCCATTCCCTCGGGTCAGGTGACCGTGAAGCAGGCGACGATCTTCATGCTGGCGCAAGCGCTGGTCGGCCTCGCCGTGCTGCTGCAATTCAATCTCTTCACGATCTTCACCGGGCTCGCCTCGCTCGTCGTCGTCGCCGTCTATCCGTTCATGAAGCGCATCACCTACTGGCCGCAGATTTTTCTCGGCCTGGCTTTCTCCTGGGGCGCGCTGATGGGCTGGCCGGCGGCGTTCGGCCGGCTCGACTGGGCGCCGGTCATTCTCTACGCCGGTTCGATCTGCTGGGTGATCGCCTACGACACGATCTATGCCCATCAGGACCGCGAGGACGACATGATGATCGGCATCAAGTCGACCGCGCTGCTGTTCGGCGACAACACCAGGCTCGCATTGACGGTTTTCTATGCCGCCGCCGTCGCGCTGATCGGCATGGCCGGATTGATGGCGGGCGGCGGCTGGATCTGGCTCGCCGGCGTTGCCGGCTTCGCCATCCATCTCGTCTGGCAGGTGCGGCGCGTCGACATCGATGATCCGGCGCTGTGCCTGAAGCTGTTCCGCTCCAATCGCGATGCCGGTTTGATTCTGTTCGCCGCGATGCTGATCGACGCGACGGTCTAGCGCGCAAAATTCTAGAAGTCGGCCGGGTTTTTCGTCGTCGCCGCCGCGCGCGGCCGCACGACCACCGGCCAGCCACGCGGTTTTTCCGGGATCGATCCGGTGACGTCATCGTCGCCGCCGATCGAGCCGGTCACGGAATCGCCGGCGTCCTCGTCGTCGAGGCCATCAGCGCCGGGAATCGCATCCAGCAATTTCTTGAGCTTGTCCCTGTCGCCAATCGATCCCGTGAAATCCTTGCCGCCATGCCTGGCGGCGTAGACGGCGCGCGCTTTGGCGGCGACGACTTCGCCCGGCACCGCGTCGGGCCGGCATGGCCGGCGGCCGCTGGCGCGCCGCATCAGATCGACATGGATGTGATTGTAATGCGCGGCGTTGTAGCCTGGCGCCAGCACCGTCGTGAACGTCTCGCAGGCGAAGAGCTGGACGTCGTGCAGGAAGCCCTGCTCCTCCGGCGTGCCGTCACGAAAACTTTTCTGCACCGAAATCTTGCGGCCGTCGGCCAGCGTGAAGGCGGCAATGTCTATCGCGTTGCCGAACGCATGTTCTGAAATGCCGTGGCCGCCGGCGCCGTTCATCTGCCGGCACGAGTAGGCCGATATCTGCTTGATCTCGACCACCGGCGATCCGAACCAGTGCAGCGCCGCCGGCTGCACGCCACCGCTGACCCAGCGGTCGAGCGCCGAGACGATCGGGCATGACAAGGTCGCCGCCGGCGTCACCGTCACCGGCGTGATCGCGCCGGTCTTCATCGGCGGACCGAACTGGGAATCCCGCGCGGGACCGAGCGGCGGCGGCGAATAGGTCGCGCGCTGTTGCGCCGGTGGCAGATCGTAATTCGATTGCGGCTGCGTGGACGGCCGGCGGCCATTCGGCAACACGGCGTCGTCGGGAATATCGTCGCGCGGCGTCACACCCGGCGCGTAAATCGACATCGGCGCGCCGCCGGCGGGCTGCGGCTCATCGTCATCCGCCGCCGGCTGCGGCTGCTGATAGCCCGACGGACGATAAGTCTGCGGCGCCCTCACCTGCGGCGCGCCCATTTGCGGCGCCAATTGGTAAGGCGCATTGGCCGCAGGCGCCTCGGACGGCGCGTTGACCGGCGCCGGGCCCGGCACCCAGCGCATCTGCGCGCCATTCGGCGGCGGCAGGACATTGTAACTGGCCGGTGCCGGCGCTTGCGCGGCTGGCGTTGAATAACGCGGCTGGCTCGCCGGCCAGTCGGGCATGTTACGCCCGACGCCGCCCGGCGGCCGTGGCGGCGCATCGGCGTAGCCATAGCTCGCGCCGCCTTCGCCGAGCGCGGCGACCTTGAGCGGGAAATCCGCGCCGCAAACGCCCGGCCCTTCGATCGGCGCGATACGCACGACACCGCTGCCGATCTTGACGGCGCCCGATTGCATGCATTGCGCCTCGGCCTGCCCGCGCCACGCGGCGCGGTCGCCCTGCCACATGGCGCTGCGGCCGCAGCCGGCCAGCGCCAGCAGCACAGCAAAGCCACAGCCAAGGAAAAAACGCGGTCCGGCTTTCATGGCCGGTAAAATGCGGCCTCTATATTTAATGAGACTTCAATGTTTCGCTGAAGGAAAGCGATAAGGATAAGGAAGCGTTAACGCGGCGCTCGCGCGCCCGGCCGCGCGCGACGCACGGCACAAAAAAATCCGCCCCGTTGCCGGGGCGGATGATGGCGTGAACAGGCGCCGATTACTGCGCCGGCTTGATGCCGAGCACCTTGCCGATCTCGACGACCTTGCCGGTCTGCTCCTTGAGCGCGGCGGCGAATTCGCTCGGCGAGCCGGGATTGACCACCTGCCCGGTGGCGGCAAGCTTCGGGTTGACGGACGGATCGTTGAGGATCTCGCGCATGTCGGCCGCGATCTTCTCGCGCACCGCCGGCGCCACCGACTTCGGACCCAACACACCGACAAGGCCATCCAGCTCCAGCGATTTATAGCCGGCCTCGGATGCGGTCGGGATGGCATTGAGCATCGCCGCGTGTTGCACGTTGGTCAGCGCGATCACCTTCACTTTGCCCTGCTCGACGCGCGGACGCATAATGGCATAGGCGCCGACGAACGCCTGGATGCGGCCTTCGGCGACATCGTTGATGGCGGTGACCGGGTCCTTGTACGGCACCTTGACCATGTTGAGCTGTTCGGTTTTCAGGAACGCGGCGAACAGCAGATCGTTGGCGCCGGTGACCGACGCATAGTTCAGCTTGCCCGGGGCGGCCTTGATCTTGCCGACCAGCTCCTTGACGCTCGAGACGCCGAGATCGGCCGGCACGCCGAGCGCGATCAGCGTATTGGTGACGCGCGCGATCGGCACCAGGGCATCGCGGTCATAAGGCAGCTTCTCGTGCAGCAGCGGATGCGCGGTGAAGGTCGAGGCCGGCGCGAACAGCAGCACGTGATCGTCATTGGCATTGATGACGGTATTCATCGCGATGATGGCGTCGCCGCCCGGGCGGTTTTCGACGACGACGGGCTGGCCCCATTTGACCTGCAGCTTGTCGGCCAGGATACGCGCGGTGATGTCGGCGCCGGAGCCGGGCCCGAGCGGAATGATGAACCGCACCGTACGGCTCGGCCAATCCGCCGCCCGCGATGGCGCGGACACCGATGCCAGCAGCGCGAAACCGAGCAGCGCTGAGCCGAGCGCTCGAAAATAACGCATAAGTCCTCCCATGACTTCTATTGCAGACGCGACTCGACGGTCGCGCCCTGTCGGCCATTCGCTTGCGAACGAACGGCGCTGGTCTTGGGTATGCAGCACCCGTCGCGCCGTCAAGGATGGCTTCCGGTTGCATCGGAGCGCGGATGCCGAAAGCGATCGCCTATGCAAAATCGCCGGGCGTGCGCCGATTGCACCGCACAAATTGTTTATGTTCGCCCACCATCGGCCTCGTTCGGCGCAAAATCGATCGGGACGTCCGCCGCCCATCTGCCCAACTTCGTGGCAACGGCATCAATAGCGGCGCGGCTTCAACCGGTTAAGGAGTCATTCCGAAGCCGCATAACGCAGCGGACCAATTTTCAGCCGAGGCCCTGCAATTCGCTTCGGGCTCCGGGCACGATCATGCTATGTGTTTTTAAACAACCAGGGAGGCGCTCGTGGACTTTGCTCTACGTTTCAACGTGCTCGCTGTGTGCGCCGTGTTCGCGTTCGTCGGCGCGGTTCTGCTCGGAGCTTTCTAGCAACCGGGCCGAACGTCCTCCACCCCTCGAAAAGCGAACACCGGAGAGCAACCTCTCCGGTGTTTTTTATGCGTTC
Organism: Pseudolabrys sp.; assembly: GCA_041662425.1. Classification (GTDB taxonomy): domain Bacteria; phylum Pseudomonadota; class Alphaproteobacteria; order Rhizobiales; family Xanthobacteraceae; genus Pseudolabrys. The sequence goes on from JBAZSM010000055.1 coordinate 20,775, forward strand.
TAATGTCGCCGAATGCCAGTTGTCACCATTCATGCGGCGGCCTTGACGATCCGTCGACGGCGACCGCCGCGAGGTGGGCTGCGAAATCGTCGAAGCCGGCAAAGGCTGAACGCAGTGCGAAGGCCTGTCCGGCCGCGACATCAACTGGCCCATACCGGCCATTCACGGTTGTAGCGCGCCGGCATAGCCAACGGCCATCCGGTTGCTGCTCGATGCAACCATAAGCCAGAAGAGTCATCGTCGCCGTCCCCGCCCTCAGCATACCAAGCCACAGGCGCGAACCGGTGCTAATTACGTATAGATACGGAAGAGTCTGACCGCCGTACTATCGTGCAGCGGTTGTCAGCCGCCGCGATACTCGGCATGACGCGCGGATGATTATCAGGGTCAACGAAGCCGCCACCATCATTGATCCGCTGACCGCCTATTCCTGAGAACACCGGAAGGGAGATCTGGGAAATGTCCGATGCACGACGCCTGCTTTATCTGCGCATCGCCCTGATCGTTATCGGCCTGCTATGCTTTGCTCTGTATCCGCTGGGTCTGGTATGGCCGTCGGGCTGGACCTGGGGCCACGGCCATTCGCACTATCTTATGATGATCGTCGGCATCTACGCGACGCTGGGTGTTTTTCTCCTCATTGCGGCGCGCAACCCCCACGCCCACAAGGACATGGGCGCGCAGTCCCTGAGCGACGCCGGCGAGCACGGCCACCTGATCGGAGACGTGCCTGCGCTCGTCCTCGTCGCGGTCGTTCTTGCGGCCTTGATGCCGCGCGGCAACCAAGAGAACGCCGCGTAGTAGGAGACCGCCGCGAGCAGCGGAAACAGCACATTATCTAATAGGCACAAACGTTGGCCTACTCTGATACGCGCGTTCGTCCCCGGTTTCCTGTAGCCCGGATTAGCGGAGCGAAATCCGGGGCGGGGCCATCGTCCCCGCACTGCGCTGTGCTTCATCCGGACTACGATTTCTGCTCGCCTTCACTCCTTAAGACTCTGCTCGCTTTCGCTTTTTAAGACAGAGAGTAGCGCACCGCCACCGTCAGGCGTAGAATATCTATCTTATCGCGAACGGATCGATCAATGGCACAGGACAGCACCTTTATTGTGGATTGCCCCCAATGCAAAGCAAAGGTCGCGGCAATCGAGGAAGGGCGCGCGGAACGCCGGTTCCTCGACGAGGATAATGGTCCGCATTGCACGCGACTTCATATTGGCAAGTGCCCGCGCTGCAGCACCTTATTGGCCGGAGAAGCTCAACAGATTCGCTTCGAGAATTTCGATGCGGAGTATGACGAGTTCTCAGAAGTGGTGCGAATTTATCCCAAACCACCAAAAACATTCTCTAGTTATCGAATTCCAAAAGTCGCAACAGAGTCCTTATTGGAAGCCGAACGCTGTTTACAGGCAGGCGCGCACATCGCTGCTTGTGCAATGTTGGGCCGAGCCCTTGAAGCTCTTTGTCGTGACATATTGAAGGTAGAAACGCCCGAGAAGACGACAGTAAGAAACACTAAACCGATCATGCTTGCGGCAGGCATCAAAAGGCTAAAGGAAAAAAATATAATCGACGAACGCTTGTATAATTGGAGCCAGGAGCTCCATGCGTTCAGAAACCTAGCTGCGCATCCTGACGAAGAAAGCGCCATCTCGCGCGACGACGCCGAGGACCTTCAAGCGCTTGTTTATGCCATCACGGAATACGTTTACGACCTTACTGATCGTTATGCCGAATTCAAAGAACGGATTGAATATAGAAAAAATCGGCCATCCGCCGCCGTAATGTTCGCCTCGGTATTGAGCCCGAAAGCGCCTTAACCCAAAATTCAGCAAGTCGTCACCACCCCACCCCGCCTTATCCTGAGGAGGCGTGGAACGCGCCATTTCGAAGGATGGGAGGCCGCCGATATCGGACTTGCCCGATATCGGCATCGAATACCAGAAGTCGGCTATAGCCGACTTCTGGTATTCGAGACGCGCTGCTTCGCAGCGGCCCTCACCATAAGGCCGAGAGAGACTGTAGCATGTGATTCGAACAGCCCATTGTACGCTGCCCCCCGGATTGCGCTGCGCTCCATCCGGGCTACGGCGCCCCCGAAATGACGGCGGAGTTACGCCGCCGCGATCTTCGGCACCGCGTTCGGATTGTAATTGAGCACCGGCGCCAGCCAGCGCTCGGTTTCCTCGACGCTCCAGCCCTTGCGGCGCGCGTAATCCTCGACCTGATCGCGCTCGATCTTGCCGACGCCGAAGTAGTGCGCCTGCGGATGGCTGAAATACAGCCCGCACACCGCCGCGCCCGGCCACATCGCATAGCTCTCGGTCAGCTTGACGCCGATGCGCTCCGCCTGCAGCAGTTCGAACAACGCGCCCTTCTCGGTGTGATCGGGCTGCGCCGGATAGCCCGGCGCCGGGCGGATGCCCTGATACTTTTCGGCGACGAGGTCCTCGTTGGACAGCTGTTCGTTCGCCGCATAGCCCCAGAACTCCTTGCGCACGTTCTGGTGCAGACGCTCGGCAAAGGCCTCGGCCAGACGATCGGCCAAAGCCGACACCATGATCGCCGAGTAATCGTCATTGGCGCGCTTGAAGCGCTCGGCGATGACATCCTCGCCGATGCCTGCCGTGACCGTGAAAGCGCCGATGTAATCCTTGAGACCTGAGTCGCGCGGCGCGACGAAATCCGAGAGCGACGCATTCGCCCGGCCTTCGCGCTTGGACAACTGCTGGCGCAGGCCGTGCAGCACCTGGATTGGCTTGTCGCGCGCCTCGTCGGCGTAGACGTGAATGTCGTCGCCGACGGCATTCGCCGGCCAGAAGCCGAAGGCGCAGCTCGCCTTGAACCACTTCTCGGCGACGATCTTGTCCAGCATCGCGCGGGCATCCTTGTAGAGCGAGCGCGCGGCTTCGCCGACCTTCTCGTCCTCGAGAATGGCGGGGTAGCGGCCGGACAGTTCCCAGGTCTGGAAGAACGGCGTCCAGTCGATGACGCCGACCAGATCGGACACCGGATAGTCCGCCATGATTTGCGCGCCGATGAAGCTTGGGCGAGGCGGCACGTAAGCGCCCGACCAGTCGGCCTTGAGCGCATTGGCGCGCGCGGCCGTGAGCGACAGCCGCGCCTTGTCTTCCTGCGCGCGGGCGTGCGCGTCGGCGATCTTGCGATACTCGGCGCGCAGGTCGGAGACGTAGCCCGCTCTGTTGTCGGCCGACATCAAGGCCTGCGCCACGCCGACCGCGCGGCTGGCATCGTTGACATAGACCGCCTGGCCGCGCCGGTAGTTCGGATGGATCTTCACCGCCGTGTGCACACGGCTGGTGGTCGCGCCGCCGATCATCAGCGGCAGGTCGAGGCCCTGCCGCTCCATCTCGGCCGCGACGTGGCACATCTCGTCGAGCGACGGCGTGATCAATCCGGACAGGCCGATGATATCCGCCTTCTCGGCCTTGGCGGTTTCCAGAATCTTCGCCGCCGGCACCATGACGCCGAGATCGATGACTTCGTAATTGTTGCACTGGAGCACGACGCCGACGATGTTCTTGCCGATATCGTGCACGTCGCCCTTCACCGTCGCCATGATGATCTTGCCGTTGGACGAGCGCTCCTGCGCGCCACCGGCGGCGCGGCGCTCGGCCTTTTCCTTGTCCATGAACGGCATCAGGTAAGCGACCGCCTGCTTCATGACGCGCGCCGATTTCACCACCTGCGGCAGGAACATCTTGCCGGAGCCGAACAGGTCGCCGACGATGTTCATGCCGTCCATCAGCGGACCTTCGATGACGTCGAGCGGACGCGGCAGCTTCACCCGCGCTTCCTCGGTGTCGGCCTCGACGAAGTCGGTAATGCCGTGCACCAGCGCATGCGCCAGCCGCTTTTCCACCGGCTGCTCGCGCCACTTGAGATCGACCTGCTTGGCCTCCTGCCCGGCGCCGCGGAATTTGTCGGCCAGCGCCAGCAGGCGCTCCGAGGCGTCGGGGCGCTTGTTGAGAACGACGTCCTCGCAGGCTTCGCGCAATTCGGGATCGAGGTCGTCATAGACCGCCATCTGCCCGGCATTGACGATGCCCATGTCCATGCCGGCCTTGATGGCGTGATACAGGAACACCGAGTGCATCGCCTCGCGCACGCGCTCATTGCCGCGGAACGAGAACGACAGGTTCGACACACCGCCGGAGATGTGAACGTGCGGCAGGTTGGCGCGGATCCAGCGCGTCGCCTCGATGAAATCGACGCCGTAATTGTTGTGCTCCTCCATGCCGGTGGCGATGGCGAAGATGTTGGGGTCGAAGATGATGTCCTGCGGCGGGAAGCCGACCTTGTTGACCAGGATCTCGTAGGCGCGCGCGCAGATTTCGGTCTTGCGTTGGTAGGTGTCGGCCTGGCCCTTCTCGTCGAAGGCCATGACGACGACCGCGGCGCCGTGACGGCGCACGACCCTGGCATGTTCGATGAAGGACTCTTCGCCCTCCTTCATCGAGATCGAATTGACCACCGCCTTGCCTTGCAGGCATTTGAGGCCGTTTTCGATCACCGAAAACTTCGATGAATCCACCATCACCGGCACGCGCGCGATGTCCGGCTCGGCGGCGATGAGGTTGAGGAAGGTCTTCATCGCCTCTTCCGAGTCGAGCAGGCCTTCGTCCATGTTGACGTCGATGATCTGCGCGCCGTTCTCGACCTGGTCGCGCGCGATGGTCAGCGCCGCGGTGTAATCGCCGGCGGTCACCAGCTTGCGGAACTTCGCCGAGCCGGTGACGTTGGTGCGCTCGCCGACATTGACGAAGGGGATTTGCGGCGTCAGCGCGAAGGCTTCGAGGCCCGACAGCCGCAGTTGCGGCGTAATCTCCGGCACGACGCGCGGCGCCTTGCCCTTGACCGCCCTGGCGATGGCGGAGATGTGATCCGGCGTCGTGCCGCAGCAGCCGCCGACGACATTGACCAGACCGGCGGAGGCGAATTCGCCGATCAGCTCGGACATGAACTCCGGGCTCTCGTCGTAATAGCCGAATTCGTTAGGCAGGCCGGCATTCGGATAGGCGCAGACGAAGGTATCGGCGACGCGGCCGAGTTCGTCGATATGCGCGCGCATTTCCTTGGCGCCGAGCGCGCAATTCAAGCCAATGGTAATCGGCCGCGCATGCGCCACCGCGTTCCAGAACGCTTCCGGCGTCTGGCCGGACAGCAGGCGGCCCGACATGTCGGTGATGGTGCCGGAGATCATCACCGGCAGGTCGAGCCCGCGCTCGGCCAATATCTCTTCAATGGCGTAGATCGCCGCCTTGGCGTTGAGCGTGTCGAAGATGGTTTCTATCAGCAAGAGATCGGCGCCGCCGTCGATCAGGCCGCGCACTTGTTCGCCATAAGCCGTACGCAACTGGTCGAAGGTGATGGCGCGATAGCCTGGGTTCGACACGTCCGGCGAAATCGAGGCGGTGCGATTGGTCGGGCCCAAAGCGCCGGCGACGAAACGCTTCACACCGTCTTCGGCTTCGGCATCGTTGGCCGCCTCGCGCGCCAGCCGCGCGCCCATGACGTTAAGCTCGTAGGCGATGCCTTCCATGCCGTAATCGGCCTGCGCGATCGTCGTCGACGAGAACGTGTTGGTCGAGACGATATCGGCGCCGGCGATGAAATATTTGTAGTGGATGTCGCGGATCGCGCGCGGCCGCGACAAATTGAGCAGGTCGTTATTGCCGCGCACCTCGCGGTTCCAGGCGTCGAAGCGCGCGCCGCGATAGCCTTCCTCGTCGAGCTTGAGCGCCTGGATCATGGTGCCCATGGCGCCGTCGAGCACGAGAATGCGCTCGCGCATGGCGGCGGCGAGCGCTTCGCGGGTGGTCGGCTTCGCTACTGTCACGTCACAAAACTCCGGAATGTCAGGCGGCCTGCGCGACCTGCGGCCTCAGGCCGAGCAGGTGGCAGATGGCGTAAACCAGATCGGCGCGGTTCATCGTGTAGAAATGGAACGTCGTCACGCCGCGATCCAAAAGATCGATGGCCTGTTCGGCGGCGACCGCGGCGGCGATCAGCTTGCGCGTCGCCGGATCGTGATCGAGCCCGGCGAAACGCTCGGCCAGCCAATCCGGCACGGTGGCGCCGGCGCGCGTCGCGAAGTTCTTGGCGGCGGCGAAGTTCTGCACCGGCAGGATGCCCGGCACGATCGGAATATCGATGCCGCGCGCCCGCACGCGATCAAGATATCGGAAGTACAGATCGTTCTCGAAGAAGAACTGCGTGATCGCGCGGGTCGCGCCGGCATCGACCTTGCGCTTGAGCATGTCGATATCGGCCTCCAAAGTCGGTGAGTCCGGATGCCGCTCCGGATAGGCCGAGACCGAGACCTCGAAGTCGGGCGCGATGCGCTTGATGCCGGCTGTGAGATCGGCGGCGTTCTCGTAGCCGCCCGGATGCGGCGTATAGCGCTCGCCGGCGCCGTTCACCGGATCGCCGCGCAGCGCCACGATGTGGCGCACGCCGGCGTCGTGATAATTGCGCACGATGGTGTCGATCTCGTCGCGGGTCGCGGCGACGCAGGTCAGGTGCGCCGCCGGCGTCAGCGACGTCTCATTGAGAATGCGCTTGACGGTCGCATGCGTGCGCTCGCGCGTCGAGCCGCCGGCGCCGTAAGTCACCGAAACAAACTGCGGCGCGAGCGGCGACAGCCGCGTCACCGCGTCCCACAAGGTCTTCTCCATCGCCTCGTCCTTGGGCGGGAAGAATTCGAAGGAGACATTGATGCGGTTATGCCCGGCGGGCATGAACCGGGACGGACGCAACGCACTGATCATCACGCGACCTCTCGCCTTGCGGTCTGCGCCATCAGCGCGCGGACGTCGCGCGCCAGCCACAACGACACCGCGATCTTTTCATCTGTCTTGCCGTCCGGACCCGGCTCGGGGCGGAGGCTCTTGTGCATCACCGGCTCGAGGCCGGACTGCACCATCCATTGCGTCACCGTCTCCGGTGAGAAGCCAAGACGGCGATGCGCGAACTGCTCGCGCAGGAATTCCTGTTCATGCGGCGCGAAGTCGACGACCAGCAGACGCCCGCCCGGGCGCAGCACGCGCGCGGCTTCGCGGATGGCGCGGCCGCCATCGTCGAGGAAGTGCAGCACCTGATGCAGGATGATGACGTCGAAGGAATCGTTGCCGATCGGCAGGTCGTAGAGATCGCCCTGCCGCACGCTGCAGTTCTTCAGGCCGGCGCGCTCGAGGCGGTCGCGCGCCAGCAGCAGCATATCGAGCGACAGGTCGAGGCCGAGCCCGCGCTCGATCTCCGGTCCGAACAGTTCGAGCATGCGGCCGGTGCCGGTGCCGAGATCGAGCAGCGAGCGGAACGGCTTCTCCGCCAAAGCCTGACGGATCGCGGCTTCGACGGCGTCGTCGGCGACATGCAGCTTGCGGATACGGTCCCACTCGACGGCATGTTCGCGGAAGTAAGCCTGCGCCGCGGCGGCGCGCGCCTGACGCACCGAGGCGAGCCGTTCGCGGTCGCGGGAGATGGTCTGGTCGGCGGGGTTGAGATGATCGAGCAGCGCGCGCGCCACTTCGGCGCTGCCGCCATGCTCGGCGAGACGGAAGAAGGCCCAGGTGCCCTCGCGGAAACGCTCGATCAGCCCGGCCTCGACCAGCAGCTTGAGGTGCCGGGAAATGCGCGGCTGTGACTGGCGCAGAATGTCGGTGAGGTCGGACACGGTCAGTTCGGCCTCGGCCAGCAGCGCCAGCACGCGCAGCCGCGTTTCCTCGCCCGCGGCTTTCAGCGCCGCGTTGAGGGCATCGAATCCGAGCTGGGCGTTTGGCGCGGTCATCCTGGCGGTATCGGTTCCATGGCGTTTGACGGCCTGCCCCTTGGGCGGCCTCCCACCATATAAGGATATCTTTATACGTTTAACAGGGAGTTCGCAAGGGCGAGGCAGGCCATTCACAGGGGTGACAACGACGAGCTTTAGGGGACATCTCGGCCCGTCATTGCCGGGCGTCGTCTCCGCCCGGTCGTTGCCGGGCTTCGTCCCCGCCCGGTCGTTGCCGGGCTTCGTCCCCGCCCGGTCGTTGCCGGGCTTCGTCCCCGCCCGGTCGTTGCCGGGCCTGGCCCGGCAATCCATGATGCAGCGCCTTTGGAGGACAGCGTTACGTAAGGCTCTCCTCGTCCAGGCCCATCATGGATGCCCGGACAAGCCCGGGCATGACAGCCCCGGGAGCGGCGTGAGATGCAAGAGACCAAAGAGTTCGGCATCCGCGAGGGCGAAGTCTCCGTCGACCTGCCGGCCACGTTCGACGCCGGGGTCTATTTCATCGGCCGCATCCGCACGCCGTGGACCGAACGCACACAGTTCCCGAAGAACGCTCGCGGATCCGACGCGGTCTT
>JBAZSM010000056.1:0-28693 GCA_041662425.1 Pseudolabrys sp.
TCGCAACGCACCAGGCTGATGCGCTGCAACTGGTTCATCATGTCGCGCACCGAGCCGATGGTGTTGACCGGCCCGGAACAATCGTTCGGTCCCGGCCAGAACTTCCATTCGACGCCGGCGTGATAGATCGACAAGCCGGTATTCCAGATCATGACGCCGGCAAGCACCAGAAACCCCAGCAGCAGCACCTTGCGCGCGGCGCCGTGACCGGCGCCAAGCCACAGCAGCGCCGCCAGCGGCACGCCGACGTAATAGGCCTTGCGCGCATCGAGGCAGAGCGGGCACGGCGGATAACCGAGCCCGTACTCGAAAAAGAAAAAGCCGCCGATCGTGGCAAGCCCGACAAGGGTGATGACGGCCGCCGCCGTGACGGGAAGGTCGCGGCGGGCAAGGGCTATGATGTCATTCATCGTGTCCGCATCCTTGCCGGCCGCTTTGGCGGCCCGGCGCTGCCGCCGCTTTGTGTAGCTGATGACCAGGGATCAAGCCATTTCGGAGGCAACGTCATGCCATCCAAGATGCGTCGATGGGATGAAATGGTGCCCCTGGCCGGACTCGAACCAGCACACCTTGCGGTACCTGATTTTGAGTCAGGCGCGTCTACCAATTCCGCCACAGGGGCATCTTTCATCGCGCGGGCGATCGGGCCCGAGAGCCCGCCGGCCGCGCTTCGCGGCGGGATAATAGCGGCGCGAAACCGCCGGTCAACCGGCAGACGCCCACCCTTTCGGCCTCTTCCTGGTCGGCCGGTATGGCGCTTTCGGGGCGTCAGGGGTTACATCTTCGGACCGGTCCCGCCGGCAGGGCCGCGGCTATTCCAAACGGAGGCAACGATGAACGAAGACGTGCTGAACACCACGTTGCGGCAATTCCTCAAGACCGTCGGCGTCACCTCGCAACGCGAGATCGAGAAGGCGATCCGCGACGCGGTCGCGTCCGGCAAGATCAAGGGCAACGAAGCGCTCAAGGCCCGCATGGTGCTGACCATCGACGAGGTCGGTCTCCATCACACGATCGACAGCGTCATCGAGACCGAATAACGCGCCCCGATGTGGCGGCGCACAAGATAGAATGGCCGGCTGAGGAAACCCGCCGCAGTTTTGCCGGCGCAGGAACCTTCGGTGCCGCTTCGTTGTTAACGGGACGACAACGAGTGACACAGTAGTTACGCCAATGATCAGGACAGCACTCGTCGCGGCCGTGGTCGCGGCGTCATTTGCGCTCGCGGTCCCGGGACCGGCGCAGGCACGCATGGCCGATCCAGGACTCAACATTGCGGCGCCGACGTCGGTCGAACACGTGCAATACCGGCATCATCGGCGCTATTACGGACACCCGCGTTCTTATCGCTATGGCTACCAGCCCTATCGCGCGTACGGATATTACCCGGGTTACCGTCGCTGCTGGACGCAGCGCGTTCATACCTGGAACGGCTGGCGTTACGTGCGGCGCTGCCGCTGACGGTCATCGCCGTGAGCGATTGATGGGCAATCTGGGCGGCGCCTGGGCGCGCCGCCCTGTCGCGTAATGGGCGTTATTCCGACCGCGAACGGTTTCTATTGGCAGAGCGCGCGGGAGACGAACGTCTCGGTGCGGCACCCCGGCCCGGTATTGCGGCCGGAGAGATAGACCTGCGCCGGGCATACCTCGGCGGTCGTCATGTCGGCGCTCTTGCCCGTCTCGAAGCCGCGCGCCTTGCACATCGCCGCCGCCGCCGTCACGCAATCGGGCGCGCCGTTCGGCGCCACCATGCACTTCTCGTGGCCGGTGACGAGGCGGGCCGCCGGAATGCGCACCACCGCGCCGGCGGCATCCTTGGCGCCTTCGACCGTGGATTGGGCGGCGACGCCGGCCTCGCGGCCGAAGTTCTCCACGCCCTTGCCGGCGTCCTTGAATGTCGAGCCGATATTGTCGCCCTGCCGGTCCAGCCAGCGCGCGATGCTTTCGAGCACGCCCGGCTCTTCCGGCTTGGGCGGTCGCTCCTGTGCCAAAACGGCGAGCGACTGCGTCACCAGGCCGGCAGCCAGCAAAGCTGCCAGCGCGGCTCGCGCCACGTCACGGCTGGTGATGTCTTTTGCGCCCCATCTCATCCCGGTTGCGCCCCGATCGCGACCGCTCAACGCGGTCAAACGCGCAAATGCAGATCTGATTATACGAAGCGCCGGACGAAATGGGGAGCGCCGATTTCGGTCAGATCAAATATACCGCGGCGACAATACCGACCACGACCACGGCGGCGCCGAGCGTGGTCCACAATCCGAGCCGCTTCTCGATCGTCTGCCGCGCCTGCTCGCCATAGCGATGCAGCAGGAACGCGACCAGGAAGAAACGGGTCGCGCGCGCGATGATCGAGAGAATCACGAACAGGAAGAAGTTGTATCCCGCGAAGCCCGACGTGATCGTCACGATCTTGTAGGGGATCGGCGTCAGGCCCTTGAGCAGGATGATCCAGGCGCCCCACTGCGCGTAAGCGTGGCGGAAGGTCTCGACCTTGTCGCCATAGCCGTAGAGATGGATCAGCCAGCCGCCGACCGAATCGTACAGCAGTGCACCGATGGCGTAACCGACCATGCCGCCGATCACCGAGGCGACCGTGCACCACGCGGCGTACAGATAGGCCCGCTGCGGGCGCGCCAGCGCCATCGGGATCATCATCACATCCGGCGGGATCGGAAAGAACGAGCTTTCCGCGAAGGCGATCGCCCCCATGGTCCACATGGCGTGCGGTTTGTGGGCGGCGTCGATGCACCAGTCGTAAAGACGGCGCAGCAAATTACGCGATGGGGCGGCCTCAAGGGTCATACGCGGTACTCATGAAAGGGAAATGTGACGGGGAAACGACAGGCGGGGCCGTTCAGCGTCTCAGTTCGGCGTGGCAATGCAGCGGCTCGGTTCAGCGTCTCTTGGGGGCCCGTTGCCGCATGGGGACGACTTTCGCGGTCGCCTCTTTAGCAGCCGATTTGGGCCTGGACACCGGCTTGACCAGTTCCTTTGGCAATTTTTCGGCAATCCCGAACAATAGCTCGCGGCGGCGCATTTCGGCCCAGACCTGGTCCGGGCTGACGCCGGCATGGACCCACAAAACCACCAGATTATAGAGCAAATCGGCGCTTTCGCGGACCACCGCGTCGGGCTGGCCGTTCATGGCGTCGATGACGACCTCGACCGCCTCTTCGGCCAGTTTCTTGGCCATCTTGGCGCCGCCGGCCTGAAACAGCCGCGCGGTGCGCGATTTCGCCGGGTCGGCGCCGCGGGCAGCCTGAACGGCGGTGTAAAGGCGGGCAATCGAATCAACCATACCGCACCATAACCGATCCGTGGAAAGGCGACGTTAACGAAAAAACGGGCCGCGACAGGCGGCCCGCTGTGTTTATTCGGTGGCGCCGGCCTTAGCGGCCGTAGTTCGGCTCGGTATTGCCCTGGCCGACAAAGCCGGGGGCGGTGCGACCGCTCGGGCCGGGATTAGCGCGCCCGCTGCTGCGGTAGTTCGGATTGCCGCGATACTGGGTCCGGCCGTCATAATGGCGCCCGCCGCGATAGTTGTAGCCACCGCCACGATAGTAATAACCGTCGTCATAGTAGCGGTCGCGATACGAGTCCTGCGCCGACAGCGCCATCATGCCGCCGAAGATGCCCAGGAAGGCGGCGGCCGCCGCCGCGTCGTTGTTGTTGCGGCGATAGCGCTTCTTCTTCGCGGCCACGTCGATGATCTGGGCCTCGCCGGCCGCGGCCGCCGGTGTGGCGTGCGGCGGCGCCGCCAGCGCGGTGCCGACGCCCGACGCACTGAACGCGCTGAGCGCCATGAAGGCGGCCAAGGTCGCGGCGATCGGAGTTCTGATACGCATGTTCTGCTCCCTGTATTTCCTCGGGGTGTCTTGATCATTTAACGCGCAGGCAAAGCGGACCCTGTGCCGAATGACCGAAAAATAAGTTCCAGCGCGGCCGATTGCCGCGCTTTGAGAATTCAATCTGAAATCGTTGAGCTATTCGCCCTCCGACAGCAGCGTCGCATTACCGCCCGACGCCGCCGTGTTCACCGTCACCACCTGTTCCAACGCAAAGCGGTGCAAATAGTTCGGCCCGCCGGCTTTTGGGCCGGTGCCGGATAAGCCGTTACCGCCGAATGGCTGCGAGCCGACAACCGCGCCGATCATGTTGCGGTTGACGTAGACATTGCCGTTGGCGAGCCGCTCCGCGACATGCGCGATCGTCGTGTCGATGCGCGAATGGACGCCGAGCGTGAGGCCGTAACCGTTGGCGGCGATGTCGGAGAGCAGCGCGTCAAGTTCGCCGGCGCGCCAGCGCACGACGTGCAGGACGGGGCCGAAGACTTCTTCCTTCAGGTCGCTGGCGCGGTCGAGTTCGATCATCGCCGGCGCGACGAATGTGCCACCGGCCGGCACGGCCTCGCCTTTAAACCGCACCGCGCCATGCGAGGCCATGCCATCGACCCAGCTTTCGAGTTTGGCCTTGGCCTCGGCGTCGATCACCGGGCCGAATTGAGTCGCGATTTCGCGCGGGTCGCCGACGCGCAACTCGCGCACCGCGCCTTCGATCATGGCCAGGATTCGATCGGCGACGTCGTCCTGCACGCACAGCAGCCGTAGCGCCGAACAGCGCTGACCGGCCGACCTGAACGCCGACATCACAACGTCGTCGCTCACCTGCTCGGGCAGCGCGGTGGCGTCGACGATCATGGCGTTGATGCCGCCGGTCTCGGCGATCAGCGGCACGATGGGGCCATCCTTGGCGGCGAGCGCGCGATTGATGAAACGCGCGACGTCCGTCGAGCCGGTGAAGGCCACGCCTGCCACGGCGGTGTGAGCGGTGAGCGACGCGCCGACCGTGCCGTCGCCGGGCGCAAGATGCAGGGCCGAAGCCGGCACGCCAGCCTCGTGCAGCAGCTTCACCGCTTCAAAGGCGATCAGCGGCGTCTGTTCGGCCGGCTTGGCCACCACCGCATTGCCGGCGGCGAGCGCGGCCGCCACCTGACCGGTGAAAATCGCCAGCGGAAAATTCCAGGGGCTGATGCACACGAACACGCCGCGGCCGCGATAGCGCAACTGGTTGCTCTCACCCGTCGGCCCCGGCAGTGCGCGCGGCAGGAAATCGCGCAACGCCTGCATCGCGTAATAACGGCAGAAATCGGCGGCCTCGCGCACTTCCGAGACGCAATCGTCGATGGTCTTGCCGCCCTCGCTCTGCAGCAAGGCGATGAGGCGGCCGCGATTTTTTTCGATCAGGTCGGCGGCGCGCTCGAGCGCCGCCGCGCGCGTTTCGACGCTTGATCCGCTCCAGGATGCAAAGCCCGCACTGGCGGCAGCCATCGTCGAGGCGACGACGGCCTCGTCGCACTCCTCGACGCTGCCGATCGTCTTGCCATCGATCGGCGAGAGCACATCGCGGCGCTTGCCTTTGACCGCAACGCCGTCGATCAGCGGTGCGGCATCGACTATCGCGGGAGCTTTCGCGATCTCGGCGCGCAACGCCGCGAGCGCGGCGGCGTCACCGAACTCGACGCCGGATGAATTCGCCCGCGCCGGCGCGAACAGATCGCGCGGCAGCGGAATATGCGAATGCCGCGCGTGGGCGGGATCGGCGATCCAGGCCTGCGGCCGCTTGAGGATCTCGGCGACCGGCACATCGGGATCGGCGGCAACCGAGACGAAGGACGAGTTGGCGCCGTTCTCCAGAAGACGGCGCACGAGATAAGCGAGCAGATCGGCGTAGCCGCCGACCGGCGCATAGACGCGACAGGTCAGTTGCGGTTTCCCGGCGAGCAAGGCGGCATAGAGCGCATCGCCCATGCCGTGCAGACGTTGGAACTCAAAGCCCCCCAAATTGCCGACGCCCGCACCGGCATCTTCCAGCACGCTGGCGATGGTGAGCGCATTATGGGTCGCGAACTGCGGATAGATGCGCGGCCGCAAGGCCAGAAGCTTGCGCGCGCATTCGCCGTAGCTCAGGTCGGTCATCGCCTTGCGCGTGAATACCGGATAGTCGGCGAGCCCCCGCTCCTGCGCGCGCTTGATCTCGGTGTCCCAATAGGCGCCCTTGACCAGCCGCACCATCAAACGGCGATCGAGCGTCTCGGCCAGCGCCGCGATCCAGTCGATCACGTCAGGCGCGCGCTTCTGATAAGCCTGAATGGCGAGGCCGAAGCCATCCCATCCCGCAAGCGAGGAATCGCGCAGCACCACTTCGATGACATCGAGCGACAGTTCGAGCCGGTCGGCCTCCTCGGCGTCGACGGTGAAATTGAGATCGTAGCTTTTGGCCTGCCGCGCCAGCGCCAGCAGGCGTGGCGGCAGTTCCGCCATCACGCGTTCGCGCGACAACGCCTCGTAGCGCGGATGCAGCGCCGATAGTTTCACCGAGATACCGGGACGGCGCGGCAGCGTCTCGTCGCCGGCGGATTTACCGATAGCGTCGATAGCCTTGGCATAGGATTTGAAATAGCGCTCCGCATCGTCGGCCGTACGCGCGCCCTCGCCCAGCATGTCGAAGGAATAAAGAAACTGGCGCGCGTCGCCGGCGCGGTCGAGCGCGTCGTCGATGGTCTGGCCGAGCACGAAGTGCGAGCCCATGAGTTTCATCGCCTGTCGGGTCGCGGTACGCACCGCCGGCAGGCCGAGCCGCTTCACCAGCGTATCGACGATGCCCTCCGGCGTTTCGCCCGGCGCGATCACCCGCGCGGTGGTCGCCAGTGCCCAGGCTGAGGCAGAGACCAGGAAAGTGCCGGAGCGGCGGTCCTGATGATCCCAGTTGCCGCCCCTGAGCTTGTCCTCGATCAGGCGGTCGGCGGTGGCGCCGTCGGGAATACGCAGCAGCGCCTCGGCCAGAACCATGAGCGCCAGGCCTTCCTTGGTCGACAGCGCGTAAGCGTGGAGGAAATCCTCGACGCCGCCGAGCCCGCCGGTCTTGGCGCGGATCGCCCCGATCAGGCGCGAGGCCTGTGCATCGATGCGGGCCTCGGCGGCCGCATCGCGCGGCGAGGCGGCGAGCAGACGGGCCGCGAGAGTTTCATCGGGCGGCGCGTAACCGGCGCGGAAGGGAGCGGTGCTGGCGGACATGAGGTGACCTTCTTTTTCAGAGACTTAGGCCACATTTTATAGTGATACCATCTGCTTTTTTTGCTACATAATAGCGAAACTCACCATCTAGCGAGATTTTGTAGTGATTTCCGATATCGACAAAACCGACCGGCGGCTGCTCGCCGAGCTGCAGCGCGATGGCCGTATCGCCATCGTCGCGCTCGCCGAGAAACTCGGCCTGTCGCCGACCGCCACCACCGAGCGGCTTCGCCGGCTGACGCGGGACGGTTTCATCCTCGGCTATTCGGCGCGCCTCAATCCGGAGAAGCTCGATCGCGGCCTTCTGGTTTTTATCGAGGTGAAACTCGACCGGACCACGCCCGACGTCTTCAGCCGCTTCGCCCAGGCCGTCGCCCGCGCGCCTGAAGTTCTCGAATGCCACATGGTGGCGGGCGGCTTCGACTATCTGGTGAAGATTCGCATTGCCGACATGAACGCCTATCGCCATTTCCTCGGCGACGTCCTGTTGGCGCTGCCGGGCGTCCGGGAAACCCACACTTACGCGGTGATGGAAGAGATCAAGAACTCGTCGGCGCTGCCGCTTTGAGCCGGGCGCATTCGGGACGCGATGGCAATTTCGTCGCAGCCGGGAAATAGCAACATGCGATGTCTTGCTCTTTGCACCGGCATGTTCTTTGCTGTCGAAAGTCGAATAAATGTCACCAACATAAGTCGGGCCGTGAACGCATCGCCGGGTGCGCGGGCCGCGACCATAAGGACCTTAGCCCATGCGCGCTTTCGAGCCCGGCCGTCCGGCAGCTTCCGGTATTGTGGCGAGGGCGGTAGCCGGCCTTGTGCTGGCCGCCACGGCGGCGGCCATCGCCGCGACGACCCCGGCGTCGGCGCAGGAAACGATCATCAAATTCAGCCTCGATTTCAAATATGAAGGCCCGTCGGCGCCGTTCCTCGTGCCGCTCGACAAGGGCTACTACAAGGCGGAGGGCCTCAGTGTCAGCATCGATACGGCGGCCGGATCGCTCGAACCGATCAATCGGGTGGCGTCCGGCGCCTACGACATGGGCTTTGCCGACATCAATTCGCTGATCAAGTTCCGCGACGCCAATCCGGCCATGCCGGTCAAGGCGGTGTTCATGCTCTACAACAAGCCGCCCTTCGCCATCATCGGCCGCAAGAGCCGTGGCGTGATCCAGCCGAAGGACCTCGAGGGCAAGAAGCTCGGGGCGCCTGCGCCGGACGGCGCCTACGCGCAGTGGCCGATTTTCGTCGAGGCGAACGGCATCGATGCCTCGAAGGTTACCATCGAGAATGTCGGCTTCCCGGTACGCGAGCCGATGCTGGCGGCCGGCCAGGTGGACGCCATTACCGGCTTTTCGTTCTCGTCCTTCATCAACCTGAAAGACAAAGGCGTCGCCGTCGACGACATCACAGTGCTGCTGATGGCCGATTACGGCGTCAATCTCTACGGCAACGCCATCATCGTGAACCCGAAATTCGCCGCCGAGCATCCCGACGCCATCAAGGCCTTCCTCAGGGCCTACCTCAAGGGCCTCAAGGAGACGGTCAAGGACCCCGGTACCGCGGTGGAATCGGTCCTTAAGCGCAACGACATCGCCAAGAAGGCCACCGAGCTCGAGCGCCTCAAGATGGCGCTGAACGACAATATCGTGACAGCCGAAGTAAAGAAGAACGGCTACGGCGGCGTCGAAGCCGAGCGCTTCGCCAAGGCGATCGACCAGATCGGCCTGACCTACAAGTGGAAGAACGCCAAGCCGAAGATGGAAGACATCTTCGATACGTCGTTCCTGCCGCCGGAAGCCGATCGCAAATTCTGATAGCGTGGCGGCGATGTCCGCTTTCGTTTCCCTGAAGGATGTGAGCCACGCCTATGCCGGCGCCAATTCGGCGCTGGCGGTGGAGGGCCTGTCGATCGACGTCAACGAAGGCGAGTTCGCCGCCGTCGTCGGTCCATCGGGCTGCGGCAAGTCGACCTTGATGAAACTGGCAACCGGGTTGCAGTTTCCGCAACGTGGAACGGTGACGGTCGGCAGCGAGCGCGTGACCAAGCCGGTCAAGATCGCCGGCATGGCGTTCCAGGCGCCGACGCTGCTGCCGTGGCGCACGACGCTCGAAAACCTTCTGCTGCCGCTCGAGATCGTCGAGCCGCATCGCAGCCAGATGCGCCGGCGCAAGGCCGAGTTCGCCGAGCGCGCCAGAAATCTGTTGACGTCGGTCGGCCTGCGCGATCAGGGCGGCAAGTTCCCGTGGGAACTGTCAGGCGGCATGCAGCAACGCGCATCGTTGTGCCGCGCGCTCATTCACGAACCCAAACTGCTGATGCTCGACGAGCCGTTCGGCGCGCTCGACGCCTTCACGCGCGAAGAACTGTGGTGCGTGATCCGCGATCTTCAAGCCTCGCGCAAGATCACCGTCATTCTGGTGACGCACGACCTGCGCGAAGCC
Source organism: Pseudolabrys sp. (assembly GCA_041662425.1). Taxonomy (GTDB): domain Bacteria; phylum Pseudomonadota; class Alphaproteobacteria; order Rhizobiales; family Xanthobacteraceae; genus Pseudolabrys. Next base: position 9,516 of record JBAZSM010000056.1, read on the forward strand.
GTATTCCTCGCCGACCGCATCTTCGTGATGTCGGCGCGGCCCGGCCGCGTCGTCGCCGAGCGCCGCATTGAATTGCCGCGCCCGCGCGACCTCGAAGTGACGTTCAAGCCGGAATTCCAGGACATCGTACACGAATTGCGTGCGCATATCGTCAAGGCGCGGCAATGACGATCAACCGCACCAACCTCCTCATCAAGGCCTCGCCCTGGCTGTTCACCATCGGCCTGCTCGTCGTCTGGGAAGCCGCGGTGTGGATCTTCAAGATCCCGACGTTCTTTCTGCCGCCGCCGAGCCTGATCGCGCAGGCCTTTGTCGACTATTCCGGGCCGCTCGCGCGCAATTCGTGGATCACGCTGGAGACGACGCTGATCGGCTTTGCGCTTGCCGTCGGCTTTGGCCTGCTGCTCGGCCTCGTGGTCGGCTGGTCGCGCGCGATCTACGCCGGACTGTACCCGCTGATGATCGGCTTCAACGCCATTCCGAAGGTCGCGCTGGTACCGATCCTGGTGCTGTGGTTCGGCATCGGATTCATCCCGGCGGTGCTGACCGCGTTCCTGATCTCGTTCTTCCCGATCGTCGTCAATGTCGCCACCGGGCTTGCGACCATCGAGCCCGAACTGGAAGACGTGCTGAAGGCGCTCGGCGCCTCCAAGCTCGACATCATGCGCAAGGTCGGAATCCCGCGCACGCTGCCGTATTTCTTCGGCTCGCTGAAGGTGGCGATCACGCTGGCTTTCGTCGGCTCGGTGATTTCGGAAAGCGTCGCGTCGAATTACGGCATCGGCAACCTGATGCTGCAGGCGCAGGCGCAATTCCAGGTGCCGCTGATTTTCGCCGGCCTCGTCGTGCTGGCGGTCGAGGGCATCGCCATGTACGCGGCCATGGCGATCCTGGAAAAGCGCATGACCGGCTGGGCGCAGCGCTCAGGCTTTGCCCAAGGTTGAGTGCCGTTCAGGCCGCGCTGACCTTGCTGTCGAGCGTTCCCATCATGCCCTTCTCGGCCGACGGTATCGTCAGCGGTCTGCCCATGGTGGCGGCGATATCGTTGGCCAGTTGCTCATAGATCTCGTGCGGCCCGCCCTCGCGCACGAAGATGCCGCCATAGACATGGGCCATGGCCGGCAAAGGCAGATCGTCGCCGAGGATCATGCCGCCATCCAGCGCGCGCCGGCGCGTGATCGGCATGACGCCGAGACCGGCATTGACCGCGCCCGACAGGCTGGTCATCACCGGACCGGTGAACACTTCCTCCCATTCGAGGCCCGCCGCCCGCAGCGCGGTGATGCCGGCGCGGTGATAGATGCTCGGCTCGCCATAGGACACCAGCGGCACCGGCTCGCCGGGCGCAAGCTGCGTATCGGCGCCGCGCACCCAGACCAGAGGCGCCGGCCAGCTTTGATGCGCGTCGCGCGGCTCGCTCGTCGACAGGCCGACGAACAGGTCGATCTCGCCGCCACGAATCTGGCGCATCAGCGGTTCGCTGTAACCGGCGCTGACATTGAAGCGCACCGCCGGAAACTCCGCGCGAAACCGCGCCAGAATATCGGGCAGCAATGTCGCGGCGTGGTCGCTCGACGTGCCGATACGAACGACCAGTTCCGGCCGCGCTCCGGCGCCGCCGAGATGAACGATCTGATCGTTGATCGACAACAGCCTGCGCGCATAGCTGATGACGACCTCGCCATGCGGCGTCAGGCTGACGCCTTGCACCGTGCGATCGAAAATGTCCTCGCCGAGCAGGAATTGCAGGCGCTTGATCTGCGCACTGACGGCCGGCTGGGTGACACCCAGCGATACCGCAGCCTTGGTAAAGCTGCGATGGTCCACGACCGCCACGAACGTGCGCAAAAGATCCGTCGGTATGTTCGTCATGGTGCCCGTTACCCCCCAAGCGACCGTGTGACCAGCATAGCCACGATAGAATGCATACAATAAAAGTGTAACACGTCCCGCCCAAGGATCAATTTCACAGTCGATACGGGTTGTGCGCGGGAACCGAGTTGTGTGACAGGCCTTGCCCGCACGGGCAGCAGCGCTGCCGGCCGCAATTGGGTGATGAAACCCTGACACATCGCCGTCAATGCGCCGGTTTTGCCGCCGATTATTTAATTCGCTCGAGAATACTGACGTAATTAGCTACCGCAGTGCCGCCCATGTTGAAGATACCGCCGATGCGGGCATCCTTGACCTGGAGGTCGCCGGCGGTTCCCGTCAGTTGCATCGCGGTCAGGGCGTGCATCGAAACACCGGTGGCGCCGATCGGATGACCTTTGGCCTTGAGCCCGCCTGACGGATTGACCGGCAGTTTGCCGTCTTTCTGCGTCCAGCCTTCCTTGATGGCGCGGGCGCCGTCACCCTCGCGGGTCAAACCCATCGCTTCGTACTCGATGAGTTCCGCGATGGTGAAACAGTCATGCGTTTCGACGAAAGAGAGATCGTCGAGCGTCAGTCCGGATTTGTCGAGCGCGCGCTGCCAGCCGATCGCGCAGCCTTCAAACTTGAGGATGTCGCGCTTGGCCATCGGCAGGAAATCCTGCACATGCTCGGCGGCGCGGAAGGCGACGGCCTTGCCGAGCCTGAGCGCGGTCTCGACGTCGGCGAGAACCACCGCCGCGGCGCCATCCGACACCAGCGAACAATCGGTGCGCTTGAGGGGGCCGGCGACGAACGGGTTCTTCTCGCTTTCATTGCGGCAGAAGTCGTAGCCGAGGTCCTTGCGCATCTGCGCATAAGGATTGCCGACGCCGTTCTTGTGGTTCTTGGCGGCGATCATCGCCAGCGCGTCGGACTGGTCGCCATATTTCTGGAAATACTTGCCGGCGATCTGGCCGAACACGCCGGCGAAACCGCCTTCGATCTCGGCTTCATCGCGCACGTAGGACGCCTTCAGCAGGTTCTTGCCGATCTCGGCGGCCGGCGTCGTCGTCATCTGCTCGACGCCCACCGCGAGCACGATGCGCGCCGCCTTGGCATCGATCGATTTGATGCCCTGGTGCACCGCGGCCGAACCGGTGGCGCAGGCATTCTCCACCCGCAGCGCGCGCTTGAAACGCAGATCGGGAGACGCCTGCAATACCAGCGAGGCGGTAAAATCCTGCGCCGAGAAGCCGGCATTGAAGTGGCCGAGCACGATCTCGTCGACGTCCTTGGCCTCGATCCCGGCATCGGCCAGAGCCTCGGTCGCTACCTTCACGATCAGGCTCTCGACGGTCTCTCCGGAGAGCTTGCCGAAGGCGCTATGGGCCCAGCCGACGATTGCCGCGGTCATTGCTATCTCCCGGTATCCGTTGCCGAACTTTGGTCGCATTAACCGGCGATGCAGAGCCGCTTCGCCGATTGACCATAAAAAGATATGAAGCGGTGGAGGGCTTTGCCTCCCCCCGCAAGTCTAGATAGCCTAGAATAACCGCTCGCGGAACCCGCGATTCTCCGGGTTCCAGGTTGATCCTCGGCACTTCATTTGGCCGCCTGACCGGAACGCGACATTGCCTTTTTCGAGCCGCCGCCCCCGTTTCGCATATCTGGCCCTTGTCGGCGCCCTTGCCGCGGGCGCACTGTGCGTTACGTCGTCGAGCCGCGCCCATGCCGAAGCGCAACTCCTGATCGAAGCCGCCACCGGCAAGGTGCTGTTCGCGGAGAACCCGACCTACCCGTGGTATCCGGCCTCCGTCACCAAACTGATGACGCTCTACACCACCTTGCGCCTCATCGAGGAGCGGAAGGTCACGTTCGACACGCTGCTCACCGTGACCAAAAATGCGGTGGCGCAGCAGCCGACCAAAATGGGTTTCAAGCTCGGCACGCAGGTTACGATCGATAACGCGATCAAGATGCTGATGGTCAAGTCGGCCAACGACATCGCCGTCACCATTGCCGAAGGTCTCGGCGGCTCGATCGAAGGCTTCGCCGACATGATGAATGCCAATGCGCGCCGCCTCGGCATGACGCAGTCGAACTTCGTCAATCCGAACGGCCTGCCGGCTGAGAACCATGTCTCGTCGGCGCGCGACCTCGCCATTCTCGCCCGCGCGCTGATCACCGAATTCCCGCAGGACGACGCCTACCTCCATGTTCATGCGATCCGCTACGGCAATCGCATCATGCGCAACTACAACTCGCTGCTCGACCGCTATCCGGGCGCCGACGGCATGAAGACCGGCTTCATCTGCGCCTCGGGCTACAACGTCGTCGCATCCGCCACGCGCAATGGCCGGCGGCTGATCGCCGTCGTGCTCGGCTCTTATTCAGGCGCGACGCGCGCGCAAAAGGCCGCGCAGCTTCTCGAGCGCGGCTTTGAAAGCAATGGATTGAGCTGGCTGACGCCGGCGCTCGGCACGGTCGACAAACTGGCCCCGATCGACGCGCAGCCGCCGAACCTGCGCGACGAGATGTGCGGTGGCCATCGCCGCAAACCGCCCTCCGAAGACAATCAGGAAGAGGACGAAAGCGCCGACGCCTCGACCTCCACCGCGCCGGGCGGCGGCCCCGCTTTCATGCTGTCGAGCCTGAAACCGTCGATCGGAAAATTCGTTCTCGGCCCGCCGGTCGAAACCGTGCCGCCGATTGTCGTCTTCACCGGCCCCGCCAATCATCCCGATCCGGTGGTGGCCGCCGCCGGTCCGAAAAAGAAGAAAACCAGGGTCGCCGCCAGGCCGGCCAGCCCCAATGCGGCGGGCGCCAAACCCAAGGTCGAAAAGCCCAAAGCCGCGGTGAAAAAGCCGGCCAAGCCGGCCGCCGCCGACAAGGCGGTCAAGCCGAAGGTTACGTCGGCGGCGCAATGACCGAGAATCCCCAGAGCGCCCCGGCCGTCAGCGCACGCCGCACGCCGCCGGAGCCGATCCCGCTCTCGTTGCTGACCGGCTTTCTCGGCGCCGGCAAAACCACATTGCTCAATCGCCTTCTCAAGGACGAGGCGCTCGCCAACACCGCCGTGATCATCAATGAATTCGGCGACGTCGGCCTCGACCATCTGCTGGTCGATTATATCGACGACAATACCGTACTGCTGCAATCGGGCTGCCTGTGCTGCACCATGCGCGGCGATCTTGTCGATGCGCTGGAAAAGCTGCTGCGCGATCTCGACAATGGCCGCGCCAAATTCTCGCGCGTACTGCTGGAGACGACCGGGCTCGCCGATCCGGCGCCGGTGCTGCATACGGCGATGGTGCATCCCTATCTCGTCAAGCGCTTCCGTCTCGACGGCGTCATCACCGTGGTCGATGCCGTCAATGGCGACAAGACACTCAACGATCATGCCGAGGCGGTGAAACAGGTCGCGGTCGCCGACCGCATAGTGCTGTCCAAGACCGACATCGCCAATCCGGTCGGCACCCAGGCCCTGATCGAACGGCTCAAGAGCCTCAATCCGGCCGCTACGATCCTCGATGCCGCGCAGGGCGAGGCGACCGCCGGCCGTCTGCTCAATTGCGGGCTTTACGATCCGTCGCGGAAAATCCCCGACGTCGCCCGCTGGCTCGCAGCCGAAGCCTACGAGGCGGACCACACCCAAGGTCATGAGCATGGTCACGAGCATGGCCATCATCACCACCATCACGACACCAATCGGCACGATGAACACATCGGCTCCTTCGTGCTGCGCACCGACAGACCGATCCCGGCCGGCACGCTGGACATGTTTCTCGAATTGCTGCTGGCGACGCACGGCACGCAGATTCTGCGGCTGAAGGGCATCGTCAAGCTCGCCGAGCATCCGGAAACGCCGGTTGTCGTCCATGGCGTCCAGCATGTGCTGCACCCGCCGGCCCGGCTGCCGCAGTGGCCGGATGCCGACCATTCGACGCGCCTGGTGTTCATCACCCGCGATTTGCCGCAGCGCACTGTGAGCGACCTTTTCGACGCCTTTATCGGCGTCGCCGCGCCGGACCGCCCCGACCGCACGGCCCTCACCGACAATCCGCTGGTGCCGTTCGGCGGGCGATAGTCACGGTACGGCGCGGCGAATTCGCCACCCTGTTGTCTCCCCCTTGCACCGCATGTCGACTCGATTGATGCTGGCGCCAAGGTGCCCCATATAAGGGGCACCGAGGGGGAACGTCATGGAGAGGATCTGGCTGCGCAACTATCCGCCGGGCGTGCCAGCCGACATCGACCCCAGCCAGTATCCGTCGCTGGTCGCCATGTTCGAGGAAAGCTTCAAGGCTTTCGCCGACCGGACGGCGTTCATCTGCATGGACAAGGCGCTGAGCTATCGCCAGCTTGAGGAAACCTCGCGCGCCTTCGCCGCCTATCTGCAGGGCCTGGGGCTGGCCCGCGGCACCCGCGTCGCGGTGATGATGCCGAACGTGCTGCAATGTCCGGTCGCGGTGACCGGCGTGTTGCGCGCCGGCATGACGGTGGTCAACGTCAACCCGCTCTACAAGGCGCGCGAACTCGAATTCCAGCTCAAGGATTCCGGCGCCGAAGTCATCGTCGTCCTGGAGAACTTCGCCAAGGTGGTCGAGCAGGCCATTCCGGGTACGCAGGTCAAGCATGTCGTGATCGCCAGCATGGGCGACATGCTCGGCATGCTGAAGGGCACGATCGTCAACCTCGTGGTGCGGCACGTGAAAAAGCTCGTGCCGTCCTTTTCATTGCCGCAGGCGATCCGCTTCAACGACGTCCTGGCGCGCGGCCGCGCCCGCAGCTTCGACAGACCGGCGATCGGGCCCGATGATATCGCCTTCCTGCAATATACCGGCGGCACCACGGGCGTCGCCAAGGGCGCGATCCTGCTGCATCGCAATCTCGTCGCCAACATGCTGCAGGTCGATGCCTGGTACCAGCCGATGGTGGCGCTGCCGCCGCCGGTCGACAAGCTCGTGATCCTTACGGCGCTGCCGCTCTATCACATCTTCGCGCTGACGGCATGCTTCCTGTTCGGCGTGCGCAAGGGCTCGGTGTGTCTGCTTATTCCGAACCCGCGCGATATTCCCGGGCTGATCAAGGAATTGAAGAAGCACCAGGTGAATTCGTTCCCCGCCGTGAACACGCTTTACAATGCCTTGATGCATCACCCGGACTTCAAGTCCGTCGACTGGACCATGCTCAAATGCGCCGTAGGCGGCGGCATGGCGGTGCAGAAGCACGTGGCCGACCAATGGGTGAAGGCGACCGGACGGCCGATCATCGAAGGTTACGGCCTGTCGGAGACGTCGCCGGTTTTGACCTGCAACCGCGGCGACATCGCCGAATTCACCGGCACGATCGGTCTGCCGGTGCCGTCGACCGAAATCTCGATCCGCGACGATGCCGGCCATGAAGTGCCGCTCGGCGAAACCGGCGAAATCTGCGCGCGCGGACCGCAGGTGATGCCGGGCTACTGGCAGCGGCCGGATGAAACGGCCATGGTGATGACGAAGGACGGCTTCTTCCGCACCGGCGATATCGGCGTGATGGACACGGAAGGCCGTGTCCGCATCGTCGACCGCAAGAAGGATATGATTTCGGTTTCGGGCTTCAAGGTGTTCCCGAACGAGGTCGAGGACCAGGCGATGACGCAAGGCACGCTGGTTGAATGCGCCGCTATCGGCATGCCGGACGAGAATTCCGGCGAGGTGGTGAAGCTGTTCGCGGTGAAGAAATCGCCGGAGCTGACCGAGCACGACGTGCGCAAATATCTGAGCGAGAAGCTGGCGGCCTACAAGGTGCCGAAATACGTCGAGTTCCGCAGCGAACTGCCGAAGACCAATGTCGGCAAGATCCTGCGCCGCGCCTTGCGGGACGGAGAATGAGTTCAGCGACCGCGGCCGAGATCGTTTCGTTCTGGCGCGAGGCCGGGCCGAAGGCGTGGTTCAAGAAGGATGACGCTTTCGACGCAACCATTCGCGAGCGTTTCCTCACCGCCTATGAAGCCGCCGCCGACGGCAAGCTCGCCGCCTGGGAAGCCAATGCCGAGGGCGCGCTGGCGCTGCTGCTTCTGCTCGACCAGTTTCCGCGCAACATGTTCCGCGGGCAGGCGCGCATGTTCGAAACCGATCCGATGGCGCGCGCGATCGCCGCCGGCGCGCTGGTGCGCGGCTTCGATGCCGAAGTGCCGGCCGACATGCGCAGCTTCTTCTATCTGCCGTTCGAGCATTCCGAGAGCGTCAAGGATCAGGGACGCTCGGTCGCCTTGTGCAGGGCGACCGGCGACGCCGATCTTCTGAAATGGGCCGAACTCCACGCCGACATCATCCGCCGCTTCGGCCGCTTCCCGCATCGTAACGCCGTGCTCGGCCGCGCCACCACGCCGGACGAGCAGGCCTTCCTCGATGCCGACGGCTTCAAGGGCTGAACGAATGTCGAAATTTCACGGCGTCTTCCCGTATCTGGTGTCGCCCATCGACACGCAAGGCCGCATCAAGGCCGATGTGCTGGCGCGGCTGTGCGACGATCTCATCAAGTCTGGCGTGCATGGCCTGACCCCGCTCGGCTCGACCGGCGAATTCGCCTATCTCACGCGCGAGCAGCGCGACGCGGTGGTGACGACGACCATCGAGGCCGCGGCGAAACGCGTGCCGGTGATCGCCGGCGTCGCCTCGACCTCGACCGCCGACGCGGTCGACCAGGCGCGGCGCTATCAGGCGCTCGGCGCGAGCGGCATTCTGGCCATCTGCGAGGCCTATTTCCCGCTCAAGGATGCGCAGGTCGAATCATATTTCCGCGCCATCGCCGATGCCGTCGACATTCCGGTGGTGATGTACACCAACCCGAATTTCCAGCGCAGCGATCTCACCCTCGATGTCATCGCCCGGCTCGCGCAGCATCCGCGCATCGTCGCCATCAAGGATGCGTCAACCAATACCGGGCGCCTGCTGTCGATCATGAACCGCGCGCCCGGGCTCGACGTGTTCGCCGCCTCCGCGCATATCCCGGCCGCGGTGATGCTGATCGGCGGCGTCGGCTGGATGGCGGGCCCGGCCTGCGTGGTGCCGCGGCAGAGCGTGAAACTCTACGACCTGTGCAAGGCGCGGAACTGGCCCGAGGCGATGGCGCTGCAGCGCGCGCTGTGGCGGATCAACGAGGCCTTCGCGCGCTTCAATCTTGCCGCCTGCATCAAGGCCGGATTGCAAATTCAGGGCTACGACGTCGGCGACCCGGTTCCGCCGCAATCGCCGCTCGGCCCGGACGACCGGAAGGTGGTCGAGGGCATTCTGGCCGCGCTGCCGGCGTAACCGACTCCGGCATCTTCCAACCGATTCTTAACGATCCCTTGCTAAGGGCGGAGCATGGCCCCGCCCTCCTCAGGTTCCGCCGCCGCCCCGCTGCCGACGCTTGCCGGCGCGATCGCCCGCGTGCGCGCGATGCTCGCCGACAAGAGCGACACGCGGCTGGCGCAGCTCATGGCCGGCAAGGTGTTTCTGGTCCGCGTCGCCAACGCGATGCTGATGCTGCTCAGCCAGGTGCTGCTGGCGCGCTGGATGGGCTCCTACGAATTCGGCATCTTCATCTATGTCTGGACCTGGGTGCTGATGATCGGCGCGCTGTCCGACATGGGCCTGTCCTCGGCGGCCAAACGCTTCGTTCCCGAATACACCGAACTCAAGGCGCTCGATAAGTTGCGCGGCTTCCTCTCCGGAAGCTGCTGGCTGGCTTTCGCCATCGCGACCGTCATCGCCATCATCGGCGCGCTCTGCGTCACGCTGATCGAGCCGTGGCTCGACCACTATCTCGTGATCCCGCTCTATCTCGCCTGCGTCATGATCCCGGTCTACGGCCTGGTGCAGGTCCAGTCCGGCATCGCCGCGGCCTATGACTGGGCCGGTCTGGCGTTCTGGCCGTTCTACATCATCCGCACGTCGCTGGTGATCGTGCTGATGGGGCTCGCATGGCTCGCCGGTTTCCCGACCGACGCCAAGACCGCGCTCTATATCTCCATCATCGCCATTTACGCCATCACCATCGGCCAGCTCTTCGTGCTCAAACGCCGGCTCAAGACCAAGGTCGCGCCGGGCCCGAAGCAATATGAGATCAAAACCTGGCTCGCCACCTCGCTGCCGATCTTCGTCGTCGAAGGCTTCTTCCTGCTGCTGACCTATGTCGACATACTCGCGCTCCAGCAATACGGCACGCCGGAGGATGTCGCGACCTACTACGCCGGCGCGCGGCTGCTCTCGATCGTCGCCTTCGTCTATTTCGCGATTTCCGGCGCGGTGACGCATCGCTTCACCGAATACAATGTCGCCGGCGACAAGGAACGGCTCGCCGCCTTCTTCGCCGAAACCATCCGCTGGACCTTCTGGCCGTCGCTGGCGCTGTGCACAGGCATTCTGATTTTCGGCAAGCCGCTGCTCTATCTGTTCGGATCGGAATTCCAGTCCGCCTATCCCGTCATGTTCATTCTCGCCATCGGCATGCTGGCGCGCGCCGCGGTCGGCCCGGCCGAGCGGCTGCTCAACATGCTCGGCGAGCGCAAGCCGTGCGCGATGATCTATGCCGGCGCCTTCGCCATCAATCTGGTGCTCTGCATCATCCTGATTCCGCGCATCGGCATCGAAGGCGCGGGCACCGCGACCGCGACCGCGCTGGTGTTCGAATCGATCATGCTGTTCGTCGTCGCCCGCCGGCGGCTCGGGCTGCACGTCCTGATGTGGGGCGGGAAGAAATAACGTCGCCGTCGCGGCCTCGCTCGCGGCGTCGGGAATGACGGCGGAACCTACTCCCGCTCCCTCAACATCCGTCTGATCACCTTGCCGGTCGTCGTCATCGGCATGTCGTCGATGAACGCGACCTCGCGCGGATATTCGTGGCCCGAGAGCCGCGTCTTCACATAGGTCTGGATATCCGACGCCAGCGTATCGGACGGCGCATAGCCCTTCTTGAGCACGATAAAGGCCTTCACGATCTCGGTGCGGATCGGATCGGGCTTGCCGATCGCGGCGGCGAGCGCCACCGCCGGATGCCCGATGAGACAATCCTCGATCTCGCCGGGGCCGATGCGGAAGCCCGACGACGTGATGACGTCGTCGTCGCGGCCGACGAAGGTGAAATAGCCTTCCTCGTCCATCACGCCCTGATCGCCCGTCGTCATCCAGTCGCCGATGAACTTGTCGCGGGTCGCTTCCGGACGGCCCCAGTATTCCAGAAACATCACCGGGTCCGGCCGCTTCACCGCGATCTGCCCGATCTCGCCGGGTTTCAGCACTTCGCCGTCACGCCCGACCACCGCCACGGTATGGCCCGGCACCGCCTTGCCGATGGCGCCGACTTTGAGTTGGCCAAGTTGGGCGCAGGAGCCGAGCACGAGATTACATTCGGTCTGGCCATAGAATTCGTTGATCGTGAGCCCGAATGCGGAGCGGCCCCATTCCAGCGCCTCGAGTCCGAGCGACTCGCCGCCCGAGCCCATGGCGCGCAGCTTGAAATCATAACGCCCCGCCGGGCTCGGCACCGCGCGCATCATCCGCAGCGCCGTTGGCGGGATGAAAGCGCAGGTCACGCCGGTTTTCTGCATCAGCGCGAAGGCATCGTCCGGGTCGAACTTGTCGAACTTGCGCGCCACCACCGGCACGCCGTGATGCAGGCTGGGCAGCAGCACGTCGAGCAGCCCACCCGCCCAGGCCCAGTCGGCCGGCGTCCAGATCAGATCGCCCGGCTGGCCGAACGGATAGTAGGGCAGTTCGGCGCCGGGCAGATGGCCGAGCACGACGCGATGGCCATGCAGCGCGCCCTTCGGCTGCCCGGTCGTGCCGGACGTGTACATGATGAGGCCCGGGTCGTCCGGCGCGGTCACCTCCGGCGTGAACGACGACGATGCGCGCGACAACTGCGCATGAAAGTCGCCAATGCCGTCCGCCGCGCCGTCGATCGACAGCACGCAGCCAACGTCTGGCGCTTCGTGACGGATTTCGTTGAAACGCTCGACGCCGGCGGCATTGGTAATCAGCGCCTTCGACCCGGAATTCTGCAGCCGATAGGACAGCGCGTCGGGTCCGAACAGCACCGCGATCGGCAGCGCCACGGCGCCGAGCTTGTAGACTGCGATGTGACAGGCCGCGACTTCCGGCGCTTGCGGCAGAAACACCGCGACGCGGTCGCCGCGTGCAATGCCGTTGGCGCGCAGCACATTGGCAAGACGGTTCGAGGTATCGCGAAGCCAGCCATAGGTGGCGCGATCTTCACGGCCGTCGGGATGAACATGCAGAATGGCAAGCCGCTGCGGATCGACCTCGGCCCATTTGTCGCAGCAATCGACGCCAATGTTATAGCGCGCCGGAATATTCCAGCGGAATTGGCGGGTAAGGGTGTCGAAGTCTTTCGCGTCCGGCAGCATTGCGGCGCAAGGTAATGGCGCGAAGCGCCCAGGTCCAGCCCGTTGCCAGGACGACCTTCCGGCCCTGGACGCCAGCAAGGTTACGCCCCGGATATTTGCAATATGCTAACCAGACCGCCGCCGACGGACAGAGACAACAGGATCGAACATGGCCGTAAATGTATCGAGCATAAAAGCCGATCTTCAGGACGCCGAAACAAATATCCTGATGGAGCTTCGCGCGCTGCGCCGGAATTTGCGCAAGCACCATGCGGGTTCTCACGCGACTGCCAATGATCTCACCACGGGCCAGCGCATCGCCGACAGCGTCGCGGCGACGATGGGCTCGTGGAAATTCATCATTATCCAGTCGGCCATTCTCCTGGTCTGGATCGCGCTCAACGTCACCGCTTACGTGCAGCAATGGGACCCCTATCCCCTCATCCTGCTGAACCTGGCGCTGTCCTTTCAGGCGGCTTACGCCGCGCCCTTCATCATGATGAGCCAGAACCGGCAACAGGACATCGACCGCAAGGCCGCGGAAAACGACTACCAGATCAACGTCAAGGCGGAACTGGAAATCGAACTGCTGCACAGCAAGATCGATAAGCTGCGCGAGAACGAAGTGTTGAATTTGACGGAAGCCGTGCGCGAGATGGCCGTGCTGCTCGGCAAGGCGCGGGAGGACGACGACCGAACCGGCTGATCGCGCAGCAAACGACTCGGCGAGTGATCCCGCAAGCGATTCGGCGATCGACGATTCGATGGCCCGGGACGCAAGCCCGGCCTTTTTTGTAACCTAGCGTTTGTCGTCCGGCTCGGCGATCACCATCGCCCAATAGACCTTGTACTTCGACTTCGGCGTATAGACCGCGGCGATGCCGAGCCGCGTGGCGCCCTTGAGCAGCATATTGGCGCGGTGCGGCGGCGAATCGCGCCAGCCGGAAAACGCTTCCGCCAAGGTGTGATAGCCGGCGCCGATATTCTCGGCCGCGACCTTGGCATCGTAGCCCGCCGCCTTGAGCCGCACGTTGAAGGGTTTGCCGGCGGCGTGGTCGAGCTTGTCGCGCTGCGCCATCACTTCGGCCTGGCCTTGCGCCATGCGCGTAAGCTCGGGATCGAGCGTCACCGCGGGCAGGCCATTATTGGCGCGATAGCCGGAGATCATCGACGCGGCGGCCGCGTCGTCGAGCTTGGCGCCCGGCTGCGCCAGACTGCGATAGAAACTCGGTTGCTCTTTCGGCACGTAATTGTCGCCGGCGCAGCCGGCAAGAAAGCCCGCGAGCGCGAACGGGACGAGAAGCGGCGCGCACAGGCGGACAACAGACATTGAATTCTCCGAATCGGGCGAGAGCTGGCGCAAACTGACGGGCGACCATGGCCGAAGGGTGGTGAGCAAAGGCTTGCGGTCAAGACTTGCGGTCAAGGCTTGCGGTCAAGGCTTGCGACGCGTGGATTTTCGATCGCCGCCGGACCGCTTTAGCGCCCCGCGGTTAACCTTTGCTTAACCAACTAACCCACCAAGTTAACAACAAAAAAACCGGCCTCGCCTATCGTCGCAGCCCATCGGAGAGCCCACTGATGGCCGAGACAACTTACGCGTCCACGCCCGCCCGGCATGCTGTTGCCGTCGCCGCGGCAGGTTGCGCTGCCTTTCTCGCCTGCTTTACGGCGCTCAACACCATTCTCCCGATTGGAGACGCCTCTGGAATCGCCGCGGCTTTGGCGGCCACGCTGGCGATGGCCATCGCCCTCTACGACCTCGCGCTTCGCACCGGCCGGCAGACCCGGCAGATGTCGCTCGCGCTGCGCGGCATGTCGCTCGGGCTTTGCGTGTTCGACGGGCGTGAACGTCTGGTTTTCTGCAACAAGCGTTACATGGACATCTATCGTCTGCCGGAGGGGCTGGCGCGGCGCGGCACGACCTTGAGCGAAATTCTCAGTTTCCGTGCCGCCAACGGCTCCTTCCTGCGCGACCCGACGGAGTTCCGGCGCCAGTTGCTCGACGATATGCGGCTGCTCAAGACCACGAGCGTCGAAGTGGAATCGACCGACGGGCGGCTGCTGGCGATCCGCAACAAGGGACTTCCCGGCGGCGGCTGGGTCGGTAGCCACGAGGACATCACGGCGCGGCGCGCGGCGGAACTCGAACGCGAAGCCTTGCAGATACAGGCACACCGGCGCGCGGCAATCGATTCCGCGATCGCTTCGTTCCGGGCCCGGATCGACGAGCAGATTGAGGCGGCGGCCGAAGGCGCGCGAACCATGCGCGCGACCGCGACCACCTTGTTCGCCAATTCGAGCCAAACCTCGACCGGCGCCGCCGGTGCGGTAACCGCGTCGCACGAGGCCTCGACCAATGTCGAGACCGCGGCGGTCGCTTCGGACGAGCTTGCTACCTCGATTGTCGAGATCGCCCGTCAGCTCACCGTGACCACCGACATCGTCCGTGGCGCGGTCGACGAGACACGCGGCACCGGCGACCGGATCAAAGGTCTCGCTCTGGCGGCGCAGAAGATCGGCGACGTTGTGAAGCTGATCCGCGCCATCGCCGAGCAGACCAATCTGCTGGCGCTGAACGCCACGATCGAAGCCGCGCGCGCCGGCGAAGCCGGCAAGGGATTTGCCGTGGTCGCCTCGGAAGTGAAATCGCTGGCGGTGCAGACCGCGCAAGCGACCGAGAACATCTCAAACCTGATCGAGTCGATCCAGAAGGCCACCGCCGGCGCCGTGGACGCGATCGGGCGCATCACTCACCGCATGCGCGAAATCGATAGTTGCGCGACCATCGTCGCCGCCGCGATCGAAGAACAGAGCGCTGCAACGTCGGAGATTTCCCAGAACGTTGCCAGCGCGGCGGGCGGCGCACGCTCGATCGGCGGCACACTCGACGACGTCGTCGGTGCCGCCCGCGAAACCTCGACCGCGGCTGAAAGCGTGCTGACCGCGGCGCAGGAGGTGGAAGCCGCGGCCTCCGAATTGCGCGAGGAAATCTCGGGCTTCCTCAGCCGCGTCGCCGCATAGCGATCCGTGCCGCGCCAATGAAAATGGCCGGGCGACGCGCCCGGCCATTGAAATCATCGTCGATTTGCCGCGGGTCAGCGCGCCGGAGCAACCGGCTGCGACATCACCGGCGGATTGACCGGCGCCGGCGCGGGCGAAGCGTTCGGCGGCGCCATCGGATTGGCCGGCGGCTGCGGGCCCTGCGCGACGGCGTCCGCCGACGCCTTGCCGGGCAGAACGACGACGCGGGTTCCAACCTGCACGCGGCTGAACAGGTCCTCCACGTCCTCATTGAGCATGCCGACGCAGCCCGACGACACGTAATGTCCGATGGTCGAGGGCTGGTTGGTGCCGTGGATGCGGTACAGCGTACTGCCGAGATACATCGCACGCGCGCCGAGCGGGTTGCCGTCGCCGCCCGCCATGAAGCGCGGCAGATAGGGCTGGCGTTCGATCATCTCGGACGGCGGATACCAATCCGGCCATTCCTTCATGCGCGAGATGCGCTCGGTTCCGGTCCAGGTAAAGCCTTCGCGGCCGACGCGCACGCCGTAGCGCAGCGCCTTGCCGCCACCGAGCACGAGATAGAGATAAGTGTTGGCCGTATCGACGATGATGGTGCCGGCCGGTTCCTTGGTGTTGTAATCGACCAGCTGCCTCTTCAGGTTCGGCGACAATTCCTTGGGCTGGCCCGTTTCCGGCTGTTCGTCATCCGGCAGCGACATGACCGTCGGGGACGGGGCCGCCGTCGGCGCGGAAGACGGTCCGCCAATCGCGGCCGGCGGACGCGACACCGCCGTCTCCGTCGCGGCCGGGGCCGCAGCGCGCGGCTGGTCGCCAAACTGGTGGCCGATCGGCCCGGCGGGTTGACCGTTCTGATTGCCGATCGCGGCCGGCGCGCCGTTCGGCGACGACAGGCCCGGCGGCGGCAGGCCTTCGGACTCGATGCTGTTCGAGCCGCTCAGCGAGGGCTGCACCTGGGCCTGGCGGACCTCGGTGTCCTGATCGCGATCGCCGCGGAACAGGCCGAGAAGGCTGGGGAACTGCCGGTTTTGGGCACCGGATTGGGCCCGCGCGGCAGGCGCCACCAGGACCAGAGCCAACGGCAATGACAGCAGCAAAGAGCCGAGAGGACGGTACATCGATCACCTTCGAAGGGTCGCGAAAGGGTGTAAAGGAGCGCGGCTGCGCCGGCCGGCGATAGGGCCTCTGATTGCCCCGTGATCAAGGCACATTCAAGACAAGATTTCGATTATCTCGCTAACGTGATTCCGGTGCGGGGCCCGCGATTTACGCGGCGTTCCGCCGTTTTGAGGCCAGTTGACGCGGCAGCGCGGCCGGGCAAAAAAGAGCGATGGGGATCAAGGTAGCCATCGTCGGCGGCGGAATTTGCGGGCTGTCGCTCGCGCTCAACCTGCACAGGCGCGGCATCGCCGTGCAGATTCATGACCGTGTGTCAGATGTCCGGCCGCTCGGCGTCGGCATCACCCTCCTCCCCCACGCAATGCGCGAATTCACGGCGCTCGGCATCGGCGATGAATTGCTGGGGGCAGGGATCGAGAACCGCGAAAGCCATTTCTATAACCGCTTCGGTCAGCTCATTTATCGCGAGGATCGCGGCAAGTTCGCAGGCTATCAGTATCCCGAGGTCGGCATCCACCGCGGCAAGCTGCATCTTGTTTTGTGGGGGGCGGTGGTCCGGGAACTGGGCGCCGAACACATGACCCTCGGTCATGAAGCGGTGGGCGTCGAGCAGGACGACACCGGCGCCACCGTCCATTTCAAGGGCGGGGACAGCGTGCGCGCCGATATCGTGGTGGCCTGCGACGGCATCGGCTCGGCGATCCGCAAGCAGTTCTACCCGGACGACAAGGTCGTCTTCACCGGCATCAATACCTGGCGCGGCGTCACCCGCCACAAGCCGATCCTCGACGGCCGCACTTACATGCGGGTCGGCTCGATCAATACCGGCAAGATGGTGATCTATCCGATCGTCGACGACATCGACGGCAACGGCCATCAGCTCATCAACTGGATGGCCGAGATCAAGCGCGACGACGACCGGCAACAAAACGACTGGAACCGGCCGGGCCGGCTCGAGGATTTCTTCCCGATCTACGAGAACTGGCGCTTCGACTGGCTCGACGTCGCCCAGATGATCCGCGACGCCGAGCAGATCCTCGAATATCCGATGGTCGACAAGGACCCGATCGCGCAATGGACCTTCGGCCGCGTCACGCTCGCCGGCGACGCGGCGCATCCCATGTATCCGCGCGGTTCCAATGGCGGCGCGCAGGCCGCGATCGACGCCCGCACACTGGCCGATTGTCTGGCCAAGGAACTGGGCAAGGAAAGCGACCCTCTCGTGGCGCTCAAGGCCTATGAGGCCGCCCGCGCCGGGCCGGCCGCGCAGGTGGTGCGCACCAACCGGGCGCAGCCGCCGGATTTCATCAATATCAAGGTCGAGGAACTGGTCGGCGACCGGCCGTTCGAGAACCTCGACGACTACATCACCCAGGACGAATTGCGCGCCCTGTCCGACAACTACAAGCGCGTCGCCGGCTTTGCCCTGGCGGATGTCGGCGCGCGAACCTGACACCGCCGACGATGAAGGCCGACTGTTACCTCCGCGCCACTATGGCCGCCCGGTAGCTATTGCCCCTCCATCTTGCAAAAGCCTAGTGATTCAATAGGTTAGTTGAACAGGGCGGAAAACTTTCGTTACAAATCCGGACTCGCTTCAGCACAGGTTCTGGTCGATTCATGCGTTTATCGAATAGGCCAAACCCTTTGCTGACGTGGAATTCGCGATGGCAGTTGCCGGTATCCGATGGACGATAGCGACGACGCCAGCGATTTGGCGCTCATGGCGCGTGTCGCCAAAGGCGACGAAGCGGCCTACCGGCTGCTGGCCCGCCGGCACGTCCCGGCCATGCTGGGGCTCGCCCGCCGTATCCTTGGCAATGCCGCCGATGCCGAGGATGTGGCGCAGGAAGCCATGCTCCGGGTCTGGACACATGCGCCAAGCTGGCAGCCTTTGGCCGCTTTCCGCACCTGGCTCACGCGGATCGTGGTCAATCTGTGCCTCGACCGTAAAAGAAAAGCGCCCTGGGTCGATCTCGACCAGGCCGGCGAACTCGCCGATCCGGCGCCCAATGCCGGCGAGGAAGCGGAGCGCAATGAACGCGACCGGGCTGTCGATGCCGCCATCGGCCGATTGCCGGATCGCCAACGTACCGCAATCGTGCTCACTTACGGTGATGGCATGAGCAACGCGGAGGTCGCCGAGGCGATGGGAACAACCGTTTCGGCGGTGGAGACATTATTGGTGCGCGCCAAGCAAAGCCTGCGGCACGCGCTCGACGAAACGGCCGAAGAAGCGTGATGGATGAGGTTGGTGTGACATGACAAACGATCAACGCCCCGATTTTCTCGACGCCGCGCTCAAGCGCGTGACCGCGCCACGCCCGGCCGATGACGCAGCCGTTGCCCGCGTCTTGCGCCGGCTCAATCCGCCCTTGCCGCGCCAGAAAGTTTCGTTCTGGAAATGGCCG
The DNA here is from genome assembly GCA_041662425.1 of Pseudolabrys sp. GTDB lineage: Bacteria > Pseudomonadota > Alphaproteobacteria > Rhizobiales > Xanthobacteraceae > Pseudolabrys. The sequence goes on from JBAZSM010000056.1 coordinate 28,302, forward strand.
GCCGTGCTGCTCGACTGGCAGTTCGCCCCGGCATGGCCGCGCATGGCCGCGCTCGCCTGCAGCGCCGCGCTCGGCTTTTATATCGGCATTGCCGGCCTCGACCGGCAGTTCGACCCGCTCGACCAGACGACGATTGCCAGCAACATCGATAGCGGCTTCTTCGTGTTCGATCCCGAGCCGTTGTCCGGAGCGCGTCCATGACGGCGGCCCAATTCATGCCGACGGCGGCGCGATCCTCGACGCGCTGGCTGCTGCTCGGCTCGCTGGCGCTCAATTTGTTCTTTGTCGGCATCGCGATTGCGATGGCAGTGCGTCCGGCGCCGCCATCGCGCACGTGGGATCGCGACGTCTTCGTGCGTACCGAGCGGCTTGCCGCCGGCCTTCCCAAAGCC
>JBAZSM010000057.1:0-24377 GCA_041662425.1 Pseudolabrys sp.
CTTGAGGCCGAGCGCGAGGACGTCCGGCGCGAAGATGAGCATGCCGGCGAACTTCTGGCCGCCCGCGACGATGCCGAATTCGGCGCCCTGCTTGATGGCGTTGATGGTGTCGCCGCCGGCATTGGCGAGACCAATGACCTTGGCCTTCGACGCCTGCGCCTGCAGCAGGAACGACGAGAAGTCGTTGGTGTTGATCGGGTGGCGCACCTTGCCGAGCACCTTGCCGCCATTGGCCTCGACGACCGCCGCGGTGTCACGCTCGAGCGCGTGGCCGAAGGCGTAGTCCGACGTCAGGAAGAACCAGGTGTCGCCGCCGGTCTTGACGATGGCCTTGCCGGTGCCGTTGGCGAGCATCCAGGTGTCGTAGGTCCAGTGCACCGTGTTCGGCGAGCACTTCGGCCCGGTCAGATCGGACGAAGCCGGGCCGGAAGCGACGAACACCTTGTTCTTGCCGCGCGTCACTTCGCTGATGGCGAGCGCGACGCCGGAGTTCGGCACGTCGGCGATCATGTCAACGCCGTCGCGGTCGATCCACTGGTTGACGACGTTGGTGCCGACGTCGGCCTTGTTCTGGTGATCGGCGCTGACCACCTAGATCTACACGTTCGGATGGGTCTTCATGAAGTCTTCCGCCGCGAGCTTGGCGGCGATCACCGAACCGACGCCGGTGTCGTCGGCATAGAGCGATGACATGTCGGTCAACACACCGACCTTGACATTGATCTGCTGCGCCGATGCGGTGCCGCAGAGCAGAACGGCGGCCAGCGCCGCCAATCCTATCGTCCGTTTCATGGTATTCCTCCCAATTTCTGTTTTCAGATTCAGTTCCGTTGGCTTCTTGCTTTGAAGCTTTTATTTTTAAACTCCGAGATACTCGTGCAGCTTGTCGACATTGGCGTCCAGTTCGGAATTGGCGAACTGGTCGATCACCCGCCCATGCTCCATGACGTAGTAGCGATCCGCCACGGTCGAGGCGAAGCGGAAATTCTGCTCGACCAGCAGGATCGTGAAGCCCTTCTGCTTCAGCGCCCGGATGGTCTTGCCGATCTGCTGGATGATGACGGGCGCAAGCCCTTCGGTCGGCTCGTCAAGCAGCAGGAGACGCGCGCCGGTGCGCAGGATGCGACCGATCGCCAGCATCTGCTGCTCGCCGCCGGACAGTTTGGTGCCCTGGCTGGAACCGAGCCGCTCTTTCAGGTTCGGGAACAGTTCGAAGATCTGCTCGACGGACAATCCACCGGGCCGCACCACCGGCGGCAGCACCAGGTTTTCCTCGACGCTGAGGCTCGCAAATATGCCGCGCTCCTCCGGACACAAGGCGATGCCGGCGCGCGCGATCTGGTTGGACTGCTTGCCGATCAGTTCCTGCGCCTCGAAGCGCACCGAGCCGGAGCGCTGGCCGACAATGCCCATGATGGATTTCATGGTCGTGGTCTTGCCGGCGCCGTTGCGGCCGAGCAGCGTCACGACTTCGCCCTCGCGCACGTCGAACGAGACGCCGTGCAGGATGTGCGACTCGCCATACCAGGCCTGCAGGTCCTTGACCGCAAGAAGCGGCGCGGTCGTATCAAGCATGGCCGACACCCATATAGGCTTCACGGACTTCGGGATTGTTCGAGACGGTTTCGTAGTCGCCTTCGGCGAGCACGCGACCGCGCGTCAGAACGGTGATGGTGTCGGACAGGTCGGCGACCACCGAGAGATTATGCTCGACCATCAGCACGGTGCGCTGCTTGGCGACGCGCTTGATGAGGTCGGCGATGCGCGCGATATCCTCATGGCCCATGCCGGCGGTCGGCTCGTCGAGCAGCAGCATTTCCGGATCGAGCGCCAGCGTGGTGGCGATCTCCAGCGCGCGCTTGCGGCCGTAAGGCAGTTCGACCGCGTTCCAGGTGGCATATTCCGACAGGCCGACATCCTCGATCAGCGCCAGCGCCGGCGCGTCATAGTCATCGAGCACCGACTTCGATCGCCAGAAATCGAAGGACGAGCCGCGCTTGAGCCGCTGCAGCGCGATGCGCACGTTTTCCAAGACGGTCATGTGCGGGAACACGGCAGAAATCTGGAACGACCGCACCAGCCCCAGCCGCGCCACATCCGACGGCTGCATCGCCGTGATGTCGCGGCCCTTGTAGACGATGCGCCCGCTGGTCGGACTCAAGAATTTGGTCAGCAGATTAAAGCAGGTGGTCTTGCCGGCGCCGTTCGGACCGATCAACGCATGAATGGTCCCGCGCCTGACACGCAGATCGACACCACCAACGGCCGTGAAGCCGGCAAATTCCTTGGTTAGACCCTCGGTTTCGAGGATCAAATCGGAACTCATGAGCATTTCCCCTCGCCCTCATTCTCGGAAACATTGCGCGTTCCGGCAAGGGCCTTGGGGCTATTGGTATTTGATTAGGTGGCTGTTGCAAATAGGCTTTTAGATTAAAACTGCCTCACTTCGAGGCAGCCTGCGTCACTGTGGCGTAACATTCGCGCGATCAAGGCCGGAAATATATATCAGGCCGGCTTGAACTTCTTCGCCAGCGCGTCGGCGTTCTTGGCGAGCAGTCCGACATCCGAACCGACCGCGACGAAGAGGTAGCCCCATTCGATGTAGCGGCGCACCTCGTCTTCATTGCCGGTGAGGATTCCGGCCGGGACGCCGATCTTGGTCAGCCGCTCGACCGCATCCTTCATCGCCGCCTGCACCTCGGCATGCGCCGGATTGCCAAGATGACCGAGCGAAGCGGCGAGATCGGACGGACCGATGAATACGCCGTCGACTCCCTCGACCTTGGCGATGGCCTCGATGGCATCGAGGGACTGCCGTGTCTCGACCTGCACCAGGACGCAGATTTCGTCATTCGCCTTGGTCAGGTACCCGGGCACGCGGCCATAGCGGCTGGCGCGGGCGGCGACCGATACACCGCGAATGCCCTGCGGCGGATAGCGCGTCGCGGCAACGGCGGCCTTGGCCTCATCGACCGACTGCACATAGGGAATGAGCAGCGTCTGCGCGCCGATATCGAGGCAGCGCTTGATCAGCACGGCGTCGTTCCACGCCGGCCGGATGATCGGCGTCGCGGTGCCCTTCTCCATCGCCTGCAACTGCGACAATAGGTCGGGGATCTCGTTGGGCGAGTGCTCGGTATCGAGCAGCAGCCAGTCGAAGCCGGAATCGGAACAGATCTCGGCGCCGATACTGCTGCACAGGCTCTGCCACAAACCGATTTGCAGCTTCTTGGCGCGAAGGCCGGCTTTGAACGCATTGCGTCTGAATTCGGTCATCGGTCGTTTCCCCGTATCGTTTGTCGCTTGGCAGTGGCCGGTGGGAGCCGATGCTGTACCGGCTTGTGCCCGAAAATCAAATGGCAAACCCCCGCCGCCGCGTGGCCATGCAAGCCTTTAATAGTGTGGCGGCGGCGGTTCGGCCTCGCCCGGCCCGGCGACGGCCGCCTCGCGCACTTGCTCGGCCAGACGGCCGATTTCGCGCCTGAGTTGCTCGATCACCTTCCATTGCGTCGCCACGGCCTCGCTGAGGTCCTCGACCGCGCGCTCCTGATGCGCCCGGCCGATCTCCAGAGTGTCGAGACGGGCATTAAGCGCTGCGATATCGTCCATGGGGGGAAACCTCCGGTTCGGCCAGCGAATGCCCGTCGCCAATCCATACCGCACAAGTCCATATCGCAAGTGCAGCAAAAGTCTGAGATACTGGCAGCCTGAGCCGTAGCGACCAAAACCTTTACCAAAACCTTTACCAAGACCCTCACCAAGACCCTGGGTAGCATGACTTTCGACACCATCATTCGTGGCGGCACCGTGGCAACCGCCTCCGACACCTTCAGCTGCGACATTGGCATCACCGGCGGCAAGATCGCCGCCTTGGGCACCGACCTCGGGACCGCCGGGGACATCGTCGATGCGACCGGCCTGCTGGTGCTGCCCGGCGGCATCGACAGCCACGTCCACATCGCGCAGCCCTCGGGACCTGGCATCGTCATGGCCGACGATTTCGCCTCGGCGACGCGCTCGGCTGCCTTCGGCGGCAACACCATGGTGCTGCCTTTCGCCATGCAGCAAAAAGGCGAGAGCCTGCGCGAGGTGGTGAAGGAGTATCACAAGAAGGCTGACGGCCAGTGCTACATCGACGTCTCGTTCCACCTCATCATCGCCGACGCCTCCGACGCCGTGCTTGGCCAGGAACTCCCTGCCCTGGTTCATGACGGCTATACATCGTTCAAGGTGTTCATGACCTATGAGGGTTTGGCCCTCTCCGATATGGAGATGCTCAAGGTGATGAGCGTCGCCCGCGAGACCGGCGCGATGGTGATGGTGCATGCCGAGAACTACGACGCCATCCGCTTTCTCACCGACCGGCTGGAAGCCGCCGGCAAGACCGAGACCAAATATCACGGCACCTCGCGGCCGATTGCCGTCGAGCGCGAGGCGACGCACCGCGCCATCTCGCTGGCGGAGTTGATCGACGTGCCGATCATGATCGTGCATGTGTCGAACCGCGAAGCGATGGACGAGATTTCGCGGGCGCGCCGGCGTGGCCTGAAGATCTACGGCGAGACCTGCCCGCAATATCTGATGCTGACCGAGAGCGACATGGACGGCCTCAACATGGAGGGCGCGAAATATGTCTGCTCGCCGCCGCCGCGCGACGAAGCCAGCCAGCAGGCGTGCTGGGAAGGCTTGCAGCAGGGCATCTTCTCGCTGTTCTCGTCCGACCACTGCCCGTTCCGTTACGACGACCCGCAAGGCAAGCTGGCGCCGAAGGGCAAGACCAGTTTCCGCTGGGTGCCGAACGGCATTCCCGGAGTCGAGACGCGGCTGCCGATCCTGTTCTCCGAAGGCGTCAGCAAAGGCCGGCTGACGCTGAACGAATTTGTCGCACTGACATCGACCAACCACGCCAAGACCTACGGCCTGTATCCGAAGAAGGGCACGATTGCGGTCGGCGCCGATGCAGACATCGCGCTATGGGACCCCAAGCGCGAGGTCACCATCTCGCAAAGCCTGATGCATGGCGGCACCGACTACACGCCCTATGAAGGCATCGAGGTCACCGGCTGGCCGGTGTCGACCATGGTGCGCGGCAAGTTTGTGGTGCGCGATGGCAAATTGGTCGGCGACCTCGGCGGCGGCGCATACGTGCCACGCGAAAAGTCGGAACTGGCGAAGCCGAGGACTGCGTAACAACAGCAGTAGAGGACACGATGAGCGCCTATGTCATCTTCGATGCCCATGTCAGCGACATGGCCGAATATCAGAAGTTCATGGCCGGCGTAAAACCCGCACTGGAGGCGGCTGGCGCCAAGTATCTGGTGCGCGGCGGGGCCCACAAAGTCTACGAAGGTGATTGGCAACCGCGCCGCCTCGTCATATTTGAGCTTCCTTCGGTGGCCGCGTGGGAGGAATTCTACAACGGCCCGACCTATCAGGGTCTCAAACACATTCGCGACGCCTGTAGCGAATCGCGGCTGGTGATCGTCGAAGGCTTGACTTAGAAAAATCCGCGGAGAGACGCGTTGCCGGTCAACAAACAAGTCCTGCTCAAATCCCGCCCCAACGGCATCCCGCAAGCCGACAATTTCGAACTCGCCGAGACGCCGTTGCCGGAGCCCGGCGATAGGCAATTCGTCGTCCGCAACGAATTCCTTTCGGTCGAGCCGGCCATGCGAGGCTGGGTCAACGCGGTTGCCAATTACTCGACGCCGGTCGGCATTGGCGAGACCATGCGCTCGTTCAGCGCCGGCACCGTCATCGTCTCGCGCCATCCCGGTTACGCCGAAGGCGACAAAGTGATGGGCATGCTCGGCTGGCAGCACTACGCGCTGTCGGACGGCGCCAACATCACCCGCAAGGTGAAAGAGACCGATCTCCCTCTGTCGCTGTCGCTCGGTGTGCTCGGGCTCAACGGAGTCACCGCTTATTTCGGCTTGCTCGATCTCGGCCTGCCGAGGCCCGGCGACACTGTGGTCGTCTCCACTGCCGCCGGTTCGGTTGGCTCGGCGGTCGGCCAGATCGCGAAGCTCTCGGGCTGCCGCACGGTGGGGGTTACAGGAGGCGCATCCAAGGTCGCGATGTGCAAAGGCGATTTCGGCTATGACGAAGCCATCGACTACAAGGCCGGCGGTATCGACGCTGCGCTGAAGGCCGCCTGCCCGCGCGGCATCGACGTCTATTTCGACAACACCGCCGGCAGCATCAGCGATGCGGTGCTCAAGCAAATCGCCGTCGGCGCCCGCATCGTCATCTGCGGCACGGCATCGGTGCCGTCATGGGATCCGCCGCCAATGGGCCCACGCGTCGAGCGCCACATCCTGGTCAAGCGCGCCCGCATGTCGGGCCTGCTGATCTTCGACTATGCGCATCGTTATGAGGAAGCCGTCGCCCGGCTTGCGCAATGGGTGCGCGAGGGCAAACTCAAATATCGCGAAGACATCGTCGATGGCATCGAGCACGCCCCCGGCGCCATCGCCGAACTTTATCGCGGCGAAAACCTGGGCAAGCGGCTGATCAGGCTGAAATAGCGAAAATACGACCTGAGCATTTGACAGCAATCAGAGGCTGCTGGATATTTGATAGGCTACGCGAGGGGCCGCGCCATGCTCAATAGAACCATTTCATTCGTAGCAATTATATCTCTTGTTGCTTCAATCACGTCCTCGATTGCCCAGGAGCGGCAGGCACCGGAAAAATGCGCCGCGGGCTACATCACATGCGAAGCATTTTGCACGAAATATCGCACGAAGTCGCAGCGCGAGTCCTGCCTGCGTACTCACCCGCGAAGCTGCATGAATCTATATGCGAGCCTGAGTTATTGCGTTCGGGATCGGTGCAACCCCGGTCAGATCATGTGCAAGGATTGGTGCGCGAAATATCGCGACAAAGGCCAACAGGAGCGCTGCTTGCGAAGCAGCGCGGGTAGTTGTTTGAAAAAATACGGCAGCCTTACGGTTTGCGTCGGCGACGGCCCTAACTGAAACCCGTCCAGACGGCCGGCTGTGCTGCCATCACCGCGCTAACGCGATTAATGACAACACGGATCTGCCGTTACTGCTTCACCTTCGCATCGACCTTGAAGCTCGCCTGCGTATTCTTCTTGATCTCGTCGAGCGTCACGTCCGGCGCCAGTTCGATCAGCGTCATGCCGCCGTCGCCCTTCTTGTCGATCGTGAAGACGCCGAGATCGGTGATCACCATGTCGATGACGCGCGAGCCGGTCAGCGGCAGATCGCAGGTGTGCAGCAATTTCGGCGAAACGCTGCCGTCCTTGGCCTTGGCGACGTGCTCCATGATCACGACCACCTTCTTGACGCCGGCGACGAGGTCCATGGCGCCGCCCATGCCCTTGACCATCTTGCCGGGGATCATCCAGTTGGCGAGATCGCCGTTCTCGGCCACCTGCATCGCGCCCAGAAGCGCCAGGTCGATGTGGCCGCCGCGGATCATGGCGAAACTATCCGCCGACGAGAAATAGCTCGTGGTCGGCAGTTCGGTCACGGTCTGCTTGCCGGCATTGATGAGGTCCGGGTCCTCGTCTCCCTCATAGGGGAACGGGCCGAAGCCGAGCATGCCGTTCTCGCTCTGCAACTGCACGCTCATGCCGTTCGGAATGTAGTTCGACACCAGGGTCGGAATGCCGATGCCGAGATTGACGTAGAAGCCGTCGCGCAGTTCCTTGGCGGCGCGTTCGGCCATTTGATCGCGGGTCCACGGCATTAGACTTCCTCCCCTGCACCGAACGCCCCGGCGGCGGGACGCTTGCGCGTCGTGCGCACTTCGATGCGCTTTTCAGCATTGGTCTTGATGATACGTTGCACGAACACGCCCGGCGTATGGATTTCGTCGCCGTCGAGTTCGCCCGGTTCGACGAGGTGCTCGACCGACGCGACGGTGATGCGGCCGGCCGTCGCCATCATCGGGTTAAAGTTGCGCGCGGTCTTGCGGTAGACGAGGTTGCCCTCGGTGTCGCCTTTCCAGGCGTGCACCAGCGACAGGTCGGCGACCAGGCCGGTCTCGAGGATGTAACGCTCGCCGTTGAATATCTTCTCTTCCTTGCCCTTGGCGATCTCGGTGCCGACACCGGTCTTGGTGTAGAAGCCGCCGATGCCGGCGCCGCCGGCGCGCATGCGCTCGGCGAGCGTGCCTTGCGGGTTGAATTCGATCTCCAGCTCGCCGGCGAGATATTGCTGCGCGAACAGCTTGTTCTCGCCGACATAGGACGCGATCATCTTTTTGATCTGCCGGGTCTCGAGCAGCAGGCCGAGGCCGGCGCCGTCGATGCCGGCATTGTTCGACACGCAGGTCAGGTTCTTGACGCCGGAGTCGCGCAGCGCCGCGATCAATTCCGATGGCATGCCACACAGGCCGAAACCGCCGGCCATGACCATCATGCCGTCTTTGACGATGCCGGCCAGCGCCGACTTCGCATCAGGATAAACTTTTCTCATTCTGTCCCTGCCGTTTCACCCGGGTTCCATATTCTTGGCTGGCCCGTTTCTAGCCGGACTTTCGCACGAGCGAAAGGTCATGCTGCACCCGCAAAATGCCGGGGCGTTCCGGCATGGCGAACCGGCCTTTCCGCTCGGTTCGGCAGCCCGTTAGCGCTGCGGCGTCACGTCGGTGACCGGGTTGCGCGGCGGGGTGATATCGCGCACCGGGTTGGCCGGACGCGCCGGAGCGGGCGCAGCCGCGGGCGGTGGCAGAGCCGCAGGCGCGACAGCCGGCCTGATCTCGCCCGTGAGCCGTGTCGGCAGCGGCAGGCCGTGCGGGTAGTAGCTCCAGGCGATGAAAAAAACGGCAAACAGCAGCGCCGTCAGCCCGGCGGCGGTGCTGCGGCTTTGCCAGGACAGGAGATTGCCGATCAGGCTGGCGATGAATACGAAAAATGCGAGGATGATAACGTAAAGCCAGTTCACGTCGGCGAGATCGATCGGCATGGCTGGTCTTCCTTGTCCGGCGCGAAAGCCCCCCGGCGCCTAGCTTAGCGCGGAGGCCGGGCGACGGTCACCCTTCACCGTCGTTTCAGCCTGTCGGCGGGTCCATCAGGCTGACATGCGCGGCAACGACGCGCCAGCCTTCGGGAAACCGCACCCAGGTCTGCATTTGGCGGCCGATTTTGGCGCCCGCCGACGGCCGCTGATAAAGGGTCGCGGCCGTGGCGAATTCATGACCGTAGGTCGTGATTACGGTCTTCGCCAGCGTCCGACCGAGCCCGACCGGCAACCGCGCGGCGCGGAACGCCCTGATCGCGTCGTAACCGTACAGCGTTTCGGTGACGCCGTAGCGCACGGTGCGCGGATCGTCTCGAAACAGCTCGTCGAGCTTGGCGACGTCGTTGCTCACAAGCGCGGCTTCGTATTCTTCGAAGGCCTTGCGCACTTCGGCGAGGACCTCCGGCAGGTCGATTTCGATCATGTTTGCTCCGTTATCAGAGGTTCGGCCGCGGCGCCGCCACCGTGCCCATTTTTTCCAGCGCATAGGCGATGCGCAAGGCGATGTCCTCGCGCCACGGCGCGGCGATGATCTGCACGCCGATCGGCAAAGGCTTCAATGGCACCGGCACCGCGACCACCGGCAGGCCGATGAACGAGATCGGCTGCGTATAGAGGCCCATGTTCGCCCGCACCGGCATATCGACGCCGTCGAGCGTGAACGTCACCTGCCCGAGCTTGGGCGCGGTCACCGGCGTTGCCGGCGCCAGGATGACGTCGCAATCCTTGAACAGTTCGAGCATCGCGTCGCGATACCAGCGGCGGAAGTTCTGCGCCTTCACCACTAGCGTCGACGGCACCATGGCGCCGGCAATCAGCCGGTCGCGCACCGCCGGATCGAAGTCGTTGGCCTGGCGGCGCAGCCGGTCGAGATGTAACGCCGCGCCTTCGGTCGTCGTGATGACATAAGCCGCCGCGCGGGCGCACGCCGCCTCCGGAATGTCGATGTCGCGCGCATTGAGCGACCTGGCCACCGTATCGAGCGCGCTCAAGGCCTCGGGCGACGCACCTTTGCGGAAATAACCGCCGGCGACCGCGACGCGCAGACCGTCGATGCCCTGCTCGAGAAACGGCGCCGTCGATTCCTTGGTTCGGTCGACGCAGGCGGCGTCCTCGGCATCGAAGCCCTGCATGGCATCGTAGCTGATGGCGAGATCGCGCACCGAACGTGCGAACGGCCCGAGGTGGTCGAGGCTGGCGACGAACGGAAACGTGCGCGCGCGCGTCAGACGGCCGTACGTCGGTTTCAGACCGAAGATGCCGCATAGCGACGACGGCACGCGGATCGAGCCGTTGGTGTCGGAGCCGAGCGCCAGCGGCACCATTCCGCCGCCGACCGCGCTGCCCGAGCCGCCGGAAGAGCCGCCCGACATGCGCGTCGTGTCATGCGGATTGCGTGAGGCGCCGTCATGCACATTCTCGCCGGTGAAGTCGTAGGCGTATTCACCCATGTTGAGGGCGCCGATCAGCACCGCGCCGGCGGCTTCCATGCGTTCGATCAACACGGCGTCGTGCGGCGCGGGCTTGCGGGCGCGGTTGATCTTGGAGCCGGCGACGGTCGGCAGACCTTCGACGTCGAACAGGTTCTTGACCGCAAAGGGCACGCCGGCGAGCGGCAGCTTTGCCTTGTCGGGCGACGCATCGACGGCTTTCGCCTTCTTGCGCGCTCGCTCGGCGGTCACGGCGGTGAACGCGTTGAGCACCGGATTGCGCGTGTCGATGACGCCGAGCATCTGCTCGGTCACCTCGCCCGCGCTGACCTTGCCCGATGCGACGGCCGCCGCGATCTCGGCAGCCGAGGACCATGTGAAATCGCCGCTCATCGCGCTCAAGCCTTGTAGATCGGGGCCGGCTCGGCCTCGTCCGGCAGTGCGAATTCGGCGACTGTCGCGGCGAGGCGCAAGGTGACGTCGAGATTGGCCTTCACGGCCGGCTTCCAGGCTGGCTCAAGCGGCAGGTCGAGTGCGGCCGCGGCAGCGTCGATGAAGGCGTCAAGTTTATCGGCCATTTCAGTCCTTCGGGATGGCGCCTGCGGCGCGCGAGTCGCGTCTGGAATTTCGCGTCCACTGTATATGCAAAATCGAAGCCAAAATCGAAGTATTTGGAACCGGGCCAGACCCGCGCCACACACGCGACCCTTGCGCGCATCACCCCGGCGACCGGCCCGGTCGGAAACCGGTTGGCCCTGTGGAGCGTGTGCAGTACGGTCCCCCGCTCAAAACAGAACCCGGTGCCGGCGACCAACGCCCGCACCGACACGATCAGGGGAGGATTCGAGATGAAAATCTTCAGGCTGCTGGCCATTGCCGTTGCGCTGTTGCTACCCGCGATGGCTCAGGCCGAGGACTACCCGAGCCGGAGCATCCGCCTCATCGTCCCCTTCCCGGCCGGCGGCCCCAACGACATCATCGCGCGCGTCGTCGCGCAGCGCATGTCCGAGATCCTCAAGCAGACCATCGTCATCGACAACCGCGGCGGCCAGGGCGGCGTGATCGGCACCGACGTCATCGCCCGAGCCGCGCCCGGCGGCTACACGATCGGCGTCGTCAGCGCCGGCGCGCTGGCGATCAGCCCGAGCATGGAGAAAGTTGCCTACGACACGCTGAAAGACCTTCAGCCCATCACGCTTGTCGCCGAAGTCCCTGAAATGCTGGTGGTCGCCACGAGCGTGCCGGCCAACAACATGCAGGAACTGGTCGCGCTCGCCAAGTCTCAGCCGGGCAAGCTCAACTTTGCCTCGTCGGGTCCGGGCAGCCTGCCGCATCTCGCCGGTGAGCTCTTCAAACTCACCGCCAAGATCGATATCGTCCACGTGCCGTATCGCGGCGCCGCGCCCGCGGTGAACGATCTGCTCGGCCAGCAGGTGCAGATGACATTCTTCGATCTTCCAGTGCTGCTGCCGCAGATCGAGGCCGGCAAGTTGCGCCCCATCGCCATCGGCGCGCCAAAGCGCGTGCCGAGCGCGCCGAACGTGCCGACCACCGCGGAGGTCGGCATGCCGGAGCTGCTCACCGAGAACTGGTACGGTATGGTCGCGCCCGCCAGGACCCCGATGCCGATCGTGCAGACGCTCAACAAGGCCGCCATCGAAGCGATGAAAGACCCCGCTGTCGTTGCGAAGCTGTCGAAGGTCGGCGCCACCCTGGTCGGCAATACGCCGGATGAATTCCGCGCCTACATCACCGCTGAAACGGAAAAGTGGGCCCGCGTCATCAAGGAGGCTCATGTCCCTGTGCAGAAATAGGCGTCGGCGGGCCTCGACCTCGTGACCGGCCCCATGGACGTCCTGACGCTGCGCTCCACGGAGACATCTCCGTTCGGGCGCAAGGTTCGTATCGCCATCGACGTGCTCGGTCTCGGCGACCGCATTTCGGTCGTTGCCGCCAACACGCTCGATGACAACGACACGCTGCGGCAGCAGAACCCGCTCGGCAAGATGCCGTGCCTTCTGCTGCCCGACGGCGGCGTCATCTACGACAGTGGCGTGATTATCGAGTACCTGCAGGAACTCGTCGGCACCGACCGCCTGCTACCGGTGCGCGGTCCCGAGCGCTACCGCAAGCTGACGCTGGCGCGATTGGCCGACGGCATCACCGAGGCCGGCCTGCTCATGGTTTATGAAGGCCGCTTTCGCGACTCCGCCACCACCGCCGAACGCTGGCTAGCACACCAGCGCGGCAAGGTGACGCGCGCGCTCGCCGCATTCGAGCGCGATCCGCCGCCGCCCGATGTCACCGATATCGTCAGCATCGGGCTTTCCTGCGCGCTCGGCTATCTCGACTGGCGCGAACCGGTGGCGTGGCGCCGCGGTCACCCGCGTCTGGTGCAATGGCTCGATGATTTCGCGCGTCATGAAGCCGCCTTCGACCGCACGGGCGCGCATAGCTGACTGGCCATGGACCGCACCGGTCCGAAACTGTAAGACCGGCGGCCAAACAAGGAAGCGCCGATGACTTATCCCGCCAACGGGCCTGTCACGCTCGACACTAACCTCGCCGACTATCCGGTGACGCGCGCGCTGAAAGCCGGCGCGGTGAAGTCCGATCTGGTCAACTTCGATTTCACCGGCCCGAAGGTGGCGAACCAGGGCTTCAAGCCGATGGTGCGCGAAGGCCGATTCGACGCCGGCGAACTGGCGATCGTCACCTTCCTGCAGGCCAAGGTCTACGGCAAGCCGCTGACGCTTCTCCCCGCAGTGGTGATGGCGCGCGGCCAGCACCACACCATCAGCTACAATGCCGCGCGCGGGCCATTCGCGCCTAAGGACATCGAAGGCAAGCGTTTCGGCACCCGCTCCTATTCGGTGACCACGGGCGTCTGGGTGCGCGGCATCCTCAAGGACGACTACGGTGTGGACAGCGGCAAGGTGACGTGGTGCACCACCGACGATGGCCACCTCGCCGAATATAGAGACCCGGCCAATGTCGAGCGGCTGCCGGCCGGCTCCAATGTCGAAAAAATGCTGGTCGAAGGTGAACTCGATGGCGCCATCCTCGGCGCCGACTTGCCCGACGAGCCGCGTGTCGCGCCGCTCATTCCCGATCCGCACAGGGCGGCCGAGGACTGGTCGAAGCGTAACGGCATGGTGCCGATCAACCACCTGTTCGTCGTGCGCAGCGAACTCGCCAAGGCGCGGCCCGATGTCGTGCGCGAAATCTTCCGCGTGCTGAAGGAGAGCAAGGCGCTCGGTATTCCCGCTGGAGGCATCGACCCGGTGCCGTTCGGCGTCGAGAATAACCGCAAGGCGCTGGAGACGATCATCCGCTATTCGTACGAGCAGAAGATCATTCCGCGCCTGTTCGGCGTCGATGAACTGTTCGACGACGTGACGCGGGAGTTGGTCTAGATTTTTTTCGCGATATCCGCCGCGAGCAGCTTCGACAGTTCAGGCCCGATGCCGGGGAAACTCGGTGGCAGGGGCGTCGCCACCGCTGCCGGCGCGCGAGCCCTGCCCGCCGCTTCGCGCGCGGCGTCGATTGCCGGATAGAGACAATCGAGCACCGGCACCGCGACCTTTCCTTGCACGCGCGGCGCCAGGCCGACGAGACCCGCCCCGCCGAGGATGACCGACGCCGCGCCGTCCTGCGTCACCGCGAGGCCGCAAGCTTGCGCCAGCTTCTCGATGCTGCCGTCGGGATCGGCCAAAATTTGCGAGCCGGTGATATCGACGGTGCGGATCGAGGCGAGATAGTCGGTGAGCCCGAGTGGCGTCAGATGCTCGGTCAGCATCGAGGCCCAGCGTTCGCCGCCGGTGACGATGGAGAACAGCTGCCGTCGCCACGACGCAGCGCGACATGCCGCTTCGGCAAGACCAAACACCGGGACATCGGCAATCTCCTTCAGCGCGCCGCAGCCCGGATCGCCGAAGCAGGCCAGCACGACGGCATCGAAACGCCCCGTCTGCGCCGCATAGGCATCGAGCGCGGCATGGGCGGCAATGGCGTAAGTCGCGCGCGTGCCGATATGCGGCGAGCCGAAGCGGCCGGTCGCGCCGGTGAACTCGATGTCGGGCGCATAAGCGCACGCCGCGACCAGGCAATGGTCGGTCATGGCCGGGTTGGTGTTGGCGTTGAGCAGAAGAATGCGCATGACGGCGGCGGGCTTCCTCAAGCGGTCGCGAGCGCGCCCTCCACGCGGATGCAGGCGGCGAAGTGACCCGGCCCGGTGTAGACCGGCGGCGGTTGCACCTGATGACACCGCTCGACGGCGCGCGGACAACGCGGGCTGAATGAGCACCCCGGCGGCAGCGCGGTCAAGTCCGGCGGCGAACCGGGAATGGCCTGCAGCCGCGAACCCTTCACCGCCGAATGATCGGTACGCGAGGCCAGCAGCCCGAGCGTGTAAGGATGCGCCGCGCCGCGAATGACATCGGCGCAATTACCCATTTCGACTATACGGCCGCCATACATCACTGCGATCCGATCGGCGACTTCGACTGCGACGCCGATGTCATGGGTGACGAAGATCACCGCGAGGCCGAGTTCGCTCTGCAATTCGCGCAGCAGGAGCAGCACCTGGATCTGCACCGTGGCATCGAGCGCCGTGGTTGGTTCGTCGGCGAGCAGCACCTTCGGCCGACACGCGAGCGCCAGCGCGATCATGGCGCGCTGGCGCATGCCGCCGGACATTTCATGCGGATAGTTGTCGAGCCGGCGCTGCGCCGAAGGAATACGGACCCGCTCGAACAGTTCGAGCGCGCGGCCACGCGCATCAGCCTTGGAAATGGTCTCGTGCTGCATGACCGCTTCGACGATCTGGTCGCCGACGCGATAAACCGGATCGAGTGCAAGGCCCGGGTCCTGAAAGATCATGGAGACGATCTTGCCGCGCAGCCGCGCCAGATCAGCCGGCTTCATGGTGAGCACGTCACGACCATCGACGATGGCCGAGCCGCCGAACTTCGCCGATTTCGGATGCAGCCGCATCAGCGCGCGCAGCGTGACGCTCTTGCCCGAGCCTGACTCGCCAAGCAGCGCCACCGTCTCGCCGGGCCTAAGACTGAGATCGACGCCGGCCACCGCGCGCACGCTGTTGCCGCCGCCGGTGGCGAAATCGACGGTGAGGCCCCTCACGTCAACGATGGGAGGCTGAGCGTTCATGCCGCCACCTTCGGCGTCGCGGCCAGCGGGTGACCGGATTCCGGATTGGCGATGTGGCAGGCGGCCAGATGCGCCTCGCCCACGCCAAAGAGCGCCGGCTCGACACGCGTACAGACATCGGCGGCGTATTTGCAGCGGGTGTGAAAACGGCAGCCCGGCGGCGGATTGATCGGGTTCGGCGGGTCGCCGACGATCGGCGCTTCCTCGGTGCGGCGATCCGGGTCCATCGAGGGCATCGAGGCCAGCAGCGCCTCGGAATAAGGATGGCCGGGCGTGGCGAAAACCGCCTCGGCCGGGCCGACCTCGGCGACCTTGCCGAGATACATCACCATGACGCGATCCGACATGAAGCGGACGACGTTGAGGTCATGCGAAATGAAAATATAAGTGAGGCCGAATTCGCTTTTCAAATCGGCCAGCAGATTGAGCACCTGCGCTTCGACGGATTTGTCGAGCGCGGAGACGGCTTCGTCGAGAATGAGCAGGCGCGGATTGAGCGCGAGGCCACGCGCGATGTTGACGCGCTGGCGCTGGCCGCCCGACAGTTCGTGCGGATAGCGGCCGGCGACGCGGCCGGGCTCGAGGCCGACACGGCGCAGGAGGTCATGCGTCTGGTTGATCGACTGCGCGCGCGACGCGCCATGGACGCGCGGGCCGAACGCTACCGTATCCTCGACCGTGAGGCGCGGATTGAGCGAGGCGTAGCTGTCCTGGAAGATCATCTGCACCTGTTTGCGGAACGATACGAGATCGAGCGCGGCCGAGCCGACCGCCTCGCCGTCGAACAGAAGTTCGCCGGCGTCGGGCTTGATGATCTGCATAATGAGGCGCGCCACGGTGGACTTGCCACAACCGGATTCGCCGACGATGCCGAGCGTCTCGCCCTTGGCCACGTCGAACGACACGCCGTCGACCGCGCGCACCACCGGGCGGTCGCGGTTGAGAAAGCCAGCCTTGATGCCGAAATGCTTGATCAGGCCGTTGACGGCAAGCAGCGGCGTCGCCGGGCCGCCACGGTCGTCGCCGACCTTCGGTTCGTTGAGCGGGGCGCCGATGACGTGGCTCATTGCTTGACCTCCATCGCCGTGCGCAGGCCGTCCGAGAACAGGTTGAAGGAGATGGAGGTCAGGAAGATCATGAAGCCGGGCAGCGCCGCGACCATCGGCTGGCTGTAGATCGCGGTTCGCAGGGTGTTGAGCATCAGGCCCCATTCCGCTTCCGGCGGCTTCACGCCGAGGCCGAGAAACGACAGGCCGGCGGCCAGGATCATCGACACGCTGATCAGCGAGGTCGAGAACACGAAAATGGGTCCGAGCACATTGCCCAGCACATGGACGCGCACGATGGTAAAGGCCCCCGCTCCCGAGACGCGCGCGGCCTCGACATAGTCGCGGGTGCGGATCTGCGTCGTCACGGATTCGGCGACCCGCGCGATCGGCGGGATGAAGACGATGGTCAGCGACACGATCGAATTGAGAATACCGGCGCCGAGCGCGCCGGACAGCGCGATGGCGAGCAGCACCGACGGGAAGGCGAAGAAGATGTCGATGATGCGCATCACCACGGTGTTGATCCAGCCGCCGGCGTAGCCGGCAAAGACGCCGATGCCGGAGCCGACGACAAAGGCGCACAGCACCGGAAAGACACCCATGAAGAGCGACAGTCGCCCGCCATAGATGAGGCGGCTCAGCATGTCGCGCCCGAGTTCGTCGCCACCGAGCGGATAGCCGGGAAAGCCAATCGGCTTCAGGCGGCGCAGCATCGAGCCCTTGAACGGATCGGCAGGCGCAACGTAAGGCGCGAAGATCGCCGCGAGCACGATGATCAGGATCACGGCGAGCGCGACCATCGCCACCTTGTCCTTGACCAGCCGCGAGAAGACACTGGCCCAATAGCCTTTGCTGGTCTTCGGCGCGGCGACGATGGGCGCGGTTTCAGTGATCGCCGACATCGGCTAGCTCCGCTGGATGCGCGGATCGAGCGCGGTTTGCAGAACGTCGACGATCAAATTGAGCAGGACGAAGAACATCGCCAACACTAGGATCGTGCCCTGCAATAGCGGCAGGTCGCGCTGGAAGATGGCGGCATTCAAAAGGAAGCCGGTGCCCGGCCAGGAAAACACCGTCTCGATCAGGATCGAGCCGCCGAGCAGATAGCCAAGTTGCAGCCCCATGACCGCGAGCGCCGTCGGTGCGGCGTTCCGCACCACGTGCTTGAACACGCCCCATTCAGACAGTCCCTTGGCGCGCAGCGCCTGGACAAATTCCTGGCTGAGGATGTCGGCGACGAGCGCGCGCACGGTGCGCGAGATGATCCCCATCGGGATCACCGACATCGTGATCGCCGGCAGGATGATGTACCGAAAATGCTGCGGATCGGGCCGCCAGTGATCGGAGCCGCCCGGCCCGGCGCCAGTCGCGGGCAGCCAGTTGAGCTGCACCGAGAAAATGATGACGAGCACCATGCCGAGCCAGTAATGCGGCACCGAGACGCCGAATACCGACAGCGCCGAGGCGGTCTTGTCGACCGGCGAATTGCGGAAATAACCGGCGACGAAACCGAAAAGGACGCCGAAGGTGAAGCCAATCAATGTGGCGACCGACGCCAGTATCAGCGAATTGACCACCGCGCGCGAGACTTCGGCCAGCACCGGACGGCCCGAAGCGATCGAGGTGCCGAGGTCGCCATGCAGCACCTTCCACAGCCACAGACCGTATTGCACGACTAGCGGCCGGTCGAAGCCATAGATCGCGCGCATCTCCGCCTGCTGCTCCGCGGTCGCGTCGATCGGCAGCACCGAGGTCAACGGATCGCCGGGTGCCAGATGCACCAGCAGGAAGCAAATGATGCTAACGCCGATCGCGACCGGCGTGACGTAGAAAATTCGTTTGAGGGTATAGGCCAGCATCGGCGTGCCCCGGCTAGTGAGAAATTGCGGGGAGCGCGCGCTTACCGCACGCTCCCCGCCTGCGACGTTACTTCGCCATCGAGATCGGCGAGAAGTCCTGGAACCAGTTTTGCGCCTGCACGAAGCCCTTCACTTTCGGGCTCATGGCGCGCGCATTGACGTCGTGCGTCACCATGAGGAACAGCGCCTCGTTCACATACTTCTCGTGAATTTTCTGGAGGATCGCCGTCTGCTTGGCCGGGTCGAACTCATTGCGAACTTCGTCGAACATCTTGTCCATCTCCGGATCGCAATAGGCGCCCCAGTTGGTGCCGTTCGGCGCCTTCAGATTGCACTGAAGGTGGCGGATCAGGCCGGTGAACGGATCCTGGATGAAGTACGAGAAATTGATGCTCGAGGCCCCCTTGACGCTCGGGTCGGCAGCGCCGGCGCGCCACAGGTTGATCACCTGGTTCCACTCCACCACTTCGAACTCGACCTTGATGCCGACCTCCGCGAGGTTCTGCTGGATGAACTCGTTCATCGGCAGCGGCTGCATCTGGCCCGAGCCCGAGGGCGAGATGATCGCCTTGACGACGAGCGGTTTCTCGGGCGTGTAGCCCGCTTCCTTCATCAGCTTCTTGGCTTCAGCGACGTCATGCTTGAGCTTGAAGGTCGGATGGCCGAACCACTGGTGACCCGGCGGCATGAAGCCTTCGGCCGGAATCATCAGGCCGCTGAGCAATTCCTTCATGCCTTCGCGGTCGATGGCGAGGTTGGCCGCCTTGCGCACGCGAATGTCGTTCCACGGCGAGCCGGGAAGACGCGACAAGTGCCAGGTCCAGTTATGCGGATAGGCATTGGTGACGATGGTGAAACCCGCGCTTTTGAGCGAGGCCACCGCGTCCGGCGCCGGCGCTTCGATCCAGTCGACCTGACCGGAGCGCAATGCGGCGACGCGCGCATTCGGTTCCGGCAGCGGCAGCAACACAAGCTTGTCGAGCTTCGGCACGCGCGCCTTGTCCCAATAGTCCTTGAACGGCTCCATTTCGGCGCGCTCACGCGGCACGAACAGCGTCAGCTTCCAGGGGCCGGTGCCGGATGGCGTCTTGGCAAACGCATCCCAACTCTTGCCGACCTTCTCGAACTGCGCGGGCGACGACATCATGATCCAGGCGATCTGATACGGCAGCGTCGCATCCGGCGATTTGGTGTCGATCTCAACCGTGTACTTGTCGATGACCTTGTAGGAGGCGACCGAGGGAATGCGCGACTTGCCCTGCGCCGACTGCCGCTGGTCGTATTGCGGCGCGTCGGTTTTCAGAAGCTTGTCGAGATTCCAAACCACCGCATCGGCAGTGAATTCCGAGCCGTCATGGAATTTGACGCCGTGACGCAGCTTGAAGATCCAGCGGTTCTTGGTGCTGTCGGCCGGATCGACGCCGTAGCTTTCGGCCAGGCCGGGCACCAGACCGGACGGTTTGGTCGCGCTCGACAGGTCCCAATTGATCAGACCGTCATAGACCGTGTAGCCCATGAAGCGCATGCCTTCCCCGCCCTGGTCGGTCTGACCGGTGGTGAGGGGAATATCGGAGGCGGTCATGCCGATGCGCAGCACGCCCTGCGCCGATGCCGGCGTTGAGGCCGATGTCGCCACCCCGAGCAAAAGGCCTGCGGCGACGAGCGCGAATTTTCTGAAGCTGGACATTTGCTGTTACCTCGAAAGTTGAACTTCCGTGGTTTCAGCAAGTGCCGTGCCAATAAAAATCGATGTGTTATCAGTGTGTTACGATTGGCCGTGCAGGCCCTTTCATATGTGCGCCTATGATTTAGGCAGCGTTTTACCTGGTTTAGCGCGCGCCTGGAAAACCTGATCGAGATCGATCCCGCTTTCGTCGGAAGGCGGCTCGAGCCGCAGGCGTTGTTCGACGTGTTGGAAATGGTGCCGCGACAGGTGAATGGCGCGGGTCACATCTCGGGCCCGCAGCGCTTCGACAATGGCGCCATGTTCGTCCACGGCGCAGATCGACTGGCTGGCCGGTTCATAGACCGACACCATCACCGACGAACGGCTCAGGAGCTCGCGCAGGAAACGCGACAGTTCGGGATTGCCGAGCGCATCGACGAGATGAACGTGGAAGGCGCCCGACAGCCGCACGGATTCGGCGCGATCATTGCGTTCCGCCGCCGCGCGCTCACCGGCAAGGTGATCGTCAAGCAGCTTGAGCAACTTGTCGTCGATCATTTCGACGAGTTGCGTCAGTACGCCGGCCTCGAGCAGCCGGTGTGCCTCATAGACGCGGTGAATGTCGTCAAGCGACGGACTTGGCACCCTGGCACCGCGGTTCGGCACCAGTTCCAGTCGCCGCTCAGCGGCCAGGCGATGCAGGATCTTGCGAATGCGCTCGCGCGAGACGCCGAACAAATCGGCCAGCCGATGCTCCGGCAGACGGCTACCGGCGGGCAGCCGTCCTTCCATGATGGCGTGTGCGATCGCTTCGTGGATCGCGGCATCGCGGGCGAGCGCCGATGGCGGGGCCTTTTTCTTCCTCACCATCCGCGCCACCGTTTCCCGGCGCACGCCGAAATAATGTGCACAATCGTTCCAACAAGTGTGCACATTTTGTCAGGCAGCGCTTCGCAGCATTTCGTCGTCATTTGCATAACATATTGCATTCACAGCGATAATCAAGAATGTGCACAAACTGGCACAGGCCTTGCTCTCTTTTACCGTATCGGTAGCCTCGCAACAGCGGAGAGCATGATGCAAACGTACCGTCCCACGCGCCGTACCCTCATCAAGACCGGCAGCGCCCTCGTCGGCATGATGGCGATGCCGGCCATCGTCCGCGCCCAATCCAAGGAAATCGTTATCGGCGGCCCGGCCGGCGCCGCGAAGTATTTCAACGGCGACCTCTTTCCGGTGATCGAGAAGAAGCTCGGCGTCAAGATCCTGTTCGAGGGTAGCAACTCGCTGGTGAACTTCCAGAAGATGAAGGCGGACGCCGCCGCGCCAAAGATGTCCGTCGTCGTCATGGACGATCCGGTCATGCTGCCCGCCGCCGATGCCAAGCTGATCACGCCGATGAAGGCCTCCGACATTCCCAATCTCGGCAAGCTCGTGCCCGGCGCCATCCACCAGGACGGCATGTGGGCAAACTATCAGAAGCCATGGGCCGGCATCGCCTTCAACAGCACCAAAATGAAGACCGCCCCTAAGAGCTGGGCCGAGCTGTGGGATCCGCAATACGCGCAGAAGGTCATCGTGCCGTCGTTGCAGAACACCGAAGGCCTGTGGACCTTCCTCGCCGCCGCGCATCTCGAAACCGGCAAGCCCTATCAGGAAGCGCAATACGAAGTCGAAGCCGCCTTCAAGAAGCTCAAGAGCCTGAAAGCCAACCTGCTCAACGTCTATACCAACGCGCCGCAGGCCATCAATCTGCTCGAACAGGGCGAAGCCTCGATGATCGGTGGCCAGTTCTCGGCCTACACGTTGATCCGCAAGGCCGAAGGCTCGCCGGTCGATCTTGCCGTGCCCGCCGATGGCGCATTCGCCATGCCGTCCGGCATTGCCAAGGTCACCAAGGGCCCGTCCGATATGGCCGACGCGGTGATCAATGAGTTCCTGTCGCCCGAGGGACAATCCATCCTCGCGCACAAGGCGTTCGTGGCACCGACCAATCCGGCGGCGCCGAAGCCCGAAGGCTTCCCCGACGGTGCTCAACTCTTCGCACCGGACTGGGCCTTCTTCGCCAAGAACCGCCCGAGCTGGGTCGAGCGCTGGGTCAAGGAGATGTCCTGACATGAACGCCGCGCCGAGTTCTTCTCCGCACTTGGCCGTCCGTCAGGTCGCCAAGCGCTATGGCGCGGCGACTGTTCTTGATGGCATCGACCTCATTATTGCCCGCGGCGAGCTCGTCACCCTGCTCGGCCCGTCGGGCTGCGGCAAGACCACGCTACTGCGCATCGTCGCCGGGCTGGTCAATCCGGACGGCGGATCGATCGAACTCGCCGGACGCAACGTCACCAACGTGCCGCCCCACAAGCGGCGCGTTGGCGTCGTTTTTCAATCCTACGCGCTGTTTCCGCATCTCACCGTCGCCGGCAATGTCGCCTTCGGGCTCAAGCTGCAAAAGCTGCCGCGCGACGTCATCGAAGAGAAAGTGGCGCGAGCGCTGTCACTCGTGCAACTCGGTCATTTGGGGTCGCGGCTGATCACGGCGCTGTCCGGCGGTCAGCAGCAACGCGTCGCGCTCGCCCGCGCCCTGGCGGTCGAACCGGAAGTGATGCTGTTTGACGAAGCGCTCTCGGCGCTCGACCGCAAATTGCGCGAAGACATGCAGGGCGAGTTGCGCCGCCTGCTGACCGACATCGGCGCCACCGCGATCTTCGTCACGCATGACCAGGACGAAGCGCTGACCATGTCGGACCGCATCGCGGTGATGAACAAAGGCCGTATCGAGCAACTGGCCGATCCCGTCACGGTCTATTCGCGGCCCGCCAGCCTGTTCGCGCTCAGCTTTGTCGGCCTGTCGACGCAGATCCCCGGCACCGTGAGCGAAGCCAGCGGCGGCACGGTGAAGGTCGACACCGAAGCGGGTCCGATGATCGCCAACGGGCATTTCGCAGTCGGCTCGCCGGTCATCGTCGGCGTGCGCCCCGAGCATGTGCGGCCAAAAAACCTGAACCCAAGCAACGACACCGATAACGCGATCACAGGCCAGGTGCGCACCACGACGTTCCACGGCTCGCGCGTCCGCCTCGATGTTATGGCCAAACGCATCTTGGTTTCGGCCGAGCTTTCCAACCTCAACACCGCTTTGCCGCAGGTCGGCGAAACCATCACACTGTCATGGCCGGCGGCCGAGACCTTCGCTTATCCAGCGCCTCCCACGACAGCAACTGGAGCGGCCTCGTGACCGACGCCGCGATCAAAGCGCCGGCGGCGTCCCGGCAATGGGATCGCGAGAGGCTCGCGGCTCTCGCCTTCACGACACCGGCGCTGGCGGTGCTAATCGTATTCTTCGCCATTCCGCTGGCACTCCTGTTCGCCGGGAGTTTCACCGGGCCGAACGGATTGTCGCTCGCCGCCTATGAGCGCCTGCTCGGCACGCGCTATTATCTCTGGACCATCTGGAATTCGCTGCGGCTCGCGCTGTTCACGACCTTCTTCGCGCTGCTGATCGGCTATCCGGCATCCTTTGCGCTCGCCCGTGCCCGCGGCGTGTTGCGCAGCGCGCTGCTCGCCACACTGTTTCTGCCGCTGGCCGCCAGCGTCATCGTCAAGGCTTTCGCCTGGACGATCCTGTTGCGCACAGACGGCATCGTGAACCGCATCCTCGTCGGGCTGCATATCGTCTCCACGCCGATCCGCATGATCTTCACCGAGACCGCGCTCATCGTCGGTGCGGTCAATATTTTCCTGCCCTTCATGATCCTGCCGATCTACGCGGTGGTGGCGCAGCTCGATCGCCGCCTGCCGGAAGCGGCCGCGACGCTCGGCGCCAGCCCGGTCACCGCGTTTCTAAAAGTGACGCTGCCGATGACCATGCAGGGCATCATTGCTGGCGTCGCGCTGGTGTTCTCGCTTTCGGTGTCGGCTTACGTGGTGCCGACCTTGCTGATCGGCGAGCGTTACCCGACTTTGGCGCAGACCATCGCAAAGGCGTTTCTGCTGGCGCAGGAGCCGGCCTTTGGCGCGGCCGCCGGCGTCGCGCTGCTCGTCATTGCCTTTGCCACCGTCACTATCAGTTCGCGACTGTCCCGCGCGGCGGGCACCAAGTGACCGCGCGCCTCGCCATCGTCGTCGCCTGGATCGCGGTCTTCGTCGCCGCGATCTTCCTGCTGGCGCCACTGGTCGTCGTCGCGGCGGCGAGCTTCTCGCCGACCCCGGTGTTC
>JBAZSM010000057.1:24387-28462 GCA_041662425.1 Pseudolabrys sp.
GACCTGCCGATTGGCGGCGCGTCGCTTCGGTGGTACGCGCGCATCGGCACGCTCGACGGCTTCTGGCCGGCATTGTCGCTGTCACTTCAACTGGCGGCGCTGTCGACCGTGATCTCGCTGGTGATCGGCACGCTCGCCGCCATCGCCATCGCGCGCGGTCGCGTCCCCGCCGCCGATGTTCTGGCCACCGCGCTGGTGTCGCCGCTAATGATGCCCGGCCTCGTGCTCGGCATCGCCTTTCTGCAATATTTCCGCGCCATCGGCTTCAACGCCACCTGGAGCGCACTCCTGGTCGCGCATGTCGTGGTGACGCTGCCTTATGTCGCGCGCACCATGATCGCCGGGCTATCCCGCTTCGATTTCACCTTGGTCGAAGCCGCGCGCATGCTCGGCTGCACCTATCCCGGTGCGATCTTCCGCGCCATGATTCCGGCGCTGGCGCCGTCGTTTCTGGTCGCCGGCCTGTTCAGCTTCCTCGCCTCGTTCGACAACTATCCAGTGCCGATCTTTTTGACCGACGCCCGCGTGAAGACGCTGCCGATCAAGATGCTGCAATATATCGACGAGGCGCCCGACCCGACTTTGGCCGCGCTGTCGACCTGCATCGTGCTGGCAACCGTCGTCCTGCTGATCTTCTGCGACCGTGCGGTCGGCCTGCATCGCATGGCCGGGACCGGGGATTAAGCCGATGCTGTCGAAGCCGACCCATGAACGCAATCTGCTCGGCTACGCCGGCAAGCCACCTAACGCCGAATGGCCGAACGGCGCCAAGGTCGCGGTATCGTTTGTCGTTAATTTCGAGGAAGGCGCCGAATATTCGGTCTCCGAAGGCGACGCGGTGAACGAAGGCATCTACGAGGTCGACCACCGTCTCGCCGGACCCGATCCGTGCATCGAAAGCCATTTCGATTACGGCACGCGCGCCGGCTGGTGGCGCATCATGGATCTGCTCGACACTTATGGAGTCAAAGTGACCGTGAGCGCCTGCGGCCGCGCCGTCGAGCGCACGCCGGAGTTGGCGCGCAATGCCGTCGCACGCGGCCATGAGGTCGCCGCGCATGGCTGGCGCTGGGAAAGCCACGCCGACATGAACGAGGCCGACGAGCGCGAAGCGATCCGCCGCACCGTCGAGGCCATTGCCAAAGCGACAGGCCAGCGGCCGGTCGGCTGGCACACGCGGTCGGCAACGTCGGTCAATACGCGCCGGCTCTTGATCGAAGACGGCGGCTTTCTCTACGACAGCGATGCCTATGGCGACGACCTGCCGTTCTTCACGCCGGTCAACGGCGTCCGGCATCTGGTTCTGCCTTATGCCTTCGACACCAACGACATGCATTACCAGCATACGCAGCGCTTCAAGGGCGCCGATTTCGCCGACTATGTGACGGCGGCCTATGACTGGCTGCTGCGCGAAGGCGACACCGCGCCGAAGATGATGTCAGTTGGCTTGCATCTGCGGATGATCGGCCGGCCCGGCCGTATCGGCGCGCTCGACGCGATCCTCCGCCACGTCACGCAAGGCAACGCTGCCTGGATCGCGCCGCGCGCTGCAATCGCGCGGCACTGGCTGACGCGCTTTCCCGCTTAGCCCCAGGCGCGACGGGCGGTTTCGACGAGAACCTCCATCTTGCGCCATTGCGCATCCTCGGCGAGGTCATTGCCGGCAATGCCGGAGGCAAAGCCGCATTGCGGACTGATCGCGAGCTGGCGGGCGTCGATGAACCGGCTCGCCTCCTCGATCCGACGCAACAGGGCGTCCACCGTCTCGACGTCGCCGGTCTTGGTCGTGACCAGACCGAGCACCACCGTCGTACCCTTCGGCACGAAGCGTAGCGGCTCGAACCCGCCCGCGCGGCTGGTGTCGTATTCGAGCAGCAGCCGGTCGAACTTCAGCCCGCCGAACATCATTTCGGCGATGCCGTCATAGGTGCCCTCGCGGTGCCACATGCTCGAGCGGTTGCCGCGGCAGACATGGAGACCGAACACGGCCTTGCCGGCATGCGGCGCGATGACGCCGTTCGAGGCATCGATCGCCCGGCGCAGATTGGCCATCGGGTCTTCGCCGCGCGCCTTGATGCGTTCGAGCGTCGCGCGGTCGACGTAGCCGGTGTAACTCGGCTCATCGAGCTGCACGTACGGACAGCCTTCGTCGATCAGCTGGCCGACCATCTCGCTCTGGATGCGTACGACATCGGAGAGAAACGCGTTGGACGTCATATAGTGCGGCTTCGATTTTTCGATGTCGCACATCTGCGACACCCGGTCCGGGCCCATGATCATCGCCTTGCCGGGCCGATGGGCCACGGCCTTGAGGCGCCGGTATTCCGCGAGCGGCACATTATCCTTGAGGCGCAACGGACCGGTCGCCGGCGTCTTGAACACCTCGACGGCGTCGGCGCCCAGCGTATTGCCCTTCTCGCCTTCGTATTTCATCGACGGATTGGCGACGAATCCCTTCCACGAAAAGGTCTCGAGCTCCCAGCCCTCGACATGCGCGAAGCTAACCTGCCAGCTCAGCCGCGCGAATTCGCCGTCGGTGACGATCGGAAATCCGATGGCCTCCTGTTTGGCGACCACGGCGCGCACTGCTTTGTCGATTTCGCCGTCGAGCGCTTCATGCGTGATCTTGCCGAGTCCGAAGGCCAAAAACGCATCGATCAGCGACTTCGGCCGCAACAGGCTGCCGACCTGATCGACCCGCAGATGCAGAATGTCGTCGCGCTTGCTCACGTCTATACCTCTATTCCACGTCAGATAACGACCTCGGCCGCCCGCATCGCCTCGGCGCGGATGTCTTCAGTCAGACGCGCTTTCAACGCCGAAAACTCCGGGCTGGTCTTGATGGTGTAATGCCGCGGATAAGGCAGATCGACCCGCACGTCGCTCTTGATGCGGCCCGGCCGTGCCGTCATCACCACCACGCGCGAGGCGAGAAAGATCGCCTCCTCGATATCGTGCGTCACGAACAGCACGGTCTTGCGGTCGCGCTGCCAGATGCCGAGCAGCAGTTCCTGCATCAGGCTGCGGGTCTGGTTGTCGAGCGCGCCGAACGGCTCGTCGAGCAACAGGATCGCCGGATCGTTCGCCAGCGCGCGCGCGATCGCGGTGCGCTGCTGCATACCGCCGGACATCTGCTTGGGATAATGCCCGCCGAACCCGGCGAGTTCGACGCGCGACAGCCAGTCATTGACGATCGCCTTGCGCTCGGCTGGCGCGACGCCTTTCTCGCGCAAACCGAAAGCCACATTGTCGGCCACCGTGAGCCACGGAAACAACGTGTAGGACTGGAACACCATGCCGCGATCGGGCCCCGGCGCTGTCACCGGCTTGCCGTCGAGAACGATGCGTCCGGTCGTCGGCGTATCGAGGCCGGCGATCATACGCAACAAGGTCGACTTGCCGCAACCCGACGGCCCGAGAATGGTGACGAAATCGTTGTCGGCGACCGAGAGGCTGGTCGGCTCCAGTGCGCGCGTCGGCTCGCCGCCATGCACCGCGGGGAAGACGCGAGAAACGCCGTCTATGATCAACTTGCTCATGCCAGGCTCCACGGAAAGACCCAGCGGTTGAACGATTTCACCAGGTAGTCAGAGATCAGCCCGATGACGCCGATGATGATGATGCCGAAAATCATCTGCCCGGTCGCCAGCAGCGCCTGGCTGTCGAGGATCATGTGGCCGATGCCGGCCGACGAACCGATCAGCTCGGCGACGATGACGTAGGTCCAGGCCCAGCCCAGCACCAGCCGCAATATCTCGGCAATCGCCGGCGCCGATGAGGGAATGAGCACGCGACCGAGGACGCCGCTGTCTTTCGCGCCCAGCGTGAGCGCCGCTTCCACCAGATCGCGCCGCGTGCCCGCCACGGTGAAGGCGACCATCAGGATGATCTGGAACACCGAGCCGAGAAAGATGACGAGCAGCTTCTGCAATTCGCCGGTGCCGGCCCACAGGATCAGCAGCGGAATGAACGCCGACGCCGGCAGATAGCGGGCGAAGGAAACGAATGGCTCGAGCAAGGCCTCGATTGGCTTGTAGGCGCCCATGAACAGCCCGATCGGGATGGCGACGACGGC
>JBAZSM010000058.1:0-27796 GCA_041662425.1 Pseudolabrys sp.
AACATGGCGGCTTCCCTGATCAAGCACGAGCAGATCGTCACGACTCTGCCGAAGGCGAAGGAATTGCGCCCGATCGTCGAGAAGCTGATCACGCTTGGCAAGAAGGGCGATCTCGCCGCCCGCCGTCAGGCGATCTCGGAAATGCGCGACGTCGGCATGGTCAAGAAGCTCTTCGACGTGCTGGCGCCGCGCTACAAGGATCGCCAGGGCGGCTACACCCGCATCATGAAGGCCGGCTTCCGTTACGGCGACAATGCCGCGGTTGCGGTGATCGAGTTCGTCGATCGCGATGTCGATGCCAAGGGCCTGGATTCGGGTCCGGTGCAGGAAAAGCGGGCCGAAGAGGCGAACGCGTCCTGATCGTAGCGACGTGGCGACAAAGTTTGAGGGCGGCGCCTGGCGCCGCCCTTTTTATTTGTTCGCCGGCGGGGCGGCGGCCGGGCCGGGATACGCTGGCGGACAATGCCCCGGTCGAATCCGCCGTCCTGCCAGTCCCTGGCGCCCGCTGACGCGCTCGTTTTTCCAAAGCTATTGCGATGCCTGTGATGGCCGTCACATCGGAGACCCGGTATTCTGATATCCGGAGCGGACGTATAACAACTCCGGTTCGTCGCTTTGGGGGATACTTCGATGACCAAGATCAAGGCGCGGCGCGCGTTCGGCGTGGCCGCCATGTTTGTTTTATCCGCGTTTGCCGCCGGCAGCGCGCAGGCGCAGTCGAAGGCGGAGCTGGTCGCGCGTGGCGACTATCTCGTCAGCACGATCCTGACCTGCAACAACTGCCACACGCCGATGGGGCCGCAGGGGCCCGATTTCAGCAAGGCGCTTTCGGGCGGGCTGTCGTGGGACGAGCCGCCGTTCAAGGTGACGGCCTCCAATATCACGCAGGACAAGGACACCGGAATCGGCAACTGGACCGACGCGCAGATCAAGCACCTGTTGCGCACCGGCGAGCGCCCGAACGGTGTCCATATCGCGGCCGTGATGCCGGTCGGCTTCTACAAGATCATGACCGAGCGCGATCTGGACGCCGTGGTTGCTTATCTGCGCACCGTGAAGCCCGTGAAGAACACCGTGCCGGATCCCGTCTACAGATTTCCGGCGCGCTCGCAAACGCCGCCGGGGGCCGAGAATGCCTTCACTGAGGACATGCTCAAGGACCCAGTGAAGAATGGTTTCTATCTGGCAACGATTGGCCACTGCTTCGAATGCCACACGCCGATGGGGCCGAAGGGCCACGACTGGGCCACTTACGGCATGGGCGGTATGGAATTTCCCGGGCCGTGGGGAAAGTCGGTGTCGCGCAATCTGACACCGAGCAAGGACAAGGGCCTGGGCAACTGGACCGACGCCGAGATCAAGACGGCGATCACGACCGGCGTGGCGAAAGACGGCAGCAGGCTCAAGCCGCCGATGGGCTATCCGTACTACGCCCACATGAAAGGCGAGGATATCGACGCCGTCATCGCCTATCTGCGCACGGTGCCGGTGAAGGAGTAACGCTCTCAGTCATTCCGGGGCGCGGCGATTTGGCCGCGAGCCCGGAATCCATATTCGCTGACCGGGATTATGGAGTCCGGGCTCGCCGCTTCGCGGCGCCCCGGAATGACGGACTCTTTGTCTCTTTGTGGAGGTCCTTCACCAGCGCTCTGATCTTGTCCGCATCCTTGGGCGTTGCCGGGCTATAGACGATAAGGCCGAGATCGGGGCGGCCGTCGACCGCGAACGACGAGAATTCGAGCCCGATCGTGCCGCCGCCGGCGAGTTCGAGGCGCTTGGTGCCTTCGCCGAAATGGCGCACGTCGTGCTCGCGCCACATCGCCGCGAACTCCGGACTTTGCGCGCCGAGTTCGGCGACCAACGCCTTGACCGTGTCGGAAGCGCCGAGCCGCGCGGCGTCGGCGCGGAAGGCGGCGACGACGAAGCGCGCGACGTTCTCCCAGTTCGACTGCCGGGCGCGGCTCCTCGGATCGCCGAAGATGATGCGCAAGATGTTGCGCTTGTCGGCCGGCAGCTTGCTGTAATCGGTCAGCACGGCGGCCGCCGCCTTGTTCCAGGCAACGACATCCCAGGTCGCGGTCTTGACGATGGCTGGGTTCAATTCCAGCGCATCGAGTACCTTCTGCAGCCGCGGCGAAACGCCCTCGCTCGCCTGATAGCGCACCTCCGGCGGCCGGCCCAGCCCGAGCAGGAACAGATGCTCGCGCTCGGCCCGCGTCAGCATCAGCGCGCCGGCGATGCGGTCGAGCGCGTCGGCCGACGGCGCGCCGCCGCGGCCTTGCTCGAGCCAAGTGTACCAGGTGGCGCTGACATGGGCGCGCTGCGCCACTTCCTCGCGGCGCAGCCCCGGCGTGCGGCGCCGCGTGAGCGGCAGGCCGAACGCCGCCGGATCGAGGCGGGCACGCCGGTCTCTCAAGTACGCGCCGAGCCGGTTGTGGTCGGTTTCCAGCGTCATCCTGTTAGCCATTATACCTGTATAATCTCACGTATTTACCGGGATAATTTTACGCCCATATTGCGCTTCGAACAATCTTCGGAGAACTTGCCATGCGTGTTTTCGTCACCGGCGCCACCGGCTATGTCGGCTTCGCCGTCACCCAGGAACTGATCCGCGGCGGCCATTCGGTGCTCGGCATGAGCCGGTCGGATACCGGCGCGGCGGCGCTCAAAGACGCCGGCGCCGATGTGCACCGTGCTTTGCTCGACGACATCGACGGCATCAAGCGCGGCGCGGAGGGCGCCGATGCCGTGATCCACTGCGCCTTCAATCACGACTTCTCGAAATTCAGGGACAACTGCGCGCACGACGCCCGGGTTATCCACGCGCTCGGCTCGGTGTTCGAGGGTTCGGACCGGCCCCTGATCGTGACCTCGGGCACGGCGCTGGTGCTCGGCCGCGTCTCGACCGAGGACGACCTTGCGCCGTCAGGACCGCACGTGAACCCGCGCACCGCGACCGAGCATGCACTGGCCGAGGTCGCGGCCCGCGGCGTGCGCGGCATCGCTCTGCGCCTGCCGCAGGTGCACGGCGACAACGATCACGGCTTCGTGCGCATGGTCATCAATCGGGCGCGGGAGAGGGGCAAGGTCGCCATGATCGGCGACGGCGCCAATCGCTGGCCGGCGGTGCACCGCAACGACTTGGCGCGCCTTTACCGGCTCGTTCTCGAAAATGGCAAGTCGCCGCGCTACCACGGCGTCGCCGAGGAGGGCGTGCCGTTCCGCGCTATTGCCGAGGTGATCGGCCGCCGGCTCAAGCTGCCGGTGGTGAGCAAAACGCTAGAGGAGGCCGCCGAGTATTACGGCTGGTTCACACACTTCGCGTCGATGGACGCGCCGTCGTCAGCCGCGAAGACGCGGGCCGAACTCGACTGGCAGCCGGCCGGCCCGACGCTTCTTGCCGACATGGATCGCGCGGAATACTTCGCTATGTAGCGCTTACCACCCGCTGAGCACCACTTTGCCGATGGTGGTGCCGCTTTCGATCTGCGCATGCGCCTTGATCAGGTTGGTGGCATTGATCGGCGAGAACTCTTGCGCCGCGGTGGTGATGACCAGCCCGGCATCGATCATCGCCGACACTTCGTTGAGCAGTCTGTGCTGCGCGATCATGTCGGCGGTCTGAAACACCGAGCGGGTGAACATCGATTCCCAATGCACCGAAATCGACTTCGGCTTGAAGGGCATTGCGTTCAGGGTCTTGGGATCGTCGATCAGCACGAACTGGCCCTGCGGCGCGATGATGTCGGGAAGCTGCGGCGCGCTCTGGTCGGTGCCGGTGACCCCGGCGACCAGAGCGACCTGCGGATGGCCGATGGCCCTGAGTTGCTCGGCCAGCGGTTTTGAATGATCGATCACATGATCGGCGCCGAGCTTGAGGCACCAGTCGCGCGTCTCCTTGCGCGATGCGGTGGCGATGATGGTCAAGGCCGTAAGCTTGCGCGCGAGCTGGATCATGATCGAGCCGACGCCGCCGGCGCCGCCGATGACCAGAAGCGCGCGGCCGTCCGGTGTCTTGCCGGGCTTGACGCCGAGCCGATCGAACAACATCTCCCAAGCGGTGATGCTGGTGAGCGGCAGCGCCGCGGCCTGGGCGAAGGTGAGGGACTTCGGCTTTCTGCCGACGATGCGCTCGTCGACCAGATGGAATTCGGCGTTGGTGCCGGGCCGCGCGATGGAGCCGGCGTAGAACACCTCGTCGCCGGCCTTGAACAGGGTGACGTCGGCGCCGACGGCCTCGACGACGCCGGCGGCGTCGTAGCCGAGCACCTTGGGCGGTTCGCCGGCGGTTGGCTGGGAGCGCATGCGGACCTTGGTGTCGACCGGGTTCACCGAGATCGCCTTCACCGCGACGCGGAGGTCGCGTGGCCCGGGCGTCGGCATTTCGGCGGTGAAATCGGTCAGCGCGTTTGGATCGGTGACGGGCAGGGATTTGGCGTAGCCGACGGCTTTCATGATGGGCTCCAGGACTGCGATGGCCACCACTTGTTGCATTAGGGGCAAACTTGCAAGTATGGATTAATTCTGTATCTAGTGCACAAAACTGTACTAATGCGACGAATCAAGAGGTTACGGTATGTTGATGACACCCGCGCCGGTCAACCGGAAGGCCGTCAAACCGCCGCGCAGCTATGATTGCGCCGTCGGCTGCCCGGTCGAAGCGACCCTCGATCTGATCGACGGCAAGTGGAAGGGCGTGATCCTTTACCACCTGCAGGCTGGTCCGATCCGTTTCAATGCGCTGCGCCGGAGCCTCCAGGGCATCACCCAGCGCATGCTGACCAAGCAGCTCCGCGAACTGGAGCAGGGCGGGCTGATCCTGCGCCGGGTCTATGCCGAGGTGCCGCCGCGTGTGGAATATCGGCTGTCGCCGCTCGGCGAGACCATGCAGCCGGTGATCGCGACCCTGAAGGCCTGGGGCGAGACCTACCTCGTCAAGCGCAACGCCGCCGGCAACGGCGCGGCGGATGAGGGCGGCCTCGACGAGGCACGCGCCTAGCTGCCTTCATTCGGCCAATGCCGTCTTTCACGATTGAGCTTCACCCAGCCCCGGATAAGAATTGCCTGGACCCTTCACGATGATCGGACGATTTGCTGTCGTGTTGCCGCCTCTCGCTGCGGCGCTTCTGACCGTCTTCACCGCCGCCGCGCCCGCGCAGGAGCGGCGCGTGCCCAATGCCAATGAGCTGCGCCTGTCCTACGCGCCGGTGGTTCACCATGTCGCGCCGGCGGTGGTGAATGTCTACGCCGCCAAGACGGTGCAGACGCGCAATCCGTTGTTCGACGATCCGATCTTCCGCCGCTTCTTCGGCGGCGGGCCGGGCGGCCAGAGCCAGGTGCAACGCTCGCTCGGCTCCGGCGTCATCGTCGATCCGTCCGGCCTGATCGTGACCAACGTGCACGTCATCGAAGGCGCCGACGAGATCAAGGTGTCGCTCGCCGACAAGCGCGAGTTCGAGGCAACCGTCGTCCTCAAGGATCCCCGCACCGATCTCGCCGTGATGCGTATCAAGGACGGCGCGAGCTTTCCGTTTCTCGACTTTGCCAATTCCGACACGCTCGAGGTCGGCGACATCGTGCTCGCCATCGGTAATCCGTTCGGCGTCGGCCAGACGGTGACGCACGGCATCGTCTCTGCGCTGGCGCGCACGCAGGTCGGCGTCTCGGACTATCAGTTCTTCATCCAGACCGATGCCGCCATCAATCCCGGCAATTCCGGCGGCGCGCTGGTCGACATCAACGGCAAGCTTGTCGGCATCAACACCGCTATCTTCTCGCGCTCCGGCGGTTCGCAAGGCGTCGGCTTTGCCATTCCCGCCAACATGGTGCGCGTGGTGGTGGCGTCGGCCAAGAGCGGCGGCGGCGCGGTGCGCCGTCCGTGGCTTGGCGCCGCGCTGCAAGCTGTGACGCCGGATATCGCCGACAGCATGAACCTCAAGCGCCCGGCCGGCGCGCTGGTGTCAAACGTGCTGCCAGCCGGCCCGGCCGCCAAAGCGGGCCTGAAAGCCGGCGATCTCATCGTCTCGATCGATGGCCAGGCGGTCGATGACAGCAACGCCTTCGATTATCGCTTCGCCACCAAGCCGCTCGGCGGCACCGCCAAGCTCGGCATCGTGCGCGCCGGGCGTGAGATGGCCGCAACCGTCGCGCTCGAAACCGCACCGGAATATCCGCGCGATGAAATCACCATCCGGGCGCGTTCGCCGTTCTCCGGGGCGCGCGTCGCCAATCTGTCGCCGGCGCTGGCCGACGAGCTGCAGGTGCAGAATGTCGACCGCGGCGTCGTCATCCTCGATACCGATAACGGCTCTTACGCCAGCAATCTCGGCTTCCAGCGCGGCGACGTGATCGAGGAGGTCAATGGCGCGCGCATCGAGAAGACGGCTGATCTCGACCGCGTCTCGAAAACGCCGAGCAATGGCTGGCGTATCGTCATCCTGCGGCGCGGGCAGAAGATTTCCGCGGTGTTCGGGGGACAGTGATGGCCGTGCGCGGCAAGCAAAGCGGCCCATCTCTTTTTGCCGCCGCAGGCCTCGAGCGCGATGCGCCGCGGCCGCTTGCCGACCGGCTGCGTCCGCAAAAGCTCGGTGAGGTCGTGGGGCAGGATCATCTGCTCGGACCCGATGGCGTCCTCACCCGTATGCTGGCGACGCGCTCGCTCGGCTCGCTCATCTTCTGGGGTCCGCCCGGCACCGGCAAGACCACGGTGGCGCGTTTGCTGGCGCAGGAGACCGATCTGCACTTCGAGCAGATCTCGGCGATCTTCACCGGCGTCGCCGATCTCAAGAAGGTGTTTGAGGAAGCGCGAAACCGCCGCGAACTGGGGCAGGGCACGCTGCTGTTCGTCGACGAGATCCATCGCTTCAATCGCGCTCAGCAGGATAGCTTCCTGCCGGTGATGGAAGACGGCACCATCGTGCTGGTCGGCGCCACCACCGAGAACCCGTCTTTCGAGCTCAACGCGCCGGTGCTCTCCCGCGCCCGGGTGCTGGTGTTCAAGTCGCTCGGGTCTGAGGCAATCGAAAAGCTTTTGGCGCGCGCAGAACAGATCGAGGGCAAGCCGCTCCCGCTGGATGAGAACGCGCGGTTGATGCTCGCCGGCATGGCCGATGGCGACGGCCGCGCCTCGCTGACGCTTGCCGAAGAAGTCTGGCGCGCGGCGCGACCGGGCGAAGTGTTCGATGGCGCGAAATTGCAGGAGATCGTGCAACGCCGCGCGCCGATCTACGACAAGTCGCAGGACGGCCATTACAATCTCATCTCGGCGCTGCACAAGTCGGTGCGCGGCTCCGATCCCGACGCCGCGCTGTATTATCTTGCGCGCATGCTCGATGCCGGCGAGCCGCCGCTCTATATTGCGCGGCGCGTGGTGCGCATGGCGATCGAGGATATCGGCCTGGCCGATCCGCAGGCGCTCATTATCGCCAACGCCGCCAAGGATGCGTTCGATTTTCTGGGCTCACCGGAGGGCGAACTCGCCATTGCGCAAGCCGTGATCTATTGTGCCACCGCGCCGAAGTCGAACGCCGGCTACAAGGCCTATGGCGCCGCCAAGCAGGTCGCCAAGACGGCCGGGTCGCTGGTGCCGCCCAAGCACATCCTGAATGCGCCGACCAATCTCATGAAGGACGAGGGCTACGGCCGCGGCTATGCCTACGACCACGACACCGAGGAAGCCTTCTCGGGGCAGAACTATTTTCCCGATGCGCTGCCGCGCCAGCAGTTCTACAACCCGCCCGAGCGCGGATTCGAGCGCGAGATCAGGAAGCGGCTGGACTACTGGGCCAAGCTGCGCCGGGACAAAGGCGAGGAATGATCATTTTTAGGGGCCTTTTGACAGCGGCGCTGCTTGGCGCGGCGGCGTCGGCGGTTGCCGGCGAGCCCGTCACCGGGCGCTGGGGCGATGAGGCCTCCTGCGGTGCCATGTTCTTTTCGAACAACGCGCCGCTGACGGTCAGCGACTATGCCGTGCGCTGGCGCTCCGAATCCTGCCGCATCGGCCGCGTGTACAAGACCGGCGATACGATCCACATTCAGGCCTTGTGCTGGGATCTCGCCGGCGAGCGCTCGGTGCCGGTGTCGCTGCGGCCGCATGGCGGCAAACTGGCGGTGGTCTGGGATCGCGCCAACCGAGCCGAACTCAAGCGCTGTCCGTGAGCCGATGATGACCGCGACATTGATCGATCTTGACGCATATTTCGCCCGTGTCGGCTATGACGGCCCGCGTGCGGCGACGCTCGAGACGCTGCGCGCGTTGCATCGTCTTCACCCGCAGGCCATTGCGTTTGAAAATCTCGATCCGCTGCTGCGCCGCCCGGTGGCGCTCGATGCGGACGCGCTGCAGCGCAAGCTGGTGAACTCCGGCCGCGGCGGTTATTGCTACGAACAGAACCTGCTGTTCATCCATGTGCTGCGCGCCATCGGCTTCACGGTGCATGAGCATACCGCGCGTGTCCTTTGGAACAGGCCGGAAGGCGTGCGCATGCCACGCACACACCTCTTGTCGGTTGTCGAGGCGGAAGGCCGCCGCTATGTCGCCGATGTCGGCTTTGGCGGCAATGTGCTGACCGGCCCGCTTTTGTTGGACGATCCCGCGATACAGCAGACTCCGCACGAGCCTTACCGGATCGTGCCAGAGGCCGGCGACTACACGATCGAGTTCAAGATTCGCGATGCCTGGATGAAACTGCTGCGTTTTGACCTGTCGGAGCAGATCTTCGAAGATCACGAAATGGGCAACTGGTTCGTCTCGACCCATCCGCAGTCGGTTTTTGTGAACGGCCTGATGGCGGCGCGACCGGAGCCGGGGCGCCGTTATGCACTGGCCAACAATGTGCTGACGGTGCATGACTTGAAGGGCGGCAGCGACAAGCGGGCGCTCAATGCGCGCGAATTGCGCGACGCGCTGGCCGATCTGTTCAAGCTGCGCCTTGACGGTCTCGAAGGTTTGGATGGCGCGCTGTCGCGCTTGGCGGAAGGGTCATCATGAGAAGCGGTAGAGGCGGTCGGAGCGGTGGCCCGCGTCAGCCGGGCGGCGGCAAACAGACGGCTGGTCCGCGTGGCCGGCCTCCGCAGGGCCGGGGCGGACGTCAGGACCGGCAACGCACGCCGGGCGACAAGCGCACCGAATTGCACGGCAAGGGCCAGCCATCGGCCGCGAAAGCACGCGGCCCGAAATTTGGCGGCGGAAAATTCGCCGATAATCGCGCCGAACCGCGCACCAATAAACGCGCCGAACCGCGCAGCGACACGCGCGCCGAGGAGTGGGGCGGTGGGCGCCGCGAGAGCGTGTCGTTGCGTCCGCGCGAGAACGGCCGCATCAAGAGCGCTAGGCCGTCGCGCGAACAGGCCTTTACGGATAGCCCGGAGCCCGCACCCGCACCGGTTATTTCGCAGGCGCTGAAAGAAGCCACCAAGGTCCAGACCGTCACCGTGACGCCGGACGAGAATGGCATGCGTGTCGACCGCTTTTTCGAGGCGCGGTTTCCGGGGCTGTCGTTCAGCCATATCCAGCGCATCGTCCGCAAGGGCGAAGTGCGGGTGAACGGCAAGCGTACCGAGACCAAATCGCGCCTCGAAGCCGGGCAGGCAGTGCGCGTCCCGCCGCTGCAACTGGCGGCGCCGCGCGTGCGGGAGGATTCGCCGCAGATTCTGAAAGACCGCGCTTATTTGCGGTCGATCACGCTGGCCGAAGACGACGATGTGATGGTGCTCAACAAGCCGATGGGCCTTGCCGTGCAAGGCGGATCCGGCACCACGCGTCATGTCGACGGTTTGCTGGAAGCCTTGCGCGGGCCCGGCGTCGATGCGCAGCGGCCGCGCCTTGTGCACCGTCTCGACAAGGATACGTCCGGCTGCCTGCTCATCGCCAAGACGCGCTTTGCCGCGGCGGCGCTGGCCAAGACTTTCCGCACCCGCTCGGCGCGCAAGATCTATTGGGCGCTGGTCGTGGGCGTGCCGAAGCCGAAGCAGGGCCGCATCTCGACTTATCTGGCGAAGGAGGAGGTCGAAGAAGATTCATACATGCGCGTCGCCCAGCATGGCGAGAAGGATGCCGTGCATGCCGTGACCTATTACGCCGTCGTCGAAACCGCGGCGCAGAAGCTTGCCTGGATTTCACTCAAGCCGGTCACCGGCCGCACGCATCAACTGCGCGCCCATATGGCGTATGTGGGCAACCCGATCATCGGCGATCCGAAATACTTCAACATCGAGAACTGGGAATTGCCCGGCGGCATCCAGAACAAGCTGCATCTCCTGGCGCGGCGCATCGTCGTGCCCCATCCGCGCGGCGGCACAATTGATGTTTCGGCGCCGCTGCCGCCGCACATGCAGCAATCCTGGAACCTGCTGGGGTTTGATGCCGAACGCTATGATCCGATCGTCGAGGCGCCGGAAGACGATTGAACACGAAGCGGTGAGAGGGCTCTGGGCGGCAGTCGTGGGCATCACCACATGAGCGAGATGTGCCGCCGATATGTTATTTTCGCGCTTGTCGCCGCCGGGCTGTTGGCTCCGGCGCCGGCCGTGCGCGCGCAGTCGGTCAGCGATCCTTATAATATTATGGCGCCTGAGCCCGGCCATCGTCCGCAGCCGCAGCCCACGCCGTGGCTGCCGCCGAAATATCAATCGCCGCGCAATGCCAGGCCGATACCAACGCCCCGCGCCGAGTTGCCGCCGGCGCCCCGTGCCGCCGTGCCGCCGTCGATCTACGTGCCGGAAACCGGCCGCGTGCTGCCGAACCTGCCGACATTGTCGCCGTCCGGTCCGAACGGCACCGAGACCTCTCAGGACAAGGCGGTGCGCTGCGCCAACCAGGTTGGTATTTATGGTGCGCAGGCCGGCAACCCGGCCGGCTATCTCGGCAGTTGCGTCAACCAGTAGAAGAACTTGTCATGCCCGACGCAAGGCCGTGCATGACGGTGGTTATCAAATCTCGTCCTTCACCTGCGCGTAGGATAACACCGCGAACAACGCGGTGCCGCCGACCATGTTGCCCGCCAGCACCGGCAGCATGAATTTGACGATAGCCTGCCACCACGCCCAGTCGCCGGCGATGACCAGCATGTAGGCTTCGAGCGAGCCCGCGACGATATGGGTAAAGCCACCGGCCGCGATCAGATAGGTCATCAGTGTGATGACGGCGAATTTGCCGCTCTCGGCGCTCGGGATCATCCACACCATCGCCGCGATGATAAAGCCGGATGCGATGCCGGCAAAGAACATGCGGGGCACATCGAGATCGAGCAACGCGCGGCTGACCGTCACCATGCCCTGCATGAGTTCGGGCGAGAGCACAGGCGTCAGGCTGAAGAAAAGCGCGGCGACCAGTGTGCCGGCAAGATTGGCGGCGAGCACGATCGCCCACAGTCGCGCCATGCGCCACAGCGTCACCCTGTTGAGGTCCTTCAGCACTGGCAGCACGACGGTGATGGTGCTCTCGGTGAACAATTGCTGCCGCGCCAGGATCACCATGAGAAAGCCGACGCTGTAGCCGAGATGCGTCACGAGAGGCTTCCACGGCGCGTCGGGGACATGCGTTTCGAGGATCGCTTCGGCGAGCAGCGACAGGCTGATCGACAGCCCGGCCGCGACACCCGACCACCACAGCGAGGTTGCCGGGCGCTCCATTTCCTCTTCGCCGAGGCGGCGCACGACTTCGTAGATCACCGGCGTGCGCGGCGCCGATAACTCCTCGACGTCGCGGACCTCGCTCTCGCTGATGCCGCGGCCGTGGGTCGAGGCCGGAGATTTCCGCTTCGCCATGTCTCGTGTCCGCCGCTTCGGGAAGGGGAGTGCGGCCGATAACGCGTCGGTCCGGCCCCGAGTTCCCGGGATGGAACGCACGATCGCGGCTTGACAGGCAACCAAAAGGTTGCATATTGTCGTTATGGATGCGGTGTTCAAAGCCCTGGCCGATGAGAGTCGAAGGCTGCTTCTCGACCGGCTGCGCGCCGCCAACGGCCAGACCTTGAACCAGCTCTGCGCGGGCTTGCCCGCCATGAGCCGCCAGGCGGTGAGCAAGCATCTCGCCATCCTGGAGGAGGCGAACCTGATCGCGGCGATCAAGCGCGGCCGCGAGAAACTGCACTACCTCAATCCGGTGCCGATCCACGAGATCGCCGAGCGCTGGATCGGGAAATTCGAACGCACGCGCCTCGATGCGTTGAGCGACTTGAAAAAAGCGTTGGAGAGTGGCGATGAGTAAACCGAGCTTCGTTTACGTGACTTACATCCGCACCACACCGGAGAAGCTGTGGGCGGCGCTGACCGATCCGAAGACGATCGGCAAATACTGGCTGGGCACGTCGGTCGATTGCGACTTCAAGCCGGGCTCGCCCTGGCGCATGAATTTTGTCGACGGCCGGTCGGCCGACAGCGGCGAAATTGTCGAAGCCGTGCCGCCGCGCCGTCTCGTCGTCGGCCGATGGCAGAACCATTTTCGGCCGGAGCTCGAGGCCGCCGGCGTCACGCGCTGCACGTTTGAGATCGAGCTCGCCGATTATTATCCGGATTTCGGCGGCCAGGCCGTCAAGCTCACCATCACGCACGACGCCGAAACGGCGCAGGGCGCGCCGATGATCGAAGCGGTGTCCGGCGGCTGGCCCAAGGTCCTGGCGAACCTCAAGTCGCTGATGGAGACTGGCGACGTGACGTTTCAGATCGAGGCGCGATCATGAACAGCACCACGTCAAAGCCGGTATTCGTCTATGTCACCTATATCGCGACGACTCCCGAAAAGGTCTGGGAGGCGTTGACCAAACCGGAGATCAGCGAGCAATACTGGTTCGGCTATCGCGTTCAAGCCGACGGCGGCCGGGGCGCCCGGATGACGGCGCGCAATCCGGCCGGCAAGCTTGCCCATGACGATCCGATCATCGAAAGCGATCCGCCGAACAAGCTGGTCTACGACTGGAAGCCGCTGTACCGCGATCTGCCCGACGAGCGGCCGTCGCGCGTCACCTTCACGCTTCAACCGTTCAAGGGGCAGACCAAACTGACCATCATCCATGATGAGTTCGATGAGGGTTCCAAAATGTTCGAGATGATCTCGGCCGGCTGGCCGGCGGTGCTGTCGTCGCTGAAGAGTTATCTGGAGACCGGCAAGGGGCTCGAGCCGTCCTGGAACGACGAGGCGCAGAAGCGCGCCGCGGCGGGGGCTTGATGCGATGGTCGATACCGCGCGCTTCGAGCCCAAGACGGTCTATGTCACCTACATCGCCGCCACGCCGGACAGGGTGTGGCAGGCGCTGACCGATGGTGACTTCAGCCAGAGATATTTCTTCGGCTTCAGGGTCGATGTCGAACCGCGGCAGGGCGGACAATTCCGGCTCTATTTCGTGGGACGTGCCGGACGCGATCCTCGCCGGGGGGCGGTCTGGTTGGCCGGCCGTGATGTCGAGCCTCAAGAGCATGATCGAGACCGGCAAGCCGTTATCGATCAAGTCCGAAGGCCCGCCTTCCGGCCTGGTCGAGGCCGTGCGACAAGCCGTCGCGGGAAAGCCCTGGCTGAGGCCCTGATCGCCGTTCATTCGCATGTAACGGGAGAATCAGAGCAACTATCCGTCTCGCAAGCATCGACGCTGGCCGATTCGGTACGTTGCTACCAATAATCAAACGTGATGGCGCAGTTCCATTGTTGATTTCTTAAACCACAGCCGTCCAATGTGCTAGCCATCCGTGGAGGCGGTGAAAGAATTTGTTCGACCTTAAATCCGATGCCCTTCTGAGCCGGCTCGTCGAGACGTCGGCCGGTCTCACGCCAGTTGGCGTAACGCGCTGGACGGCGCAATTGGCCGACCCCAATTTCGAGCGGGCGTTCCGGCTTTCCCGCTTCCCGGAAGATCGCCGCCGCGTGTTGTTGCTGCTCGCGCTCGGCTTTGCCGGCAACGTGCTCAACCTGTTTCTTGAACTCTACACTTTCATCGGCGGCCGCAGCGGCATCGAGCCACTGGTTTTCGCCGTCGCGGTCAACGTGCTTCCGGTCATCGGCCTTCCGCTGGTGCTGCGGACGCGCACGCCAGCCATGCTTGAATGGTTTGTCGTTGGCGCGGTGACGATCGGCGCACTGTCGCGCCTGGCCATACTGGGGCTGCATCCACATTACAATTCGATGTGGCCGGCGCTGATGCTCAGCGTCGTGTTCGTGATTTATCTTTTCCTGCCGATCCGGCTGACCGCCGCCCTCGCTCTCGCGGTCGGCTTCTCGCTGGTGGCGCCGCTTTTCTGGGCGTGGACGCAGGCCGGGCAACTTCCGGTCGAGGAATTCGCGCGTGGCGTGATAGCGCTCGCGGTTTCCAACGGACTTGGCTTCATCGCCGCCAATGGCCTGCAACGCAGCCAGCGCATGCAGTTCGGCCAGAGCCTGATGTTGCGGGAATTGCTGTCGACCGACTCGATGACCGGTATCGCCAACCGTCGCCGCTTCGATGAAGAGCTGGCGCGCGAATGGCGCCGTTGCTCACGAGAGGGCGTGCCGCTGTCGCTGCTGATGATCGATATCGATCACTTCAAGGACTATAACGATCATTATGGCCATCCGCAGGGCGATGCCTGCCTGCGTCAGGTCGCGCAGTTGCTGGCCAATGAAGTCGGGCGGTCGGGCGATCTGGTGGCGCGTTATGGCGGCGAGGAATTCGTCTGCCTGTTGCCGGGCGCCGATAGCGACGGCGCGCTCACGGTCGCTAACAAGTTGGTGGCAGCGCTTCGTGACGCCGACATCGCGCACGCGCGCTCGCCGGGCCGGCCGCGCCTCACCATGAGCATCGGCGTCGCCACCACGAAAGAGTTCCAGGACGAACCGGCCAACCTTCTCGGATGCGCCGACCAGTTGCTCTATGTGGCGAAGGCGGCCGGCCGCGATCAGATCGCGGCGAAACGCCTTGCCACCGTCAAATCCGCGGCGGTCAACGCCGCCTGACGCCTCAGGCGCCCGTCTTGTCGAGCGCGTCGATATCGTCTTTCGTCAGGGTGAGCTTCGCCGCGCCAAGAATATCGTTGAGCTGGTCGAGCCGGGTCGCCGACGCAATCGGCGCGGTGACGCTCGGTCGCGCCA
This sequence comes from Pseudolabrys sp., assembly GCA_041662425.1. Classification (GTDB taxonomy): domain Bacteria; phylum Pseudomonadota; class Alphaproteobacteria; order Rhizobiales; family Xanthobacteraceae; genus Pseudolabrys. The sequence continues at coordinate 15,056 of JBAZSM010000058.1, forward strand.
TCAGCCAGGCCAGTGCAATCTGCGCCATGGTGGCGGACTTCGCCTTGGCCATCTCATCGAGTGCTTTGAGAACGGCGAGGCCGCGGCCGTCGAAATAGTTCTTCACTTTGCCGCCGCGCGTCGGGCTCTTTTCGGCCTCCTCGCGGCTGCGATATTTGCCGGTGAGAAAGCCCGCGGCGAGCGCATAATAGGGAATGACGCCGAGCTTCTCGGCAACCGCAATCGGTTCGTAATCTTTCTCGTAGCCGGCTCGGTCGTAGAGATTGTAGTTCGGCTGCAAGGTCTCGTAGCGGGGCAGGCCGCCTTGGCCACTCGCGGCCAGCGAAGCCTTCAGCCGCGCCGGCGACAGGTTCGAGGCGCCGATGGCGCGTAACTTGCCCGCCTTGATCAGTTCGCCATAGGCCTCCAGCGTCTCCTCCACCGGTGTCACCTCGTCGTCGAAATGGCTCTGGTAGAGATCGATAATCTCGACCTGAAGCCGCTTGAGCGAGGCATCGGCCGAACGCAGGATGTAGTCCTTCTTCAGGCATTTGCCCTGGCCCATGTCGGAGCCGACCTTGATCGCGATCACGACCTTGCCGCGCTTGCCCGATGTCCTGAGCCAGTTGCCAATGACAGTCTCGGATTCGCCGCCGGTGTGCCCGGGCACCCAGCGCGAATAGCTATCGGCGGTGTCGATGGCATTGAAGCCGGCATCGACGAATGCATCGAGCAGCCTGAACGAGGTCGCTTGGTCGGCACTCCAGCCGAACACATTGCCGCCGAGCATCAGCGGCGCGATGGACAGGCCGGAGCGGCCGAGAGGGCGCGATTGCATGGGATGACCTTGCATGGGGAGAGACGCCGCAACGTGTCATGCCGGGACAAACCCGGCAATGACGGTGTGCGGGACGGGGCTTTGCGCCTAGCGCATGCTGGCGTTGAACTGATCGAGCGCGGCCGAGCCGGGGCAGAGGTCCTTCTCGCCAAGTGCATTGAGCGGCTTCTCGACCGTGTGCAAATGGGCGTGCAGGTCTTCCGCTTCTTTCTCGACAAACAGCAGGCCGGTAACGATCTGCCCTTTGGCGGCATGGTGCTGCAGAAAGCCGAGCGCGGCGGCGCGGTCGTGCACCTCGTAGTCGGCGTCGAGCTTGCGCAGTGCAATCCGCGAACCGTCATGCTGCTCGACGATCTCGACGGTGCCCGGTTCCTGGGTGACCTCGATCGGCATGCGTGTCGAGATGAAGTCGAGGCGGTTCACGGCTTCGTTGTGCTCGCGCACGAAGTCGAAACTCTTGGTGGAGCCCGCGTGGTTGTTGAAGGCGACGCACGGCGAGATCACGTCGATGAACGCCGCGCCCTGATGCGCGATGGCAGCCTTGATGATCGGGACGAGCTGGTGCTTGTCGCCGGAGAAGGAGCGGGCGACGAAAGTCGCGCCGAGCTGCAGCGCCATCGCCACCATGTCGATCGAATTGTCGGTGTTGATGACGCCGCGTTTCGACTTCGAGCCGCGGTCGGCGGTCGCCGAGAACTGGCCCTTGGTCAGGCCATAGACGCCGTTATTCTCGACGATATAGGTCATGTTGACGCCGCGCCGCAGGCAATGGGCGAACTGGCCGAGGCCGATCGAGGCGCTATCGCCGTCGCCCGAGACGCCGAGATAGATCAGGTCGCGGTTGGCGAGGTTGGCGCCGGTCAGAACCGACGGCATGCGTCCATGCACCGAATTGAAACCGTGCGAATTACCGAGGAAGTAGGTCGGCGTCTTCGACGAACAGCCGATGCCGGAAATCTTGGCGACCCGGTGCGGCTCGATCGACAGTTCGAAGCAGGCCTGGATGACCGCGCCGGTAATCGAGTCATGGCCGCAGCCGGCGCACAGCGTCGACACCGTGCCTTCATAATTGCGGTGCGTGTAGCCGAGCTCGTTCTTCGGCAGGCCCGGATGGTGGAATTTCGGCTTGGCGAGGTAGGTCATGGTGCTTCCTTTACCCTCCCCTGGAGGGGGAGGGTCGATGCGCGAAGCGCATCGGGGTGGGGTGCCCTTCAATTTGGGATACACGGGTCATAGGCGAGCGGGGCGACGCCGTCCTTTGGACGGCTATGCCCACGTATGACGTCGTGAAAGCGAAGTCTTTCATGACGTCACCTTGGCGGATTTCATCGTCATCTGATCCAGATGCTCGCCGATCGCCTTGTCGATGAACCGGGCGGTGATCGGCGTTCCGTCGAAATGCAGGATTGGCACCAGCCGCACCGGATCGATGCCGCATTCATTGACAATCAGCGAGCGCATCTGCGCGTCTCGGTTCTGCTCGACCACGAAGACGAAATCATGGTCGGCGACGAAGCTGTTGACGGACGAATGGAACGGGAAGCCGCGCAGCCGCATACGGTCGACCGCGTGGCCCCGCGCGTCGATCATATGGATGGCCTCGTCCATCGCCGCCGCGGTCGAGCCGAAATAGATAACGCCATATTTGGTCGGCTTCGACGAAGCGGCGATCAGCGGCCGCGGCACCATGTCCTTGGCGGTGTCGAATTTGCGCAGCAGGCGCTGCATGTTGTCGGCGTAGGGTGCGCCTTCTTCGGTGTATTTGGCGTAGCGGTCGCGCGAGGTGCCGCGCGTGAAAAACGAGCCTCGGGTCGGGTGCGTGCCCGGATAGGTGCGATAGGGAATGCCGTCGCCATCGACATCGAGATAGCGGCCGAAATCCTTGCCGGCCTCAAGCTCCTCGTATGTCATCACCTTGCCGCGGTCATAGGTGCGCGTGTCGTCCCAGGTGAGGGGCCGCGTCAGGTGATGGTTCATGCCGATTTCGAGATCGAGCATGACGAAGATGGGAGTCTGCAGCCGGTCGGCCAGGTCGAAGGCCTGCGCGCCCATCTCGAAGGCTTCCGCCGGGCTCTCCGGAAACATCAGGACATGTTTGGTGTCGCCGTGCGAAGCATAGGCGCAGGAAATCAGGTCGCATTGCTGCGTGCGCGTTGGCATGCCGGTCGACGGACCGGCGCGCTGCACGTCGAAGATCACGGCCGGAATTTCGGCGAAGTAGGCAAGCCCGATGAACTCCTGCATCAGCGAAATGCCGGGGCCGGAGGTTGCGGTGAAGGCACGGGCGCCGTTCCAGGCGGCGCCGATGACCATGCCGATCGAGGCGAGTTCGTCCTCGGCCTGGACGACGGCGTATTTCGCCTTCTTGGTGTCCGGATCGACGCGGAATTTGGCGCAGTGCCGGGTGAAGGCCTCGGCCAGCGACGATGACGGCGTGATCGGGTACCAGGCGCAGACCGTGGCGCCGCCATAAACGGCGCCTAGTGCCGCCGCGGCATTGCCTTCGACAAAGATGCGGTCGCCGACTTTGTCGGATTTGCGCAGCCTGATGCCGAGCGGATGCGGCAGGTTGAGGATGACGTAGTCGCGCCCGATATGCAGCGCCTTGACGTTCGGCGCGATGAGCTTGTCCTTGCCCTTGTATTGCTCGCCGATCAATTGCTCGACGACCTTCACGTCCATATCGAGCAGCGCGGCGAGGGCGCCGACATAGATGATGTTCTTGAACAGCTGCCGCTGGCGCGGATCGGTATATTCGCGATTGCAGATCGCGGTCAGCGGCACGCCGATCACGGTGATGTCGTCGCGGAATTTCGACGCCGGCATCGGTTTGGTCGAATCGTAGAACAGGTATCCGCCGGGCTCGATGGCCGCGATGTCCTTGTCGAAGGTCTGCGGATTCATCGCCACCATCAGATCGGTGCCGCCGCGCGCGCCGAGATGGCCGGCCTCGGAAACGCGGACCTCATACCAGGTCGGCAGGCCCTGGATGTTCGACGGGAATATGTTGCGCGGCGCGACCGGAATGCCCATGCGCATGATGGCACGGGCAAACATCTCGTTGGCGCTCGCGGAGCCCGAACCGTTGACGTTGGCGAAGCGGACGACGAAGTCGTTTATGCGGCTGAGCGGCGCGGCGGTCGGCATGACGTTCCTGCGTGAGTCATTTCCAGCAAATATTTCTGCATGTCCCAGGCGCCGGTCGGACACCGCTCGGCGCACAGGCCGCAATGCAGGCAGACGTCTTCGTCCTTCACCATCGCGCGGCCGGTTTTGAGCCCGTCCTCGACGTAAAGGTCCTGCGTCAGATTGAGCGCCGGCACGGTGAGCCGCTGACGCAGCTCCTTCTCGTCGCCATTCGCCGTGAAGGTGATGCAATCCATCGGACAGATGTCGACGCAGGCATCGCATTCGATGCAGAGCTGCGCCGAGAACACCGTCTGCACGTCGCAGTTCAGGCAGCGGCGCGCTTCCTTGAGCGCCAGATCCGGGTCGAAGCCGAGCTCGACTTCGGTCTTGATGCTCTTGAGCGCGATCACCTTGTCGCGCAGCGGCACCTTGTAACGCTTGTCCGGGTCGATTTCGTTGTCATAGGACCATTCGTGGATGCCCATTTTCTGGCTGATGACCTCGACCGCCGGCAACGGGCGCTCGGTGATGTCCTCGCCATTGAGCATCTTGTCGATCGACACCGCGACTTCATGGCCGTGCGCCACGGCCCAGATGATGTTCTTCGGTCCGAAGGCGGCATCGCCGCCGAAGAACACCTTCGGGTGTGTCGAGCGGAAAGTGATCTGGTCCACCTTCGGCATGTCCCATTCGCCGAACTCGATGCCGCAGTCGCGCTCGATCCAGGGAAAAGCGTTCTCCTGGCCGACCGCGACCAGCACGTCGTCGCAGGGGAAATGCTGGTCCGGCTCGCCGGCGTGAACGAGCTTGCGCCGGCCCTTGGCGTCGTATTCGGCCTTCACCTTTTCGAAGGTGATGCCGGTGAGCTTGCCGTTGTCGTGCGTGAATTCCTTCGGCACGAGGTAATTGTGGATCGGAATGCCCTCGTGCATGGCGTCTTCCTTTTCCCAAGGCGACGCCTTCATGTCCTCGAAGCCGGAGCGCACCACCACCTGCACGTCTTCGCCGCCGAGACGGCGTGACGAGCGGCAGCAGTCCATCGCGGTGTTGCCGCCGCCAAGCACGATCACGCGCTTGCCGATCTTGGTGACATGCCCGAACGACACCGACGACAGCCAGTCGATGCCGATATGGATGTTGCCGGCGGCTTCCTTGCGGCCGGGGATATCGAGATCGCGGCCGCGCGGCGCGCCGGTGCCGACGACGATGGCGTCGAAATCCTGCGCCAACAGCGCCTTCATGGAGTCGATGCGCGTGCCGCCGCGAAACTCGACGCCGAGGCCGAGGACGTAATCGGTTTCTTCGTCGATGACCGAATCCGGCAGGCGGAATTTCGGAATCTGCGTGCGGATCATGCCGCCCGCCTTGGGATCGGCATCGAACACCACGCACTCATAGCCGAGCGGCGCGAGGTCTCGCGCCACGGTGAGCGAGGCGGGGCCGCCGCCGACCAGCGCGACCTTCTTGCCGTTCCTGCGCGCGGTCTTCTTCGGCAGCCGGTCTTTGATGTCGTCCTTGAAATCGGCGGCGACGCGCTTGAGGCGGCAGATCGCGACCGGTTCGGCTTCGACGCGACCGCGCCGGCAGGCCGGTTCGCACGGCCGGTCGCAGGTGCGCCCGAGAATTCCCGGAAACACATTCGACTGCCAGTTGACCATGTAGGCGTCGGAATAACGCCCGTGCGCGATCAATCTGATGTATTCGGGTACGGGCGTGTGGGCCGGGCAGGCATACTGGCAGTCCACGACCTTGTGGAAATACTGCGGGTCGGAAATATCCGTGCTCTTCATCGCGTCCTCAAAACGCGCCCCCACGACGTCACTCTGGCGCCGCACTGAACGCGCACAGCCGCTGCAAACGGCTGCTCCTTCTCCCGAAACCGGCCCGCTTGCTGATCTGGGGCTCGACTCCTTGAAAGTCATCATATGACTTGGAATAATTTTAGGCTACGGGTTCCGGTGTCGCGGCCGTTCATGACCGAAGGGCAGGTCCTTGGCTTTCGCAACGCGGCATAACCATCTATTAAGATGCACGAATACTGTCTGCCGCAAGGATTGGCGTGGCGAAAACCCGCCTGTTGCGGCGCAATAGGTTCAGCCAATAACCGGAATGTGATGCGCGATATCCTCACCGAAATTTTTGAGAACCAGCCGCTCGATCCCATGGTATCGGCTCGCCAGGGCGCGCGGCAGAGCTTGCGCAAGCGCTTCTATAAAGAGGCCCGGCGCGGCGAGGCGACCGGGAAGGGCTTTCCTTTGCTGCTCGACGGCAAACCGGTAATGACGCCGGCGCGCCGCCCGCTGGTCGCGCCGTCATTGACGCTTGCCGATGCGCTGGTGCGCGAATGGGATGCTCAGGCGGAAGTCATCGATCCGGCGCGCATGCCCGTGACCCGGCTCGCCAATGTCATCATCGATGGTGTCGCGGCGGCGCCGCGGGCGATCGTCGACGAGATCGCCAAATATCTCGGCTCGGATCTTGTTTGCTACCGCGCCGATGAGCCGGCCGGTCTGGTCGCGCGGCAGAACGAGTTGTGGAATCCACTGCTCGACTGGGCGCACGAGACCTTGGGCGCGCGCTTCGTGCTGATCGAAGGCATCGTCTTTGCCGAGCAGCCGCCCGCCGCGCTTGAAGCCGCGCGCGTCGCCATTCCCTCAGACCCGAACGACCTCAATGCGATGTGGCGTCTCGGCGCCATGGCCTCGATCACGACCATCACCGGTTCGGCGTTGATCGCGCTGGCGCTCAATGCCGGCGCCTTCGACGCCGATGCGTTGTGGACGGCGGCGCATGTCGATGAAGACTGGCAGATGACGCAATGGGGCCGCGACGATATGGCGATCGAGCGCCGCGCCGCGCGGTTTGCCGAATATGAAGCGGCGGCCAGCGTGTTGCGGCTGGCGCCATAACAAAAGGGCGGATGCTCGCGCATCCGCCCTTCGTTATCTCAACGTCGGTTTTCGCTTAGAACTCGCGGGCAATGGCCGCATCGACCGAGTAACGGCCGCCGCCGCGCAGCACGAACGACAGCGCGATGATGCCCCACAGCAGCGGGTATTCGTAGCCACCATCGGTCCAGAAGTAGCCGGCCGGCAGATGCACCGTCACGGCCGCGACAGCCATCAGACCGGCGACCAGGGCCGCGACCGGACGGGTGAGGAAGCCTGCGGCGAGGAATAGTCCGCCGAAGAACTCGATCAGGCCGGCGATCAGCGCGAACGAAGCGGGCAGGCCGAGCTTGGTGGCGAAGAACTGGCCGGTCGCCTCGACGCCGTAGCCGCCGAAAGCGCCGAACAGCTTCTGGGCGCCATGCGGCACCAGCGCGAGGCCGGCGGCCACACGCACCAGCGGTTCGCCGAGCGGCGCCAGGGCATTGGTGAGAGGAGCCAGCGCCGGGATGATCGGGCGGGCGTTGGATGGGGTGTTGTTGTAGGTCGCGGTGGTCATGGTCGCCTCCAGAGGTCGATGGTCGAATTTGGATGGCCGGGCGGGGATCGCCTTGGCTCGTGGGCTCAGATTTAGGTCGGCTTCCTGGTCGCAACAATCCATGTTATAAGAACAAGACTGTTGCTATTAGTGGGACAATCATGGACCGGCTCGCCGCCCTGGAGGCCTTCACCAAAGTCGCGGAAACACAGTCGTTTTCGGAAGCTGCCCGGCGCCTGAGGTCATCCAAATCGGCCGTCAGCAGGCTTGTTGCGGCGCTGGAGGCCGATCTGGGCGCCCGGCTGTTTCACCGCACCACGCGCTCGCTGACGCTCACGGAGGCAGGCCGCGGCTATTTCGACCGCGCCAGCCGTATCCTCGCCGATCTTCAGGAGGCCGACGCCTCGGTCACCCAGCTTCAGGCGGCGCCGCGCGGGCGGCTGCGCGTCAATGCGCCGATGAGCTTTGGCTTTCTTCACCTGGCTGGCGCGCTCGGCGATTTCCTCGCCCTCTATCCGGAGGTCGAACTGGACGTCACGCTGACCGACCGTTTCGTCGACCTGATCGACGAAGGCGTCGATGTCGCGGTGCGCATCGGCAGCCTGACCGATTCAAGTCTGGTGGCGCGGCGGCTCACGGTGGTGCGTCGCGTGCTGTGCGCCAGCCCCGAATACCTGAAGGCACGCGGCGTGCCGAAGACACCGGACGATCTCAAGGCCCATGATTGCCTGAGCAACACCAACATCAATGCGACGCGCGAATGGCGCTTCATCCATCCGGACGGCAAGCCTTCTGATGCAAAGCCGTGGCCGGTCGAGGTCAAGGGCCGCATGAGCGCGAATAACGGCGACATGCTGCGGGTCGCGGCGTTGCGCGGCCATGGCTTTGTCCATCTGCCGACGTTCATCGTCGGCGACGATCTCAAGGCCGGCACGCTGGTCAGCGTGCTCGAACCTTATATCAGCCAGGACCTGACGCTGAACGCAGTCTATCCTCACGCCCGGCATCTCTCACCGAAGGTCCGCGCCTTCGTCGATTTCCTCGCGGAGCGGTTCGGCCCGAAGCCTTATTGGGATGAGGCCGCCTAGGCGTCGCCGGCTGTGCTAGGCTTATGGCGGGGGCTCTCATGAAAATCACACTCGATCTTTCCAAGCTGGTTGAAGACGGCAAACTCACCGCCCAAAAGGCAGAGCGTCTCAGGACGCTGGCCTCGCATGAGACGGGCTCGCTCGCCGTCAACATTCTGATCGGCTTTGGCGTCATCTCGATTGCCGCCGGTGCGGTGGCGTTGCTGCCGTCGGCGGCGACGGTGATCGCGATCGGGCTCGTTCTGTTCGCCGCCGGCTGCGCCGTCGTGCTCAACAACGTGTCGCAATGGGCGGTGTTCGGCCAGATCTTGTTGGTCACCGGCGCGCTGATGTTCTCCGGCGGCGTGATCGGGGAGGGAGAAGGCTCGGTGTCGTCGATGCTGATCGTCACCGCCGCGCTCGCCGCCGCTTCGATCGCGGCGCGCTCGAGCCTGCTCGCGGCGCTTGCGGTGCTGGCGCTGTCGGCGACGCTCGGCGCGCGCACCGGCTACGAACACGCGACCTATACGCTGGCGATCTTCGAGCCGACGCTCACCGTCGTGCTGTTTTCGGCGCTGGCGCTCGCCGCCTATTGGGGTTCGCTGCGCCTGACGGCTGATTTCGAGCGCATCGCCCTCATGGTGGCGCGCACCTCGATCCTGCTCGTCAATTTCGGCTTCTGGATCGGCTCGCTATGGGGCGATCCGCTGTTTCTGCTGCGCGGCTTTAAAGGTCACAACCCGGTGGAGATGATGAACAACATCGTCGTCCAGCCTTACATATTCAGCATCGGCTGGGCGATCGTGCTGGTCGGCGCCGCGATCTGGGCGGTGACGGTAAACCGGCGTTGGCTCGTCAATATCGCCGCGGCGTTCGGCGCCATTCATTTCTATACGCAATGGTTCGAGCGTCTCGGCGCGACGCCGCTGTCGGTGCTGCTTGGCGGCGTGCTGATGCTGATCGTCGCCTTCGGCCTGTGGACGTTCAACAAGAGGATGGCGGCAACTGCCTGACTCAGCGCCCGTCACGGCTTGCGTCGCGTCCGATGCGGCCGAGATGGGTGAGGCCGAATCCGGCGGCATATTTCAGGCCGTAGCCGAGCAGGCGGTCGAAGCCGATATGTGCGGCCCAGATCAGCGCCAGCGCGATCAGCAAGGTATCGGCGAGCAGCAATCCGGCGCCGCCGAGCGCCGCCGGTCCGATCAGCGTATGCGCGCAGTTATAAACAACCGCGCCGAGGCGCGGGCCGCCGAGATAGCCGAGGAAGCTGAGATCGGGCGCGAAGAACAGTACGGCGAACAGCCACCACGGCTCGCTAGTCCGCCCGTAGAGCAGGGCGGCGATGACGAGCAGGGCCGCGCCCTCGGCCCGCAGAACGAGCCGAGGTGCGCCGTTGATCATGCCGGGGTCCATGATCGCCGGGGGGCGCCCTCAATGCCCGTCAGGGCTGCCCTTGCGGCCGATCTCGTAGAGGAACCAGACGCGCTTTTCGGCGGCGTCGATGTAATTTTCCAGCAGGCTCGCGGTGGCGACGTCGTTGTGCTCGTCGCACAGGTCGTGGGCTTCGCGCATCGCGGTGATGACGCGCTGGGTGTCGTCGCGCAATTCGGCGAGCATGTCTTCCGGCGAAACATAAGCCGCGTCGTTGTCGGCGATGCGAGTCTTCTTGGCGATGTCGCCGATCGAACGGATGGTGTTGCCGCCGATCTTGCGGACGCGCTCGGCCAGTTCATCGGTCGTGGCGAAGATTTCCGCCGACTGTTCGTCGAGCAGCAGGTGATAGTCGCGGAAGTGCGGGCCGCTGATGTGCCAGTGGAAATTCTTGGTCTTGATATAGAGCGCGAAGGCATCGGCCAGGATTGCATTGATGGCGCCGGCGATGTCCTTACGGGCATTGTCGCCGAGATCGGACGGGGTTTTCAGACGAGGCGTGGTCGGGGGGGCCATGACGCAAATCCTTTTGGTTATCCGGATGGAACATGGCGGATAATAGAATGGAACCTGGATAGTTCCATTGCAACTTTACGACAATCCGCGATGCGGCGATTAATGGCGCAATTTGCCGACAGCCGCGGCAATTTCGGCCAACAGCCTGGCCCAGTCGCCGGTCGCGTCCTGCCGGAAAACCCGCATGGTCGGATACCACGGCGTATCGCTGCGCGAGATCATCCAGCGCCAGTCGGAAATCACCGGCACCGCCGTGAACACCGGCCGGCCCAGCGCGCCCGCCAGATGCACGATCGAGGTATCGCAGCCGATCACCAGGTCGAGGCTTTCCAGCAGTGCCGCCGTATCGACGAACAGCGGCGCCTTCGGATCGTTGTCGGCGTCCACGGTCCTGATCTGGTCGCCGAACGAAGCGCCCTTGATCTCCCCGAGCGGCGCGCCTTTCTGCAAGGCGATCAGTTCGACATCCGGCAGATCGGCGATGGCCTTGAACGCGGTCAGCGGAATATCGCGGCGTGAGGTTTGCGTGCGGTCGGCGTGTCCCGGCGCCCAATTGATGCCGATGCGCAAGCCGCGGGCCGGTCCCAAGGTTTCGCGCCATTTCGCGACCAGCGCCGGGTCGGCGAAGAGATAAGGCGTCTCGCCCGGCATCGTATCCGGCGTGATGCCGAGCAGGCCCGGCAGACTCATCAGCGGCGCCCAGCGAAGCGGACGCGGATTGGCGCGCAGTTCGTCCTCGCTGGTCGCGATGGTGACGCCCTTGAGGCTCGACAGCAGCGCCCTGAGCCCCGGCCGCACCAGCAGCGTGACGTCATGGCCTTGCGCGGCGAGATAAGGCGCCAGCCGCGAAAACTGGATGGCATCGCCGAGCCCTTGCTCGGCCACCAGCACGACGCGCTCGCCGTCGCGTTCCTCGCCATGCCAGCGCGGATCGGGCAGGGCCTTGTAAGTCGGCTCGCGCAACTGGCCGCGGTGATCGTAATCGGCGAAGCCCTTGGGCCAGTCGCCGAGCATCATCTTGATCTGGCCGCGCGCGGCATAGGCCTCGTGCATCCGCGGCGAAGTCTTGATCGCCTCGTCATAGGACGCGATCGCTTCCTTGAAGCGCGCGCTGGTCGCGGCGCCGCCGCCAAGTTCGATCAGGCCGAGATCTTTCAGCACCGCGCCGCGGTTCATGAGGATGCCGGGCTCGCCCGGCGCGCAGATAACGGCCTTGTCGTAATCCTTCAGCGCGTCGGCGGGACGGCCGAGCAATTCATACAGCGCGCCGCGGTTGATGAGGTCCGGCGCCGAAGCCGGATCGAGGTCGAGCGCCTTGTCGAAGCTCTTGAGCGCTTCGGGCAGCATGCCGGCATCGACCAGGATGTTGGCGCGGTTGCCATGGGCGGCGGCGAGGTTGGGGTCGAGCGCGATCGCCTGGTCGATGGCCTTGATGGCCTCAAGCGGCTCGCCGATCCGGTCCAGCGCCTGGCCGAGCACGTTGTACATCTTGGCGGTGGCCGGGCCGAACTTGATGGCGCGGCGCACCACCTCGACGCCTTCCTTGAACTGGCCTTCGGCGCAGGCGACCACGGCGCAATAATACAGCGTTTCGGCGTGCTCCGGATTGATCCGCAGCACCTCCATATACCGCTCCATCGCCGGGCGGAATTCGCCGCGGCGGTGGTGGTAGAGGCCCTGGCTCAGGATCTGGGCGATGGTCTGCGGGCCGCCGGGCCCGGTGGTCGGATCGGTCATAGCCGGGCTTCTAAGTGGCTTTGCCGGGGATGCCAAGGGCCGGGGGGAACCCTTTTGCAGCGCACCCAAGCCTGTGACATCATCGCCTATCGAATGACGGGCAGGGGCCGAAGACGACCATGAAAGACATCCTCGACAGGCTGGAAGAGCGGCGCGCCGAAGCCCGCCTCGGCGGTGGCGAAAAGCGCATCGACGCCCAGCACAAGCGCGGCAAACTCACGGCCCGCGAGCGTATCGAACTGCTGCTCGACAAGGGTTCGTTCGAGGAAATCGACATGTTCGTCGAGCACCGCTCGGCCGATTTCGGCATGGAAAAGCAGAAGATCCCCGGCGACGGCGTCGTCACCGGCTGGGGCACCATCAACGGCCGCATCGTCTACCTGTTCTCCAAGGACTTCACCGTGTTCGGAGGAAGCCTCAGCGAGGCGCATGCGCAGAAGATCATCAAGGTGCAGGACATGGCGATGAAGGCGCGCTGCCCGATCATCGGCGTGTTCGATGCCGGCGGCGCCCGCATCCAGGAAGGCGTCGCCGCGCTCGGCGGCTATGGCGAGGTCTTTCAGAGGAACGTGCTCGCCTCGGGCGTCATCCCGCAGATCTCGGTGATCATGGGCCCCT
>JBAZSM010000059.1:0-26799 GCA_041662425.1 Pseudolabrys sp.
CTACGAGGCCGAGGTCGGCGAGCGCGGCCTCAAGCTGTCCGGCGGCGAGAAACAGCGCGTCGCCATTGCGCGCACCATCCTCAAGGCGCCGCCGATCCTGGTGCTGGACGAAGCGACCTCGGCGCTCGACAGCCATACCGAGAAGGAAATCCAGGATTCGCTGGAGCGCGTGTCGAAGGGTCGCACCACTTTGGTGATCGCGCATCGCCTCTCGACCATCGTCGGCGCCGACGAAATCATCGTGCTCGACAAGGGCGAGATTGTCGAACGCGGCAGCCATCAGGTCCTGCTTGCCAAAAGCGGGCTCTACGCCAGCATGTGGAACAGGCAGCGCGAGGCGGAAGAGGCGCGCGAGCGTCTGGCGCGCGCCGCCGACGACGAGGCGGCGCCGAACCGGAATCCGCCGCCGGTTGACGATCCTGTGGTCGCGGCGGCTGCCGTTGCGGTGGACGTGCCGGCGGATGCGGCGGAATAGCCGATAGGGTAGGGATATACGGGGCGCTGCGGGCGTGGCAGTCTCGCGCCGCGCCGACGCGGCGAACAAGAACGGTCACGGGATTAGAACGCTCAATGTCGATTTACGATTCAATCCGCAAGCAGATGGTGCCGATCACGCCGGAGGGTTATCCCTTCATCGGCGCTTTTGCCCTTGTGAGCCTGATCCTGTTCTGGCTGTGGACGCCGCTCGGCTGGGCCGGCACCGTGCTGACGCTCTGGTGCATCTATTTCTTCCGCGATCCGCCGCGCGTCACGCCGGTGCGCGATGGCCTCGTCATCTCGCCGGCCGATGGACGCGTCAGCCAGGTGACGACCGCGCCGCCGCCGCATGAATTGGGTCTCGGCCCGACGCCGATGCTGCGCATCTCGGTTTTCATGAGCGTGTTCGATTGTCACGTGAACCGCAGCCCGGTCGCCGGCCGTGTCGAGAAGATCCTGTATCAGCCCGGCAAGTTCGTGAACGCCGACCTCGACAAGGCCTCGATCGACAACGAGCGCAATTCGCTGGTGATCGCCACCGCCACTGACCGTATTGCCGTGGTGCAGATTGCCGGGCTCATCGCCCGTCGTATCGTCTGCTACGTCAAGGAAGGTCAGCCGGTCGGTGCCGGTGAGCGGTTTGGCATGATCCGCTTCGGGTCGCGGCTCGACATCTATCTGCCCGAGGGCACCCAGCCGCTGGTCGCGGTCGGGCAAACGGCGCTGGCGGGCGAGACGATGCTGGCCGATCTGCGCGGCGGCGACGAAGGCCGTGGCTTCCGCATCGGATGAGATGGCGCGTCCGTAGTCCGTCATTCCGGGCTGCCGGGGCCGGCCTGGTGGCTGTCGCGGCGTGACGGAGTGCCACAATATGGCGCCAGATCGTGGCGTAAGCTCCGCCAAACGGCTATAAAGGACCTTATGGTGTTCCAACCGATCGATCCCGCGCCGCCGCGCCGTCGCCGCTTCAAGGCGATCCCTGTGCGCACGCTGGTGCCCAACCTGATCACGTTGCTGGCGCTCTGCGCCGGCCTGACGGCGATCCGCCTGGCGATCGAGAGCAAGCTCGAATGGGCGCTTGCGGCCATCGTCTTCGCCGCGCTGCTGGACGGCATCGACGGGCGCGTCGCCCGCATGCTCAAGGGCACGTCGCGCTTCGGCGCCGAGCTCGACAGCCTCGCCGACTTCGTCAATTTCGGTGTGGCGCCGGCGCTGATCCTGTATTTCTGGGGCCTGCATGAATTGAAGTCGGCCGGCTGGATCGTCGCGCTGGTCTTCGCCATTTGCGCCGGGCTTCGTCTGGCGCGCTTCAACGTTATGATCGACGATCCGGACAAGCCGGCCTGGGCGGGCAATTTCTTCACCGGCATTCCGGCGCCGGCCGGCGCGCTCACCGTGCTGCTGCCGATCTATCTCTATTTCCTCGGCGTCTCGAACGGGCTGGTGACGATCTGGGTCACCTTCATCTATACGCTGGCGATCGCGCTGCTGATGGTGTCGCGTCTGCCGGTGTTCTCCGGCAAGCGTGTCGGAAAACGGGTGCCGCCGGAGATGGTGTTGCCGGGTTTCGTGGTTGTTGTGTTGTTCGTCGCGTTGCTGGTCAGCTATCCGTGGGAAGTTCTGTCGGTCGGCGCCATTGTCTATCTGGGCTCGCTGCCGCTCGGCTGGATGTCGTATCGCAATTACCAGCGCAAGGACGCCGCCGCCATGGCCGCCGCAGCATCAACACCCGCCGCAGGGCTTGCCGAAACGATGGCTATGCCGGATGCCGGCATCGATCCGAACGTGGACGACGATCGTCCGACGCGGCTGAACTGATCTCATCCGGCCATTGGACCTGACATGCCGCGCGCGACCAAAGTCATTGCCGCCTACGATGGCCGCGGGCTCGACGTCGTCGACAGCGTGTTGCTCGACCACGCGCAGCGCAGCGGCGTCGTGCAGGCCACGACCGTGAAGGGCAAGACGATCACCGTTCACCTCGCAGACGCGGCGCGGTTGCGGGCGGACGATGTGATCGCGCTCGATGACGGAAGTTTTGTCGAGGTGGTCGCCAAGCCCGAGGCATTGGTCGAAGCGCGCGCCGCCGATGTGGCGGCGCTGGCGCGCATCGCCTGGCATCTCGGCGATCGCCACATCGCCGTGCAATTGTTGCCGAACCGCATTCGCGTGCTGCGTACCGAGGCGACCGAGCAGCTGCTCAAGTCGCTCGGCGCCAAGGTTATGATCATCGACGCGCCGTTCGAGCCGGAAGGCGGCGCCTATGAAGTGCCGTCAGGCCCCGCACATCATGACCATGCGCATGACGATCACGAGCATCATGATCACGCGCATCACGGGCATGATCACGACCACGCCCATTGCGGGCATGATCACTCTCACGATCACCACGGTCACGATCATGCTCGCCATGGCCACGATCACGGCCACAAGCGCGGCTAGCGTCCATCTCGGCGGACAAGTCGAACGTCTTGGCCGGCACAAGTCCGGCCAAGACGGACTAACTAGACCTTCCTGTTGCGATAGCCCTGCGTGCCGAACGGGTAGCCCGGCATGATATCGTACGGGTGAGCCCAGCCGGGCAGGGCTTCGAGGCGCTTGAGCCAAGCGCCGATGGCCGGATGCTCCTCGGCGATATCGAAGCCGAATTCGTCGGCCGGGTAGAACAGATAGGCGCCCATCGAAATGTCGGCGATGGTCGGCCGGTCGCCGAGCAGGAACGGCGCTTTCTCCAATCGCTTGTTGACGATGGCGAGCGCAGCGTCGATGCGGCCTTTCATGAAGGCCATCACCGCCGGATCGCCCGGCTTGGGCGCGAATTTTCTCAGGAAGCGGTACGGCCCGAGAAAGCCGTTGACCTTCTGGTTGTCGAAGATCATCCAGCGCAGCGCCTCAAGCTCCTCGTCCTCGCCCTTCGGCAGGTATTGTCCGGTTTTACGCGCGAGATAAGTGAGGATCACGGCCGACTGCGACAGCTTTTTCGCACCATCGACCAGAACCGGCACTTCGCCCATTTCATTGACGTCGCCGCGGTACTCCGGCTGGCGCTGAATGCCGGCGCCGAAAAAGTCGATCCACACCGGCTCCCATTTGGCGCCGATCAGATTGAGCATCAGCGCGGCGCGATAGGCGTTGCCGGATTGCGCGAAGCAATAGAGTTTGTAGTCAGACATGTAACGAGGCCCCCTGGCTTTTCTGGTTTCGCGCCAGTCTAGCGCGATAGCGTGATCGGCGTCTCCGAGATTGATCTTCCCTCGAAGCGATTACCGGCGGCGCGCAAGGACGCCAGCGGCGCGTTGTCGCCGTCGACGATCGTCAGCATCGCATCGGACAGCCGCCAGCGCCGGCTCATATAGAATTGCTCCGGGCAACCGCCATCCGGCGTGACGCGGCCTTCGGTGGCGGTCGGGCCGCCGGTGAAGGTCATGCCGCAGGTCGGCGCGTTCGGCGCGGCAAGCGTCCAGCGGCCGTCCATGCCCAGCTCGGCGATACCCGGTTCGGCGACCGCCGCCTTGGGCGGCTCGTCCGACGTCAGCGAAGCGCCGCCGCCACAGCCGGCCAGCGCCACCGCGATCGATGCCAGGAGGAAACCGGCAATGCGCCGCAACGTCGGTTCCTTACTTCATCGTCGGAATGGTGAACTCGGCGCCGCCTTTGGTGCCGCTCGGCCAGCGTGAGGTGACGGTCTTGGTCTTGGTGTAGAAGCGGATCGAGTCCGGTCCGTGCTGGTTGAGGTCGCCGAAGCCGGAGCGCTTCCAGCCGCCGAAGGTGTGATAGGCGAGCGGCACCGGGATCGGAAAGTTGACGCCGACCATGCCGACCTGCACGCGATTGACGAAGTCACGCGCCGCGTCGCCATCGCGGGTGAAGATCGCGACGCCGTTGCCGTATTCATGTTCGGAGGGCAGGCGGACCGCTTCTTCGTAATCCTTGGCGCGCACGACCGACAGGACGGGCCCGAAGATTTCTTCCTTGTAGATGCGCATGTCCGGCGTCACCTCGTCGAACAGGCAGCCGCCCATGAAGAAGCCTTGCTCGTAGCCCTGCATCTTGAAATCGCGGCCGTCGACGACGAGCCTGGCGCCTTGCTTCACGCCGCTATCGACATAGTCCCGCACGCGATTGAGCGCTGCTTTGGTCACCAGCGGGCCATAATCGGCCTGGGCGTCGGTGGACGGGCCGATCTTGAGATTTTCGACGCGGGGGATGAGTTTTTCCATGAGCGCGTCCGCGGCTTTCTGGCCGACTGGAACGGCGACCGACACCGCCATGCAGCGCTCGCCGGCCGAGCCGTAGCCGGCGCCGATCAGCGCGTCGACAGCCTGATCCATGTCGGCATCCGGCATCACGATCATGTGGTTCTTGGCGCCGCCGAAACACTGCACGCGTTTGCCGTGCGCGGCCGCGGTCGAATAGATATATTGCGCGATGTCGGAAGAGCCGACAAAGCCGACCGCCTTGACGCGCGCGTCGGTCAGCAGCGTATCGACCGCTTCCTTGTCGCCGTTGACGACGTTGAGAATGCCTTCCGGCAGTCCGGCCTCGATGAACAGTTCGGCGATGCGCATCGGAACCGACGGATCGCGCTCGGACGGCTTGAGGATGAAGGCATTGCCGCAGGCGATCGCCGGCGCGCATTTCCACAACGGGATCATGGCCGGGAAATTGAACGGCGTGATGCCGGCGACGACGCCGAGCGGCTGGCGGATCGAATAGAGATCGATGCCGGGGCCGGCGCCCTCGGTGAACTCGCCCTTCAGGAGGTGCGGGATGCCGCAGGCGAACTCGACCACTTCAAGGCCGCGCTGGATGTCGCCGCGGGCATCGGGAAAGGTCTTGCCGTGTTCGGAAGACAGCAGCTTCGCGAGCGCGTCGTATTCCTTGTTGATGAGTTCGAGGAATTTGAACATCACCCGGGCGCGGCGCTGCGGATTGGTCGCGGCCCAGGCGGGCTGCGCGGCCTCGGCATTGGCGATGGCCTGTTCGACCTCGCTCCTGGCGGCCAGCGCGACCCGGGCCTGCACCTCGCCGGTATTCGGATCGAAGACGTCGCCCATCCGGCCGGAGCGGCCCTTGACGGTCTTGCCGCCGATGAAATGACCGATCTCACGCATGGGCTCGCTCCCTTCCGGTTAATTCTTTTATAACGACCTTGCCGGGCCGGACGTCCATTGGAGGACGTTTTGGCGACGTTTTCCAGTGCATTTGGATTTTCGCGCACCCGAAAATCGCATGCGTTGGATATTCCGGCCCAACGATCGCCGGGCGTTTCCGATCGGTTAGCCTTTACCGGGTCTTAACAGCGTCGGTCTAGGGTCTTTTGGCGGCGCCGAATTGACGGCGCGGCCGATCGTTGTGCCGGTGGAGTCAAGCGTTATGGATATCGCGACCAGTCTGGGCTTGGCCGCCGGTCTTGGCGTCATCACTATCGTCATTCTGATGGGTGGCGACCTCCACATGTTCGTCAACGAACATGCGGCGATCCTGATCTTCGGCGGTTCGACCGCCGCGACGCTGATCCGGTTTCCGCTCACCGCCATTTTCCACGGCGTGCCGATGGGGGCGAAGTTCGCCTTCACGATGCGCGCCATCAGCACCCGCGAACTGGTCGACGAGATCGCCGGCATCGCCGAAGTGGCGCGCAAATCCGGCCCGGTCGGCCTGGAAAAGATCGAGACCGAGTATCCGTTTCTCGCCAAGGGCATTCGTTTCGTCGCCGACGGCTATGACGCCGGCTTCATCCGCGACAACCTCGAACGCGATCGCGACAACTTCCTCACGCATCTCGACGAGGGCCAGAAGATCTATCGCGCCATCGGCGACTGCGCGCCGGCATTCGGCATGATCGGTACGCTGATCGGCATGGTGCAGATGTTCTCCAACATGTCGGACCCCTCCAAGCTCGGCCCGTTCATGGCCGGCGCGTTGCTCGCGACATTCTACGGCGCGACGCTTGCCAACATGCTGTGTCTGCCGCTCGCCGACAAGCTGCACGGCAAGCTGGTCGACGAGGAGATCAACCGCTCGCTGATCATCGACGGCGTACTGATGATCCGCGAAGCCAAGTGCCCGACGCTGGTGCGCGAAATGCTGCTGGCTTATCTGCCGGAAAAGCATCGTCACTCGGAAGGCGAAGAAAAAGTCGAGCCGGCCACGGCCTAGCGGGTAACGGCGATGGCCAAGAAAAATCGCGGCGGACATGCAGGCGGCCACGGCTGGTTCGTCACCTTCGCCGACCTCATGGCGCTGCTGGTCGCGTTCTTCGTGATGCTCGTCGCGTTCTCGACGCAGGACCAGGCCAAGCTTCAGGTGGTCGCCGGTTCGATGCGCGATGCCTTCGGCGTCCAGGACAAGGTGCGCTATTCGGGCGTGCTCGAAATCATGGGCCTGCCGACGCGGCCCAAGCTCAAGAACCTCGCCAACATCGATCCGAAGGACGCCTCTCCGACTCCGGCGCCGGACGAGAAGGGGCTCAACCGCACCTACGGCGAGCGCATGAAGGAAGACCGGCGATTTGCACTGGCGGCGGCGTCGCTGCGGCAGGCGCTGCAAAGCATGCCGGAGATCACCGAGGTCTCCAAGCACGTGATGCTTGAGGAAACCAAACAGGGACTCAATATCGAGATTACCGACCAGGACGGCCGTTCGATGTTTGCCGACGGATCGAAGGAACCCTATGAGCGGACCCGTCTGCTCATTCAGCGGATCGCGCCGTCGCTCAAGGCGATGCCGTTCCGCATTTCCATTACCGGCCACACCGCGACCAGCGCGATACCGCCACGGCCGGGTTACGGGCCGTGGGAACTGTCGACTGACCGCGCCAATGCGGTTCGTCAGATCCTGGCCGCGGAAGGGGTTCCGGCGGGCCATTTCTTCATGATTGCCGGCAAGGCCGACACCGATCCGCTGTTCCCGGATAATCCGTCGCTCGCCCCGAACCGTCGGGTCACCATTACGCTGATCCGTGAAGAGCCGCCGATTCCGCCCGATTTGAGCCCCTAGGCGAAGCCAGTTGGGCGGCGGCCGCACTTGATCGCCGTCAACAAGTCAAGCGCAAAGGCCGGTATTCTCGCTGTGGACGCGATGATATAAGCCCGCCTTCCGGTCCGCTTGCGGGCCCTGACAACAAAGAGATTTGGCGTGAACGAACCGGCAGGCTCCGCCGATTTGAATACCACGGCCAATGGTGAAGTGAAGCACCCAAGCTTCTTTGCGCTGGCGCTTGGCAGCGTTGGCGTGGTCTACGGCGATATCGGCACCAGCCCGCTTTACGCTTTTCGCGAAGCGGCGCTGGCGGCGAGCAACGAGCAGGGCGTCACCACCGACATCGTGCTCGGCGTTCTGTCGCTGATCGTCTGGTCGCTGATTGTCACCGTGACCCTCAAATACGTGCTGTTGCTGCTGCGGGCCGACAATAACGGCGAGGGCGGCACGCTGTCCTTGATGGCGCTGGCGACGCGCGCAATCGGCCGCCGAACCCCCATCATCCTGATCCTCGGCGTAATCGGCGCTTCGATGTTCCTCGGCGACTCGGTCATCACGCCGGCCATTTCGGTTTTGTCGGCGGTCGAAGGGCTCAAGCTCGCGAGCCCGGCCTTCAGCGAATATGTCGCACCCCTGACGGTCGTGATCCTGATCATGCTGTTCGCCGCACAAAGCCGCGGCACCGCAACCGTCGCGGCCTTCTTCGGCCCGGTCATGGTTGTCTGGTTCGTCTCGATCGCAATCGCCGGAGCGATGCATATTCACGAAGACCCGCACGTCCTCCTGGCGCTTAATCCGGCCTACGCGGTGTCGTTTCTGCTGAGCCACGGCCATATTGGTTTGGTCACGCTCGGCGCAGTGTTCCTGGTCGTGACCGGCGGCGAGGCGCTGTATGCGGATCTCGGTCATTTCGGCCGCAAGCCGATTCAATTGGCATGGCTGTGCCTCGTGCTGCCGGCACTTTTGATCAATTACTTCGGCCAAGGCGCCAAGGTGCTGGCCGATCCGGCGGCGATCGAAAATCCATTCTACCGTCTGGTGCCGGATGCCTTCCTGCTGCCGATGATTGTGATGGCGACGGCGGCAACGGTGATTGCGAGCCAGGCGGTGATCACCGGGGCCTATTCGCTGGTGCATCAGGCGATCCAGCTCGGCCTGCTGCCGCGACTCGCCATCCTGCACACATCCGCATCGCATGTCGGGCAGATCTATATCCCGCGCGTTACTTTCGCGCTGTTGATCGGCGTGCTGCTGCTGGTCGGGCTGTTCCGTTCATCGAGCTCGCTCGCCTCCGCTTACGGCATTGCTGTCGCGACGACGATGGTGGTCGACGCCGCGCTGGGATTCGTTGTGTTCTGGAAACTGTGGAAGCTCAAGTTCTGGCAGGCTGGACTCCTGATCCTGCCGTTCCTGGTCGTCGACGCGATCTTCTTCTCGGCCAACTTCCTCAAGCTTTTCGAAGGCGCGTGGCTGCCGTTGCTGTTCGGCGCCGGCATGGTGCTCGTCATTCTCACCTGGCGGCGCGGGACGGGCATTCTTCTCAACAAGACGCGGCGCGCCGAAGTGCCGATCGAGACGTTGCTGCGCAATCTCGAAAAGAAGCCGCCGCATTTCGTTGCCGGCACCGCGGTATTTCTCACCAGCGATCCCGATTTCGCGCCGACCGCGCTATTGCACAATCTCAAGCACAACAAGGTTCTGCATCAGCACAATGTCATTCTTACCATTGTGACCGGCGACACGCCGCGCGTGCCCGACAGCGATCGCGTGCAATTCACGCCGTTGTCCGAGCACTTTGCGCGGGTGACGCTGAAGTTCGGCTATATGGATTCTCCCAACGTGCCGAAGGCGCTGGCGATTGCGCGCAAGCACGGCTGGCAGTTCGACATCATGTCGACGTCGTTCTTTCTGTCGCGGCGGACGCTGCGGCCGTCTGCGCAATCGGGCATGCCAACCTGGCAGGACCGGCTGTTCATCGCGCTGGCGCGCTCGGCCAGCGACGCGACGGACTTCTTCCAGATACCGACGGGCCGGGTGGTGGAGGTTGGCACCCAGGTGACGGTCTAGCCTGAGTGCCGGTCATTTGACATAAGCCATTGAATTAACTAGGCAATATCTTCTCTTATTGGCTGTGCGTTGATGCCTGGGCGGGTCGGAATTTGGCGGCGCCGGACATGCGGACGCGCTATATGCTCAATTCGTCGCCCAATTGCGGAACGCAACCAGACCAGGTCCATTCCATGTCAAATCCCATGACAACCGCGTCAGGCGGAACGGCCGCGCGTGCCGATAGCACCGTGACCGGGCACGGCGCCGGCTTCTGGGGCCTGACGCTCGGAAGCATCGGTGTCGTCTATGGCGATATCGGCACCAGCCCGCTTTACGCCATGCGCGAAGCGGTGATCGCCGCGGTCGGCTCGGGCAATCCGGTGTCCGAAGCGGTTGTGCTCGGCATCCTGTCGCTGATCATCTGGGCTCTGTTGCTGGTCGTGACGGCCAAATACGTGGTGATCCTGCTGCGCGCCGACAATAACGGCGAAGGCGGCACGCTGGCGCTGATGGCGCTGGCATCGCGCGCGCTGGGGCGTTCGACCGGCTTCGTTATTCTGCTCGGCACGATCAGCGGCGCTTTGTTCTACGGCGACGCGATCATCACGCCGGCTCTGTCCGTGCTATCGGCCGTCGAAGGTCTGAAAATCGTCACGCCCGCGCTCGAGCATTATGTCGTGCCTTTGACCGTCGTTATTCTGGTCGCGCTGTTCGTGGTGCAGTCGCGCGGCACCGCCAAGGTGGCGGCCTTTTTCGGTCCCGCGACGCTGGTCTGGTTTGCCGCGATTGCGGTCGCCGGCGTGATGCATATCGGCCAGAATCCTGCGGTGCTGAAGGCGTTCAATCCGTATTACGGCGTCGACTTTCTCATCCACCACGGCATCGTCGGCTTCTTTACTCTCGGCGCGGTGTTCCTCGTAGTGACCGGCTCTGAAGCGCTCTATGCCGATCTCGGTCATTTCGGCCGTGGACCGATCCGCTTTGCCTGGCTGGTCGTCGTGCTGCCGGCGCTCACGGTCAACTATCTCGGGCAGGGTGCCCTGGTGCTCGCCGAGCCGCAGGCGATCGCGAACCCGTTCTTCCTGATGTTTCCGCAATGGGCCCTGGTGCCGATGGTGATCCTCGCCACCATTGCAACCGTGATCGCCAGCCAGGCCGTCATCACCGGCGCGTATTCGCTGACCCGTCAGGCGATCCAGCTCGGTCTGTTGCCGCGTCTCGAGATCCGCCACACCTCGGAAGAAATGTCCGGGCAGATTTACATGCCGCGCGTCAATCTTCTGCTGCTGATCGGCGTGCTGCTGCTTGTGGCGTTGTTCCGCTCGTCGAGCGCGCTCGCCTCGGCCTACGGCATCGCGGTCACCGGCACGATGGTGGTGACCGCGCTGATGGCCATCGTTGTCATCAACAAGGTCTGGCGCTGGCCACTCGCGGCGGCGCTGGCGCTGATGCTGCCGTTCCTGTTCATCGATCTCACCTTCCTTGTCTCGAACATGCTCAAGCTCTTCGAGGGCGGCTGGATGCCGCTGGCGCTCGGCGCTATCGTGATGCTCCTGATGTACACGTGGCGGCGTGGCACCCGGCTCCTGGTGCTGAAAACGCGCAAACTCGAAATCCCGCTCGATACGCTGGTGCTCAGTCTCGAAAAGAAGCCGCCGACCCGGGTGCCGGGCACCGCTGTGTTTTTAACCAGCGATCCCGCATTCGCGCCGACCGCGCTGATGCACAGCCTCAAGCACTACAAGGTGCTGCATGAGCACAACGTCATTCTCACGGTAGAGACCGCCGATACGCCGCGCGTCGATGTGGCCGAGCGCGTGCGCATCGAGCCGGTGGGCGAGACCTTCTCGCGCGTGGTGCTGCGGTTCGGCTTCATGGAGCAGCCGAACGTGCCAAAGGCGCTTGCCGTCGCCCGCAAGCTGGGTTGGCAGTTCGACATCATGTCGACGTCGTTCTTCTTGTCGCGGCGGCTGCTGAAGCCTGCGGCGCAGTCCGGCATGCCGCGCTGGCAGGACCGGCTCTTCATCTCGCTGTCGCGTGCGGCCAATGACGCAACGGACTACTTCCAGATTCCGACCGGCCGGGTTGTCGAGGTCGGCACCCAGGTGACCATCTAGGAGGGGCAGGGACGGGGCGCCGGGGCAAAAAAAAGCCGGATGCAGCCGGTGGCGATCCCGGGTAAGTAAGGCGGTCGCCGCGGGGGATTGCGGCAGCAGTGGAGTGAGGTCATGGCCGACGAAATGCCGCGCGCCGACGAGGTCACCAATCTGACGCCGCAAGAGGTGGCCGAGGGCCTGCAGGCCGGCCGTATTCTGCTGGTGGACGTGCGGGAGCCGAACGAAACCGCCGTCGAGCGCTACCCGGACGCCGTGGTGGTGCCGCTGTCGTCTTTCGACCCGGCCGATATTCCGGATCCGCAGGGCAAGCAGGTCGTATTCGCCTGCCGCTCGGGCCGCCGCTCGATCACCGCTTCGATCGCGGCGCAGGACTCCGGCTACCCGTATAACGCCCATCTTGCCGGCGGCATCCTGGGATGGAAAGCCGCCGGCCTGCCGACGAAGACGGGGTGATCAGAACGCGTTGAAGCGATAGTTCAGGCCCGCTTTGACGATCTGGGTCTTGAGGCTGACGCTGCTCGTGCCCACGACGCTCAATCCGCCGCCGGTGGTGAAAGACGGCGTCACGCCGTTGAACGACAGATAGTCGTATTCCAGCTTGGCCGAGATGTTCTGCCAGACTGCGTATTCGACGCCGCCGCCGACCATCCAGCCGCTGCGGTTGCTGGTGGCGGTCACCGTGCCGCCCGTGCCGTCGTTGCCGTCATACTTGTCGCGGGTCCAGGCGCCGCCGACCTTGCCGAAGAGCAGGATGCGGTCGAAGGCGTAGCCGAAGCGTGCCGCGGCTGTGGCGTAATAGTCGTTCTTGAGCGTCAGCGTGCCCGCGAACAGCGGCGTATCGTATTTGACGTCGGCCCAGTCGAAATCGCCCTCGGCGCCGATGACGAAACTGCCTATTTGATAATTGTAGCCGATGGTGCCACCCGCCAGCCAACCTTTGGCGTTGACGGTATCGCTGCCGAACGTGCCGGTGCCTTCGAACTTGCTCCAGCCGTAGCCGCCGTTCACGCCGATATAAAAACCGGTCCAGGAAAAGACCGGAAGGGGAGCGTAATAAGCAGGCGCCTTATAAACAGGGGCGGCGGGAAGATCGGCGGCATAACTCGAAACAACTGAACCAAACGCAACAAACGCACCCGTACACCACATGCCTATGGTACGGCGCATGTCGTCCCTCCAAGGTCGATTTAAATGTTTGTACGCGCTCCGTTCACTGAGAACGGCGCAACCGTAGGCTGATTCGTCTTAATAGAAGTTAATAATGCCGCGGAATTACTTGACAGGACCGTCCAAAGCCAAACGGGCGTTGGCATAGCGAGAGTCGCCGGTCACTTCGTCGCCCAGCCAGCTTGGCCGGCCGAAATCCGCCGTCTCGTCGGGCAACTCGATTTCGGCGATGATCAGTCCTTCAAGCTCGCCGGAAAAAACATCGATCTCCCAGCGCAGCGCCCCCTGCGGCACAATGTGGCGGCGCTTTTCGATCACGCGGCCGGTCCGCAGGGCGAAAAGTTGTTCGGCGCTGTCTTTCGGAATGGGGAATTCAAATTCCGCGCGGCTCAGACCCGACGCCGCGCTCTTGATCGTCAGTAAGGCCGTGCCGTCGTGGATGCGCACCCGAACGGTGCTGTTGTTCGTGACGGCGAGGTAGGCCTGCCGGATGTCGATGTGGCGCGCGACCTCAGCCTTCCAGCCGTCGCCGGTCACCAGAAACCTGCGCTCGATTTCGACGGCCATGAACGTTCGACCTTCGCCGGTTACT
This sequence comes from Pseudolabrys sp., assembly GCA_041662425.1. Taxonomy (GTDB): domain Bacteria; phylum Pseudomonadota; class Alphaproteobacteria; order Rhizobiales; family Xanthobacteraceae; genus Pseudolabrys. The sequence continues at coordinate 13,387 of JBAZSM010000059.1, forward strand.
CAGGCGTCGTCACGCGGCACTGGCGGTCGCGGCGGAGGCGCGCCACTGCGTCCAATAACGTCGCCAGCGCTGCGTGAGCTGGTCCGCGGGTTCGGCAAACAGTTTGGCGCCGAGCGCGAAAGTCTGCGCCGCGAGCAGGTCCTGACGTTTGCGGATCAGGCCGGTCAGGGCGGCAAGATCGGCCGCGTTGCCGAATTCGTCCGCGGCGTCGCGCAAGGCTGCATCGAACACCGCGAGGTCGTGATGGTCGCCAAGCAGATCGTTGAGCTGGTCGGCCGATTGACGATGGGCCTGCATGGCAGCTGGCCACACCGGCTCGAGAAGACGCGCATGATAACCGTGATATTTGACGTGCATGCGCCACTCGTGAAGCGTGGCGCCATCATTCGACCGCTCGGCTTCCTTCATGGCTTTGCGGGCGCGCTTGTAGGTCTTGCCGAGGCCGCGGCTCAGCGCATCGAAGCCGTTGTCCGACAGCTTCCAGCGCTCGATGCGCGAATGCGCGGCGGTCAGCAGGTCGCGGACGTCGCCGAGCTTGCGGTCGGCGCTGCTGCTGTCGCGGTCGAGCGTCTTCTGCCGCAAGGTGAGACGACGGCGCACCGGCGCGAATCCGGCGCGCTCGACCTGGCCGTCGTAGAAGGCAAACAACTTGTCGTAGGTTTCGATCAGCACGGCGGCATCGCGCAGCGGCGACAGGATCGCAGCGATGTCGCGGAACGCTGCGTTCTCGGCCCGGTATTCCGATAGGCCGGGGCGCACCAGCTTGATCAGGCCGCGCAGCTTCTTGCAGGCCTTGCGCGCTTCATGAACGACGATGGCGGAATCGAGGGCGTGATCGTCGATCTTGCCGACGGCATTCTCGATTTGCGCGGCCGCGATACGGCGCAAGTCCTTCTGCACCGAGGCGTCGCTTTCGAAGCAGTAACCCATGCGTCGGTCCCTTGGTGGAGGGGCATTGTGGCTATCGGGAGCGGACGACGGACAGTTCCCGGACGAAACGACCGCTCCCCCGAATCGGAGCGCACGCGCCTGAATGTAGAACATCAGGACTGTGACAGCTGCATTGCGCCGCCCGAAAACCGGGGGGCCGAATCACCGCCAGCGCCGGTGCAACCACAGCCATTGTTCGGGATATTGCCGGATCCAGCCTTCGATCACGCCGGTGATCACCTGCATGGTGGCGGCGATATCGACATCGCCGCTGGCGTCGCGCACGGGCGCGATGTCGTCGGTCAGCTCGGCGGTAAAGCGATTGCCGGGCAGGCGGATCACGCGCACGCCGACGATCGGGCAATCGAAATGCTGCGCCAGCCGCGCAATCAGCGGATTGGCGTTGGTGCGGCGGCCGAAGAAGGTGACCTCGACGCCGCGCACGTAATACTGATCGACCAGCATGCCGACGTGAACGCCGCGGTTGAGCGCATCGGCGATCTTCACCGGCGCATCGAGCCCCGTAGCGATCAGTTCGCCCATACTGGCGGCACGGGTTTTGCGCAGCCAGCGATCGATCGCCGCGACATTCGGACGGCGATACAGCGCCGCGCTTTCAAGATTCTGGCTCGCCGCGAAGACTGCGGGAAGCTCCCAATTGGCCAGATGCGCGGTGAAGACCAAAGCGGGTTTGCCGTCATTGGCGAGTTGGTAAAAACGGTCAAAAACGGACTGCGGGATATCCAGCCGCCCGAGTTCGGGATGCTCGCGGTTGAAATCGATGAGCCGGTCGAGCTGCGTGAATTCTGCGCCGACGCGACCGAGATTGTCCCAGACGCCAAGCAGAATTTGCTCGATCTCCTGCGGAGACTTCTCGGGAAAAGCCGCCGCCAGATTGGCGCGGCCCAATTTGTGTTCCTTAAGGAGCGGGCCCACCTTGCGCATGAAGCGGCCGGCGGCATTGGCCATCGCGTCCGGGCCGACCAGACGCATCAGCTTGATGACGCCGATCGCGAACCAGCCCGAGGCCGCGCCGCCCGCGGCCTTGAGGCCGCGCCGCAGCCGCTGTTTCAGGGCGATGCGCGGCATCAGAAGTTGATGATGACTTTGCCGAAGACCTGGCGGCCCTCGAGACGCGCCAGACCCTTCTCGAAGTCGTTGAGCGCGAACTCGCTGTCGATGATCGTGGACATGCCGTCGGCCATCTTGGCGAGGCTTTCGTGCACGTTGCGGATGGTGCAGCCGAACGAGCCGAAAATCTTGTACTGCTGCTGGAACAGCTGCATCAGGTTGATCGTCACCGTCGGCCCCGCCGTCGAGCCGCAGGTCACGAGACGGCCGCCGCGCTTGAGGCAGAACAGCGAGGCGTTGAAGCCTTCGCCGCCGACATGTTCGAACACGACGTCGACGCCTTTCTTGGCCGTGAGCTTGCGCGTCACGCCCTCGAAACGATCGGTCTTGTAATTGATGACGTGATCGGCCCCTAGCGCTCTGGCTTTCTCCGCCTTGGCGTCGTCGCCGACCGTGGTGATGATCGTGCAGCCGATGGCCTTGGCCATCTTGATCGCCACCGAACCGATGCCAGAGCCGGCGGCATGAACCAGGATTGTTTCGCCGGCCTTGAGCTTGGCATTGTCGAATAGCATGTGCTGCGTGGTGCCGAAGGCGATCGGCGCACAGGCCGCGTCGCGCAGCGACACATTCGCCGGCACCGGAATGACAAGCCGCGCCGGCAGATTGATCAGGTCGCGGGCAAAGCCGTCGAGATGGAAGCCCATGATGCCGCCGACGTTTTCGCAGAGGTTGTCGCGGCCTTCGCGGCAGTTGACGCAGTGCCCGCAGGTCATCGCGCCATACATGGCGGCCTTGTCGCCGGGCTTGAAGTTGGTGACGCCCGGGCCGACGGCGGCGATCTCGCCTGCGGCTTCGGCGCCGACGACCAGCGGCAGCTTGCGCTTGACGAACGCCATGCCGCGATAGCCCCAGACGTCGAGGTGGTTGAGACCGACGGCCTTGATGCGAACCTGCACCTCGCCCTCGGCCGGCGCGGGAGGGGCGGGCAGGTCGACGAGTTCGACCTTGCGGTCACCGATCAGTTGCAGGGCGCGCATGATGATCCGAACTTGATTGGCCGAATTTGGCGAGCGGCGATCAGGCCGCCGGCTCCAGGCCCATGATGAGCGAAACGTTCTGTCCGCCGAAGCCGAACGAATTCGACATGGCGTGCGTCACGCGGGCATCGCGGGCCTTGTTGGGCACGACGTCGAGCAGGATCGCCGGGTCGGGCACGTCGTAGTTGATGGTGGGCGGAATGCGCTGGTTTTGCAGCGTCAGCAGCGAGAATACGGCTTCGACCGCACCGGCGGCCGACAACGTATGGCCGATCATCGACTTGTTGGACGACATCGGAATGTTCTTGATGCGCTCGCCGAATACCGCGGACACGCCGAGGAATTCCATTTTGTCATTTTCCGGCGTCGAGGTGCCGTGCGCATTGAGATAATCGATATCCTCCGTCGAGAGGCCGGCGTCCGTGATGGCGTTCTTGATACAGCCGACGATCGGCTTGCCATCCGGGCTCGAACGGGTGCGGTGGAAGGAGTCGGCCATTTCGCCGCAGCCTTCCAGAATGCCGATGATCCTGGCGCCGCGCGCTTTCGCCGAGTCGTAGCTTTCGAGTACGAGGGCGCCGGCGCCTTCGGCCATGACGAAACCATCGCGGTTCTTGGCGAACGGTTTCGACGCCGTCTCCGGCCGGTCGTTGGTGGTCGACAAGGCCGACAGCAGCGAGAAGCGGATCATGGCTTCGGGGTTGATCGAGCCGTCGGTGCCGATGCAGAGCGCGGCATCGGTATCGCCGCGGCGGATCGCTTCGACGCCGAGCTGGATCGCGCTCGCGCCGGAGGCGCAGGCGGTCGACAGCGAGATCGGCGAACCTTGCGTGCCGAACTTGTCGGCGATGTGATTGGCGACCGAGCCGAACAGGAAGCGCTCGTGATAGGCGGGAAACTGCGGCGCGGCACGCAACAGGTCGTCATAGTTCAGGGGGCCGTTGGCGCCGGACTTTGCGCCGAGCTCCATGCGTTGTGGCCATTCGATTTCGATCGGCGGCACGGCGATGAACAGCGGCCCGGGGAAGCGGCCGGACGCGCCGACGCCGGACTGCGCGACGGCTTCTTCAGCCGCGAGATCGGCAAAGCGTTCGGCAAGCGCGGCGGATGATGGCTCCGGCCCGAGAAAGTCGACAGTGCCGGCGATCCGCGTCCGCATGCCATCGGTGGCGAAGCGTGTGATCTCGCGAATGCCCGATTGGCCTGCGGTCAGCTTCGCCCAATTGTCGACCTTGCCGGCTCCCAGCGAGGTGACGACGCCAAGGCCGGTCACCACGACAACGGGTCTGCCGTACTTATCCTTGCCGGATGCCATCTGTCGCTCTCCCTCAGCCGACGCGCTCGACCAGCGCCATGCCTTCGCCGCGCCAGTGACCGACGCCGGTCACAACCACTTGCTCGAGTGCGCCGCTCATCGGCTTTTCAAGGCCGGTCTTATCGCACGGCGGGAACAGGCTACCATGGGCCAGCGCCACGGTCGCCAGCGCCACATTCATTGCGAATTGCGGCTCCATCCCATGACCGAGATAGGTGCCGGTGGCGCGCACGGCAAGCTCGCCGTGCTGCTCAAGGAAGGTATGTTCCTCCGCGGTTTCGGGCGCTCCGCCGGTCGCGCCCGACAGGACGGCGGCGTGCCCGCCTTTGACCCTGTCTTTGATCTTGTCCCAGAGCTTGCCAAGCGTCTCGGTCACCGTGCCCGGCTTGCGCGAGGCGCGGTCGGAGACCACAGCCGAGAGCCGCGCCAGCGGCTTGGCGCCCCGCTTCTCGGCATGATCGCGAGCCTCTATCACGAGGAAGGCGCCGAGCGAGCCGAGCGCGAATCCGCCTTTGTCGCCGCGCTCCCAGACCGGGGCGTATTTGTCCTTGAGACACAGCCCGGCGAACTCATAGAGCATGAGCATGTCCGGCCGCTCGCCATTATGCGCGCCGCCGACGAGGGCGATATCGCTCTGCCCCGCGGTGATGCGCGACAGCGCAATGCGCACGGCATCGACGCCGGCCGCTTCCTCGCCCATGAACGTGCGCGAGGAGCCGGTGACGTTGTGGACGATCGAAATGTTGCCGGCGAGCAGGTTGGACAGTTGCGCCAGGAAGAGGGTGGGGCGCAGATCGCCCATCAGCCGCTCATTGAGAAACGCCGCAGGATTTGGCGCCTGCGAATAACCGCTCAGGATCGTTGAATCGACCTTGAGATCGCGCTCGCCGCCGCCGGCCGCGACGATCATGTCCATAGTCGAGAGAATTTCAGGCTTGCCTTTAACACCGGCGGAATCCAGCGCGAGACCGGCAGCGTACGTGCCGATGCGCTGCCAGTTTTCCATCTGGCGCTGGTCGCCCTTTTTCGGGATCTGGGCGTCGAAGTTCACCGGCGCGAGCGGATGAACGACGAAAGGCGCGAATGTCGTGGCATCGGCGCCCGGCTGCGCCGCCATCAGTTTCTGCCAGTGCGCGTCCACGCCTTCGCCGAGCGACGAAACGATGCCGACACCGGTGATCCATGCTTCACGCGGCGCCTCAGCCATTGAGGGCCATCTCCGGTGTCAGGCCGACACGCGCGGCCAGCTTGCGCATTTCGCCGGCCAGTTCGGCATTGGGAAATTCCATTACGCGAAGCGTGATGGTGGCGTCGCACACCTGTTTGTCGCTGCTTCGAACCTTGGCGTCGAGCACCGCATAACCGGAGCCTTCATGCACCAGCTTCGACTCAATGGCGAGCACATGGCCGGGCAGAACGAAGGTGCGCAGCTTGGCTTCCTTCACCGAGGCAAGGAACGGCATACGCTCGAAACGGTTCATCGCCGAAATCAGCCAGCCGGAGGTTTGCGCCATCGCTTCGATGAGCAGCACGCCCGGCATCAAGGGAAAGCCGGGGAAGTGACCTTCAAAGACCGTGCTGGCGGACGGAACCGTAGCCTCGCAGCGGATCCGGCGATCGGCGAGATTTAGGTCGACGATGCGATCGATCAGCTGGAAATACTCAAGGCGCATAGGCGTTAGGCGTCATGCCCCTTTGGCGGCCACGAGCTCGTCGATACGAGCGGCCAGGTTCTTTAGAACAAAGTATTGATCGGTCGTCGCTTTGCCGTCGCTGACTTCCTGGGTCCACTGCTCCAGCGGCAGCTTGATGCCGAAGGCCTTGTCGATGGCGAACGCGATATCGAGGAAATCCAGGCTGTCGATGCCCAGGTCGTTAATGGCGTGGCTGTCGGGCGTGATCGAGTCGCGCGGAATATCGCAGGTCTCGGCGATAATGTTGGCGATGGCCTCGAAAGTGGATGACATTATAACTCTCTGATTCTATTGAATTTATTCAAGCGCCCCACGTTGTGGGGCGCTGGGCGTCGATACCTGCCGTTAAGGGTCGCGAGCCCGTATAGCGAAGCGCCGGGTCAAGTTCAATGGCGGGGGCGGCTAAACCGCCGGGATGTCGGCGTTCTGGGGCCGGATTCCTAAGAGCCCGGGAAGGGCTAAAAGCGCCCTCCGGCCGGGACATGGACCGGAGCACAGTTGCGCCTGCCGCTCAGGACGCAATCCTGGTCCTTGCGCATCCCGGCCATCGTATCGGCCAGCCAGAAGCCGGCGACGACCAGCCCGGCGACAAAGACCAGGGCCGCGATATTGACGGCCATCCGGTGCTGGTAGTCGTCCGGAGCATCGTCACGCGCGTATTTCTCGAGGTCTTCGACCACGGAGGGGCCGGGCGGGGCGCCTCGGGGCTTGTTCGTCAACGCTGCCGCGGGCCGGCGGCGGAAACCCAGGATTCGCGCGCCCTGTTCCGGCGTGGAAGGTTCAGACTTGGAGTCGCGGCTGGACATGGCGGTATGGAGCTTAACATGGCGGCAGCTGGCATTCGACCGGCTGTCGTGGACGGTTCCGGAGGAAAGCCATAAGGTGGCGGCGATGCAAACGCGCTCCCTGAAAAGACGTTTTCTGGCGGTCGCCGCGGCCTATGCGGTCGCGCTGCAGGTCATGCTGTTGCCGCTGTCGGTGGCGGCCAGCAGCCCGTTTTCCACCGCGCTGTGCTCGGCGTCCGCGAAAAGCCAGCAGACGCCATCAAAGACCGATACAGGCTGCGCCTGCGCGTCCGGATGCGGCATGCAATGCTGCACGCCAGGCTTCTTGAGCCCGCCATCGTCGGGCGTGGATCTGGCACCGCGCCAGGCCGTTATCCTGGCGCCGGCAGTGTTCTTCAACACGACGGCGCCGCATCACCGGCGTGGCCCGCAGAATCCGCGCGCGCCACCGCTCGCCTGACGGCACATCAATTTCGCATGCATTTCAATTCGCGGGCCGCGGCATTCATTGCGCGCGTCTGCATCGTCAGGAGTTGCTCGATGTCTCGTTTTATCTTGATGCCACGTCTCGCTTTGGTTGCCGCGCTCGCGACGGCGTTGTTGTCGCCGGCGATGGCGCAAACCGCCGGTTCGCTCAAGATCGACCATCCGTGGGCGCGCGCGACGCCGAAAGGCGCGCCGGTCGGCGGCGGCTATCTGACCATCACCAACACCGGCAGCGCGCCCGACCGTCTCGTCGGCGGTTCAGTCGGCATCTCGTCGGGTTTCGAAGTGCATGAAATGACCATGGATAATGGCATCATGAAAATGCGCATGTTGGCGAATGGCATCGAGATCAAGCCCGGCGAAACCGTGACGCTGAAGCCGAGCGGCTATCACCTGATGTTCACCGGCCTCAAGGAACAGCTCAAGCAGGGCGACAGCTTCAAGGGCACGCTGCAATTCGAAAAGGCCGGCAAGGTCGATGTCGAGTTCAAGGTCGAGAGCATGGCGGCGAATAGCGCGAGCGGCGGCGCCGCCAGCCATGGCGGCATGAACATGAAGCACTGATGCCTGGTTCGCGCCGAAGGCCGCCGGCTACCAGCCGATGGCCTTCGGCAGCCATGTGGCGAGGCCGGGAAAGGCGAAGACCAGCACCAGCGCCATCAATTGCATCAGCACGAAGGGGATGATGCCGCGATAGATGTCGCCGGTCGTCACTTCGGGCGGCGCAACGCCACGCAGGAAGAACAGCGACCAGCCGAATGGCGGCGTCAGGAACGATGTTTGCAGGTTCACGCAGATCATCGTCGACAGCCAGACCAGATCGGTATTGGCGTTGATGAAGATCGGCAGAAACAGCGGCACCGCGATATAGGAAATCTCGATCCATTCGATGAAGAAGCCGAGCACGAAGATCAGCGCCATCAGGAACCAGATCGAGGCGTTGATGCCGCCCGGCAACAGCGTGAAAGCGTCCTGCACCAGCTTCTCGCCCTGAAGCCCGCGGAAGGCGAGCGAGAACACTTGCGCGCAAATCAGGATGAACATCACCATCGCGGTGATGCGCGTGGTCGCCTGCACCGTTTCGCGCAACACCTGGATCGTGAGGCGGCGTCCGATCGCGGCAACGAGGATCGAACCGAGCGCGCCCATGGCGGCCGCTTCCGAAGGCGCTGCGATGCCGGCGACGATCGAGCCGAGCACCGCGATGACGAGGCCGATCGGCGGTGCCACGACGCGGACGATCTTGCCCGTGAGTTCGAAGCCCGAAATCGCGGCACGCTCTTCCGCCGGCACGGCCGGCACCAACTCGGGCCGGATTATGCCGAGGACTAGGATGTAAATGATGTAGATGCCCGACAGCAGCAGGCCGGGAATCATGGCCGCGGCGAAGATCGTACCGACCGACTGGTTGGTAATATCGGCGAGCAGAAGGAGAATGAGGCTCGGCGGAATGATCTGTCCGAGCGTGCCCGACGCACAGATAATGCCGCAGGCGAGTCCCTTGTCATAGCCACGGCGCAACAAGCCGGGCAGCGTCAGCAGGCCGAGCGTCACGACGGTGGCGCCGACGATGCCGGTGGTCGCGCCCATCAGCACGCCGACCAGAATGATGCCGATGCCGAGGCCGCCTTTGAGCGATCCGGCGGCAAGGCCGATGACGTCCATCAGCTCTTCGGCGAGCTTGGACTTCTCCAGCATCACACCCATGAACACGAAGAGGGGGATGGCCAGCAGCGTGTAATTGGTGACGACGCCGTAGATGCGGTGTGGCAGCAGATTGAACAACGATGCGCCGAATCCGAGATAGCCGAATACGAAGCCGGTGGCGGCGAGCGTCAGACCGACTGGAATGCCGATCAACAGCAGGACGAAGAAGGCGACCAGCATCAGGGTCGCGAGCACTTCAAGTGTCATTGAAAATCCTTGGCCGCGGTATCGTCGGGGCTGAAAGCCGTCAGACCGAGGGCGGCATGGATGGCCTGCGCCAGCGATTGCAGGAACAGCAGGACGAAGCCGACCGGAATGAAGGTCTTGACCAGATACACCGCGTCGATGCCGCCGGGGTTGGGCGAACCCTCGCGCATCGACCATGATTGCGCGACGAAAGCGATGGAGAGATAGACCACCAGCGCCGAAAAGATCATGGCGATGATGGCTGACGCCACATCGACCGCGAGCTTGAGGCGCGGTGGAAACGAGGCGAACAGCACGTCGACGCGCACATGCTCGCCGTGCCGAAGCGCGTAGGACATGCCGAACAGTGTGAGCGGAACGAGCAGATACCACTCGAGTTCCTGGGCCCAGATGGCGCCAAGCGAGAAGCCGTAGCGCAGAAGCACGTTCGCGCCCATGACGAGGGCGACGACCAGCGCCAGCCATGAGAGGGCGCCACCGACGCGGTCGATAAACGTATCGATCGCGCCGGCCAGTTTTTTTGCCGCGTTCACGTCAGATGCCGAGGATTTTATCGTAGTAGGGCTTTTCCGAGTATTTCGCCCACTGTTTGTAGGAAGCCATGTAGGCCATGTAGGAGTCATGGACCTTCTTGGTCATCGGATCCTTGGCGACGGCTTCGGCGAGGATCTTGTCATTTGCCGCGCGCAATGCGTCGACCACCGCGTCGGGCAGTGGCTGCGCATGGACGCCCTGGTTCTTGATCAGGTCGTCCATCGCTTCGGCGTTGACTTTTTGCAGCCAGGCTTCGCCGCGCGTGTTGCAGGCCATGCAAGCATTCTCGACGATCTCTTTCAGGTCGGGCGGCAAGGATGCCCAGGCCGTCTTGTTGATGATGAGTTCGCTGGTCGTTGCCATCTCGTGCCAACCGGTCGTGTAGTAATACTTGGCGACCTTGTGCAGGCCGAGCTGGCGGTCGAGATAGGGCCCGACGAATTCGGCCGCATCGATCACGCCGCGCTCGAGCGAGGGGAAGATGTCACCGGGTGCGAGCAGCACGGATTCGACGCCGAGCTCCTTGTAAACGCGGCCGGCCAGGCCCGGGATGCGCATCTTGACACCCTTGAGGTCCTCGACCTTCTCAATCGGCTTGCGGAACCAGCCGGTCATCTGCACGCCGGTGTTGCCGCAGGCGAAGGGCACGAGGTTGAATTTGTCGTAGGTCTCGCGCCACAGTTCGAGACCGCCGCCGTCATAGAGCCAGCCATTAAAGCCGACGAAGTTGAGGCCGAACGGCACGGCAGTGAAGTATTGCGCGGCGAAGCTCTTGCCGGTCCAGAAATCCGAGTTGGCGTAGTTCATCTCGACCGTGCCCGACGACACAGCATCGAAGCCGGCGGCGGCCGGGATCAGTTCGCCCGCGCCGTAGAATTGAATCTTGATGCGGCCGTTCGACATCTTGGTGATGCGCTCGGCGAGATCTTTGGCGCTGCCAGGGCCGGTCGAATAGAAATAGGCGTTGGGCCCATAGAAGCTGGTCATCTTCCAGTTGAAGGTTGTGTCCGCTCTGGCAATCGCGGGAGCTGCAATCGCGCCGACGGCGCCGGCTGCGGCCAGCTTGGCAAAATCTCGACGTCGCATCATCGTCACTCCGTAATTTTGTGGACGCGCGGCATAACCGCCACGTCACCATGAGCAAGTGTCATAGTGAGCAAGTGATGTGCCATGTCGCTGACGTGCGGTATCCGTTATTTTGTATACAAACGCCGCGCCGACGGTGGTGTTTGCCGAAAAATGCGACGGCAGTTGCCTAGTTTATGCTCAGGCGGCAGCCGGCCGTGTCGTCGCTTTCGATCGGCCGTTAAACCACGCCGCGTACGCGGGGCAGTCAGGTGGAATGGCTGGCGCAATCATTGCGCCTCCTGCCGCGCCGTGACCGCGCGGCGGCACCGTCCAAAACGGCACTGTGGTGGTGCCCCGACGTCGCGCTTGCTGACGAAATTCGGTTGCTGAGGCTTTTATTTTGGCTCGGCGAAGGCGAGCTTCTCGGTGTCCGGCGGCAGCATGTTGAAGACGTCGAGCGTCATCGAAATCAACACGTAATAGCCAAGGATGCCGACCAGCTCGACAGTCGCCTTTTCACCCAGCACGGAGACGACACGCTGGTAATTGCGCTCGCCGACGCGGCGCTTCTTGTAGAGTTCCTGGATGAAGTCGTAGATCGCGCGCTCGTCCTTGGCGGCTGACTTCGGCATGCGGCCGACGCGTAGGTCGTCGATGGTCTTGGCGCTGACGCCGTGTTTCGCCGCAACGGGGGCGTGGGCATACCATTCGAATTGCGCGCGCCACAGTCGCGCGGTGCAAAGGATGGCGAATTCCGACAGCCGTGCGGGCACGCTGCTCTGATAACGGCAGAAGCCGCCGAGTGCCTGCGCCAACTGACCGTATTCCGGTGCATGGAGCCAGACGGCGAAGGGCCCCCGCGGCGTGATCGACCCGCCTCTCGGCCCGGAGCGGATCGCCTGCATCAGCGCTTGCTGCGCCGCATTCATCTCGGCTTCGTCAAGAACCGGCAGACGAGGCGAGGGGCGCTTGCTGGCGGGGCGTTTTGCGGAGCGGTTCTTGGCAGGCGTTCGTTTGGCAGGCAGGCGTTTGGCGGCCATGGCAGATCCAGAATCACAGGGCTTAAGTCCCCTTGCGATAGCACAGCGGCGCGAGGCGCGCGAAGTCATCGTGCCGGTGGGAAGGATGCCTCGAGCGGCTACTGGATCGAAGCGGTGATCCGGATCAGGCCACGGCCCTGCATCTTGAGCGCCGAGGCCGCGGCATAGGACAAGTCGAGCACGCGGCCTTTGATGAACGGGCCGCGATCATTGACGATCACCGTGACGCTGCGCCTGGTCCTCGTGTCGGTGACGAGAACCTTGGTGCCGAAAGGCAGCGTACGATGAGCCGCGGTGAATTTCACCGGGTCGTAGCGATCGCCGGCCGCAGTCTTCCCGGAATAATTCTTGTCGTAATAAGAAGCCATGCCGGAAAAGTCCTTCGAGCCAGCGACTGCGATTGCGGGCATCGAAATCCCTGACGTCGCCACCACCGCAGCGATCAACAGCCAGTTCCGCATGTTGCTTCCTCGCGCCGCCAATTCCGGGTCGCGACTGCGTAGCAGCGTCCTGTGGCAAAAAAACGAAAAACACGCCCGCCGCGGCCCTACGCTGCTTTGGTATTTTTTGCCGCGGAACTCGTCGTCCGGGCGGCGGCAGTCGCCTTTGAGCGGTTGGCGAGCTTCTCAGCCGTTATTTCGGCGCGAGCGCGACAATCGGCGTGCAACTCCTGCAGTTCCTCGTCGCTCAGGTCTTCAATAGACGCGAATTTGTCTTCGGCGCCTTTCATCGCCAGCACCAGTTCGGACAATTTGATCTGCATCGACAGCATGTCGCGATTCTGGGTGTTCTGGATCAGAAACACCATCAGGAACGTGACGATGGTGGTGCCGGTATTGATGATCAGTTGCCAGGTGTCGCTATAATTGAAGATCGGTCCGGTGACGATCCACACCACAATGATACCGGTCGCGAGCAGGAACGCGGCTGGATGACCAGTCCAACTCGCGGTCTTCTGCGCGAAAGCCGCGAACTTTTGCGTAAGAGGATTGCCGCGGTGATTGATGCCATGATTGATGCCATGGCGGTCAACGGCGGCCGCGCCGGCCGTCGTGTCATTTCTGCCGTTTTTCATCCGAGCCTGTCCCCGCTTCGCGCCAGAGTTCCCATGAACGCGCGACATGAGGCCGCAGTTCCATCGGCAATGCGGGCTACTTCGCGTTGGGGAGCTTTTGCCGGATCCGGCCGATGCCGGCCCACGGGTCGTTGCGCAGGCGCTTGAGCCGGGCGCGAATGTTCAGAACCGTATAGTGGTCGGCGCTTTTGATACTGCCGAGCTCGGACCAGTCGATCGGCGCCGACACCGCGGCGCCGGGACGCGCGCGAGTGGAATAGGGCGCAACGGCGGTCGCCTCGCGGCTGTTGCGCAGATAGTCGATGAAGACGCGCTTGTTGCGTTTGCTTTTGGTCGCGGTGGCGACATAGCGGTCGGGTTCGTCCGCGGCCATGGCGCCGGCCAGCGCCTGGGTGAACTCCTTGGCCTTCTCCCACGGCGTCGAAGCGATCGGCAGCACGACATGCAGGCCTTTGCCGCCG
>JBAZSM010000060.1:0-26605 GCA_041662425.1 Pseudolabrys sp.
CTCAATCACTACGTTTCGCGCCGATGGCACGGTGCCGGCCGCGGCCGCGCTTTTGTCGAGCGATCCGCTGCGCGACAAGATGGGGCTGACGATCGATCCGATGACCAGCCGCGGCACCATGTCGGCGCTGGTCACGATCAAGCAGCCGCTCGGCAAGGGCGTGTTGCCGGATGCGACGAACTATACGATCGATGCCGACCTGTCGGGCTTTGCCGCCGACAAGCTGCTGCTCGGCCAGAAGATCGAGGCGCAGACGCTTAAGGTGAACGCCTCGAATAGCGGCTATCAGATCAAGGGCGATGTGAAGATCAACGGCACGATGGCCAAGATCGACCTCCGCCGTGGCAAGAACGACGACGCCGCGCAACTCACCATGCTGGCGTCGATCGACGACGCCGCGCGCCGCCGGCTCGGTCTCGACTTCGGCAATTCGGTGGTCGGCGCGATCCCGATGAAGGCGACGGGTGTCGTCGGCGATAACGTTAAAGACGAGCGGCTTAACGTCGAGGCCGACCTGACTCCGGTTAAGATCGAAAACCTGCTGCCGGGCTGGGTCAAGCCCGCCGGCAAGCCGGCGCGCGCGACTTACACGACGATCAAGAACGGTAACAAGACGCGCTTTGAGGACATCAACATCGAAGGTGCGGGCGCGACCGTCAAAGGTACGGTCGAACTCGATGCCCACGGCACGCTGACGTCTGCGAATTTCCCGACTTTCGGCTTGTCGGATGGCGACAAGCTGTCGGTAAAAGCCGATCGCGGCGACAATGGCGTGCTCAAGGTGATGATGCGCGGCGACGTCTTTGACGGTCGCAACTTCGTTAAATCGTCTCTGGCGGGCGCCGACGACGACCCGAAGAGCAAGCAGACCGATCTCGATCTCGACATCAAGATCGGCGCGGTTGCTGGCCATAATGGCGAGACGCTCCGCGGGCTGGATCTGAAATTGTCGCGGCGCGGCGGGCGTGTCAGGACTTTCAATCTGAGCGCCAAGATCGGCCGTGATACGCCGCTCACTGGCGATCTGCGCCTCCGTGCACGCGACAATCATCAGGTGCTCTATCTGGAGACGGACGATGCCGGCGCGCTGTTCCGTTTCACCGACACCTATCCGCGCATGTTCGGCGGCAAGATGTGGATCGCGATGGATCCGCCGACGCAGGATCAGGCGCCGCAGGTCGGCACTATCGTGATCCGCGAATTCGCGGTGCGCGGCGAACCGGCGCTCGATCGGGTGGTGGCGACAAGTGGCGGCAGCGGCCCGCAGGGCGTTGCTTTCACTGAAGCGAGCGCGGGCTTCACCCGCTTCCCCGGCCGCATGTCGGTACGCGACGGCGTGGTGCGCGGTCCGCTGGTCGGCGCGACGGTGGAAGGGCAGGTCGACTATGCCCGCAACGAGGTGCATTTGCGCGGCACATTCGTGCCGCTTTACGGTCTCAACAATATCTTTGGGCTCGGACAGATCCCGATCGTCGGCCTGTTCCTCGGCGGCAGCAATGAAGGCCTGCTCGGCATCACCTATGAGGCGACCGGCGCGCCCGGCGCGCCGCGCATCACGGTCAATCCGGTGAGCGCCATCGCGCCGGGCCTGTTGCGCAAATTCATTCCCTCACCGGGGACATTCGACCCGAAATTCATGCCGGCTCAGCAGTGATTGCTAAATCCCTCCCCTGAAAGGGGAGGGATAAGCAAGATCACACAGGCTTCAGCAGCACATGTTTCTTCTTGCCGAGCGAGAGCTTGATTGCGCCGTCGCTGGTCAGGTCCTTGTCAGTGAGCATCATCTTGTCGTCTGAGACGGTCGCGTCGTTGACCTTGAGGCCGCCGGCCCTGATCTGACGGCGCGCATCGCCGTTCGACGATACCAGCGCGGTGATTTCGGCAAAGGCTGTCAGCACGCCGATGCCGGCTGCGAGCTTGGCGTGCTCGACCTCGACGGTCGGCAGCGTGCCGGCGAAAGAACCTTCCTCGAAAGTCTTCCGTGCGGTTTCTGCCGCTTGATCCGCCGCGGCGCGGCCATGCACAAGCGCAGTCGCCTCCGTCGCCAGCGTCTTCTTGGCCTCGTTGATCTCCGAGCCTTGCAGCGCGGTGAGTTTGGCGATCTCAGAAAGCGGCATCGTGGTGAACAGCTTGAGGAAGCGCGACACGTCGCCATCCTCGGTGTTGCGCCAGTATTGCCAGTATTCGTACGGGCTCACCATGTCGGCGTTGAGCCACACCGCGCCCGCCGCAGTCTTGCCCATCTTGGCGCCCGAGGCGGTGGTGATCAGCGGAGCGGTGAGCGCAAAGAGGTGCGCGTTCGCCATGCGACGGCCGAGATCGATGCCGTTGACGATATTGCCCCACTGGTCCGAGCCGCCCATCTGCAAGGCGCAGCCGTAACGCTTGTTGAGCTCGACAAAATCGTAGGCCTGAAGGATCATGTAGTTGAATTCGAGAAATGACAATTCCTGCTGGCGCTCCAGCCGCATCTTCACCGAATCGAAGGACAGCATCCTGTTCACGGAGAAGTGGCGGCCGACGTCGCGCAGGAAGTCGATGTAGTTGAGCGTGTTCAGCCAGTCGGCGTTATTAGCCATGACGGCGTTGCCGCCGTCGCTTTCGAACTTCAGAAACTTCGAAAAGACGGCGCGGATACCGACGAGGTTCTGGTTGATCATGTCATCGGTGAGGATGCGGCGGCTCTCGTCCTTGCCGGACGGATCGCCCACGCGCGTCGTGCCGCCGCCCATGAGCGCGATCGGCCGGTGCCCGGTCTGCTGCATCCAGTACAGCATCATGATCGGCAGCAGCGAGCCGATATGCAGCGAGGCGGCGGTGCAGTCGAAGCCGATATAAGCCGTCAGTTCGCCCGAAGCGGCGCGGGCGTCCAGCAAGTCGGGCTCAGAGACCTGGTGAATGAAGCCGCGTTCGCTGAGAATGTTAAGAAAATCAGACTTATAGGTGCTCATCGGGGATCCGTTGGCGCGTCGATCCGGCGTGGTGTAACAGGTCCGGCGGACGATTCAACGGGTGGCGCATGAGGGGGCTGGCGATTGGGCTGATGAGCGGCACCTCGCTCGACGGTGTCGATGTGGCGGCGCTCGACAGCGACGGCGAGCGCGTTTACCGCTTCGGCCCGACTGGCTACCGCCCATATTCGGACGATGAGCGAACATTGCTTCGGCAGGCTCTCACGGATGCGAGGAGCCTGATCGACCGAAACGCGCGGCCGGGCGTACTGGCCGAGGCCGAGGCCTTCATTACCCGCGCCCATGCCGAAGCCGTCGAGGCCTTCCTGGCGGGCGAAGGCATCGCGCGCGAAAACGTCGCCATTGTCGGCGTCCACGGCCAGACCGTGCTGCACCGGCCGGCGGAACGGCTCACCGTGCAAATCGGCGACGGCGCGGCGCTGGCGAAGCGATTGGGTGTGAGCGTCGCCTATGACTTCCGCGCCGCCGATGTCGCGGCCGGCGGACAGGGCGCGCCGCTGGTGCCGATCTTCCATCGGGCGCTGGCGCGCGATCTTGATCGGCCGCATCCGATCGCGGTGCTCAATATCGGCGGCGTCGCCAATGTCACCTTCGTCGA
The DNA here is from genome assembly GCA_041662425.1 of Pseudolabrys sp. Taxonomy (GTDB): domain Bacteria; phylum Pseudomonadota; class Alphaproteobacteria; order Rhizobiales; family Xanthobacteraceae; genus Pseudolabrys. Next base: position 3,571 of record JBAZSM010000060.1, read on the forward strand.
TGGCGGCCATCCGATCGCCTGCGACACCGGGCCGGGCAACGCGCTGATCGACGACTTCATGCGCGCCAAGACCGGCGCGCCGCTCGACCGTGACGGCGATCAAGCGGCCCGCGGCACCGTCGATGAGGCCTTCGTCGTGCGGGTGCTGGCGCATCCGTTCTTCGGCCTGCCGTGTCCGAAGTCGCTCGACCGCAACGACTTCGCGCTCGCCAATATCGCGCTGCCGGAATTGTCCGTGGCCGATGGCGCGGCGACCTTGTCGGCGCTGACGGCGGCCTCCGTCGCGCGCGTGGTAACGAAGCTGCCCGCCACGCCGAAGACCTGGATCGTCGCCGGCGGCGGCGCGCGCAATCCGACACTGATGAAGATGCTGGCGACGCGTCTGGCGCCCGCGACCGTCGAGACCGCCGATGCCGCCGGCTGGTCGTCGCAATCGATCGAGGCGCAGGCTTTTGCCTATCTGGCGATGCGCACGCTCAACGGCCTGCCGATCACGTTCCCGCAAACCACCGGCGCGCCGAAGGCGATGACGGGCGGCGTGGTGGTGAGGCCGTAAAATGCAAATGGCCGGGGAAGCCCCGGCCATCGCTTAGCATTCGTTTTGTTCGCTTTAGGCCGCCGGCTTGCGCTCGGGGGCCTTGAGGCGCTTGTCGAGATATTGCTCGATCGAGCCGAGCAGGCTTTCGACCTTGCCGTCGAAGAAGTGGTTGGCGCCGGCAACGACCTTCTGCTCGATGATGATGCCCTTCTGCGTCTTCAGCTTCTCGACCAGCGTGTTGACGTCCTTGGCCGGCACCACGGCATCCTTGTCGCCATGGATGATCAGGCCCGAGGACGGGCAGGGCGCCAGGAACGAGAAGTCATAAAGGTTCGCCGGCGGGCAGATCGAGATGAAGCCTTCGATCTCGGGCCGGCGCATCAGCAACTGCATGCCGATCCAGGCGCCGAACGAGAAGCCGGCGATCCAGCAGCTCTTGGCTTCCGGGTTGATGGTCTGCGCCCAGTCGAGGGCGGCGGCCGCGTCCGACAGTTCGCCGGTGCCGTGGTCGAAGGAACCCTGCGAGCGGCCGACGCCACGGAAATTGAAGCGCAGCGCCGAGAAGCCGCGGTGCACGAAGGCATAATAGAGCTGGTAGATGATCTGGTGGTTCATCGTCCCGCCGAACTGCGGGTGCGGATGCAGGATGATGGCGATGGGCGCGTTTTTCTGGCGCGCCGGGTGGTAGCGACCTTCGATCCGGCCGGCAGGGCCCGTGAAAATGACCTCAGGCATGGGATCAACCTCTAATTTAAAGCCGCGGTCCAAGGCATTGCGGCATTTGGATTTTCTGCGTCGCTCGGAATCGAATAACTCAGTTTAGAATCATTCTAATTATTGGATTTCCGCTGTTCAGCGCCGCAACAATGGCTATAAGTGGCCCATCTGCCAGCCCTTTGGCAGATGCGGGCTTCTAGCACAGGCGCTAGGGCGAAAAGCAAGCTTTTTGCGAGGCCTAGCGGCACCGCGCGCCAACAGTTGGTAGCAGGATACTCAAGAGTTCCATGAGCACGCGCGCCTATTTCGACTGGAATGCGACCGCGCCGCTGCGGGCGGAGGCCCGCGCGGCCATGCTCGCCGCGCTGGACGTTTCCGCGGCGGCTTCGTCGGTGCATACCGAAGGCCGCGCCGCGCGGGCATTGCTGGAGCGGGCGCGGGCGCAGGTCGCGGCGCTGGTCGGCGCCGAGGCGAAGGGCGTCGTGTTCACCAGCGGCGCCACCGAAGCGAACATGCTGGCGCTGACGCCGGACCTGGCGGTGAACGGCGCTCCATTCACATGCGACCGCCTGTTCGTATCGGCGATCGAGCACGCGTCGGTCCTGAGCGGCGGCCGGTTTCCGGCCGGGTGCGTCGAGCGCCTGCCTGTCACAAGCGACGGTGCCGTCGACCTTGCGGCGCTGCGCGCTGCCATCGCCCGGGCCCAGAGGCCGCTGGTCTCGGTGATGCACGCCAACAATGAAACCGGCGTCGTTCAGCCGATCGCCGAAATCGCGCGGATCGTCCACGATGCCGGCGGTATCCTTCACGTCGACGCGGCGCAGACGGCAGGCCGTATCGACTGCGGTCTCGCAGCGCTTGGCGCCGACATGCTCACGATTTCCTCCCACAAGCTCGGCGGCCCGCAGGGCGCGGGCGCTCTTGTGATGCGCGGCGCGCAGCCGGCGACGGCTGCGATCAAGGGCGGCGGGCAGGAGCGCGGCCTGCGCGCCGGCACCGAGAATGTGGCGGCGATTGCGGGATTCGGCGCCGCAGCCGAGGCCGCGGCGGCGGCAAGGCAGGCGGACGCTGTCCGCATGGCGGCGTTGCGCGATGCGTTTGAGTCGCGGCTCAAGGCCGAGACGCCGGATGCCGTGATTTTCGGCGCGGCCATCGCGCGGCTGCCCAATACATCGCTGGTCGCGGTTCCCGGCCTGAAGGCGGAAACCGCGCTAATCGCGTTTGATCTCAACGGAGTAGCGGTCTCGTCCGGTTCCGCCTGCTCGTCCGGCAAGGTCGCCGCCTCGCATGTGCTGGCGGCGATGGGGCTCGAGCCCGCGCTGGCGGCCGGCGCGATCCGCGTCAGCCTCGGCTGGACGACCACCGGGAGCGACCTCGATCTGCTGCTAAATGCCTGGAAGCGCGTGGTTTCGTCACTACTTAAGAGACACGCACACGCCGCTTGAACCGAATTCACACAGGGACGATCGCGACGAGCCACGCGAACCGACCATAACCGACTGATCCAACCCGCGGTCCTTGAAACCGTGAGCGGAGGGAAGAATGCCGGCCGTACAAGACACCGTCGATCGGGTCCGACAGATCGACGTTGACCAATACAAATACGGGTTCGTCACCGATATCGAATCCGAAAAGGCTCCCAAGGGCCTGTCGGAAGACACCGTCCGCTTCATCTCGGCCAAGAAGGACGAGCCGGAGTGGATGCTGCAGTGGCGGCTGGAAGCCTATCGCCGATGGCTGACCATGCGCGAACCGGACTGGGCGCGCGTCCATTATCCGAAGATCGACTATCAGGACGCCTATTACTATTCGGCGCCGAAGGCGTTCAAGGCGCCGAAGTCGCTCGCCGATGTCGATCCCGAACTGCTGCGCACTTACGAGAAGCTCGGCATTCCGCTCAAGGAGCAGGAGATCCTCGCCGGCGTCCGCAAGCAGAGCGAGCCGTCGACGCTCGACGGCGACATGATGGAAGGGATGCGCTCCTCGGGCCGCGTCGCGGTCGATGCCGTGTTCGACTCGGTGTCGGTGGCGACGACCTTCAAGGAAGAGCTCAAGCGCGCCGGCGTCATTTTCATGCCGATGTCGGAAGCGGTGCGCGAACATCCCGACCTCATCAAGAAATACCTGGGTTCGGTGGTGCCGACTTCGGATAATTTCTTCGCCACGCTCAATTCGGCGGTGTTCTCCGATGGCTCGTTCGTCTACGTGCCGGAGGGCGTGCGTTGCCCGATGGAGCTGTCGACCTATTTCCGCATCAACGAGCAGAACACCGGCCAGTTCGAGCGCACGCTGATCATCGCCGACAAGGGCGCCTATGTCAGCTATCTCGAAGGCTGCACCGCGCCGATGCGCGACGAGAACCAGTTGCACGCCGCCGTGGTCGAACTGGTCGCGCTCGACGACGCCGAGATCAAATATTCGACGGTGCAGAACTGGTATCCGGGCGACGCCGAAGGCAAAGGCGGCATCTTCAACTTCGTCACCAAGCGCGGCGACTGCCGCGGCAAGAATTCGAAGATCTCGTGGACGCAGGTCGAAACCGGCTCCGCGATCACCTGGAAATATCCGAGCTGCATCCTGCGCGGCGACGGCTCACGCGGCGAGTTTTACTCGATCGCCATTTCGAACGGCCGCCAGCAGGTCGATAGCGGCACCAAGATGATCCATCTCGGCAAGAACACCGTGAGCCGGATCATCTCCAAGGGCATCTCGGCCGGCCGCTCCAACAACACCTATCGCGGGCTGGTCACGGCACACCGCAAGGCGACCGGCGCGCGCAACTTCACCAATTGCGACTCGTTGCTGATCGGCGACAAATGCGGCGCGCATACCGTGCCCTATATCGAGGCGAAGAATTCCTCGGCGGTGTTCGAGCACGAAGCCTCCACCTCGAAGATTTCCGAGGACATGCTGTTCTACTGCCAGAGCCGCGGCATGTCGGCGGAGGAGGCGACCGCGCTCGTCGTCAACGGTTTCGTCAAGGACGTGCTGCAGCAACTGCCGATGGAGTTTGCGGTGGAAGCGCAGAAGCTGATTTCGATCAGCCTTGAAGGCTCGGTCGGTTAAGAGAGTTTGAGAGAAGCAAAAATGTCACTGCTTGAAATCAAGAACCTGCACGTCGAGATCGCGGATGAGGGCAAGAAGATCCTCAACGGTCTCAATCTGACCATCGAGAAGGGCCAGGTCGCCGCCATCATGGGGCCGAACGGCTCGGGCAAATCGACGCTCGCTTACGTGCTCGCCGGCAAACCGAATTACAAGATTACCGAAGGCGACATTCTGCTCGACGGCGAGAGCATTCTCGAACTCAATCCGAACGAGCGCGCCGCCAAGGGGGTGTTCCTCGCCTTCCAGTATCCGGTCGAAGTGCCGGGCGTCGCGACCATGACGTTCCTGCGCACCGCGCTCAACGCCCAGCGCAAGCTGCGCGGCGAAGCCGAAGTCTCGACGCCGGATTTCATCAAGCTGGTGCGCACGCGTTCCGGCGAACTCGGCGTCAGTCAGGACATGCTGCGCCGCAGCGTCAATGTCGGCTTCTCCGGCGGCGAGAAGAAGCGCAACGAGATTCTGCAGATGGCGATCTTGCAGCCCCGGCTCGCCGTGCTCGACGAGACCGATTCCGGCCTCGACATCGATGCGCTCAAGATCGTGTCCGAAGGCGTCAACCGCCTGCGCTCGCCGGAGCGTTCGATGATCGTCATCACGCATTATCAGCGGCTGCTCGATTACATCGTGCCCGACGTCGTGCACGTCATGGCCAAGGGCCGCGTCGTGCGCTCGGGCGGCAAGGAACTGGCGCTTGAACTCGAGGCCAAGGGCTACGCGCAATACACCGATACCGACGAGGCGGCGTAAGGTTTTCCGATGGTTCAGGTAACTCCCATCAAGACTCCCGCCGAGCAGGCGCTGCACGACGTCTATGACGGCGCGCGCGGCACGCTGCCGGGCAAGGGCGCCATGGCATCGCTGCGCGAGGATGCGTTCAAGCGCTTCGATACGCAGGGCCTGCCGCATCGCCGCGTCGAGGAATGGAAATACACCGACCTGCGCACGCTGATGCGCGAAGCGCTGCCGCTCGCCGCGCCGCCGGATGCCGAGGCCAAGGCGAACGCCAGGGACTCGGGCGCCGTGTTTGCGGCGCTCAATCCCCGCAAGCTCACTTTCATCGATGGCGCCTTCGTGGCGGAGCTGTCCGATCTGACGCCGGAGCCGGGGCTGAGCATCGGTTCGATGGCGGCGGCGCTGACGCAAGGCGATGCCGGGGTCACGGCGAAGCTCGGCAAGACCTTCGAAACCGACGACATCGCGGTCGCGCTCAACACGGCGCTGATGGGCGACGGCGCGGTGATCCGCGTTGCCGCCGGTACGGCGCTGAAGCGGCCGCTGCATCTCGTCTTCGTGACCGGGAACGAAGCCTCATCCTTCACCCGATCATTGATCGTGGTGGAGAAGGGCGCTCAGGCCGTGATCGCCGAGAGCCATGAGGGCATCGCGGCGCAGGTCAATACGGCGCTCGAACTCATCGTCGGTGACGATGCGCAAGTCGATTACTTCAAGGTGGTCGCCGCGCGCGGCGTCCACATCGGCAGCCTGCTGATGAGCGCCGGCCGGAATGCCCGCTTCGACACCTTCGTCCTCAACCACGATGTCGGCGTCGTGCGCAACCAGAGCTTCGTCCGCTTTGCCGGCGAACGCACCAAGGGTGCGATGCGCGGCGTCAATCTGCTGCGCGGCGAAGAGCACGTCGACAACACGCTGCTGATCGAGCACGCCGCCGCCCATTGCGACGGCCGCGAGCAGTTCAAGGCGGTGCTCGACGGCGAAAGCCATTCGGTCTTCCAGGGCAAGATCGTGGTCAAGCCGGGCGCCCAGAAGACCGACTCCAAGATGATGACGCGGGCGCTGCTGCTGTCGGACAATGCCGAAGCCGACAACAAGCCGGAACTGGAAATATTCGCCGACGACGTGGTCTGCGGCCATGGCGCCACCGCGGGCGCGCTCGATCCGACGCTGAAATTCTATCTGATGTCGCGCGGCATCGACGAGCAGCAAGCCGAGGCGCTGCTGATCCAGGCCTTCATCGGCGAGACGGTCGAAGAGATCGCGCATGAAGGTTTCCGCGGCGCGATCATGAATGCCGCACTCGCCTGGCTGGAGTCGCGCGGATGAACATGCACGCTGGCATCGCCAATGGCGGCTACGATGTCGACAAGATCCGCGCCGATTTTCCGGCGCTGGCGATGCAGGTCTATGGCAAGCCGCTGGTTTATCTCGACAACGCCGCCTCGGCGCAGAAACCGCAGGCCGTGCTCGACCGCCTGATGAAGGCCTATACGCGCGAATACGCCAATGTGCATCGCGGGCTGCATTTCCTCGCCAACGAGGCGACGGAGGCCTATGAGGGCGCGCGCGAGAAGGTCGCAGCCTTCATCAACGCCGCGCAAAAGGAAGAGGTCGTCTTCACCCGCAACGCCACCGAGGCGATCAATCTCGTGGCGTCGAGCTTCGGCTCGGGGCAGATCGGCGAGGGCGACGAGATCGTGCTCTCGATCATGGAGCACCATTCCAACATCGTGCCGTGGCACTTCTATCGCGAGCGCTATGGCGCGGTGATCAAGTTCGCTCCGGTCGATGCGGAAGGCAATTTCCTCATCGACGAGTTCGAGAAGCTGCTGACCCCGCGCACCAAGATCGTGGCGATCACGCAGATGTCGAACGCTCTCGGCACGGTCGTGCCGGTGAAGGAGGTCATTCGGATCGCGCATGCCCGCGGCATTCCGGTGCTGGTCGATGGCGCGCAGAGTTCGGTGCACATGGATATCGACGTGCAGGACCTCGACTGCGATTTCTTTGTCCTTACCGGCCACAAGCTTTACGGCCCGACCGGCATCGGCGCGCTGTACGGCAAGATGAAGCACCTCGAAGCCATGCGCCCGTATAACGGCGGCGGCGAGATGATCCGCGAAGTGTTCGAGGATCGCGTGACCTATGGCGATCCGCCGCACAAGTTCGAGGCCGGCACGCCGGCCATCGTGCAGGCGATCGGGCTCGGCGCCGCGCTCGATTATATCCAGTCGGTCGGCAAGGCGCGGATCCGCGCCCATGAGACCGATCTCGTTGAATACGCCCACGAGAAACTCGGCCAGATCAATTCGCTGCGCATCATCGGCACAGCCAGGGACAAGGGGCCGATCGTCTCGTTCGAGATGCAGGGCGCGCATGCGCACGATATCGCCACCGTGATCGACCGGTCCGGCGTCGCGGTGCGCGCCGGCACCCATTGCACCATGCCGCTCTTGGCGCGCTTCGGCGTCACGGCGACCTGCCGGGCTTCGTTCGGCATGTATAATACCAAGGCCGAGGTCGACACCCTGGCCAGCGCTCTGATCAAGGCACAGGAATTTTTCGCGTGAGCGACGACATGACCGACAACCAGACCGACGACACCATCAAGCAGGCAGCGCCGGATGCCGCCGTGGCCGAAAAGGCGCCGGAGGTCAGCGATCCGAACGCCACCGTGTCCGGCTCCCCGGTGCTGCCGCAGGACGAACTGAACCGCCTGACCGACGAGATCATCGCCGGCCTGAAGACGGTCTACGACCCGGAAATCCCGGCGGACATTTATGAGCTCGGCCTGATCTACCGGATCGATATCGGCGACGACCGCACCGTGAAGGTCGATATGTCGCTGACTTCGCCGAACTGCCCGTCGGCGCAGGAACTGCCGATTATGGTCGAGAATGCGGTTTCCGCGGTTCCCGGCGTCAAGGAAACCAAGGTCGCCGTGGTCTGGGACCCGCCATGGGACCCAAGCCGGATGTCGGACGAAGCCCGACTCGTGCTCAATATGTGGTGAGGTCGCCCGGTCCGGTGAGTTTCGTTTCAGGATTTCGTGCTTAGATCAGGGTCAATCGACGAGGACGATCATGGCAACTGCCAACCCGAGACCCCGGCCCCAGGTGATGAGGCTGACCGAAGCCGCCGCCGAGCGCATCAAGGCGGTGATGGCGAAAGCCGACAAGCCGGTCGCGGGCTTGCGCGTCGGCGTCAAGAATGGCGGCTGCGCCGGCATGGAATACACCATGGAATATGCCGATGCGGTGAAGCCGACCGACGAGGTGATCGAGGACAAGGGCGTCCGGATCCTGGTCGATCCCAAGGCGGTGCTGTTCCTGCTCGGCACCGAGATGGACTACAAGACCGAGAAGCTGTCTTCGCAGTTCGTGTTCAATAACCCGAACCAGACCTCCGCTTGCGGCTGCGGCGAGTCGGTGCAGCTTGCGCCCTACAAGGACGAAAGCGTCCAGGCGCACTAGGCGAGGCGGCCATGGATGCTGAATTCGTCCATGACCTGTTCCGCGATTTCGGCACGGTCCAGATCAAGCGCATGTTCGGCGGTGCCGGCATCTTTGCCGATGGCGTGATGTTCGGCCTGATCGCGGACGATGTCATTTACCTGAAGACCGACGACAACACCCGGCCTGCCTTCGAGCGCGAAAAAAGCAAACCGTTCCAGTTCGCAAAGAAGAGCGGGCAGGTCATGGTGACGTCATACTGGCGTGTGCCCGATCGGCTTTATGACGACGGCAACGAACTTGCCGACTGGGCGAGGGCGGCGCATTCGGTCGCGCGCGCCAAATCGAAGCGTTCAGCGGCGCCGAGCCGGCACAAGGCGAAAGCCGCGACAGGACGCAAGCCGCTCAGAGCAGCGTCCGCCAGGAAGCCGGGCGCCAAAAGAAATTGACGACCGGGCGCGAGGCTTGACTTGGGCTCCTCCGTGCCACCGAATGACACCGCTTGAGCGGGGCGTTGTGCGATGGTGGGCGGACGTGTGGTGGGGTTCGGTGCGCCGTTTTCGGCGCGTTTTGCGTTTGACGGCCGGATCGCAGGATTGATGGCGGCATGTCTTGCGCTCGCCGCGCTCAATGTGTGCTCCGCTGCGCAGGCCAGCGAACTGCCCGCGGTCTGCCGGCCGGCCAGCGACGGCGGGGCGGGCGGGCCGTCCAGGGTGAAACCGCCGGCGTCCGACGATGACGACGGCGGCGATGACGAGGGCGTCCGTTTCGATGTCGCCGGCAGTTGCGCCAAGGTGACGGCGGGGATTTCCTACACTTACCAGCAACAGAAACAGAAGGCGGGCGTGCCGCTTTTTGTCAGCCGCAACGGCACCGTGACGCAGAACACGGTGTCACGGTCGGTCACGGCCGATGCCGGGCTTGAGATGACGCGGCAGACATCGCTCGGCGAGTTCAAGGCCTCGACCGGCGTCGAGTGGTCGAAGTCGACCGATGACGGCACCACCAATGGCAGCGGCTATTTCACCGGCTGGAGCGTCGGCCTCGGCGGCCTGACCGTCGGATATAACGGCACCTTGATGAGCTTCTGGGAGGGCAATTTCCTCACCAGCGCCAGCACGCCGGGGCGTGCGGCGACGACGGTTGTCTATGAGCGCAGAATCGACGCCGCCAACAGGATCGCCTTCGGTGTCGAATCGAACCTGCCGACGACGCCGAATGCCAGCTCCGGCATTGCCGACTTCGACTTCTCCAACCCGATTTACGCGTTGCGCTGGCGGCGTGAGACGGGCGCGCTGGCCACGCATGTTTCGGGCGTGGTGCGGCGCGCCGATTTTTCCAATTCGCCGCTGCTGCCGTTCCTGCCCGACACGGCGGCGACCCGGACCGGCTGGGCCGCGAGCTTCGGCCTGAAAGTGCCGGCGGCGTTCATTTCCAAGGGCGACGAAATCAGTGCCCAGGCCACCTACGCCGTCGACGCCTCGTCCTATCTCGGCACCACCAACGATCTGGTCGTCTACCAGAGCATCGTGCGCGCGACCGGCCCGACCAAAGGCTGGAGCGCGGTGGCCTCCTATCACCACGAATGGTCGGACGAGTTCGAGTCGAACATCTTTGCCAGCTTCGTCACCGTCAAAGTGGATCTGCTGCGCGCCAAGCCGCAGAGCGACACGTTTCGCAGCGCCGTCAATCTGTACTGGACGCCGGTGGACCACCTGAAATTCGGCATCGAGCTTGGCTATGTCGATCTCCGCATCGAGCCGAACGGCTTCCTAGGCTACTTCAACGGCAATGCCGGCCGCGCCTATATCGGCACGCTTTCGGTATCGGCTGAATTGTAAGGGCAGGGCGCTGCGCGGCCGTGCGACAGGCGATCAGGCGACCTGCATTGTCTGGTCGGTCGAGACTTCCGGATCGGCCTCGCACAGGACACGATTGCGGCCATTGCGCTTGGCGGCATAAAGACAAGTGTCCGTACGCTCGATCAACGACGCCCCGGTGTCGGACGGCTGCAAGGTGGCGACGCCGATCGAGATCGTGACGCGGCCGAGATGTTCGCCGGTCGAGCGCTTCATCAGTTCCTTGGTCATGACGGCGCGGCGGATGTGATCGGCCACCGTGATCGCCGAGCGCAAGGTCGTGTTCGGCAGGATGACGGCGAATTCCTCGCCGCCGTAGCGCGCCGCGGTGTCCTGGCCCTTGACGTTCTGCTTCACCGACATGGCAACCAGACGCAGCACCTGGTCTCCGGTGAGGTGGCCGAAGGTGTCGTTGAATTTCTTGAAGTGGTCGATGTCGGTCAGCATCAGCGACAACGGCTCGTTGTTGTCGCGCGCGAACAGGATCGCCTCGTCGAGCGTGGTATCGAAGAATTTGCGGTTGGCGAGCTGCGTCAGCGGGTCGGTCAGGCTCTCGGTGCGAACCGCCTCGAGGTTGACCTGGAGTTCGTTGATTTCGAGCTTGGAGGCGTTGAGGCGCTCTTCCAGCTTCTGGTTCGACTCTTCCATTTCCTTGGCGGTCGCCACCAGGCCTTCGACGATGGCGCGCAGGCCCTCGCGGTCGGAAGCGCCGATCTTCTCGCTCATGTCGGCGAGGCTCTCGGTATAGCTCGAGGCGCTGCCGGCGGCGGCGTCGATCATCGCCATCACCTGTTCGATCTCGCCCATCACCTTCGAGCCGACGGTGTCGATGCGGTCGGTGAGGCGGGTCGGCGCGAGATACGAGTCATAGATCTCGTCGAGATCGGACTCCGACAGCGCGCCGTTCTCGGTCAGCGTGTCGTTGATTTTTTGATTGAGCGAGGGAAGGTACCCGGTGGCATAGGTGTACCAGATTTCGTAATTGCGCGGTGTCGCGGGCTGACGCAGCGCCCTGATCTGGCCAAGCGCGATCTCGCAGAACGCCATCGTGCGTTCATGTTCGTCGCTTTGCCCGCTCATCCGAAAAACCCCCTGGAGGCGCCGTTGCCTGTGGGCCTTAAGGCGCGCACCACCGTGGCCGCGTCGCGTCCCCGCTCAGACGGTATGTCAGGGAGATGAATCAGGGGTAAATACGGAACCGGTTGTATCCCGGTAGCTTCCACTACCGCAGGCGGTTTCAGGCCTTGATGTTGACGGGCCGCAGCAGGAACGCCGGCAGATGGCTACCATCGGTATCGGCGGATTCATGAACGACGCGCTCGCGATGCGGCCGCTGTTCGACCGCCGCCGGTGCGGGCGCCGCAACTGGAGCTGGAGCGCTTTCGGCCCGTTGCGGTGCCGGCTCGCGGACCGGCTGCGGAGCAGTCTGATGCGATCCACTCTGGCGCGGTTGTTCGGGACGCGGCGTCCGGTTGCGACCTTCGCGGCCACGGCCGCGTGAGCGATCCTGACCGCCGCGGCGTGGCGGACGGCTGTCGCCCTCGGCGGCGCTGGACGCGGCCACCGGTGCGCCCATCCACGGGATGGGCATGCCCATCAGTTTTTCGATCGCCGCCACCGACTTGGAGTCGATCGGCGCGACCAGCGAAATCGCGGTGCCGGTCAGCCCGGCGCGGCCGGTACGGCCGATGCGGTGAACGTAGTCGTCGGCGTGATGCGGCACATCGAAGTTGAAGACGTGGCTCACGGCCGGAATATCGAGACCGCGCGCGGCAACGTCGGACGCGATCAGCAGCTTGGCCTCGCCCTTGCGGAAGGCGTCGAGCGCGGCGGTGCGCGACGTCTGGTCGAGATCGCCGTGCAGGGCCACCGCGTTATAGCCGTGCTTCACAAGCGACTTGTGCAGCACCGCGACTTCACGTTTGCGGTTGCAGAAGATGATGGCGTTCTTGAAATTTTCGGCGGTGTCGATGAGATGGCGCAGCGTCGCGCGCTTCTCGAAATCCTCGCGGCCGACCGCGACCTGCAATTGCGTGATCGTCGTCGCCGCAGTGGCGGGCTTGGACACTTCGACGCGGACCGGATTGTGCAGGAAGGTATCGGCGATGCGCTGGATTTCCGGCGGCATGGTCGCCGTGAAGAACAAGGTCTGGCGCGTGAAAGGCACCAGCTTGCCGATGCGCTCGATGTCGGGAATGAAACCCATGTCGAGCATGCGGTCGGCTTCGTCGATGATCAGAAGCTCGCAGCCCGACAGCAGCAGGCGTCCGCGCTCGGAATGGTCGAGCAGCCGGCCCGGCGTCGCGATCAGCACGTCGACGCCGCGCAGCAGCTTGGCATCCTGATCGCCAAAAGAAACGCCGCCGATGATGAGGGCAACGTTGAGTTTGTGGTTCTTGCCGTATTTCTCGAAGCTCTCGGCGACCTGCGCCGCGAGTTCGCGCGTCGGCTCGAGGATCAGCGTGCGCGGCATGCGGGCGCGCGCGCGGCCTTTCTCGAGCATGGTCAGCATCGGCAGGACGAAAGCGGCGGTCTTGCCGGTGCCCGTCTGCGCGATGCCTAGAACATCGCGGCGGGCCAGAACATGCGGGATGGCCTGTTCCTGGATGGGGGTGGGGTTCTTGTAGCCGGAAGCCTCAATGGCGCCGAGAACCTTGTCGGATAAACCGAGTTCAGAAAAGCTCATAAAACCTCGAGCAGGACCGCCGCCAGGTGCCGCGCCGGGACATAAAAACCAGTTCAAAACCAGCTACTATGCGCGGGGGGCGGTCGAATCTTCAATTTCGCACCGGTGCCCGGAACATAGGCGCGAAAGAGACAAAGTCAATCCTTCGGCGGTGCGGTATGCTAAATTAAGGCTGATTTTTCGGGCTTTTTGACGTTCCGGAGGCTTAAAATGACATCGTCGCTGCCGCTCATCCTCGTTCCGGGCCTGCTGTGCAGCGCCCGGCTGTATACCCCCCAGGTCGAGGGATTGTGGGCTTGCGGCCCGGTCACGGTCGCCGACCACCGGCGCGACGACACCATGGACGCGATCGCCGAGCGCATTCTGAGCCTGGCGCCGCCGCGCTTTGCGCTCGCCGGCCTGTCGATGGGCGGCTACATCGCCTTCGCCATGATGCGGCTCGCGCCCGAGCGCATCGCCAGACTGGCGCTGCTCGACACCTCGGCGCGGCCCGATGGCGCCGAACAGAAGGCCGGCCGCGAGAAGTTCATCGCGATGGCCGAATCCGGAAAGCTCTCGGACATCGTCGAGACACTGACGCCGAAGTTCCTGCACCGGAACCATAGCGGCGACGAGCGGCTTAAAGGCATTGTGCGAACCATGGCGCAGGAGACCGGCGTCGATGCTTTCGTCAGGCAGGAGAGGGCGATCATGGGACGGCAGGACTCGCGGCCCCTGCTCGAAGAGATCGGGTGTCCGACGCTGGTGCTGGTCGGTGACGGCGATGAACTGACGCCGCCGGAACTGGCGCAGGAGATCGCCGGCGGTATCCTGGGTTCAAAGCTGGTGATCGTGCCGGAGTGCGGCCACCTGTCCACCATCGAGAAACCCGACGCGGTCAACAAGGCCATGGCCGAATGGCTTGAGGCCTGAGATGGAACGCAAGGTCACCGCGCGCGATCGTCCCGGCGTCATCGCGCCGCCGCCGCTTCTGGCGCTGGCGGTGATCGTGTTCGGGCTGCTGCTCGACTGGCTGATGCCCGCTTATGTGCTGAGCGTCATGTTGTCGTGGGGCACGCGCATCCTGCTCGGTGTCGAACTGATCGGCGCAGGTCTGGCGCTGGGCCTCACGGCCATCAAGGCGTTCCGCGCCGCCGGCACCCATGTCGAGCCGTGGAAGCCGTCGACCGCATTGGTCGGCGCCAGCGTCTATGGCTATCTGCGCAACCCGATGTATGTCGGGCTGACCATGGCGCTCGCCGGACTGGCCGTGGCTCTGGCATCCGACTGGATGCTCGTTCTCACCATCGTGTTTGCGCCGGTGATCCATTTCGGCGTGGTCAAGCGCGAGGAGCGCTATCTCGCCGCGAAATTCGGCGAGCCGTACCGGCGCTACCTGGACACGGTGCCGCGATACGGCGTGCGGCTATAAGCCCGCACCATCGCCTATAAACTTATCGACGATTGCCGCCGCGCGTCGCGCTGTTATTCTCGACAGCAGGGGCGATGACATTCTGTGAGTCGGGGGCTGCGTTTGAAGCGTTGGGCGGGGGTCTTGCTGCTGGCGGCGCTGATGATCGCGCCGGCGTCCGCCGCGACCGATCCGGCACCCGACAGCGCCACGCTCAAGGCGCCCGAATTTACCGCCGAGCCGGTGTTCCGCGTTTTCAATCTGCTGGGCAATTGGGCCTTCGCCTGCGACCAGGCGGCCTCGCCGCGGAACCCGCATGTCAGCGTCACCGCGCCGGGCGGCGGGCTCATCGTCGAGAGCCACGATGTCGGGCCGCAATTCGCCGCCAATCTCTATCACTTCATCGCCGCGCGCCGCCTCGACAAGGACAGCCTGGAAGCGAGCGTGCTGTTTCGCCCCGGCGCTGAAGGCGAGGAAGCGCAGACCATCATCATGCGCATCGGCAAAGCCAAAGGCGTCGCTACGCGGCGCACGATCTACAATCGCGGCGACGATGGCGTGCGCGTGAAGAACGGCGTGGCGCTGAGCAGCGGCTTGAAGACGCCGGTGTTGAAGAGGTGTGGGTAGCCCGGATTTCGCTTCGCTCCATCCGGGCTACAGGAGCGGGCGAAGCGCCAGACTAAACGTCCAGCAACTCCTCGTTCGCGAACTCCGCCTTCTCCTGAATAAACTCAAAGCGCGCTTCGGCCTTGTTGCCCATCAGGCGCTCGACCGAACTCGCTGTCGCCTTGATGTCGGCTTCGGCCAGCGTCACCTTGAGCAAGGTGCGCTTGCGCGGATCCATGGTCGTTTCCTTGAGCTGCGCCGCCATCATCTCGCCGAGGCCCTTGAAGCGCGAGACCTCGACCTTGGCATTGGCGTTGAAATCGCTCTTGAGCAACTGCGCCTTGTGCGCCTCGTTGCGCGCGTAGGCGATCTTGCCGCCGTGCTGCAGGCGGAACAGCGGCGGCACCGCGAGATAAAGCCGGCCGAGATCGATCAGCTTCGGCATCTGGCGGTAGAAGAACGTGATCAGCAATGACGCGATATGCGCGCCGTCGACGTCGGCGTCGGTCATGATGATGACCTTCTCGTAGCGCAGATCGCTGGCGTTGAAGTTCGCACCGGTGCCGCAGCCGAGCGCCTGGATCAGGTCGGCGAGCTGCTGGTTCTGCGCCAGCTTGTCCTTGCCGGCGGACGCGACGTTGAGGATCTTGCCGCGCAGCGGCAGGATCGCTTGCGTCTTGCGGTCGCGCGCCTGCTTGGCGGAGCCGCCGGCGCTATCGCCTTCGACGATGAACAGTTCGGAGCCTTGCTCGGCGGTGCTGGAGCAATCGGCGAGCTTGCCGGGCAGGCGCAGCTTGCGCACCGCGGACTTGCGCGCGATGTCCTTTTCCTGACGGCGGCGCAGGCGATCCTCGGCGCGCTCGATGACGAAGTCCAAGAGCTTGTTGGCCTGCGCCGGATTGCCCGACAGCCAGTGATCGAACGGGTCCTTGATCGCGTTCTCGACGATCTTCTGCGCGGCCGCGGTGGCGAGACGATCCTTGGTCTGGCCCTGGAATTCCGGCTCGCGGATATAGACCGACAGCATCGAGCCGGAGCCGACCATGACGTCTTCGCTGGTCACGGCCGAGGCTCGCTTTTCCTGGCCGAGGCGCGCGGCGTGATCCTTGAGGCCGCGCAGCAAAGCCGAGCGCAGGCCGGATTCATGCGTGCCGCCATCGGGCGTCGGGATGGTGTTGCAGTAGGAGTTGATGAAGCCGTCGGCGTCGGCGGTCCAAGCGATCGCCCATTCGACTGCGCCGTGCTTGCCGGATTTGCCGGCCGAGCCCGAGAAGATATCCGGATGGACAAAGGTCGCGCCTTCGAGATTGGCGCGCAGGTAGTCGGACAGGCCGTTGGCGAAATGGAACGTCGCCTTGTCCGGGATATCGGTGCCGGCGACGAGCTTCGGGTCGCAGCTCCAGCGGATTTCGACGCCGCCATAGAGATAGGCCTTCGAGCGCGACATCTTGAACAGCCGCGCCGGATCGAAGCCGGCATTCTTGCCGAAGATTTCGGGATCGGGCTTGAAGCGAACGCGCGTGCCGCGCTTGTTCGGCGCGCGGCCGACCTTCTCGAGTTTGCCTTTCGGCTTGCCGCGCTCAAAAGCCATGCGGTACTGCGTCTGCTCGCGCCAGACGTCGACCTCCATGCGCACCGATAGCGCATTGGTGACCGAGACGCCGACGCCGTGCAGACCGCCGGAGGTCTCGTAGACCTCGGAGTCGAATTTGCCGCCGGCGTGCAGCGTGCACATGATTACTTCGAGCGCCGACTTGTTCTTGAACTTCGGATGCGCGTCGACCGGCATACCGCGGCCATTGTCCGTGACGGAGACGAAGCCTTCGGTGTCGAGCTCGACCTCGATCCAGTCGGCGTGGCCGGCCAGCGCCTCGTCCATCGAGTTGTCGATGACTTCGGCGAACAGGTGGTGCAGCGCCTTCTCGTCGGTGCCGCCGATATACATGCCGGGGCGGCGGCGGACCGGTTCCAGACCCTCCAGCACCTCGATGTGCTTGGCGCTGTAGCCGCTATCGCCGCCACTCGCCTTGCCGGATTTGGCGGCGGATTTGCGCGCGGCTTCCTTCGGCGCGGGACGGGCGGCCGGGGAGCGCGCGGGGGCGGTGAACAGGTCGTCCTGCTTGCCGGTTTTCTTGCTGGTCGCGGATTTGGCCATAATTACAATGAGATCGCTTTTGGTCTTCGCGTTGCGGATGAGGGAAGACAGGCCGGACACATAGGCGTTCGGCGAATCATTTGCCACAGACTATGCCACGGCCGGGGCGAAACGGAGACAAGCCGGCCCGGCCTGGTGGAACGCTGTGCCGCACTGGCGGCTTGCGCCGCCCAAGGTTAAATCGAAACGGCCAGATCGGAACCGAATGGATTTTCAGGCCATCATCGCCGCCATCGTCGCCTTCGCGCGCGAGCATGCCGCTTGGGCGCCGCCGATCATGTTCGCGCTCGCTTTCGGCGAGTCGCTCGCCTTCATCTCGCTCCTGTTGCCGGCCTGGGGAGCGCTGGTCGCGCTCGGTGCGCTGATCGGCACCAGCGGCATCAGCTTCTGGCCGGTATGGATCGCGGCCGCGGTCGGCGCCGCGCTCGGCGACTGGCTGTCCTACTGGATCGGGCACAAGCTCGAATACCGCGTGCAGCACATCTGGCCGCTGTCGCGGCATCCCGATCTCATCCCGCGCGGCGAGGCCTTCATGAAGAAATGGGGCGTCGCCGGCATTTTCATCGGCCGCTTCTTCGGGCCGCTGCGCGCCTCGGTTCCGTTGATCGCCGGTATCTTCGAGATGCCGTTCTGGACTTTCCAATTGGCCAATTTCGCCTCGGCCTTTGTATGGGCGGCGGTGCTGCTCACGCTCGGCGATGGCGCATCGCGCCTGCTGGCCTTGTGGCCGTGGTAACGACGCTGTGTCCGGAGTGCGGCTTAACGCCCCGGAATTCGCCCCAAATCGCGTTGTTAGTTTGGCAGCCGCATCTTGCCTCATGCCGGGGCTGGAACTCGTTTGGAAAAGGGAAGATCGCGATGTTCAATCTGTCTCGCCGCCATCTGCTTGCCGGTAGCGCGGCCGCGACGGCCGCCGGCGCGGCTCCGTTCGCTGTCACCGCAGGTCATGCGCAAGGCACTCCCGTCGCGCCCATGACCGGCGTCTACAGCTACAAATTCGGCGATGGCGAACTGATCCAGGTGTTCGACGGCGCGCGCACGGCGGCCCTGCCGGATAATTTCATCCTCAATGTTTCGAAAGAGCAGACGCAGTCGGCCTATGAGGCGCTGCACATGCCGAAGGGACAGCTCACCATCACCTTCAGCCCGTTGATCGTGCGGATGGGCGGCAAGACCATCGCCATCGACACCGGCAACGGCCTCGCGGCCAATGCAGCGAGCAAAGGCGCGGTCGGCAATGCGCGTCACAGCATGGCGGCCGCCGGCATCGATCCGAAGTCGGTCGACCTCGTGCTGATCTCACACTTTCACGGCGATCACATTGGCGGCCTGAAGAATGCCGATGGCTCGCCGGCATTCCCGAATGCGGAAATCAAGGTGCCGGCGGCGGAGCAGGCGTTCTGGACGGACGAGTCCAACCAGAGCAAGGCGAATGCCGCCAACAAGGGCAACTTCGCCAACGTCAAGAAGGTGTTCGACGGCATCAAGACCACGCCGTTCGAGGCCGGCAAGGAAGTCGCGCCCGGCATCACGTCGCTGTCGACGCCCGGTCACACGCCGGGGCACGTCTCGTTCATCCTCGCCGCCGGATCGAAGAGCCTGATCGTGCAGGGCGACGTCACCAATCATCCGGACGTGTTCATGCGCAATCCGGGATGGCACGCCGCCTTCGACAATGACGGCGATCTGGCGGAGGCCACCCGGCGCAAGTTCTACGACATGGCGTCGGCCGACAATCTGCCGATCATCGGCTATCACTTCCCGTTCCCGTCGGCCGGTTATGTCGAGAAGGATGGCAACGGTTACCGCCTGGTGCGCGTCCACGCGCTCGCCTGAGATCGGCACGCTCTTCGTCAAGTTGCGGGCAGGGCCGTCCTCCGGGACGGCCCTGATCGTTTCCGGCCGTCCTTGACCGGTTCCCCCGTCAGTCCTATATCGCCGCATATGACGACGATTTTCACCCGAAATGCGCTCCGCCGACGCCGTATTGTCACGGCTCGGGCGCGCTTTCGCGTGTAGACTTCGTTCCCGTGCCGCCGGATTTGGCCGCGGCACCGCATGACTCTCCGCCCGCTGCCTTCCGGACATTGAATTCGCTCCTGTCACGGAGCGTCAGCGTTCCTTCACCGTTTATGCGGTGCTTGAAGACAAAGGCCTAAGACCATGGCGACAAAAGCAAAGATCGGCGTCCTCGGCGCCTCCGGCTATACCGGTTCCGAACTGGTGCGGATGCTGTTGCGCCACCCGCGCGCCGAGATCGTGCTGCTGACCGCGGAGCGCAGCGCCGGCAAGAAGATGGCCGAGGTGTTTCCGCAGTTCTCGCCCTATGACCTGCCGGCTTTGGTTGCGATCGAAGGGCTGGACTGGAAGAAGCTCGCGCTGGACGTCGTGTTCTGCGCGCTGCCGCACGCCACCACCCAGAAGGTGCTCAAGGAGCTGATCGCCGCCGCGCCGGAGACCAAGGTGGTCGATCTGTCGGCCGATTTCCGGCTGGCGGACCCGGCCGCTTACGCCAGCTGGTACGGCCACGAGCATCATGCGCCGGAATTGCAGAAGGAAGCCGTCTACGGCCTGGTCGAAATTCACCGGCGCGATATCCGCAAGGCGCGGCTGGTCGCCAATCCCGGCTGCTACACCTCCGGCGCCCAACTGCCGCTGACGCCGCTGATCAAGGCCAAGGCGATCGACCTCGATGAAATCGTCATCGACGCCAAATCCGGTATGACCGGCGCCGGCCGCTCCGCCAAGGAAGCGATGCTGTTCTCCGAAGTATCGGAGGGCTTCAACGCCTATGGCGTCGGCAAGCACCGGCACATGGCGGAGCTCGACCAGGAGTTTTCGCTGGCCGCCGGACGGCCGGTGACGGTGACGTTCACGCCGCATCTGGTGCCGATGAACCGCGGCATCCTCTCGACCATCTATGTGCGGGGCAGGCGGGGCCGCACCGCGCAGGAGCTTCACGAGATCCTGTCGAAGTTCTACGCGAAGGAACCGTTCGTGCACGTTCTGCCGTTTGGCGAAACGCCGCATACGCGGCACGTCCGCGGCTCCAACATGACGTTCATCGGCGTCGCCGCCGACCGCATCGAAGGCCGGGCGATCGTCATCTCGGCGCTCGATAACCTGGTGAAGGGTGCGTCCGGTCAGGCGATCCAGAACATGAATCTGATCATGGGATACCCGGAGACCATGGGCATCGATCAGGTCGCGCTGTTTCCGTAAGGGTTTGTCATTCCGGGACCGCCCCATAGGCGCGCTTACGCGCGTCTTCGACGCGCTATGGGGCGGGACGCGGAATCCAGCTACACTGACGGGGTCCGCTTCCGGATTCCGGGTTCGCGCTTTCGCGCGCCCCGGAATGACGAAGGAGAGCCCGACCATGTTCGAGGTCACCAATCAGCCGCCGCCGCTGGAGCCCTACAATCTCTTCGCCAGCGATGTGGTGCTGCGCGAGGCGGTCAAGCGCGAGAAGGCCGAATGGGCCGAAAGCGGGCTCGCTGCGCTTGGCGCCACCTTGGGCAAGCCGGAAACGGTGAAGCTCGGTTTCGACGCCAACAAATTCCCCCCGCAACTCAAAACCCTCGACCGCTACGGCCATCGCCTCGACGAGGTCGAGTTTCATCCCGCCTGGCATGAACTGATGGCCATCGCGCTGCGCGCAGGGCTGCATTCGAGCCCGTGGGCGCATCCACAGGCCGGCGCGCATGTCGCGCGCGCCGCCGGCACCTACATGCTCAACCAGATCGAAAGCGGCGTTTATTGCCCGGTCGCCATGACCTATGGCTCGGTGCCGACCTTGATGCATGCGCCCGATGTCGCCGCGCAATGGCTGCCGAAGATTTACGGGCGCGACTACGACAAACGTTTTGCGCCGGTGCAGCAGAAGACGGCGGCGCTGCTCGGCATGGGCATGACCGAGAACCAGGGCGGCTCTGACCTGCGCACCAATTCGACGCGCGCCGAGGCCGCCGGCGACGGCTCGTTCCGGCTGTTCGGCCACAAATGGTTCATGTCGGCGCCGATGTGCGATGCCTTTCTGGTGCTGGCGCAGACGGACAAAGGCCTGAGCTGCTTTCTGTTGCCGCGCTTCACGCCGGACGGCGAGCGAAACGCCATTCAGATCGTCCGCCTCAAGGACAAGCTCGGCAATCGCTCGAACGCGTCGAGCGAGGTCGAGTTCGTCGGCGCCTATGCCCGGTTGATCGGCGAAGAGGGGCGCGGCATTCCGACCATCATCGAGATGGGCAATCACACGCGGCTCGATTGCGCCATCGGCTCGTCGTCGCTGATGCGGGCGGCGGTGGCGCAGGCGATTCATCACGCGCAGCATCGCGTCGTGTTCCAGAAAAAGCTCGTCGACCAGCCGCTGATGACCAATGTGCTCGCCGATCTGGCGCTCGAATGCGAGGCGGCGACCGTGCTGACGTTCCGGCTGGCGCGCGCCTATGACGAGAGCGATGAAGTTTCGACTGTGTTCCGCCGCGTCATCACGCCGGCGGCGAAGTTCTGGATCTGCAAGCGCACGCCGTTCGTGACGTTGGAAGCAATGGAGGTGCTCGGTGGCTCGGGCTACATCGAGGAAAGCGTCATGCCGCGGCTTTACCGCGAAGCGCCGGTCAATTCGATCTGGGAAGGTTCGGGCAACGTCATGTGCCTCGACGTGCTGCGGGCGCTCGGGCGCACCACGCACGCGAGCGAGGTGCTGCGGTCCGAACTCGATGTGTCCGGCGAGCCGCGGCTCAAAGGTTTCGTCGGCCGGCTGGAACAGCGCCTCAGCGGCGCCGAGCGCAATGACGAAGCGCAGGCCCGCGCGCTGGTGCGCGATATCGTGCTGGCGTTGCAGGCCGCGCTTCTGATCAAGCACGCGCCGGCCGCCGTGGCCGATACATTCTGTGCATCGCGGCTGAGCGGCGAGGGCGGCGGCGCTTTCGGCACGCTGCCGCGCGGCGTCGACGCGCGCGCGATCGTCGCGCGGGCATCGCCGCTGCATTGAATTCTAGAGCTTGCCGAGGATCGCGAGCGCCAGAGTCACCTGCGCAACGAAACCGACGGCGAAGGCGAGCGTGCGCAGCACCGGCACGCCGAGGGCATAGACGATGGCATGGGCCAGCCGCGCCCAGAAATAGACCGCGCAGGCGATCACCGTGCTGCGTGTCGAATAACCCATATTGTCGAGGATGAGCACCAGCGGCGCAAACACGACGAGATTATCGACGGCGTTGGTATGGGCGAAGTACAGCCGCTGCGCCCAGCCGCTTTGCGGTTTGTCGTCGCGCGACGGGTTGGTCAACGCGCCCCAGAGACCGCGCACCATGACGCGGTCGAGCATGTAGGGAATCCACAGGACGCCCGTCAGGATGACCGTGAAGGTGAGCCAAAGCAGTTCGCGCGACATGATTGCCTCCGTGTCGTATTGCGGCCGGAGCCGGCGGCGCAAACCCTAGCCGATCCGCGATGCGGCGGCTATCGGCGGCGCGGGACAAGTGGACAATCAGAACAGGACGGAGCGCGCGATCACGTAAAGCCCGACCGCGATGACGATGCCGGAAAAGACGCGGGTGAGCGCATTCTTGTGGCCGGCAAGATGACGCGCCAGCCGCGTGCCGATGAGGCCGCCCACGGCGCCGCCGGCGATGAACAGCAAGGCCAGCGGCCAGTCGACCAGGCCGGACCACGCATAGCTCGCCGCCGTGGTGAGGCCGAAGGCCGAGACGGAGACGAGCGACGAGCCGATGGCATTGATCAGCGGCATCGCCGTTGCGCCGATCAGGCCGGGCACGATGAGAAAG
>JBAZSM010000061.1:0-706 GCA_041662425.1 Pseudolabrys sp.
TCCTCGACCTCCATCGCAAGCAGGTTGCGGTAGAGCATGGTCGTCGGCTTGACGAAAGATTCCGTCAGCGACAGCGCCGGCAATTCGATCGGAAAGTCGCCGGCCTGCAACACGCCCCGCTTCACTTCCTCGGCGCGGGTGCGCAAATGCACGTGGCAAGGATTGACGTCGCTCCACGTATTGATGATGCCGATAACCGGTTTACCCGCCCAATCCTCGGTGTCGTAACCGATCTGGCGCAGGCGCGAACGGTGGCCGAATGAACGCAAATCGGTGACGCCCAGCCAGCGATGGCTGCGCAGCTCTTCGGGACGCTTCTTGGCGGACATGATGTGACTGACTGCTCGTATAAGGCGGGAGTTTCAGGACGGCTTGGCCGGCGCGGCGGCCGTTTGCGCCGTGTTGCGGCGTGCGGAAACCTGCGCCGCGATCACGACAGCCGCCAGTATAGCACCGACAATGTCGGTTTCGATACCCGGCTTGATGAGCAGAAGGCCTCCGACGATCAGGACCGCCCTCTGCCAGTGAGTGGTCGCGGTGACGAAATAGCCGTGCAGACCGCCGGCAAACATCAGGATGCCGAACGCCGACGTAACAAATGCCGCGATGATCGCCGGCCAGTCGCCGATCATCAGCAGCGCCGGCTCGTAGATGATCATGAACGGCACGATGAATCCGGCGGCGCCGACTTTCACCGCCGCCCAGC
>JBAZSM010000061.1:716-25808 GCA_041662425.1 Pseudolabrys sp.
GATGCCGGCCGCGGCAAACACCGCAAGCGCGACCGGCGGCGTGATCGCCGACAGCACCGCGAAATAGAGCGCGAACATATGTGCCGCCGGCGGGATGACTCCGAGCTTGATGATTGCCGGAACCAGCAAGGCCGTCATGATGATGTAGGCCGGCGTCGTCGGCATGCCCATGCCGAGCACGATGCCGGCGCACATGGTCAGGATCAGCGCCAGCAGCAAGGTGTGCTCGGACAGATGCGTGACGAACTGGGTAAAGACAATGCCGACGCCCGACAATGTGACGACGCCGATGACGATACCGGCGCAGGCACAGGCCGTCGCGACGCCCAGCGCGTTGCGCGCGCCGTCAACGAAGGCGTCGAGGATGTTTTTCACGTTGACGTATTCGCGCGTCGACTTGCGCAGCGCGGCGACCGGGAAACATGCGAGCGTGCCGGCGAGTGCGGCCAGCGGCGCGCTGTAGCCGGAGTACATGACGGTAAGAATGATCAGCACCGGGATGAACAGGTGGCCGCGAACGCGAAGCGTCTTGCCCAACTTCGGCAGTTCGGATCGCGGCAACCCAAGCAGGCCGGTGCGCTTGGCTTCGAAATGCACGGCGGCAAAGCACGCGACGTAATAGAGGATGGCGGGAATGATCGCCCAGAGCACGACCTGGCCATAGGACACGGCGAGAAATTCCGCCATGACGAAGGCGGCGGCGCCCATGATCGGCGGCATGATCTGTCCGCCGGTCGATGCCGTCGCCTCGACGCCGGCCGCAAAATGCGGCGCGAATCCGGAGCGCTTCATCAGCGGAATCGAAATCGGCCCGTCGACCATAACGTTGGCAACGGCGCTACCGGAGATGGTGCCGAACAGGCTTGAACTCACCACCGACACTTTGCCGGGACCGCCCGCGGTATGACCGGTGAGGCTCATCGCGAAATCCATGAACAGTTGGCCAGTGCCGGTCCGTTCCATGAAAGAGCCGAACAGCACGAAGATCAGCACGTAGCCGGCCGACACCGACAACGGAATGCCGAAAATGCCTTCGGTCGTCATGTAGAGCTGGTCGAGCATCCGCATCGGCTCCAGTCGGGCGATGAACAGGCCATAGATGAGAAACACAATGGCCGTGATCGGCAGTGCCCAGCCGATGACGCGCCGCGTCGCCTCTAATACGATCAGCGTCATGATGACGCCCATCGCCATATCCATGGTCGACAGATCGTCGATATAGAAGATGCGCGTGACGACATATTCGTAGTTGAAGAAAAGATAGAGAATAGGCGCCGCCGCGACGGCCATCAGCGCGTAGTCGACGAGCGTCGGCAACGTCAGCTTCGCCTCGCCCTCGACCTGAGCGCCGGCGGCGAGCTCCATATCCTCGGATTTTGAGCCGGCGCGAAACAGCAGAAACACCAGCACCAGCGCAAACAGCAAATGCATGCCGCGGAACAGCACCGCTTCCGGGGAGCCGAAGGCGATGGCCCACATGTGATAAAGCGCCATGGCGATGGCGATCGCATAAAGGGCAATCCGCAATAGCCCGCGATGGCTGGTGTCAATGGTCATCGTCCGCCCCGCTCAAAAAAAGAAGCCGGCCGCGCGAAGCGCGACCGGCAATTTCAAACTTAGTTGGTGGCAACCGAAATGCCGGATTCCTTGTAGAATTTGGCGGCACCGGGATGGAACGGCACGCCGATATCTTCGGCCATCGCCTTCGGCGTCAGACTTTGCATCGACTTGTTGACGGCCGCCATCGACGTAACGTTCGCCGCCATGGCCTTGGTCATGGCGTACACCATGTCGGCCGGCAGCTTGCAGGAAGCCACGATGTGCGTCGCATAGCCGATGACTTTCACCTCGGCATCCTGCTTCGGATAGGTGCCCTTCGGGATGCTCACCAGCGTGTAGCCGGGATTGAGCTTGCGCATGGCATCGAGCTGGTCGGCCAGGTCGAGTACCTTGATCTCGCGCGCCGCCGCCAGATCCATCACCGAGCCCGATGGAATCGTCGTGCCGAGGCCGAAAGCGACGGCGTGGCCGTCCTGCATCTGCGTCACCGAGTCGGTGTACGACACGAAGCTCATCTTCACGTCGTTGTAGGACAGGCCGTTGACCTTGAGCAGTTGGCCGGTGATCAGTTCGCCGGTATTGCCGCGCTGTTGCGTTGTCACGCCTTTGCCCTTGAGGTCCTTGACCGACTTGACGCCGGAGTCCGCAGAGACGACGAGCTGGTAATACTGCGGATACAAGGTCGCGACATTGCAGACATTGGTGGTCGGCTTCGGGAACGGCGCCGTGCCCTTCAAGCCGTCAACGGTCGAGATTGAATTGCCGAAACCGACATCGGCCTTGCCTTCGTCGACGCCGCGCACATTGGCGATGCCGGCGCCGGGCAGCGACTGCACGGAAAGCCCGGGCACCGCCTTTTCCCACATGTCCTTGAGCTGGCCGCCGAGCGGCACCCAGACGCCGCCCTGCGGTCCGGTCATCAGCTTGATGTCGGTCGCCGATGCCGGCTGAGCGACAGCCACGGCCAGACCGGCCGCCAGGCCGAGATTCAGAGCAAGATTCAAGACAGATTTCGAGCGTGAAATATTCATGTGTCGCCTCCTCCACCGCCCGCCTGTTGTGATGCGGGCTTTTTGTGCCGCGCTTTGTGCCGCGGCTTTTTCGATGTGGCAGCTTACTTGGACGGCGGCCTACCGCACAAGGGGATTTTACAACTCTTGACAACATCAGGCCGCCCGGACCATGAGTGAGGCCAACAAACCAAACGCCCCCGGGGGAAGCCATGCGTGAGGAAACCAAGAACAAGCTGATGACGATCTCGACCGCCACGTTGACCACGGTCCTGTTCAAGCACGGCTTCCGCAACACCTTCATCGGCGGCATTCATCGCATCAACGCGGGCGACAAATCCCAGGCTTTGCCGAACATGGTCGGCCCGGCCTATACGCTGCGCTACATCCCGGCGCGCGAAGACCTCGATCATCTTGGCGTGTTCGAGGACCGCAGCCATCCGCAGCGCAAGGGCATCGAGGAATGCCCGGCCGGCGCGGTCTTCATGATCGACAGCCGCCGCAATGCCTCCGCCGCTTCCGCCGGCAACATTCTGGTGACGCGGCTGTGGAAGCGCGGCTGCGCCGGCGTCGTCACCGACGGCGGCTTTCGCGACACGCCCGAAATCGCGGCGATGCCCTTCCCCGCCTATCACGCGCAGCCGGCGGCGCCGACCAACCTGATCAAGCATCACGCCGTCGATCTCAATCTGCCGATCGCGTGTGGTGAGGTCTCGGTCTATCCGGGCGACATCATCGTCGGCGATGCCGAAGGCGTCGTCGTCATTCCGGCGCATATCGCCGACGACATCGCCAATGAAGCTTTCGAGCAAACCGTGTTCGAGGACTTCGTGCAGGAGCAGGTCATGGCCGGCAGGAGCATCTTCGGCATCTACCCGCCCTCGCCGGAGGCGCGCGAAGAATTCGCCCGCTGGCGTGCCGCCAAAAAGCGGTGAGGGAGCGGCGCACCGATGGCGACCGATCGCTCCGCATCGCCCACATCCGCCGCCGGCCCAGGCTGGAGCGAAGCCAAGCGTAGCGCCGGCATCTATCAGCACATCTTCGAGCTCATCGTCGCCGGCGAGTTTGCCATCAATTCGCGGCTACCGTCGGAAACCGAACTCGCGATGCGCTTCGGCGCGTCGCGCCCCGTGGTACGCGAGGCGCTGGCGCGGCTGCGCGACGACGGCATCATCGTGTCGCGTCAAGGCTCCGGCAGCTATGTGAAGCGGCGGCCCGACGTGGCGGTGCTGCGCTTCTCGACCGGCGGCTCGATCGACGACATTCAGCGGTGCTTCGAATTCCGTCATGAGCTCGAAGGCAGCGCCGCCGCGCTCGCCGCCGAGCGCTGGGAAGATGCCGATCTTGCCGAACTGCGCGCGGCTTATGATGCGCTGGAAGTCGCCACCCAAAAGGTGGAACTCGGCGTCGAAGCCGACGAGCGCTTTCATCTCGCCGTCGCCCGGGCCACGCAGAACTCCTATTACGTATCGGTGCAGAGCTCTTTGCAGCCGCACATCAGGTATGGCATGAACCTGACACGCAATTTATCGATGTTGCGCAACGCCGAACGATTGCGCCGGGTCCAGGATGAACACAACGCCATACTCGAAGCCATCGCGGCGCGTGCGCCGGGCGCCGCGCGCGAAGCGATGCAGCGCCACATCGCCAATGCGCGGCGCCGCATGTTCGACGACGTGACGGCGTGACAACGGAAACGCAATCCCCCCCGGCGCCACGGCCGTCATCGCCTCTGGCCGCGCGTACGCTTGGCCTCTTCGGCAATCCCTATCTGCTGCTGGCGCTGACGTCGCTGTTCTGGTCGGGCAATCACGTGGTCGGCCGCGCCGTCGGCGGCGTCGTGCCGCCGCTCGCGCTTTCCACCTTCCGCTGGTTCATTCCGACGCTGCTGCTCTGGCTGTTCGCCCGGCAGCATATCGTTCGCGACTGGCCGACGATCGTTAAGTCGTGGAAGATCATGCTGTGGTTCGGCCTTACCGGCGGCGTGCTGTTCACGTCGCTGCAATATATTGGCCTGGAATACACCAGCGCGCTGAACGTATCGGTCCTGAACTCGCTGGTGCCGGTGCTCATCCTCGCGACCAGCGCGGTGATTTTCCGCGATCGCGTGACGCCGCTGCAACTTGCCGGCATCGCCATCTCCTCGCTCGGCGTTGTCGTGATCATCGCACATGGCGACTTCGCGGCCCTGCTTCGATTGTCGTTCAACTGGGGCGACCTCTTGACCCTGCTGACGATGATCGTGTTCGCGATCTACTCGGCCTATCTGCGGCTGCGCCCGCCGATCCATCCGATGAGCTTCCTGTTCGTGCTCGGGGCGACTTCGGCTATCGGGACTTTTCCGTTCGCCATCTGGGAGGCGGCGTCCGGGTTCACGCTGCAGCCGACGCTCGGGACCGTCCTGGCGATCGGTTATGTCGCGATCTTTCCGAGCATTCTGGCCTATGCCTGCTGGAATCGCGGCATCGAACTGATCGGCGCCAATCGCGCGGGGCCGTTCCTGCACCTGATCCCGGTCTATACGGCGGTGTTGGCCAGCACACTGCTGGGCGAGCCGCTGCACCTTTTCCACATCGCGGGTTTCGGGCTCATCCTGTCCGGGGTCTGGCTGGCGTCGCGGAAGGGCAAGGCCGCGCCCAAAACGGCGTGAGCCGACCAACCGGTCGGACTTCAACGATTTTTGGGGGTAAAAACTTGGTCGGAGTGGCAGGATTTGAACCTGCGACCCCCTCGTCCCGAACGAGGTGCGCTACCAGACTGCGCTACACTCCGACTGTGGGCGGCCTTATAACCCCCCCGTCTAAAACCGCAAGCATGACACCCGGTCATGAATCCCAAGCATGAGCCACGGTCATGAACGCCGAGCCGGAAACACGGGTTTTGCCGGCCGAACCGGCCGCGATCGCCGCCGCCGCGGCCTGTCTTGAGGCGGGCGGGCTGGTCGCGTTCCCGACCGAGACCGTCTACGGCCTCGGCGCCGACGCCACCCAGGGCGAGGCGGTGGCCCGGCTCTATGCCGCCAAGGGCCGTCCGGCGTTCAACCCGCTGATCTCGCACGTCGCCGGGCTCGCCGACGCCCGGCGGCTGGCCGTCTTCAATGAGGCGGCCGAGCGGCTCGCCGCCGCCTTCTGGCCCGGCCCCCTGACGCTGGTGCTGCCCAAGCGGCCGGATTGCCCGGTATCGGAACTGGCGCTGGCCGGCCTCGACAGCATCGCGCTGCGCGTGCCGGCGCAGGCAACCGCGCGGGCCCTGCTCGAGGCCTTCGGCAGACCGGTCGTGGCGCCTTCGGCCAACCGCTCCGGCCACGTCTCACCGACCGCCGCCGCGCACGTACTCGCCGATCTGCGCGGCCGCATCGACCTCATCCTCGACGACGGGCCCTGCCCGGTCGGCGTTGAATCCACCATCGTCGCCCTGCTCGACGAACCCACCTTGCTGCGGCCCGGCGGACTCGCCCGCGCCGACATCGAACGCGTGCTTGGCCGCGCGCTCGCCGCGCCCGTTGCCGGCGTCGACGAGGATGCGCCGCTGGCGCCGGGCATGCTGGCGTCGCACTATGCGCCGAAGGCCCGCGTCAGGCTCAATGCGCGCGACCCGCGACCCGGCGAAGCCCTGCTCGCCTTCGGCCATGTTCCGGATTTCGGCGGCGTCACGCTCAATCTGTCGCGCTCCGGCAGCCTGGTCGAGGCCGCCGCCAACCTGTTCGCGCATCTGCGCGCACTGGATGCTTCCGGCGCCAGCGGAATTGCCGTGATGCCGGTGCCGAACGAAGGCCTCGGCGAGGCCATCAACGACCGGCTTGCGCGCGCCGCCGCGCCGAAGCCATAAAGAACGACAACGACAAGAAACGGGACCCGCGTCCATGAACTCGCCGCTGCGTCTTTCGCCCGCGCCCGATCTGAAGTCGCGTTTCGCGGCCATCGTCGGCGACAAATACGTCGTCACCGACGCGAACGAACTTGCGCCGCATCTGGTCGAAGGCCGCGGCCTCTATCAGGGCCGGACGACGATGATGCTGCGCCCCGGCTCGACCGACGAAGTCGCGGCGATCCTCAAGCTCGCCAACAAGACGCGGACGGCCGTCGTGCCGCAAGGCGGCAACACCGGGCTTGTCGGCGGGCAGATCCCGTTCGACGGCGAACTGATCCTGTCGCTGACCCGGCTCGACAAGATCCGCGAGGTCGATGCTTCGTCGAACACCATGACCGTCGAAGCCGGCGTCGTTCTGCAAAAGGCACAGCAAGCCGCCGCCGCCGCGGGACGGCTGTTCCCATTGTCGCTCGGCTCGGAGGGCAGTTGCACCATCGGCGGCAATCTGTCGTCCAATGCCGGCGGTACCGGCGCGCTGGCTTACGGCATCGCGCGCGAACTCATGGTCGGCGTCGAGGTCGTGCTGGCCGACGGCCGCGTCATGAATCTGCTGCGCAAGCTCAAGAAGGACAATACCGGCTACGACCTGCGCCACATCTTCGTCGGCGCCGAAGGCACGCTTGGCATCATCACCGCCGCGGTGCTGAAGCTGTTTCCGCAACCGCGCGCGGTCGAGACCGCCTTCATCGGCCTGCCATCGGCCGAAGCCGCCGTGAAGCTGCTTAATCTCGCGCAAAGCCGTATTGGCGGCACCGTCACCGGCTTCGAATTGATGGTCCTCGGCATCGTCGAATTTGCGCTCAAACACGGCCACAACGTGCGCGATCCTCTCGCATCGGCGCATCCCTGGTACGTGCTGATGGAAGTATCGTCGCAACAGGAGAACGGGCTGCGCGACAATCTCGAGGAATTTCTCGCCGAGGCGATCGAGCAAGGTCTGGCGAGCGACGCCACCATCGCGGCAAGCCTCGATCAGGCCAAGGCGTTCTGGCACATGCGCCACACCATGACCGAAGTGCAGAAGCCGGAAGGCGGTTCGATCAAGCACGACGTGTCGGTGCCCGTGGCGTCGGTCCCGCAGTTTCTCGCGGAGGCCTCCGAAGCGGTGGTCAAGCTCATCCCCGGCTCGCGGCCGGTGCCTTTCGGTCATGTCGGCGACGGCAATATTCATTTCAACATCAGCCAGCCGGTCGGCGCCGACAAGGAAGCCTTCCTGGCGCGCTGGGCCGAGGTGAACGCCGTCGTCGACAGAATCGTGCTCAAGCTGCACGGCTCGATCTCCGCGGAGCATGGCATCGGCAAGCTCAAGCGCGAGACGCTGGTGAAAGTGAAGGATCCGGTGGCGCTGGCGCTGATGCGCGACATCAAGCGCACGCTCGATCCGAACGGCATCCTCAATCCGGGCAAAGTACTCTAGCGCATGATCCCGAAAAGTGGGAACCGGTTTTCGGACAAGATCATGCGCGGAAAGAAAAGCATACAATGACGCTCACGATTGGCGAAGCCGCCGACACCGACATCGACGACATCGTGGCGCTGTGGCTGGCCTGCGGTCTGACGCGACCGTGGAACGATCCGCGCAGCGATATCGACTTTGCACGCAAAGGCCCGAACTCGACCATTCTGGTCGGACGCGCCGCCGGCAGGATCGCAGCGTCGGTCATGATCGGCCATGACGGCCATCGCGGCTGGTTCTATTATCTCTCGGTTGCGCCCGACGCGCAGAAGCACGGCTTCGGCCGCATCATGGTCGACGCCGGAGAGCGGTGGCTGACGGCGCGCGGCATCGTCAAGGCGATGCTGATGGTGCGGCCGGACAACACCCGCGTTCGCGCCTTCTACGAGAAGCTCGGTTATTTCGATCAGCCGCGCACCGTGCTGGCGCGCTGGCTCGATGGCCGCGAGCCGACACCGTAGTTTCCGAAAAGCAGGTTTATTTCAAAACAGGGCGCCTTGCCCGTCGTCGCCCGGCGTCTTCGCCTTCGGCTTTTTGGCCGCTGCGGCGGCCTTGCGTGGCGCCGGCGCCGGCTCGGCGCTCGCCGCAACCGCTTCGATCAATTTCGCATTGTCATTGGCGACGCGGTTGACGTCGGTCGAAACCGGAAAGGCCTCCAGCAGCGTATCCGGCGCCGGCGCGAACAGCGCCGCGGCGGTCTTCGCATCGACGCGTTCGCTGTCCAGCCATAGGTCGAAGGCATCCGGCGGCACAATCACCGGCATGCGATCGTGCAGCGGCCGCAACGTACGATTGGCGGTGGTCGTTACGATCGCAACGGTGTCCAGCTCTTCGCCATTGGGGCCGGTCCAGGTTTCCCACAGACCGGCGAAGGCCAGCGGCTCGCCCGACCGGGCATGGATAAAATAAGGCTGCTTGCGTGGACCGTCGGCCTTCCATTCATAAAATCCGTCCGCGGGAATCAGGCAGCGGCGCCGTTTCATCGCCGCGCCGAAGGCTGGCTTGTCGATTGCGCTTTCGCCGCGGGCGTTGATGATCAGCGAAAACGCCTTCGGGTCCTTCACCCAGGAGGGCAGAAGCCCCCAGCGCATCAGCGCGAAATGCCGCTGCCCGTTGTCGAGGCGAATGACGGCGATCGGTTGCGTCGGCGCAATATTATATCGTGGCGGAAAATTGGGCTGCTCGGCGTAACGAAACAAGTCACGAATGGCCTGAGGCGCCGATGTGAGCGTGTAGCGCCCGCACATAATCAAAACCCGTAAACAGTTCCACGCTTAAGCGCGTCTTAACCCACATTAATATAACACATCTGGTCGACGAAATGGTCGGGGCAAATCTTTGACTCTCTATCAAGTCAGCGCCGTTGCGGTTGATGCCGGGAGCGCAAGCGTGAGCCACGCGACCGCGCCGCGCATGGCGCCTGCGCCAATGGCCGGCGCGCACATCAATTCCGCGACCGGGCTTGCGACCGACTACCTGAACCACTTCAACGAAGCGATCATGCTTCTGGAAATGGTGGCCGGCTGCCCGGACTGCCGCGAGGATCTGCGCGCCTGGCGTCCGATCGGCTATCGCGAGCATTTCAGGCAATCGCGCTTCGCCGGCCGCGAATTCGCCATCGCCGCCTATGACACCGCCGATCCGGTCGCCCGTGACATGCTCGACGCTCTGTCAGCGACCATGACCACGGTGATCGAGCATGCCCGCAAATCGCTGGCCACCGAGGCCAATGAGCGGATATCGGGCGACGTTGCCGCGCGCGCCGCCGGATGGTTGAGGCTTCTGGTGGCCCAGGCCGGCGCCGTCATCAACGGCCAGCGTGGGGTGGCGGCTGACGACGCCCCGCAAATCGCCGTCGACCGGGTGATGCGGCTGATCCGCTGAGGCGGCCGTCCCGGGCCAAGACCTCCCGGGCCGGCCGTGTTAGGCCAGTCCTGTTCGGAATGCGAAAAGCCCTCAAACCCGCTGCTCCAATGCCTGTTGCCCGATGACCGACGACCGCGCCTATCCGCAACGCCCCCTACTCGCCGTGTCCGCGGCCATTGTCCGCGACGGCAAGGTGCTCGCGGTGCGCCGCGCGCGTAAACCCGCGATCGGGCTCTATTCGGTGCCAGGCGGCGTGGTGGACGTGGGCGAAACTCTGTTTGAAGCGGTTCAGCGCGAGGTACGCGAGGAAACGGCGCTGGCGATAGAGCCCGTCGCGCTGGCCGGCCATCGCGAGGCGATCATGCGCGACGCCGATGGCGCGGTTCACCGGCATTTCGTCATTCTGTGTTTCGCGGCTCGCCTTCTCGGCGGCGACGTCCGATTGAATGATGAACTCGACGATGCGCGCTGGCTCCTGCCCTCCGAATTCGCCGGACTCAAGACCACGGACGGCCTCGCCGAGATCGTGACCACGGCGGTCGCGATTATCCAGTCATCGGGTCAGGATTAATCGCGCCGCCTTGCACATGCCGTTTCTCCGGCGCATATCACGTAACTCAGGAAAACGAGATCTGACGGTGCTGCCAAGAACCTTGATAGGCGCGATGCTGATCGGCGCGACATCGCTGGGCGCAATATCGCTCGATATTGCCGTCCTCCCGGCGCACGCACAGACGCAAACGCCGGCACAAACGCCCGCGCCCGCCCCGGATTCGGCGCCCGCGCCATACGACGCCGATCTGCAGCGGCTCGCCGAGATCCTGGGCTCGCTGCAATATCTGCGCACCGTCTGCGGCGCCAAGGAAGGCCAGAAATGGCGGGATGAAATGCAGGGCTTGATCGACGCCGAGGCGCCGAGCGGCGAGCGCCGCCGTCAGATCGTCGCCCGTTTCAATCGTGGTTATCGCGGCTTCGAGCAGACCTATCGGACCTGCACGCCGGCCGCCGATCTTGCCATCCGGCGTTACCTCGAAGAAGGCGCCAAGATCGCCCGCGAAATAACGGCGCGATACGCCAACTGAGGCGGCCCCGGCGGGTTGTTTTTTCGGTCCGCCATGCCGGGTTCCCGGCGCTTCGGATTTAGCCACAGGCATTAACCTTTCCTTTAGGTGTGGGCTATTGCCGCGGTGCCTGCATGCTAGGGTCCACCGAGAATTGGACTGACGCCCGCATCCGGGGCCAGGGGACAGGTAACTATGACGACTGCCGGGCGATCAACGCACATGCGCGAGCCGGTGCCGGACCACGAGCAGAAGCGCGTGGCGCTGAGCTACCTGAACGAAGCCTGGGCCGAAGCGCGCCTCGACGGCGTCGATGGCGATTGCCTGGCGCAAGCCTGTCTGTTCGCCGCTCTCGCCGAACTGGTCACGACCTACGGCGAGGACGCAGCCGCCACCTTCACCGAAGGTCTCGCCAGCCGCGTCCGCAACGGCGAATTCTCGATCGACCAGTTGCGGCAATAAACGCCGCCCGCCTTTCCGCTCCCCGACAATCAAATGCGGCGCCCGCTCACGCGGCGGCGAATCCGTAATAGCGATCGAGCACGCGATCGATATCGGCGGGATAGAACGGCTTGCGCAGGAAGCCGAGCGCGCCCTGCGCATGCGCGCGGTCCGCCACCGCCTTGTCCACGGTCGTCGTCATCATCACCACCGCGACATTCGGCTTGACCCGCTTGATCTCGGACAAAGTTTCCAAGCCGTCGAAACCCGGCATGTTGTAATCGAGAAAAACCAGGCCAAATTCTTCCTGGCGCAGGCGATCGAGCGCGGCGAGGCCTTCGCCGGCTTCATGCAGGTCCAGCTTGAAGCGGCTGACCGACAGAATTTTGCGCACGATGCTGCGCATGGTGCTCGAGTCGTCGACGATGAGAACGCGCGTCGGCAGCTTGGTGCGGACGCAGAGTTCGACCATTTCGTGGGCTTCGGTGACATTCGCTGGCATCGCCAGCATGCCGGTCATACCGACCGGCCGCGCCGCGCCGCGCGCGGCTCGAACAAACATCAAAGGCGCCGGCTTCAGCGATTTAATCGACGCCACTGCCGCCGCCTTGACCGGTTCCGGCAAGGCGCCATCGAGCACGCAAAAATCGATGCCGCCGCCGGCCAAGGTCGCAATACCCCTTGCGGAATCGCAGGCGGAAAAATCCACCGGAACGCGCGACAGAATAGCGCCCTGGCGCCAGAGCTCCTGCTCGGCGTCCGCTATCCCAATCAGCAACATGTTGAGCGACACGAGATCGTGGCTCATGGGTGCCCCCGCCCCAGCCGATGCAAGCTCCCAGCCACGCTCCCCAGCGCGGGTGGGCGGATACCGTTAATCAGGCTGGCGCGGCATTGGCAATAGAATCGGACGTAATTTTTATTTTTTAAATACCGAGTCTGAAAAAACGAAACCGGGCCGGTCAGGCCGGCGCCAACGTTTCCAGGAACCTGACGCACTCGCCTTGCGCGCCGTCGACGAGCGCGCCGTCCCACATCGCCTTGTGACCGCGAATAATTGTTCCAATCGGCCAGCCCGTGACGCTAACATCGGTGTAAGGCGACCAGCCGGCGCGCGAGGCGATCCACTTTTCAGCGATGGTCTCACGGCGTTTCATATCGACGATTGTGACGTCGGCGTCATATCCGGCCGCAATCCGTCCTTTGGCGGCAATGCCGAAGATTCGGGCCGGCCCGGCGCTGGTGAGGTCGACGAAACGCTGCAGCGTCAGGCGCCCGGCATTGACGTGATCGAGCATCAGCGGAACCAAAGTCTGCACGCCCGGCATGCCGGAATGCGCCTTCGGGTATGGATGGGCCTTTTCCTCGCGGGTATGCGGCGAGTGGTCCGATCCGCAGGTGTCGATGACGCCCTGTCGCACCGCGTGCCACAGCCCGGCCTGATGCACCGCATCCCGCACCGGCGGATTGAGCTGCGCCATGGTGCCGAGCCGTTCATAGGCATCGGGCGCCGTCAGCGTCACATGCGCGGGCGTCACCTCCGCGGAGGCGACGTCCTTATGCCCGGCGAGAAATTCGGCTTCGTCTTTGCTCGTCACATGCAGGACGTGAATGCGCTTGCCGGTTTCATGCGCCAGCCGCACCAGGCGCTGCGTGCACATCAGCGCGGCCTGCGCGTCGCGCCACACTGGATGCGAGCGCGGATCGCCGTCGACGCGCAGGTTCATGCGCTCGCGCAGGCGATATTCGTCCTCGGAATGAAAGGCGGCGCGGCGACTGATCGCCTTGAGCACCGCGCGGATGCCGTCATCGTCCTCGATCAGCAGCGATCCGGTCGATGAGCCGGCGAAGACCTTGACCGCGCAGGCGCCGGGCAGCCGCTCAAGCTCGGCGAGGTCGCCGGTGTTCTCGCGCGTGGCGCCGACGTAGAAGCCGAAGTCGCAATGCATGCGATGATGCGCGCGGCGCACCTTGTCGGCGAGCGCGGCGGCGTCGGTCGTGGTCGGGATGGTGTTCGGCATTTCAAACACCGCGGTGACGCCGCCGAGCACGGCCCCGCGCGAGCCCGATTCCAGGTCTTCCTTCTGCGTCAGGCCGGGCTCGCGAAAATGCACATGGCTGTCGATCACGCCGGGCAGCACGTGCAGGCCGCGGCAATCGACCACCTCGCCGGCCGCGGCATGCGCCAGATCGCCGATGGCGGCGAAACGGCCGTCCTTGATGCCGACGTCGCGCCCCCCCTCGCCGTCCTGATTGACGACCGTGCCGCCTTTGAGGATGAGGTCGAAGGTCTGCGCCATGCCGACAAGGCCCTGTGGCCCGCACCGGGCGGGGTTGAGGAATATGCGCCAGCGCTTACGTTTCCCGGCAGGTTCTGGCAAGACGGCAGGACGGTTTTCTCAACGATTCCGGGGTTCCGGAATCCGGGGATTTGGGCATTGACGAAAACAGCACTGCTTCCGGATCGGGGCGTGGTCAAGGTCGCGGGCGAGGCGGCCCGCGGCTTCCTCAACGGCATCGTCACCAGCGATGTCGGCAAGCTCGCGCCCGGCGCGGCCCGCTATGCCGCGCTGTTGACGCCGCAGGGCAAGATCATCGTCGATTTTCTGGTGACCGAGGCCGCGGAAGACGACGGCGGCGGCTTCTTCCTCGATGCGCCAAAGGCGCTCGCTCCGGCGCTGGCCCAGAAGCTCAATTTCTACAAACTGCGCGCCAAGGTGACGATCGAGGACCTGTCGGACCGGCTCGGCGTCATGGCGGTGTGGGACGGCGCCGGCGAAACCGACTACGGCCTGTGTTACCCCGATCCGCGCCTGCCCGCTTTGGGGTCGCGCGTCATCGTGCCGGCGACCGTCGCGGCCGAGGCCGCCGCCGATCTCAACGCCACGCCGGCCGATGCCGAGGTCTACGAGGCGCACCGCATTGGGCTCGGCGTGCCGCGCGGCGGCCAGGACTTCGCCTACGCCGACACCTTTCCGCACGAAGCGGACATGGATCAGCTCGGCGGCATCGATTTTCACAAAGGCTGTTACATCGGCCAGGAGGTCGTGTCGCGCGTCGAGCATCGCGCCACGGCGCGCCGCCGTGTCGTGCCGGTCGTCTACGACGACAACGCACCGATGCAGGGCATCGACGTGGTGGCGGGCGACAAGCAGGTCGGCATGATGGGTTCGGCGGCGGACGGCCGTGGCCTGGCATTGCTTCGGCTCGATCGCGTCGCCGACGCGCTCGCCGCCAACACGCCACTCGTCGCCGGTGGCGTCACCTTGCGGACGGTCAAACCCGACTGGGCGGACTTCGCCTTCCCCGGCGAGGCCAAAGCGGCGGAGTGAGGTTCGCTCACGCCGCCGCTTGATCGATCAGCCGCGTTCGCTATCGAGCGTCGCCATGCCGTGCGCAGCGTAGCGCTCGCCGGCGGCGGCGCCTTTCGGCACTGCCTTCTCGATCGCCGCCAGATCGGTCGCACCGAGCGTGACATCGAGTGCGCCGAGCGTTTCCGTCAGGCGGTCGCGACGGCGCGCGCCGATCACCGGCACGATGTCGTCGCCTTGCGCCAGGACCCAGGCGATGGCGAGCTGCGTCACGCTCGCACCCGTTGAATCGGCGATCTTCCGCAGCGCATCGACCAGCGCGAGGTTCTTCTGCGCGTTGTCACCCTGGAAGCGCGGGCTGTGGGCGCGGAAGTCGGTCGCGGCCATTGGGGCCTGCGGTTGCCAGTGACCACTGATGAGGCCGCGCGACAACACGCCATAAGCCGTGATGCCGATGCCGAGTTCACGCGTCGTCTTGAGAACGCCGTCTTCGATGCCGCGCGAGATCAGCGAATATTCGATCTGCAGATCGGCGATCGCGTGGGTTGCCGCCGCGCGGCGAATGGTGTCGGAGCCGACTTCCGACAGGCCGACATGGCGCACATAGCCGGCCTTGATCAGATCGGCGATGGCGCCGACGCTGTCCTCGATCGGCACGTTCTGGTCGAGCCGCGCCGGCCGATAGATGTCGATGTGATCGATACCGAGCCGTTGCAATGAATAGGCGGCGAAGGTCTTCACCGCCGCGGGACGCGCGTCGAAACCTTCCCAGCTGCCGTCGGGTCCACGCAGGGCGCCGAACTTGACGCTGACGATCGCCTTGTCGCGGCGGCTCGCCGGCGCGGACTTCAGCGCCTCGGCGATGAGCAACTCGTTGTGGCCCATGCCGTAGAAATCGCCGGTGTCGATCAACGTCACGCCGGCCTCCAGCGCGGCGTGAATGGTGGCGATGCTCTCGGCGCGGTCGGACGGACCGTACATGCCGGACATGCCCATGGCGCCGAGGCCGATGGCTGAAACGGTGCGACCGCTGCGGCCCAGTTGGCGGGTTTTCATGCCTGAACTCCTGTTGGCGTGACGCCCGGAAAGACGATGAAGGGCGCCAATGACGGCAATATGAGGCCTCGCCATCCGTTCGATAATCTATTATTATCTAAACAGACTGTACTGAATTCAGGACAATGAGCGCCTTAAACCTGAGCGATCTCGACGCTTTCATGGCGGTGGCCAGCGCCCGCAGCTTCCGCGGCGCGGCCGGCATCCGCGGCGTCTCGGCATCCTCGCTCAGCGAGGCGCTGCGCCGGCTGGAGGCGGACCTCGGCGTGCGGCTGCTCAACCGCACCACGCGCAGCGTGACACCCACCGAGGCCGGCGAGCGTCTGTTGAAAGAACTCACGCCGGCGCTGAGCGACATCGAGAACGCGCTCGACGCCGTCAACAGTCTGCGCGACAGCCCCGCCGGCACGCTGCGGCTCAACGTGCCGGTAATCGTGGCGGCGAAAATCCTGCCGCCGCTGGCGACGCGGTTTCTCAAAGCACACCCCGATATCACGCTGGAGATCGCCGCCAACGACATCTTCATCGATGTGCTGGCGGCGGGCTTCGATGCCGGCATTCGCTACGAGGAACGGCTCGAGCGCGACATGATCGCGGTGCCGATCGGCCCGCGCACCCAGCGCTTCATCGCCGCGGCGGCGCCGTCCTACCTCGCCGCGCACGGCACGCCGCGCCATCCGCGCGACCTGATCGAACACGCCTGCATCCGGCATCGTTTCGCCAGCGGCATCTCACCGTTGTGGGAATTCGAGCGCGGCGGCAAGACAGTCAAGATCACGCCCCGCGGCCCGCTTGCGGCATCGAACGTCGACCTCGAAATTGAAGCGGCGGTCGCCGGGCTCGGCGTCATCTATACCTTCGAGGAATTTCTCAAACCCGTGATCGCACGCGGCGAACTCACCGCGATGCTGGCTGACTGGTCGATGACCTTTCCCGGTCCGTATCTTTATTTCCACAGCCGTCGGCACATGCCGGCGCCGCTGCGCGCCTTTGTCGACTTCGTCAAGCGCGAACGGGCGGCGTGACACGACAACGCGCCCGCGAGGAGCTATATTTCCGCCATGCCGATCCCCAAGCCGATTCTGCACGCCGACGGCCGCAAGCGTTGCGCCTGGCCCAAGGAAGACCCGCTCTACGTCGCCTATCACGACGATGAATGGGGCGTGCCCGAATGGGACGACCGCGCGCTGTTCGAGAAGCTCATTCTCGACGGTTTCCAGGCCGGTCTGTCGTGGATCACCATTCTGCGCAAACGCGACAATTTCCGCGCCGCCTTCGATGATTTCGTGCCCGAAAAGATCGCGCGCTATACGCCGAAAAAAGTCGAACGCCTGATGCAGGACGCCGGCATCGTGCGCAACCGCGCCAAGATCGAAGGTACGGTTGTGTCGGCACGCAGCTATCTCAAGATCATGGACAGCGGTCCGGGCTTCTCGGCGATGCTTTGGGATCATGTCGGCGGCAAGCCGATCGATAACAAGCGCCGCGCCGGCGAAAGCGCCGTCGCCGAGTCACCGGTGTCGAAGGCGATGTCGAAACAGTTGATAAGCCACGGCTTCAAATTCGTCGGCCCGACCATCGTCTACGCCTTCATGCAGGCGGTCGGCATGGTCAACGACCACGAAGTAACGTGCTTCTGTCACGCCGAATGCAACAAGCTTGCGGCGCAACACGCCAAGAAGCGGGCCGAGAAGAAAACGAAAACATGACAAAGGCGCCTGCTCCGGCCAAAGCCGCGCCGCGCGCCTGGCAGCGTATGCTGTCGGGGCGGCGGCTCGATCTGCTCGACCCCTCGCCGCTCGACGTCGAGCTTGAGGATATCGCGCATGGGCTGGCCCGCGTCGCGCGCTGGAACGGCCAGACTAAGGGCGCGCACATTTTTTCGGTGGCGCAACATGTCTTGCTGGTCGAAGCACTCGCGCGCCACAAGACGCCGCGACTCGACGACAGGATGCGGCTTGCCGTGTTGCTGCACGATGCCGCCGAATACGTCATCGGCGACATGATCTCACCGTTCAAGACCGTGATCGGCGATAG
Source organism: Pseudolabrys sp. (assembly GCA_041662425.1). Classification (GTDB taxonomy): domain Bacteria; phylum Pseudomonadota; class Alphaproteobacteria; order Rhizobiales; family Xanthobacteraceae; genus Pseudolabrys. The sequence goes on from JBAZSM010000061.1 coordinate 18,385, forward strand.
CTACAAGGCGGTCGAAAACCGCCTGCTCACGGCGATCCACCTGCATTTCGGCCTGCCGGCGCAACCGCCGGAAAGCTGGACCAAGCTCATCAAGGCCGCCGACCGCAACGCCGCCTATCTCGAATCGACCAAGCTCGCCGGCTTCGCCGAGGCCGAGGCGCGCAAGTTCTTCGGCCCGCCGCCAACCTATTCGGCCGCCATCGAGCGCGATTATCTCACCCCCTGGCCGGCCTCCACCGCCGCCAAGCGGTTTACCGAGCGGGTGGAAAAACTTTTACCCGGCTGAGCTTTTCAGCGCCGGTCCGAGGGACTAAATAGCGGCCATGATTCATGTCTGCTCCCTCGCGCGCCTGTACAAGACGGTCGAAGAGACCAAGGCGCTCCATATCGTCACTTTGCTGCGCCTGACCGACCGCGTGACGCGGCCGGCCCATATCGCGGCGGACAACCATCTCATTCTCGCGGTCGACGATATCGTCGACGCCGAGGACGGCTACAACGTGCCGGCGCACGACCACGTCGTTCGCCTCATCGATTTCGCGCAGCGCTGGGACCGTTCGGCGCCGATGGTGGTGCATTGCTTCGCCGGCATCAGCCGCTCGACCGCCGCGGCCTTTACCGCGGCCTGCGCGCTCAATCCGCAACGCGACGAGGCCGAGATTGCGCGCGCGATCCGCGCCGCCTCGCCGACCGCCGCGCCGAACAAGCGCATTGTCGCCATCGCCGACGAGATCCTGGCGCGCGATGGCCGCATGGTGCGCGCCGTCGATGCGCTCGGCCGCGGCGAGGAAGCGATGGAAGGTCATCCATTCCGGCTCGATATCAACTAGGCGCACGGAACGCTTTGGCCTTGTGCGATAGACGGGGGCTCACGTGACGACGCTTCACTACGGACTGGTCAGCCCCGAGACGCTGATGTCTTACGATGGGCTGGCGTTTCTCAACGGCATCATCGCCGGCGAACTGCCGCAGCCACCGATCGCCGAAACGCTCGGCTTTCAATTGATCGAGGCCGAACCCGATCGCGTCGTGTTCGAAGGCCTGCCGGAGTTGCGCCACTACAATCCGATCGGCACCGTGCACGGCGGTTTCGCCGCGACCTTGCTCGATTCGGCGCTCGCCTGCGCCATCTACACCACCATGCTCAAAGGCGACACGTGGACGACGCTTGAACTCAAGCTCAATTATGTGCGGGCGCTGACCAAGGACACCGGCCCGGTCCGCGCCGAGGGCCGCGTCATTCATCGCGGCCGCAGCGTCGCGACCTCGGAAGGCGACCTGAAGGATTTGAACGGCAAGCTCTACGCCCACGCCACCACGACCTGCATGGTGTTTCCGGCCAAGAGCTGAACGATCTAGCCCTGCGTCACCGGCACGCGCACCACCATGCCCTCGAGCTGCGGCGTCAACGTGATACAGCACGCCATGCGGCTGGAGCGTTTAACCTCCGCCGCAACCTCGTCGAGCTTGTTTTCTTCTTCCCGGCTGCGTTTCGGCAGGCGCGCAAGCCACGGTTCGTCGACATAGATGTGACAGGTGCCGCAGGCGCAACTGCCGCCGCAGGCGCCGACGATGCCGTCGATATCGCAATCGACCGCGGCTGCCATCACGGTCATGCCATCCGGCGCTTCGACCGCCTGGCGGCGTCCGTTCGGTTCGATGAACACAATGGTTGGCACGTCCCTGCTCCCGTTCGGGGGACAAGGCGATGCGCCGGTGCATCGCCACCGGCATAGTCACAATGAAAGCGTGTATTTTTAGTTGTGGTTCTCGGCGGCGAACGAGGACCGCAGCTTCAGCGGACCTTCTTCGCTCGACACGCTGGCCGACCGCGTCGGGCGGCGCGAGAACTCGCAATAGGCAAAGCCCAATCCCGAGATCGAACCGCGGAACGAATACTCGTCGACCTTCTCGACGCGGAAGCACGGCTCGATCGGCAGGCCCTTGAGCGAGGCGCACACCGAACCATCCTTCACCCGCAGCGTATTGGCCGGCAGCGCCGCATAGCGCACCTTGCCCGCACCCTGGAACTGGATCGAGCCGACCACCGAGCCGTCGGAATGTACGCGGCCGCGGCCGCGGGTGCCTTCAAAGCAGGTGTAATTGAAGGTCCTGCCAACGACGAACTGGCGCGCTTCATCGGCAGTCAATTCGGCCGCCATAGCGGACGGCAACACGGCCAACAGGCCGAACATGCACGCACCAACACGCAACATCGCGGAACTCCAACTGACGCCACAAGACTGACCGGGCAAGTTTATTGGACCAGCGCCCGTTTTTAAACGCCTTGCGGATTATGCCTAACGAACGTCGACAAATCCTGAACGGAGTTTACCCGATCTTGACTACGACGCGACCCCGCACCTGACCCGCCACAATGGCAGCCGCCACCTCCGGCAAGTCGGAAAGACCAATTTCCCGGGTCATGGCGGCCAATTTTTGGCGATCGAGGTCCGTTTCCAGTCTTTTCCACGCTTCTTGCCGCTTCGGCAGCGGGCACATGACCGAGTCGATGCCCAAAAGACACACTCCTCGCAAAATAAAGGGGGCGACCATGGTCGGCAGATCCATGCCGCCGGCCAGTCCGCAGGCGGCGACTGCGCCGCCATATCGGATCATCGACAACAGGTTGGCGAGCGTTGTGGAACCGACCGAGTCGATGCCGCCCGCCCAGCGCTCCTTGGCCAGCGCCTTGACCGGCCCGGTCAGCGCGGCCCGCTCGACGATTTCCGTCGCCCCGAGCCCCTTGAGATAATCCGCCTGCTCCGGGCGTCCGGTGGTGGCGCTGACCGCGTAGCCAAGCTTGGACAGAATCGCCACCGCTACCGAACCGACGCCGCCGGCAGCGCCGGTGACGGCGATCGGACCGCTGGCGGGCGTCAGACCGTGCTTCTCCAGCGCCATGACGCACAGCATCGCGGTGTAGCCCGCCGTGCCGATCGACATGGCGTCGCGGGTGGTGAGGCCCGCGGGCAGGCGCACCAGCCAGTCGCCCTTGACCCGCGCCTTCTCGGCATAGGCGCCGAGATGGGTTTCGCCGAGGCCCCAGCCATTGAGAATGACTTTGTCGCCGGGCTTCCAGGACGGATGACTTGATGTCTCGACCGTGCCGGCAAAGTCGACGCCGGCGATCATCGGAAAGCGGCGCACCACCGGCGCTTTGCCGGTAATGGCGAGGCCATCCTTGTAGTTGACCGTGGAATATTCGACCCGGACGGTGACGTCGCCGTCCATCAGATTGGCTTCGTCGAAATCCGCGACAGCGGCCCTGGTGCCGCTCTCGGTCTTGTCGATGACCATCGCCTTGAATGTCGCCACCCGCGCCTCCTGTCATGGCCGGACTTGTCCCGGCCATCCACGTCTTCTTCTGGGTGACGTTTTAAAGGCGTGGATGCCCGGCACAAGGCCGGGCATGACGGAATTCGGGGTTAGGCAGCCGCCGCCAGCGGTCGCGCCACCGGCTTTTCCACGATCGGCAGGTTGATGATCGCCGAGATCACGCCCAGGGCGGCGCCGAGCCACCACACGGGGTCATAGGTGCCGAAACGGTCATAGACGATGCCGCCGAGCAGCACGCCGAGAAATCCGCCGACCTGATGGCTGAAGAAGGCGATGCCGAACAGCATGGCGAACCAGCGCGTGCCGAACATCACCGCCACCAGCGACGACGTCGGCGGCACCGTGGATAGCCATAACAGTCCGGTCACCGCACCGAAGATCAGCGTCGTTGCCGTGCTGATCGGTAACAGGACGAAAGCGGCGATGGAAATCGCGCGGCCGAAATAGATGATCGACAGGATGTAGCGTTTCGGCATGCGCGAACCGAGATAGCCCGACGTGATCGAGCCGACGATGTTGAACAGGCCGATGGCTGCAATAGTCCAGCCGCCGACCTCCGCCGACAGGCCGCGGTCGGTGAGATAGGCCGGCAGATGCACGGTGGTGAAGGCGAGCTGGAAGCCGCAGGTGAAGAAGCCGAGCACGAGCAGCACAAAGCTGCGGTGGCCGAAGGCCTCGGTCAGCGCCTGCCTGTAGGATTGCGCCGGCGCCGTGATCGTCGCCGCCGCGGACTTGCGCGGTGCCGCCAGCACGATCGACAGCGGCAGAATGATCAGCATCAGCGTGGCGAACACCATGAGCGTTACGAACCAGCCGGTCGAACCGATCAGCCCCACCGCCAGCGGCGAAAACAGGAACTGGCCGAACGAACCGGCCGCGGTGCCAAGGCCGAAAGCCGTCGAGCGCCACGCATCCGGCAACAGCTTGCCGAAGGCGCCGACGACGATAGTGAAGGAACAGCCCGACAGGCCGAAGCCGATGAGCACGCCAGCCGACAGCGTGAGCGTCGTCGGTGTCGTCGAATAGCCCATGAGGAAAAGGCCGGCCGCATAGAGCACCGCACCCAGGGCCAGCACGCGCGGCGCGCCGTACCGATCGGCAATCGCGCCGGCGAATGGCTGCCCAACGCCCCACAGCAGGTTCTGTACCGCCAGCGCGAGGGCGAAGACATCGCGGCCCCAATGATGAAGCTGCGATAGCGGCGTGAGGAAGAAGCCGAGCGACGCGCGTGGACCGAAGCTCAGCAGCGCGATGATGCAGCCGCAGACGATGATCACGGACGGCGTGCGCCAGCCGGATGAGGCGGGAGAACCTGCGGCGCTTGGGTTTGCAGCGCTTGGGTTTGCAGCGCTTGGGTTGGACATCGGCGTTGCTCCGGCGGCGATTCATGAGCCTGCGTCGAATGATCGCGGGCCAAGCCGCGAAGATAGTGGTCGATCAATGGGTTCCAAAGCAAATAATCTTGATCGAAGCTATTTGTCCGACGCATGGCTGGCGCAGGAATCATTCGGGAATTCGGCATCGCTTCTCGATGCCCAGGCGGCCGCCTAACGGCCGGCATTGCCGAATATCTGATTCAGGTTCTTGGCTTCCTGAATCGTGAACTTGGGATCGCCCCAGCTCGGCTCCTCGGCGCCATCGCCCCAGTTGCGCGGCCGGTAGAAGATGAGACCGCCGAGCTTGTCCATCTTCTTCATCTCGCCGACCCAGTTCGGGTGCGCCCAATCGTCGTGATAATGCGTCGACTTGGCAACCTCGGGCATCCACAGCTTGCCGTCGAGCGAATCGCCGGCGATGCGCTGCGCGCGTTGCCAGGCTTCCGGTTCGTCGATGGCCTCGGATTTGCCATCGCAGGCGAAGGTGAACTGGCAGGCCAGCCGGCGATGTTTATTCTGATAGACGACGCCGCAGACGTCGTTCGGATAATACGGCGAGAACACCCGGTTGAGCACGACCTGCGCCACCGCGATCTGCGCGGTCACGGGCTCGTCGCGGGCCTCAAAATAAATCGCGGTCGCGAGGCATTTCTCGGCATGGGCCCGGCCGGCGCCGCTCAGCGACAGACGCTCGGATGGCGAACGCGGCCTTTGATCGGGGCCGGTCACGACGCCCTTCTTGGCGATGCTTTCGCCTTCGCTGATATCGATGCCGCCGGTCGGCGGAGCAAGCGCCGACATTTTCACGTCGGGATCGCCAAGCGCGACGACCACCGGCGCTTCACCGGGCGCCCACGGCGCCAGTCTCCTGTTGCCATCGGCGAGCGGATGGCTGCCGAAGTAAATGCGATCGGCGGCTTTCCCATCCGGCTTTGCGTCCGGATTTGCGTGCGGCTGCGGCGGCATCGTCGCCGTCGGCGCCGCGCTCAGCTCATACTGGCGATAGAGCTCGAGTTGGGGCCCGTCCGCCTCGCGCGACAGATCGAGCGAAAGCGCCGGCTGCGGCGCGATGGCCGCGAGCGCCGGCATCGGTGGCATCGGCTCGCGCGCCCGCGACATCAGCGAGTCGCGCTTGCCCTTGCGATTGACGCGCGGGAACTGCAAAGGCGCATTCGGATCGCCCAAAGGCTGCGCGCCGATCGAGCGCGTGATGTCGTTCGGATCGAAATTGGCGAGCGCATAGACCGGCGGCGACGGGATCGCGGTGCCGATCGGGCGCGGCATGCTGAACATCGCAGCGTGAATAGTGCCGAACGGCGAGGCGATGAGATGCTCGCGCGCTCGCGCGGTCACGCCGGGCTGCTGAACGAGCAGCGCGCCGAGGTCCTGATAGCCGATCTCATTGGGAAAAATGGCAAGAGTCAGCACGGCGCAGCCGAGCAGCCTGCCCCTTCTCCAGGCGCCATACCGCTGGCGCGACCTCAACTCGACTCTACGCGACGCCACAAATAACTCCGACGACGGTTGCCACCCGTTGTCGGGACAATGCGACAGTCTTCGTTATTGGGCGGTTAACCTTGAGCGCCCGTTAACGGACGGAAGGTCGCAGGGCGCGCCACCTCTTCGCAGCGCGGAAGACAAAATTAACCATATCGCAATCGGTCGCGCTCAAAATCCGGCGTCATCCTGCCACCTGCGGGCTCTCATGGACCTTGTCTCCTTGCTGACGACGTTTGGCGGACAGAGCGTGCTGGGCATGGCAAGCCTTGCGCTGCTGGCGCTCGCTTTCGCGCTCTATCGCCACCGGCGCGCCCGGTATCTGCGGCTGTCAATGGCGCTCGAAAACATGTCGCAAGGCGTGAACATGTTCGACGCACGAGGCCGCATCGTGCTGACCAATCACCGCTATATCGAAATGTACAAGCTCTCGGCCGACGTCGTGAAGCCCGGCTGCTCGCTGCGCGACCTGATCGTACACCGCCAACAGACCGGCCTGTTCAAAGGCGACGTCGACGCCTATTGCGCCGATATCGCGCAGCGCGCGCGCAAAGCCGGCGATATGGGAGCCTACGTCCCGGCCAGCGATGGCCGCATCGTGCTCGCCAAGAATGAGGCGATCGACGGCGGCGGCTGGGTGTCGACGCATGAGGACGTGACCGCGCAGCGCAACGCCGAACTCGAACGCGCCGCAAACCAGGATATCGAAAAGCGCCGCGCCGTGGTCGACCGCGCTATCGCCGCCTTCCGGCCTGTCGCGGAACAATTGTTGTCGCGCGTCAGCGGCGGTGCTTCGACGATGAGAACAACCGCCGGCAATCTGTCCGGCGCGTCGGACAAGACGTCGCAATGCGCCGACAGCGCGGTCCACGCCTTCCATGAAGCCAGCGCCAATGTCGAAACCGCGGCCATCGCCGCCGAACAGCTGTCTCAATCGATCGCCGAGATCAGCCGCCAGTTGACGCACACCAGCAGCGTGGTGCGGCTGGCAACCGAGGAAGCGCGCGCCACCGACGGCGAAATCGCGGGCCTCGCCGACGGCGCGCAGAAGATCGGCGAAGTCGTGAAACTGATCGGCGATATTGCCGGACAAACCAACCTGCTCGCGCTCAATGCCACCATCGAGGCGGCGCGCGCCGGCGACGCGGGACGCGGCTTTGCCGTCGTCGCTTCCGAGGTGAAATCGCTGGCGGCGCAGACCGCCAAGGCGAC
>JBAZSM010000062.1:0-9104 GCA_041662425.1 Pseudolabrys sp.
GGCGCTCAAGCCGCATCTGCAAAGCCTCGAAGAGCTGTCGGATCGCGTCGAGATCGCGGCCTGCTTCACGCCGTCAGCCGAGCGCCGCACGGCGTTTGCGTCGAGCAGCAAGCACCCGGTGGTCGACAGCCTCGATGCCGTGCTGGGCGACAAGTCGATCGACGTCGTCTTCGTGCTGACGCCGCCGATGTCGCATCTCGATTTGGTCGAACAATGCGCCGCCGCCGGCAAGCATGTGTTGCTCGAAAAGCCGATCGACTTCACCAGCGCCCGCGGCGAAAAGCAGGTCGCCGCCATGGAGAAGGCGGGCCGGAAGTTCGCCATCATGCTGCAGCACCGCTTCCGCGATGCCTCGCGCAAGCTGCGCGCCGCGGTTTTGAGCGGCGAGCTGGGCGAGTTGGTGTCGGGCTCGGCATCGATCCGCTGGTGGCGCACCTACGAGTATTTTCAGCAGCCCGGCCGCGGCATGAAAGCGCGCGATGGCGGCGGCGTTTTGATCACGCAGGCGATCCATACGCTCGATCTGTTCCAGAGCCTGACCGGTCCGATTGTGCGCGTGACCGCCTTCGCCAAAACCTCGCCGCTGCGCAGAATCGACACCGAAGACATCGCCGCCGGCGCCATCGAATTCAGGAACGGCGCCATCGGCACCATCGACGCGACGACAGTGTCCTATCCCGGATTTCCCGAGAAGCTCGAGCTTGCCTGCAGCAAGGCGACGGCGGTGCTGAATGCCGAGACGCTCGACATCTATTTTCAGGACGGCCGCCATGTGCGCCACGAAGGCGCGGCCTCGAAAAGCGGCGGCGCCGATCCGATGGCGTTCTCCAACGACGCGCATAAGGGCCTCATCGTCGATTTCCTCGACGCTATCGATGCGGACCGCGAACCGGAATCGAGCGGCCGTGAATCGCTCAAGGTGATGCGGCTGATCGAGGCGATGCTGGCCTCGGCCAGTGAGGGCAGGCCGGTCGCTATCGGTTGAGGCATCGCTCCGCGGCGCGCGTTGAACCGGAAGACGGCCGGGCCGCAAGTCAGCCGCAGCTGATCGTGACTTGATACACATCAATCGACGTTTTGCCGACATGCGCTAAAGGGTGACGGGGGTCTTTTTAAAAGTGGACCATGAACAAGACCGTCGATCCGAAAGAGCGCGTGGACGTCCAGCTCATTCTGGGCGCGGCTGCCAATACGGGCACAACTTTCGGCGTTTCTTTTAAACGGATTTTGATCGGCATCGCCGCGGCCGGGATTTTGTTGATGGCGGGCCTCTGGATTTTCGGAGGCACATCCAGCACGGTGAACTACATCACCCAGCCGGTAACGCGGGGCGATCTTGTCGTCATCGTTACCGCGACGGGTTCGGTGCAGCCGACCAACAAGGTCGACGTGTCGAGCGAATTGTCGGGCACTGTGCGCAAGGTCTACGTCGACTACAACTCCGAGGTCAAAGCCGGCGACTTGCTAGCCGAACTCGACACCGACAAGTTGACGGCGACGCTGAACAGCTCGCGCGCCAAGCTGGCCGTCGCCGAGGCGAAGGTGGTGGAGATCCAGGCTACGGTGCGCCAGACCGAACGCGATCTCGCGCGCCACAGGGCACTCGCCGGCACACAGGCCGTCTCGGCTCGCGAGCAGGATACGGCCCTCGCGGCGTACGAGCGCGCCGTCGCCACCCTGCACAGCGCCAGCGCCGATGTCGACGTCGCCAAGGCCGACTTGGCGCTCAATGAGACCAATCTGGCGAAGGCCAGCATCCGGTCGCCGATCAAAGGCGTCGTGCTGACACGCTCCGTCGATCCCGGCCAGACCGTCGCCTCCACGTTGCAGGCGCCGGTGCTGTTTTCGATCGCCGAGGACCTCAAGCAGATGGAATTGCAGGTGGACGTCGACGAAGCAGACGTCGGCAAAGTCCATGTCGGACAGATCGCCACTTTCGGCGTCGATGCGTTTCCCGACCGCAAGTTCCCCGCCACCATCCGCGACCTGCGCTACGCCTCGGAAACGATTCAGGGCGTGGTGACCTACAAGGCGATTTTGAACATCGATAACTCTGAGCTGCTGTTGCGCCCGGGTATGACGGCGACGGCGGAGATCACGGTGACGGAAGTCAAGGACGCGCTGCTGGTCCCGAACACGGCACTGCGCTACGCGCCTGCGGCCGCCACCGCGGTCGACAGCCGCAGCCTGTTGCAGCGCATTCTGCCGGGGCTGCCGGGCTTCCGTACGCCTTCGCGACGCGAGAAGGCCGTGACGGGCGGCACGGTCTGGCTGCTGCGCGACGGCACGCCCGCGCCGGTGACGGTCGCCGTCGGCGCCAGCGACGGCCGGCGCACCGAAGTGAAGAGCGACGAGCTTGCCGTGGGGCAGGCGGTCATCGTCGACCAGACGACCGTCAAGTGACGGGGAGGGTCTATTGACCGCCACCACCGGCCCCACACCTCTTCTTGAGTTCCGCGCCGTCAGCAAAGTCTATGGCAGCGGTGCCAGCACCGTTCACGCGCTCGACAATGTCGACGTCGTCATCGAGGCGGGCGAGTTCGTCGCGATCATGGGGCCGTCCGGCTCCGGCAAGTCGACCGCCATGAACATCCTGGGCTGTCTCGATACGCCGACGTCGGGCGACTATTTCCTCAGCGGAACCGAGGTCGGCCGGCTGCCGCAGAACGCGCGCGCGCTTATTCGCCGGCATTTGCTGGGCTTTGTGTTCCAGGGTTTCAATCTGCTCGCCCGCACCACCGCGCTCGAAAACGTCGAGCTGCCGCTGATCTATCGCGGCTTGCCATCGGCCGAGCGGCAGAAGCTCGCCACCCGCGCCCTCGAACGCGTCGGTTTGGCCGGGCGCGGGCACCATACGTCGGGCGAACTGTCCGGCGGCCAGCAACAGCGCGTCGCGATAGCGCGCGCCATCGTCACCGATCCGGTCGTGCTGCTCGCCGACGAACCGACCGGCAACCTCGACACCAAGACGAGCCGCGAAATCATGGATCTGGTCACAAGCTTCAACCGCGACCAGGGCGTGACCGTCGTGATGGTCACGCACGAAACCGACATCGCCGCCTATGCCCGGCGCATTCTGCGCTTCGTCGACGGCAGGCTCGAGAGCGACATCCTCAACAAGCAGGCCGCGTAATGCTGTACGAGGCCGTCAAACTGGCCATGCAGGCGATCCGGCGCAATCCGCTGCGCTCGCTCCTGACGGTCCTCGGCATCGTCATCGGCGTCGGCGCCGTGATCGCGATGGTGACGATCGGCAACGGCACCACCGCCAAGGTGACGGCCGATCTCGCCAAGCTCGGCTCCAATGTGCTGTTCGTGAGCCCGGGGCAGTTCGGGCCGGGACGCGCCAGCGCGGATGCCAAGGCCTTTAACGCACGCGATGTCGAAGCGATGAAGACCCAGCTTAACGGCGTGAAGGCGGTGGCGCCGGTGGGAACGAAATCGGTGACCGTGATCCACGGCACCGAAAGCCGCACGGTGAGCGTCACCGGCACCGACAACGACTACTTCATCACCCAGGCCTGGGCGCTGAAATCCGGCCGTCAGTTCGTCGACGGCGAAATTCGTTCGGGCCGCGCCGCCTGCATCATTGGCGAAACGGTGCGCGACAAGCTGTTCGGCGCGACCGATCCTCTAGCCCGCAACATCCGCGTCAGCAACGTCTCCTGTGAAGTGATCGGCGTGCTGGTGCCCAAGGGCCAGTCGAGCTTCGGCACCGACCAGGACGACGTCGTGCTGATGCCGCTGCGCACCGTGCAGCGCCGCCTGATCGGCAACGCCGACATCGGCCGCATCATCGTCTCGGCCAAGGACAACGTCGCCACCGAGAAGGTTCAGGCCGACATCGAATGGATGCTGCGCGAGCGCCGCAACATCGCGCCCGGCAAGGAAGACGACTTCTCGGTGCGCGACATGAAGCAGGTCGCGCAGGCGACTGCCGGCACCACCACGATGCTGACCGCGCTGCTCGGCGCGGTGGCGGCGGTGAGTCTGCTGGTTGGCGGCATCGGCATCATGAATATCATGCTCGTGTCGGTGACCGAGCGCACGCGCGAGATCGGCATCAGGTTAGCCATCGGCGCGCTTGAGCGGCAGGTGCTGGCGCAGTTCCTGGTCGAGGCCATGGTGCTCTCGCTGTTCGGCGGGCTCGCCGGCATCCTTCTCGGCCTCGGGCTCGCGCTGGCGGCGACACGGGCGCTGCAGGTGCCGTTCGCCGTGGACGGCCAGATCATCCTGGTGGCTTTCGTCTTCTCGGCGCTGGTCGGCGTGGTGTTCGGCTATTTTCCGGCCCGCCGCGCCGCGCGGCTCAATCCGATCGAGGCGCTGCGGCACGAGTAGCTGGCGGCGCTGCCGGCCTCGGCCGGGCAGGGCAGATCGGTGGCGCTCCACGAGAGCGCTGTTTCAACGTTCGCCGCAACCGTTCAGGAACAGCAAAATCGCCTCGCGGTTCTGGCGATCGAGCGCCTCCCAGTCGATATCGGTTTCGACCGCGAACAGGCAACGCGTCCGCATCGGCGCGATCACCAATGCGGCGAAGAATTGCGCGAGCATGACGGCATCCATCGTCCGGATCTCGCCGCGCGCCATGCGATTGGTGAAGAAACCGGCCAGGGTCTTGTGCACGCGCTGCGGGCCGACCTCATAATAACGTCGCGACAGTTCCGGGAAGCGTTCGGCTTCGGCGACAAAAAGGCGATGCATGGCCACGACGCCCGGCTGCAGAATCGAGCGCGTGTAATTGTCGGCGACCCGGTTCAGGATCGTCGGCAGGTCTTCCTGGTTGGCATGAGGGGCCAGAAACGGTTCCTCGAAGTTATCGCAGACCGAGTTCATGATGGCGACGAAGAGCGCCTCTTTGCCTTCAAAATGGCTGTAAATCGTGGGTTTTGAAACGCCGGCCTGTGCCGCGATCTGATCGATGCTCGCGCCGGCATAGCCATGCGCGACGAAGGCCTCGGTCGCGGCCTTCAGAATGAGCTCGCGCGCCGGCGGCGAAACCCGCCGGCGCGGCTTGAGTTTGGAACCGTCGCTCAATGAGCTACCCGTTGAGTTTGCGGCGTAGAAAATCGACCACGATGCTGTTGAACTTCTCGGGCTCCTCGATGTTCACGAGATGCCCGGCGCCTTCGATGATCGACAGTTCGGCGCCCGGAATGTCGCTCGCTATCGAGCGGGCCATGTCGACGGTGGTCAGCCGATCGGCGCTGCCAACGACAACCATGGTCGGCACGGCGATGTTATCGAGGTCGGTTCGCACGTCCATGTTCACCGAAGCCTCGATGCTCTTGATATAGGACTCCTTGTGCAGCCGGCTCATGCTGTCGACCAGGGCTTCGTAGGCTTCCTTCGACGCGTTCGGGCCGATCAGGGTTTTGGCAACCGGTCCGGCGATATCTTTCGGCTCCTTGCCGTTGACCAGCGGCTCCTTGCGCGACGCGATGAAAGCCGTGCGCGCCTCCGGCGACAGTCCGGCAAAACCCTTGTGCGTGTCGCACAGAACGAGGGTCTTCAATCTGTCGGCATGGCGGGCGGCGAAATCCATGGCGATGCGTCCGCCCATCGAAAGGCCGACCAGGGTGCCGCGCTCGACGCCGAAATGATCGAGCACGCGCACCACGTCGTCGGCATAGCTGTGGAAGTTCAATGGCCCCTCGTAGTCGTCGCTGTCGCCGTATCCGCGCGCATCCCAGGCGATCGCCTTGAAGTACTTGCTGAACGCCGGAATCTGATCACGCCAGTTGCGGCGATTGCCGCCGATTCCGTGCATGAAAATAACCGCCTCGCCGGCGCCGGCATGTTCGACCGCGATGCGCGGCGCGGCGCCGATTTTTTCAACAACAGTCGTCGTCATGTATGCAGTCCCTGATTGACGGAGAAGCGCACGGCCAAGGGCCGGAGTACCAGATAGTCTGTCACCGTGTAGATGACGACGATGACGAAGCAGCAAGCGAACACCATGGCGGCATCCGAGGTCGATTGCGCGTTCATGAGCAGATAGCCGAGGCCGGACGAGGCGCCGAACAGTTCGGATACCAGCGCGATCTTCCAGCAGATGCCGTAAGAGATCCGCAGGCCGGCGATCAGAAACGGCGCCACCAGCGGCAGCGTGATCTTGAAGAACCGCCGCACCGGACTTCGCGTCAGGCTCAGCCCCATTTCGTTAAGCTCGGCGTCGATCTGGCGGAAGCCGGCCAACGCGTTGATGATGCAGAATGGCAGGATGATCGCGGTCTGGATGAACAGCACGGTCGGCGTCGATATCTTGAACCAGACGACGCCGAGAATGGCCCAGCCGACCGACGGGAAGCTGTTGAGGAAGACAAGCAGCCGGCGTTCGACGGTCGCATTGAGGATGGGGACGGCCTGCACGACGACGGCGATCACAACGCCAAGTACCATTGCGATCAGAACCGACGAGATGACGCGGACCAGGCTGACCAGCGCGTTGAACGCGGTGTCGCCATTGGTGACGAATTGCGCCATCGAGCGCAGCACCTCGAACGGCCCCGGCAGCACGTAAGCCGGCAGATGACGCGCGTTCATCCACCAGACGATGAGCACCGCAAGGATCGCGCCGTCGGCGATGACCCGTTGGAGCAGGCTCGGTTTGCGGATGGCGCTAGCCACGGCCGAAGCTCCGGTCGAGATGGCGCTGGATCGGCCTGAACAAAACGATTTCAGCGAAAGCGACGAAGACGAGGATGAAGCCGATGACGGCGAAAATCGTCTCGGTGTCGAACTGCTGGCGTGCGATATTGAGCAGATAACCGACGCCGCCGCTGCCGCCGAACAATTCGGCCGTCAGTACGACTTTCCACGACACGCCGAAGCTGTTGCGCAGCGCGGCGAAGAGATACGGCACCAGCAGCGGAATGACGATGCGGAGGCCGAGCTGCAGCGGATTGCGCGACAGGCTATGGCCGAGTTCGATGAGATCGCCGTCCAGCTCCTGCAGGCCGGTACGCACATTGATGATGGTGAAAGGAATGAGGATCAACGTCACCGCGAAGATCACGGTGAAGCTGTCGAGCCCGAACCACAGCATCGCCAGGAACAGCCAGCCGATCGCGGAAAACGCATTCAGAAAGGGTGTCAGCCGTCCGTCGATCAGCAAACGGAGAGGTTCGACATATTGAGCCAGCGCCGCCAGCGCGCAGCCGATCACGAAAGCCGCTACGATCGCGACGCTGACATGAAACAGCGATAGCAGAAGCTGGGCGATATCGTCGCTGTCGGTGAGAAACGTGACGGCGCGCTGCGCGACGATGGCGGGGCCGGGCAATTGATAGGCGGGGACGATCAATGAATATCCCCACCACGCCAGTAGGAAGCCGATGGTGAACAGATGCGCGAGCACGGTCCCGCTGGACCATGCCCGGCTCATGTTCTGAAGAATCTGTGCTTTCATGTCGCCCAGGCCGCGCGCGCGCTCGGTTCGAGACTATTCGCGAACGGCATCCTTCCAGAGCGTTTCCTGGACGGGCGGATGGTCCTTGAGGATGCCGAGCTCCTTGGACTTCGACCACAGAATGTCGATGGCTTTGACGTCCTGATCGGAAAGCAGGACAGGGAGATCCGAGAAGCGGGAGAACCAGGCCTTGAAAAATTCAGGGTCGATGTTGAATTGCTTGCCGACGACCGGGAACACCTCGTCGGGATGGTTCTTGGCATAGTCCACCGACGCCCGCACAACGCGCTGGAATTCGCGATAGACCTCGGGCTTCGCGCTGAGCTTGTCGCCGTAGCCGGCAATAACGGCCGACACCATGCGAACGTGGAATTTATCGGTCAGGTCCTTGGCGGTTTGGGCGATGGCGCGGAAGTCGCCGGTCTTCATGGCGTTGAAGGCCTGGGCGTGGATCAGCGTCGCGGCGTCGACCTTGTCGGTCGCCAAAGCGGCCGGCATTGCCGGCGCCGGCAGTTCGACGAAAGTCAGGTCGCCGTCCTTCAGGGACACGTTCAGTCCGTAGACGTCATGCAGCGCAATGCGGATGAGCGTGATGCCGGCGGAGCCGAGCGAATAGACGGCAAGACGCTTGCCCTTGAGGTCGGCGACGGACTTGATCGGGGAATCCTTCTTCACCCAGATCCCTGCGCCTTCGCCGGAGGTGTGATAGCGCAAGCCGGCGCCCATGATCTGAAGATCGAGGCCGCGGGCCCGTGCCGGCGGAATTGCCATGGCGGCCGTTTCGATCACGTCATAGGTGCGGGCCGAGGTCGCCTGGATCAGCGCGGGGATCTGCAGCGGCGTTGCCGTCACCTCGATTGTATCGGATGTCACCTTGCCGTTGCGCAACGCCCAAATCGCGGCTTCATGCGAGGGATCGGCGAGATATCCGAAGGTGACCTGTTCTTTCGCCTGCGCCATCGGCGGCAGCGCCGCCGCGGCAAGCGCTGCGATGCTGCCGGCCATGACGCCGATGCGAATGCGACGGAAGACGGTTCCTGTGGTCATGCAACTTCCTTCTGCTGTTCGATGCTGTCGAAAATCGAGACGAGATGGGCGCGCTGCGCTTTCAGCGCGGCGTCGTGTTCAGTGTCGCGCGGGCGCGGCGCATCGACCGTGATGGTCTCGCGGACGACGGTCGGCTTTTTCGACAGGACGATGATGCGGTCGGCCAGGTACAGCGCTTCGTCGATGTCGTGGGTGACGAACAGAATGGTCTTCCGCCGCTCCTGCCAGATTTCGACGATCTGCTGGCGCAGTCGCGCGCGGGTGTTGTGATCGAGCGCCGAGAAGGGCTCGTCCATCAAAATGATGTCGGGATCGAGAGCCAGCGCCCGCGCGATGGCCACACGCTGGCGTTCGCCGCCGGAGAGCATGCGCGGCATTTTGTGCAGATCGTTGCCGAGGCCGACACGGACAAGTTCGGCGCGGGCTTTTTCGCGACGTGAGGCCGCGCTCTCGCCCGGCCTTCGCAGTTCGATGCCGAACGCGGCGTTATCGAGCGCGTTCTTCCACGGCAACAGGCGGGGAGCCTGGAAAACGTAGGCGAGGCGCTCCCAGGCCTTGGCCGGCAGCCGGCCCTCGACATGAACATCGCCGGATTGCCACGGCATCAGATCGCCGATCAGACGCAGCGCCGTCGATTTACCGCATCCCG